>NZ_JAPEPJ010000001.1:645000-1290000 GCF_026340255.1 Streptomyces sp. NBC_01408 | reverse complement strand
TGGCTTAGAAGCAGCCACCCTTGAAAGAGTGCGTAATAGCTCACTGGTCAAGTGATTCCGCGCCGACAATGTAGCGGGGCTCAAGCGTACCGCCGAAGTCGTGTCATTGCAGCAATAGGGCCAACGCCCGCTGTGATGGGTAGGGGAGCGTCGTGTGCCGGGTGAAGCAGCAGCGGAAGCTAGTTGTGGACGGTTCACGAGTGAGAATGCAGGCATGAGTAGCGATACACACGTGAGAAACGTGTGCGCCGATTGACTAAGGGTTCCTGGGTCAAGCTGATCTGCCCAGGGTAAGTCGGGACCTAAGGCGAGGCCGACAGGCGTAGTCGATGGACAACCGGTTGATATTCCGGTACCCGCTTTGAAACGCCCAATATCGAATCCTCTAATGCTAAGGCCGTGAAGCCGTTCCGGACCCTTCGGGGAAAGGAAAGTGGTGGAGCCGCCGATCCAAGGTGGTAGTAGGTAAGCGATGGGGTGACGCAGGAAGGTAGTCCAGCCCGGGCGGTGGTAGTCCCGGGGTAAGGGTGTAGGCCGAGGGGTAGGCAAATCCGTCCCTCATTAAGGCTGAGACCTGATGCCGAGCCGATTGTGGTGAAGTGGATGATCCTATGCTGTCGAGAAAAGCCTCTAGCGAGTTTCATGGCGGCCCGTACCCTAAACCGACTCAGGTGGTCAGGTAGAGAATACCGAGGCGTTCGGGTGAACTATGGTTAAGGAACTCGGCAAAATGCCCCCGTAACTTCGGGAGAAGGGGGGCCATCACTGGTGAGAGGACTTGCTCCTTGAGCTGGGGGTGGCCGCAGAGACCAGCGAGAAGCGACTGTTTACTAAAAACACAGGTCCGTGCGAAGCCGTAAGGCGATGTATACGGACTGACGCCTGCCCGGTGCTGGAACGTTAAGGGGACCGGTTAGTCACATTTCGGTGTGGCGAAGCTGAGAACTTAAGCGCCAGTAAACGGCGGTGGTAACTATAACCATCCTAAGGTAGCGAAATTCCTTGTCGGGTAAGTTCCGACCTGCACGAATGGCGTAACGACTTCTCGACTGTCTCAACCATAGGCCCGGTGAAATTGCACTACGAGTAAAGATGCTCGTTTCGCGCAGCAGGACGGAAAGACCCCGGGACCTTTACTATAGTTTGATATTGGTGTTCGGTTCGGCTTGTGTAGGATAGGTGGGAGACTTTGAAGCAGCCACGCCAGTGGTTGTGGAGTCGCCGTTGAAATACCACTCTGGTCGTGCTGGATGTCTAACCTCGGTCCGTGATCCGGATCAGGGACAGTGTCTGATGGGTAGTTTAACTGGGGCGGTTGCCTCCCAAAGGGTAACGGAGGCGCCCAAAGGTTCCCTCAGCCTGGTTGGCAATCAGGTGTTGAGTGTAAGTGCACAAGGGAGCTTGACTGTGAGACCGACGGGTCGAGCAGGGACGAAAGTCGGGACTAGTGATCCGGCGGTGGCTTGTGGAAGCGCCGTCGCTCAACGGATAAAAGGTACCCCGGGGATAACAGGCTGATCTTCCCCAAGAGTCCATATCGACGGGATGGTTTGGCACCTCGATGTCGGCTCGTCGCATCCTGGGGCTGGAGTCGGTCCCAAGGGTTGGGCTGTTCGCCCATTAAAGCGGTACGCGAGCTGGGTTTAGAACGTCGTGAGACAGTTCGGTCCCTATCCGCTGTGCGCGTAGGAATATTGAGAAGGGCTGTCCCTAGTACGAGAGGACCGGGACGGACGAACCTCTGGTGTGCCAGTTGTCCTGCCAAGGGCATGGCTGGTTGGCTACGTTCGGGAGGGATAACCGCTGAAAGCATCTAAGCGGGAAGCCTGCTTCAAGATGAGTATTCCCACCTCCTTGAGAGGGTAAGGCTCCCAGTAGACGACTGGGTTGATAGGCCAGATGTGGAAGCCCGGTAACGGGTGAAGCTGACTGGTACTAATAGGCCGAGGGCTTGTCCTCAGTTGCTCGCGTCCACTGTGTTAGTTCTGAAGTAACGAACCGTGTCCATGCCCGGTTGGTTAACTTCATAGTGTTTCGGTGGTCATAGCGTTAGGGAAACGCCCGGTTACATTCCGAACCCGGAAGCTAAGCCTTTCAGCGCCGATGGTACTGCAGGGGGGACCCTGTGGGAGAGTAGGACGCCGCCGAACAATCATTGCGGAAGCCCCGCACCAAACCCTTACGGGTTCGGTGCGGGGCTTTTCTGCGTTCACGAGCCGATGGCCGGGGCCGGCTGGGTATCCTGGCCAGCGTTCCTCTGGAGGACGCGATGACAGCACAGCAGCTGGAAGACGGCGGGCCGCTCATCCCTCAGCCGGCCATGACGCGGGAAGCCCTGCGGGACGCCGTGCGCAGGATCGACATGGCGAACCTCGCCGTGCTCGACAAGGAATGCAACGAGGCGTTCGACCGTGCCGCGGAAACGGGCGCGATCAATCCGCTGCGGTTCTTTCTGATCAAGTGGGCCACCCACGTGGCGATCCACCGCTGGCCGGCCCGGGCGGCCGCGCTCCACGAGGCAGAACGCATCGCGGGAGATCCCGCGGCCACGGAGGCGGAGTTTCGGGCCGCGATGGAGACGAGCAGCCGCATCCTCGCCGAGGCCCAGCGGGAAATCGGTCAGTGAGCCGGCGGGGCGAAGGCGTCGAGAACGACAACGGCTGGGCCTGGGAGTGCGATCCCAGCCGTCTGTGGGTGCTCGGCGACATGCCCGCCGAGCACCAGGCCCTCGTCGGCGCTGTCATGGACGGCCTGGTCGACCTGGCGTCGATGGCGATCGACCCCAAGGACGGCAGCCTCTACGAGGACCCGCACCCGATGCGGCTGCGTACGTACGAGGACGAGCACCTGATGGTCTGGTACCAGACCATCCCGCACCGCAGCCGGGTGTACCTCAAGCGAGTGAACCTCTGAGCGCTTCCCGGGATCAGGGGGCGGCCGTCGACGGTTCCGCGGAGCAGGTGTCCCTGGGGTGCGACGAGAGGCAGAGTGCGGTGGTCGGTTCCCCGGCCACCTTGAGTTCGGTGTGCCAGTGGAACGAGCCGTCGTGGGCGTTCAGTGCGGTCAGGGCTCCGGAGGCTTAGGCCACCTACGGGTTGTCCCGGGCCCGAGGTGGTCGATGATGCGGTCCGCGGCCGACTTGAACACCCCGAACAGTGGGGCGAGTTGGCGCATCGTCAAGTTCGTGCGCCAGTACGCCGCGACCAGCAGTGCCCGGTCCTCCAGCACAAGGCTCCACGGCCGGCCCTTGCGGACCGCGTCTGCACCCTCACGCCGCAGAACCGTCACCAGTTTCCCGAAGGCACGCGGGCTCAGCCCGGTGTACGTCAAGCCGCACGCTCGCAGCCGCTGTGTAGCCTGTCGATCTGTTCGAACGGGATGAGGAGACCGCCGGTGGATGCCGAAGGAACGCATACTGCGATCCAGCTTCCCGAAGGGTCCTGGTGGGACTGGGACGTCGTCGCCTGGGACGGCGGACAGCTCAGGCTCGCCGCCGGCCACGACTTGACCTACCACCACGGCCTGGAACTGATCTTCGGCGATCCGATCTTCGTCAGTTGTCCGTCCGGCTTTCACGATCCGGTCTTCCGATCCCCGTCGCCCGACGAGCTCCTGAAAGTCACTCGTCAGCTCGGAGAGAAGCCGCCCATCGTGGTCGCCTTCGAAGCCGACGCCGGCGGGCAGGAACCGGTCTCGTGTCTCATCGCCGCAGAGCGCCTCGACATCGTCCAGGAAATGGTCCTGCGGTACTGGCGCGAGGATGCAGGCCCCGATCAGCGGTTCGCTCCCTGGGTGACGTCCCCAGGCCAGTAGACGCACTGGGCTATGCGGCCGCTGTGGTGACCTCGGCGGTCGGTGCTGGGAAGGCCAGTGCCTCGTCATATGGATGGCGCTGCTGGAGACAGTGGTAGAGCTGGCCGATCACGCGGTTGAAGAGGTTGCGTTGGGCGGCGGCGTGCCAGTCGGAGTGCTCGGCGCGTCGGCGCCGGTAGTGGGCTTTGGCTCCCCTGGAGGCCGTCAGGGACGCGAAAGCCCAGAGATATCCCGCATGGTTGAGACGGTCGTTCTTCACCCAGCGCCGGGTGATGCTCGACTTCTTCCCCGAAGCTCGGGTGACGGGTGACGGGTGACGGGTGACGGGTGACGGGTGACGGGTGACGGGTGACGGGTGACGGGTAAGGCGCCGGCGTAGGCCTTCAGGCCACGGGCGTCGGCGAACCGGGTGCGGTCGTCTCCGATCTCGGCCAGCACACGGGCACCGAGCTGGGTGCCGAGGCCGGGAAAGCTGAGGATGATCTCCGCGTCTGGATGTTGTGGGAAGACTTCCTCCACCGCCTGGGCGAGCTCGTCTGCGGCGGTGCAGGCGGCCGCGAGCTGGCCCAGGAGAGCGAGCATTTGTCTGCCCAGCGCGTCCTCGACCAGGGGTGGCTGATGGGCCCAGTCCTGGCGGAAGGACTCGAGGAGCCGCTCGGCTTCGGCCTCGATGCCGCGCTTACGGCCAGCTCGTTTTGAGTGTGGCGGTGAGCTGCGGGCGGGTCAGGCGGGCGGCCCTGGTCGGCGTGGGGACCAGGTTGAGGAGCTCGCGGGCCTCCGGGCGGCACAGACCGTTGTCCCACTTGGCGCAAGCCGCCAACGCGGCGGGGTAGTACTCGCGCAGCAGGGAGCGGAGCTGGTTGGCGAGCTGCTGTCGATTCCAGACGGCGTCCTGTTGGGCCCGGGCCAGGACCGCGATGGCGCGGGCCAGGTCGCTGTCGTCGGGCAGGGGCAGGTGGGCGTGCATGTCGGTGCGGAGAATGTTCGCCAGGACGAGGGCGTCGCCGGGGTCGGACTTCTTGCGGGAGACGGCGTGCCGGTCGCGGTATCGGGCGGCGGCTCACGGGTTGATCGTGAACACTGGCCGCTTCCCGGTCCGCAGCACGGCGACTACAGGCCGCGGCTGGTCTCGATCGCGACGGGGATCGGAGGCGAGCCCGCCGACCGCGCCCCCGCTACGCGCGCCACGGAGGCGGCCGTCACCTTGGCCGCCTTCCTGACCGCCCTCCACCGCCCCGCCCCAGACGGGGCGCCCTCAGGCAGAGACCGCGGTGGCCCGCTGGCCGACACCGCCGAACACTTCACCCAAGGGCTCGCCTCGGCCACCGAACTGGGGCTGGTTCGCGACCCGGACGCCGTCCGCGCGGTCTGGGAGGACGCCGCCGCCGCGCCGGACTGGGCAGGCCCAAGACTTTGGCTGCACGGCGACCTGCATCCAGCGAACATCCTGACCACGAACGGCACGTTCTCCGGAGTGATCGACTTCGGCGACCTCTTCGCCGGCGACCCAGCCTGCGACCTCGCCGCAGCTTGGATCCTGCTGCCGGACGGTGCCATCGACCGCTTCCACGAGACGTACCAGCCAAGCCCGGACGCCGCGACCCTACGCCGCGCCCGTGGCTGGGCGGTGCTGCGCGCTCTCGCCGGCATCCACATCGGGAATGCCGGCGTCCACGGCCGCCCTGGAGGCAAGCCCTCCTGGGGCCCACCCGCTCACGCCGCGCTGCAACGCCTCACCGCAACGGTCCACCAGTGATCAAGCATCCCGTCGGGAGGTCAAGGAACAAGCTCAGGGAGCGGCGTACGGCATAGGCGCCACCGGGCTGGAGGCCGTGAGCGTGGTGGACGGTGCTCGTATGGACGACGGACTTCCCGATTCCGGTCGCCGGACCGCCGAACTGATGCTCGTAGAGCACACAGGAGTACGGGAAGAGCCGTCGCAATGTCCCGTGCCGGTACTGCAACGCGACGGCCACGGCGGGGGCTCCGATGGCAGGCAGGATCGCAGGTCAGGCGGGGCGGGCCAGGCCGATTTGGAGGCTCGGGCAGGGGGTTGTAGAGTGGAGCGGTTGCCTCGAACTGGACAGTTCGGCAGCACTCCCTGCACGGAATGCAATTCCATGGCAGGACATCTGTCTCCATTGAGAAATCCGAAGCCGGTGAAAACCGGTGGAGATCTTCTGATAGAGTCGGACTCGCCGGAAAGGGAAACGCGAAAGCGGAAACCTGGAAAGCGAAACCCGCTTCGACCGGGAATCGGACACGAAGGAGTCTGATAGAGTCGGAAACGAAGAACGAAGCCCGGAGGAAAGCCCGAGAGGGTGAGTACAAAGGAAGCGTCCGTTCCTTGAGAACTCAACAGCGTGCCAAAAATCAACGCCAAAAGTTGATACCCCGTCCACTTCGGTGGATGAGGTTCCTTTGAAAAAGACCTGTGAGGCTTCCTTGTGGAGTGCTTGCAGGCAACAAACACAGCGAGGACGTTGTGGTCAGTCGGTCTTATTCCGACCAAGACTGGCCCGCTCTTTCGTGTGTGTGAACCCGATTACGGGTAAACATTCATGGAGAGTTTGATCCTGGCTCAGGACGAACGCTGGCGGCGTGCTTAACACATGCAAGTCGAACGATGAAGCCCTTCGGGGTGGATTAGTGGCGAACGGGTGAGTAACACGTGGGCAATCTGCCCTTCACTCTGGGACAAGCCCTGGAAACGGGGTCTAATACCGGATACCACTCCTGCCTGCATGGGCGGGGGTTGAAAGCTCCGGCGGTGAAGGATGAGCCCGCGGCCTATCAGCTTGTTGGTGGGGTAATGGCCCACCAAGGCGACGACGGGTAGCCGGCCTGAGAGGGCGACCGGCCACACTGGGACTGAGACACGGCCCAGACTCCTACGGGAGGCAGCAGTGGGGAATATTGCACAATGGGCGAAAGCCTGATGCAGCGACGCCGCGTGAGGGATGACGGCCTTCGGGTTGTAAACCTCTTTCAGCAGGGAAGAAGCGAAAGTGACGGTACCTGCAGAAGAAGCGCCGGCTAACTACGTGCCAGCAGCCGCGGTAATACGTAGGGCGCAAGCGTTGTCCGGAATTATTGGGCGTAAAGAGCTCGTAGGCGGCTTGTCACGTCGGATGTGAAAGCCCGAGGCTTAACCTCGGGTCTGCATTCGATACGGGCTAGCTAGAGTGTGGTAGGGGAGATCGGAATTCCTGGTGTAGCGGTGAAATGCGCAGATATCAGGAGGAACACCGGTGGCGAAGGCGGATCTCTGGGCCATTACTGACGCTGAGGAGCGAAAGCGTGGGGAGCGAACAGGATTAGATACCCTGGTAGTCCACGCCGTAAACGTTGGGAACTAGGTGTTGGCGACATTCCACGTCGTCGGTGCCGCAGCTAACGCATTAAGTTCCCCGCCTGGGGAGTACGGCCGCAAGGCTAAAACTCAAAGGAATTGACGGGGGCCCGCACAAGCAGCGGAGCATGTGGCTTAATTCGACGCAACGCGAAGAACCTTACCAAGGCTTGACATATACCGGAAAGCATTAGAGATAGTGCCCCCCTTGTGGTCGGTATACAGGTGGTGCATGGCTGTCGTCAGCTCGTGTCGTGAGATGTTGGGTTAAGTCCCGCAACGAGCGCAACCCTTGTCCTGTGTTGCCAGCATGCCCTTCGGGGTGATGGGGACTCACAGGAGACCGCCGGGGTCAACTCGGAGGAAGGTGGGGACGACGTCAAGTCATCATGCCCCTTATGTCTTGGGCTGCACACGTGCTACAATGGCCGGTACAATGAGCTGCGATACCGTGAGGTGGAGCGAATCTCAAAAAGCCGGTCTCAGTTCGGATTGGGGTCTGCAACTCGACCCCATGAAGTCGGAGTTGCTAGTAATCGCAGATCAGCATTGCTGCGGTGAATACGTTCCCGGGCCTTGTACACACCGCCCGTCACGTCACGAAAGTCGGTAACACCCGAAGCCGGTGGCCCAACCCGTAAGGGAGGGAGCTGTCGAAGGTGGGACTGGCGATTGGGACGAAGTCGTAACAAGGTAGCCGTACCGGAAGGTGCGGCTGGATCACCTCCTTTCTAAGGAGCACAGTACCGATTGCAGACAAATGTTCTGCACGGTCAGCTCATGGGTGGAACGTTGATTATTTGGCGCCAGACGATCTGATGGTTCTCGAGTACTGCTTCGGCGTGGAAAGAGAGTTCGGAGGACGGCTGGTGCCTGGCACGTTGTTGGGTATCTGAAGGTACGGCCGTAAAGGTTGTGTCTTCGCGATGCCGGCCCCAGTGAACTTGTTCCTCTTGGAGGTGCAGGGTGATGGGTGGCTGGTCGTTGCTTGAGAACTACACAGTGGACGCGAGCATCTGTGGCCAAGTTTTTAAGGGCACACGGTGGATGCCTTGGCACCAGGAACCGATGAAGGACGTGAGAGGCCGCGATAGGCCCCGGGGAGCTGCCAACTGAGCTTTGATCCGGGGGTGTCCGAATGGGGAAACCCGGCAGTCGTCATGGGCTGTCACCCACTGCTGAACACATAGGCAGTGTGGAGGGAACGAGGGGAAGTGAAACATCTCAGTACCCTCAGGAAGAGAAAACAACCGTGATTCCGGGAGTAGTGGCGAGCGAAACCGGATGAGGCCAAACCATATGCGTGTGATACCCGGCAGGGGTTGCGCATGCGGGGTTGTGGGAATTCTTTTGATCGGTCTGCCGGCCGGTCGGCGAGTCAGAAACCGTTGATGTAGTCGAAGGACATGCGAAAGGTCCGGCGTAGAGGGTAAGACCCCCGTAGACGAAACATCAGCGGCTTGCTTAAGAATCTCCCAAGTAGCACGGGGCCCGAGAAATCCCGTGTGAATCTGGCGGGACCACCCGCTAAGCCTAAATATTCCCTGGTGACCGATAGCGGATAGTACCGTGAGGGAATGGTGAAAAGTACCGCGGGAGCGGAGTGAAATAGTACCTGAAACCGTGTGCCTACAAGCCGTGGGAGCGTCGCTCATTGGGTTTACCCAATGGGTCGTGACTGCGTGCCTTTTGAAGAATGAGCCTGCGAGTTAGCGGTGTGTAGCGAGGTTAACCCGTGTGGGGAAGCCGTAGCGAAAGCGAGTCCGAATAGGGCGATTGAGTTGCACGCTCTAGACCCGAAGCGGAGTGATCTAGCCATGGGCAGGTTGAAGCGGAGGTAAGACTTCGTGGAGGACCGAACCCACCAGGGTTGAAAACCTGGGGGATGACCTGTGGTTAGGGGTGAAAGGCCAATCAAACTCCGTGATAGCTGGTTCTCCCCGAAATGCATTTAGGTGCAGCGTCGTGTGTTTCTTGCCGGAGGTAGAGCACTGGATAGGCGATGGGCCCTACCGGGTTACTGACCTTAGCCAAACTCCGAATGCCGGTAAGTGAGAGCACGGCAGTGAGACTGTGGGGGATAAGCTCCATGGTCGAGAGGGAAACAGCCCAGAGCATCGACTAAGGCCCCTAAGCGTACGCTAAGTGGGAAAGGATGTGGAGTCGCAGAGACAACCAGGAGGTTGGCTTAGAAGCAGCCACCCTTGAAAGAGTGCGTAATAGCTCACTGGTCAAGTGATTCCGCGCCGACAATGTAGCGGGGCTCAAGCGTACCGCCGAAGTCGTGTCATTGCAGCAATAGGGCCAACGCCCGCTGTGATGGGTAGGGGAGCGTCGTGTGCCGGGTGAAGCAGCAGCGGAAGCTAGTTGTGGACGGTTCACGAGTGAGAATGCAGGCATGAGTAGCGATACACACGTGAGAAACGTGTGCGCCGATTGACTAAGGGTTCCTGGGTCAAGCTGATCTGCCCAGGGTAAGTCGGGACCTAAGGCGAGGCCGACAGGCGTAGTCGATGGACAACCGGTTGATATTCCGGTACCCGCTTTGAAACGCCCAATATCGAATCCTCTAATGCTAAGGCCGTGAAGCCGTTCCGGACCCTTCGGGGAAAGGAAAGTGGTGGAGCCGCCGATCCAAGGTGGTAGTAGGTAAGCGATGGGGTGACGCAGGAAGGTAGTCCAGCCCGGGCGGTGGTAGTCCCGGGGTAAGGGTGTAGGCCGAGGGGTAGGCAAATCCGTCCCTCATTAAGGCTGAGACCTGATGCCGAGCCGATTGTGGTGAAGTGGATGATCCTATGCTGTCGAGAAAAGCCTCTAGCGAGTTTCATGGCGGCCCGTACCCTAAACCGACTCAGGTGGTCAGGTAGAGAATACCGAGGCGTTCGGGTGAACTATGGTTAAGGAACTCGGCAAAATGCCCCCGTAACTTCGGGAGAAGGGGGGCCATCACTGGTGAGAGGACTTGCTCCTTGAGCTGGGGGTGGCCGCAGAGACCAGCGAGAAGCGACTGTTTACTAAAAACACAGGTCCGTGCGAAGCCGTAAGGCGATGTATACGGACTGACGCCTGCCCGGTGCTGGAACGTTAAGGGGACCGGTTAGTCACATTTCGGTGTGGCGAAGCTGAGAACTTAAGCGCCAGTAAACGGCGGTGGTAACTATAACCATCCTAAGGTAGCGAAATTCCTTGTCGGGTAAGTTCCGACCTGCACGAATGGCGTAACGACTTCTCGACTGTCTCAACCATAGGCCCGGTGAAATTGCACTACGAGTAAAGATGCTCGTTTCGCGCAGCAGGACGGAAAGACCCCGGGACCTTTACTATAGTTTGATATTGGTGTTCGGTTCGGCTTGTGTAGGATAGGTGGGAGACTTTGAAGCAGCCACGCCAGTGGTTGTGGAGTCGCCGTTGAAATACCACTCTGGTCGTGCTGGATGTCTAACCTCGGTCCGTGATCCGGATCAGGGACAGTGTCTGATGGGTAGTTTAACTGGGGCGGTTGCCTCCCAAAGGGTAACGGAGGCGCCCAAAGGTTCCCTCAGCCTGGTTGGCAATCAGGTGTTGAGTGTAAGTGCACAAGGGAGCTTGACTGTGAGACCGACGGGTCGAGCAGGGACGAAAGTCGGGACTAGTGATCCGGCGGTGGCTTGTGGAAGCGCCGTCGCTCAACGGATAAAAGGTACCCCGGGGATAACAGGCTGATCTTCCCCAAGAGTCCATATCGACGGGATGGTTTGGCACCTCGATGTCGGCTCGTCGCATCCTGGGGCTGGAGTCGGTCCCAAGGGTTGGGCTGTTCGCCCATTAAAGCGGTACGCGAGCTGGGTTTAGAACGTCGTGAGACAGTTCGGTCCCTATCCGCTGTGCGCGTAGGAATATTGAGAAGGGCTGTCCCTAGTACGAGAGGACCGGGACGGACGAACCTCTGGTGTGCCAGTTGTCCTGCCAAGGGCATGGCTGGTTGGCTACGTTCGGGAGGGATAACCGCTGAAAGCATCTAAGCGGGAAGCCTGCTTCAAGATGAGTATTCCCACCTCCTTGAGAGGGTAAGGCTCCCAGTAGACGACTGGGTTGATAGGCCAGATGTGGAAGCCCGGTAACGGGTGAAGCTGACTGGTACTAATAGGCCGAGGGCTTGTCCTCAGTTGCTCGCGTCCACTGTGTTAGTTCTGAAGTAACGAACCGTGTCCATGCCCGGTTGGTTAACTTCATAGTGTTTCGGTGGTCATAGCGTTAGGGAAACGCCCGGTTACATTCCGAACCCGGAAGCTAAGCCTTTCAGCGCCGATGGTACTGCAGGGGGGACCCTGTGGGAGAGTAGGACGCCGCCGAACAATCATTGCGGAAGCCCCGCACCAAACCCTTACGGGTTCGGTGCGGGGCTTTTCTGCGTTCCGGGGCAGAAACGGCAGAAGTAGTGGTCGGTTCCGGAGAGGGCGTGGGTGCGTCGTGGAGGGCCTGTGCATGAAGGCCGGTGCGGGTGAAATGCCGCGGTGTTGATCACGGGTGCTCGCTAGGATCTCGAGCCATGAACACGCACGTGATACGTCCTGTACGAGCCGACGAGTGGGAGAAGGTAAAGGAGCTTCGCATCGCCGCGTTGCGGGATCCGGCGGCGCCGGTCGCGTTCCTGGATACGCGGGAGGCCGCCGAGGGCCGGCCCGACGCCTTTTGGCAGGAGCGGACCGAGGGGGCTTCGCAGGGGCGGTCGGTCCGGCAGTTCATCGCCGAGGCACCGGACGGCACGTGGAACGGGAACGTGGTGGTCCTGGTCGAGGAGGCCGGGGACACGGGGATCTTCGACGAGACCATCGAGGCGCACCAGGGTCACCTGGTGGGGGTGTTCGTACGGGCCGAGCACCGCGGGACGGGGCTGACGGAGGCGCTGTTCGAGGCGGCGCTGGAGTGGGCCTGGTCGCTGGAGGGGCCGGCGCTGGAGCGCGTACGGCTCTTCGTGCACGAGGACAACGCGCGTGCCGCGGCGTTCTACCGGCGGTTCGGTTTCGAGGCGTCGGGCTTCGTCGTGCCCCTGCCGACGGATCCGTCGGCGAAGGAGCTCGAGTACGTGTTTTCCCGGCCGGCCGGCGATACCCCCAGCGACTGACAGGTCAGGGCAGGTCCGCGTCCGGCCAGCGGGTGCGGGCCTGTTCGCGGCTTCGGCACAGGGCCAGCAGGGGGAGCGTCTCGTCGGTGAGGAGTTCCGGGAGCTGGGGGAGCGGGGCGACCGCTGCCACGTCGTCCAGGACCAGCGAGAGTGGTGGGTCGAGCCGACCGTGGGATGACCGTGCGGCCATGCGACGGCCGTGCTCGACCACGTGAGAGGCGAGTGCGGTCAGCAAGGGCATCGCACCCGGGTGGGTACGGGGGTCTTCCAGCGGTTCGCCCACCACGTACAGGCTGCCCCCTTCGCCCAGGAACGAAGCCAGTGTGAGCGAATCCGTTCGGTTCGGATTGCAGGCCTCGCGGATGTGGATCGACGTGAGGCAGGAGAGGGCCCGGGCTGTCAGGTTCTGGGCGAGCTCGCGGCGTTCGGGGTGGGCGGTGAGGGCGCTCTCCAGCTCGCCGGCGGCGCCCGGGGCGGCGTGGGGGTGGGTGCGCAGGATGCGGACGGGGTCCTGGGCGCTGTTGCCCTGGGTCCAGCGGTGCAGCTGCTTGAAGGGGCGGTCGTCCAGGGCAGCCGCCTGGAGCCAGCTGCGCAGGAGCGTTTCCGCGGTGTCGGCGACGGCCGCGTCCATGCGGGCCTGGGGGCGTACGGGGGCCAGCAGGGCGATCGCGCGGGCGGCGGCGGTGTCCCGGTCGGCGCAGCCCTCGGCGGGGTTCCAGTGCATGCGGGCCGGGGTGTCGCACAGGTGGGAGGGGTCGTAGAGGAGGACCGGGCCGAGTTTGGCGCGGGCGTCCTTGGTCTCGGCCCAGAGGGTGGGCGACGAGGTGATGATCAGGGCGGCGCCTTCGGCTTCGCCGATGCGGTGGGCCGCCGCGTGGAAGCGGTCGTTGGGGCCGGCGTACGCGAGGCGGGCCTGTGGGGCGGTGGGGGAGTTCGGCCGGGCGCTGTTGCCGGGGCTCCGCTCCGGACCCCGCGCGTCAAACGCCGGCGGGGCTGGATTTGCCTCGGGGGCCGGTTCGGGGGCTGTGGTGGAGGAGTTCAGCCAGGCGCCGCTGCTGGGGCTCCGTCCCGGACCCCGCGCCTCGAATGCCGGCGGGGCTGGATGTGCCCTGGCTGCGGGTTCGAGGGCCGGTTCAGGGGTCAGTGCGGCCTGTTTGGCGAGGGCGCGGCGGGATTTGGTGCGGGCGATCACGCCGATGGCGAAGACGGTGAGGACGAACAGCACCAGGAGTTGGCTGAGGAACAGGCCCCAGAACAGACCCCAGCCCGAGAGGGCCGCGGGGTCGGTGTCGGGCCAGGCGCCGGGGAGGTCGTGGGGTTGCGCTATCAGGGCGCGGACCGCGTCCGGGGTGCGGGTGAAGGTGACGGTGTCGGGCCAGGCGCCCTTGGTGAACAAGGCGGCGAGGCCCGTTGCCGACCAGACCAGGAGGGCGAGGCCCAGCAGGAAGGCCAGTAGGCCGACCAGCAGGCCGTCCGGGATCCCGCCGCGCGCGGGGGTCTCCGTACGTCGTGCCTCGTGCATGGTCAGGCCACCGTGGTGGCGGAGCCCGGGCCGTTGCCGGCGCGGCTGCGTTCGATGGACAAGGCGCGCTCCTCCGCCTCGAGTTCGGCGGCCAGCAGGTCGTCGGGGAGGCGGCTGGGGGTGGAGGACTCGGTCATGGCGCGGTCGGTGAAGACCAGGGGGCGTTCGGCTTCGGTGATGAGGTGTTTGACCACCTGGACGTTGCCGTTGACGTCCCAGACCGCGATGCCGGGGGTGAGGGTCGGGATGATCTCCACGGCCCATCGGGGCAGGCCCAGGACGCGTCCGGTGGCGCGGGCCTCGTCGGCTTTCTGGGCGTAGATGGTGCGGGTGGAGGCCATCTTGAGGATGGCCGCGGCTTCGCGTGCGGCGGCGCCGTCGACGACGTCGGAGAGGTGGTGGACGACGGCGACGAAGGACAGGCCGAGGCGGCGGCCGAACTTCAGGAGGCGCTGGAACAGCTGGGCGACGAAGGGGCTGTTGATGATGTGCCAGGCCTCTTCGACGAGGAAGATGCGCTTCTTGCGGTCGGGCCGGATCCAGGTGTGTTCCAGCCAGACGCCGACGATCGCCATGAGGATGGGCATGGCGATGGAGTTGCGGTCGATGTGGGAGAGGTCGAAGACGATCAGCGGGGCGTCGAGGTCGATGCCGACGGTGGTCGGGCCGTCGAACATGCCGCGCAGGTCGCCGTCGACGAGGCGGTCGAGGACCAGTGCCACGTCGAGGCCCCAGGCCCGTACATCGTCTATGTCGACGTTCATGGCGAGCGCCGATTCGGCTTCGGGGTGGCGCAGTTGTTCCACGATGTCGGTCAGGACGGGCTGGCGGTCGCGGATGGCGTCGACGACGTAGGCGTGCGCGACCTTGAGGGCGAAGCCGGCGCGCTCGTCGAGGCCGTGGCCCATGGCGACTTCGATGATGGTCCGGAGCAGCGCGAGCTGCCCGGTCGTGGTGATCGACGGGTCGAGGGGGTTGAGGCGGATCCCGTCGTCGTTGGCGGCGATCGGGTCCAGGCGGATGGGGGTTATTCCCAGCTGCTGGGCGATCAGGTTCCACTCGCCGACGCCGTCCTCGCCCTGGGCGTCGAGGACGACGACCTGGCGGTCCTTGAAGCGGAGCTGGCGCAGGACGTAGGTCTTCTCCAGGGCGGACTTGCCGTTTCCGGATTCGCCGAGGACCAGCCAGTGGGGGGCCGGGAGCTGTTGGCCGTACAGCTGGAAGGGGTCGTAGATGTAGCCCTTGCCGCTGTAGACCTCGCGTCCGATGATGACGCCGGAGTCGCCGAGTCCGGGGGCGGCGGTGGGCAGGTAGACGGCCTGCGCCTGCCCGGTGGAGGTGCGTACGGGCAGGCGCGTGGTTTCGACTTTGCCGAAGAGGAAGCTGGTGAAGGCGTCCGTCAGGGCGGACATGGGATCTCGCATGGGCGGCACTTCCCTCCAGCTAGCGTCGGATGCCGGTGGCGAACGGCAAGGTGTTGACGAAGGCGCGGTGGTGCTCGCGGTCGCACCATTCCAGCTTCAGGTAGGACTTGCCGGCGGAGGCGCGGATCGTCCGCTTGTCGCGGGCGAGTGCCTCCGGCGAACGCGAGGACACCGTGATGTACCCGACCAGGTTGACTCCCGCCGCACCGCTGGCGAGATCTTCACCTCTTTGGTCGAGCCGGCCGTGTGCGGCGATGTCGCGGGGGTCGACGGTGCGGTTCATCTTGGCGGCGCGGCTGGCGTCGGCCTCGTCGTTGGTCTTCTCGGTGAGCATGCGCTCGATGGCCACCTCGGTGGGCTCCAGGTCCATGGTGACGGCGACGGTGCGGATCACGTCGGGGGTGTGGACGAGGAGGGGTGCGAGGAAGTTGACCCCGACGGGGGTCATCGGCCACTCCTTCACCCATGCCGTGGCGTGGCACCAGGGGGCGCGGGTGGAGGACTCGCGGGTCTTGGCCTGGAGGAAGGTGGGCTCCACGGCGTCGAGTTCGGCCGGCCAGGCGTTGCGTTTGGTCATGGCCTGGATGTGGTCGATGGGGTGGTCCGGGTCGTACATGGAGTGCACGAGGGAGGAGAGGCGGCCCTGGCCGAGGGGCTGGCGGACGCGGATGTCGGCTTCGGCGAGGCGGGCGCAGATGTCGGTGAGCTCGCGGGCCATGACGATGGCGAGGCCTGCGTCGCGGTCGAGCTTGCGGCCCTTGTGGGGGGTGCCGGCGCGGGCGATGGTGTGGGCTTCGGCGGCGAGTTCGCGCGTGTAGTGCATGCAGGCGACGAGGTAGGCGCGGTGCTGCTCGGAGGAGGTGGAGACCATCGACTGGAGCTGGTCGTAGGACTCGCGGAGCCAGCCGGGGGCCTGGGTGTCGCCGCGCTGGGCGACGTCCTTGGCGTGGGCGTCGGGGTCGGCGGGCAGGGTGCGGGCGAGCATCTGGAGGCGGGTGACGAAACCGTCTCCGTTGGCGACGTGCTTGAGGAGGGTGCCGAAGCGGTCGACGAGGGCTTCCTGGTCCTCGCTGTCGCGCAGGCCGACGCCGGGGCCCTCGATCTCGATGGCCGCGGTGACGGTGCGGCGGTCGGCGTGCAGGAGTACGGCGATCTCGTCGGGGCCGAAGGGGGCGGCGAGCCAGTTGATGCGGCCGATGCCGGGGGGCGGGCCGACCTCGACCTCGCGGCCGTCGGAGCCGCGGACGCCTGCTTCGATGGCGCCCGAGCGGTACGTCGTCCCGCGCCGCAGGGTGCGCTTGTAGCTGCGGCTGATCTCGAACCAGCGGTAGAAGGTGCGGCCCTTGTACGGGACGTACACGGCGGCGAGCGCGATCACGGGGATGCCGGCGAGGCTGACGATGCGCAGGGTGAGGTCGGGGACGAGCAGTCCGCTCATCATGCCGAAGAACGCCCCCGCGATGATCAGGGCGATCTCACCGGTCTCGCGGTTCTTGCCGACGATCGCGTTGGGCCGGGCGCGGCCGATGAGATACGTGCGGCGGGGCGCGACCGGGTGCAGCTGGTGGGACTGGGTCGTCAACGCCCGTCACCTCCTGTGTTCCTCGTGCTCGAGCTCGTGCGGGGCGGGGGTGCGGCGGAGGGGACAGATCCGCCGCCGGCGCCGCCGCCGGAGGTGGGGCGGCTGCTGTGGGCGGCCACGCCTCCGGAGATGGGGTTGGCGGGGCGGGGCGCGTTGGTGCCGCCGCCGTCGCCTCCGCGGTGGGCGCCGCGGCTGCTGTGGGTCTTGATGCCCTGCGAGACGAGGGAGGCCGGGGAGCTGATGACGGCGGCTGCCTGGGCGCCGTCGGTGGCCTTGCTGCGGTTGGAGCGGGCGGAGGCGATCTCGTCGCCGAAGCCGGGGACGAATCGGTAGATCATCGCGGAGGCGAAGATCGCCAGGAGGATGATGGCGAGGCCGGTGACGACGGCGGAGAAGGCGTTGGGGCCCTGTTCGCCGGCGAGGGCCCCGGCGAGGCCGAGGACGATGACGATGACCGGTTTCACGAGGATGACGGCGATCATGATGCCGGCCCAGCGGCGGACGTGGCCCCAGAGGTTGCGGTCGACGAGGCCCGCGTAGACGACGACGCCGAGGAGGGCGCCGACGTAGAGGAGGGCGGCCCGGATGAAGAGCTCCAGGTAGAGGATGCCGGCGGCGAGGACGGTGACGAGGGAGACGACGATCAGCATGATCGGGCCGCCGCCGATGTCGTCGCCCTTCTTGAGGGCCTCGGAGAAGGAGCCGAAGAAGACGTCGGTCTGGCCGCCGGTGGCGGAGGCGATGACCTCGGTGACGCCGTCGGTGGCGGAGACGACGGTGTAGAGGATGAGCGGGGTGAAGGCGGAGGCGAGGACCGTGAGCCAGAGGAAGCCGATGGCTTCGGAGAGGGCGGTGGTCAGGGGGACGCCGCGGACGGCTCGTTTGGCGACGGCGAAGAGCCAGAGGACGAGCGTGAGGATGGTGGAGGCGGCGAAGACCACGGCGTACTGCTTGAGGAAGGTGGCGTTGGTGAAGTCGACCTCGGCCGTGCCCTTGACCGCTTCGCTGAGCTTGCCGACGATCCAGGAGGCGGCGTCGGCGCAGCCTTTGGCCAGGGAGGCCAGGGGGTTGAGGGCTTCGGCGGGGGCGTTGGGGGCGAGTCCGGGTGTGGTGGATCCGCCTGCCGAGCCGCGTTCGCAGTACTCCTTGGCAGGCCCTCGGATCAGGTCGCAGGGGTTGTTGCTCGCCTGCGGGCTGGGAGGGGTGCTGGGGGTGGGCGTCGGTGTCGGGGCGGCCACGGCCCGGGTAGCGAGAAGTACAGCCGCGCACTGGACGGCCGCCAAGACGGCCGTGAGTGACAAGCCGCGACGGTCAACGCGCATAGGTGAGACCCCCGAACTGTGATACCGCGGCTGCCATTTCCTCCGCAGAGGCGGCGGACTGGTCTCGTCCGACCGGAGCCGGGCCGTCCTTCTGTGTGAAGTCGGAGACCCGCCAGTCACCGTTGAGCCAACGGAGCTCGAACGTGTTCGTGTACCAGCCCTCCGAGACGGGGTTCTTCGACCCCTCACCCGCAAGGCCGAAGAGTGAGGAGTACCAGACCGAGACGCTCGCGGTGTCGCCGCTGAACTTCTCCACCTTCGTACCGACCGGGTTCGTCCGTGAGATGAACGTCAACCCCTTGGGAGCCTTGCCGTCGGCCTCGAGACCGATACTGCCCAGGAACCCGGGGTCCGAGTAGATCTTGTCGAGGCCGCTCTGCGCCGAGGCGGCCACATCGGGCAAGTACACGGCTTGGACGACGGCTCGTCTGCGCGTAGCGTCGAACATGCCGTCGGAGCCGAGGGCCACCGCGTAGTTGGCGGCCGCCGACTGGGCGCCCTGTTCGTCGTGGGCGAAGCCCTTGGGGATGCCCGCGGCCTTGTCGGTGACCGGGGTCGTGCCCGTGGCTGCCGTGGAGGAGGCTGCCGGGGGTTTGTCCGAGGGCTGGTCCCCGGGGGTGTCCGGGCCCTGGTTCGCGAACGCGATGGCGGCGACCAGGAGGACCACGACGCCGACCACCGTGACCAGGCCGCGGGAGGCGCGGGGGGTGCGGCGGGTGGGGCCGTACGGGTCGGCGGGGGAGTCCGGGAGGCGGGTACGGGTCTGGCCCGTGCCGCCGACCTCGCCGTAGCTTCCGCCGCCGCCGTACTGCTCGTCGTTGCTCATTGCGTGTCCGCCCCCTCCGCGTCGTCCGACGGTAGCGCTGGTTCCCGCGTAGGCGCGGTGTGGTGAGTCCTCATCAGGTACGGCCGTGGTGTGGCCTGGCTAGACGGCCATTCCGTAGACGATCGTGAAGAGGGTGCCGAGGGAGCCGATGATGAAGACGCCCGTGAGGCCGGCGACGATCAGGCCCTTGCCCTGTTCCGCGCTGAAGGTGTCGCGCAGGGCGGTCGCGCCGATGCGCTGCTTGGCCGCGCCCCAGATGGCGATGCCGAGGCAGAGGAGGATCGCTACGGCCATGACCACCTCGATCATGACCTTCGCTTCGTTGCCGAGACTGCCGAACGGCCCCCAGTTCGGGGCGATTCCGCCGATGATGGTGGTAATGTCGCCCTTTTCGGCTGCCAGGATCATGTAACTCACCGCCCCTGTATGGGTAGTTCCGGTACCCCGTGCCCGACGGCAGGGGTCACTCACTATCTTCGCTGATGAAACTGCCGCCGTCGTCGACTTGACGGCTCTCTTTACCCGATATCCCGGCCCACGCCCCGCCTTCGCGCCCTGACCTGGGCATGGGCGGTGTGTATGCGAAAGAACGTATGGTCACTCTGTGTATCACGAGGGGTGACGCCGGGCAATGATTGTCGTCTCGGCGTACGGGGGGTGGGGCTGCGGGCCGCCGTTCGGCGTAGCGGGCTCGCGTGTCGTTGGGCTGACTCGCCCATATTTGTCCGACATTCTGTCAGTTGTTGCGTCCGTACGTGTGGTTGTGGGGGTACTTCGGGTTCTGGGCTGTGGTTGGGGGGTGTCTGGTCGCCTGGGTGCGTTGTCAGTGGGGTCCGGCAGGCTGGGGAGATGACGACGACTCCGTGGAGCCTTGCCGACATCGAGGCGGCCATCCGGGCGGGATGGTCGGCCGAGACCTGCGAGCCGGCCGACATCTCGCGGATTCCCTGGACGGCCGAGAATCCGGCCTGGGGCCAGTGCGACATCACCGCCGTGGTCGTGCAGGACATCGTGGGTGGGGAGCTGGTGCTCGGTGAGGTGTTCGTCGACGGCCGGCACGAGGGCTACCACTGGTGGAACCTGCTGCCCGGGGGGATCCGGATCGACCTGACGCGCGAGCAGTTCCGGCGGGGCGAGACGGTGACGCCGGGGCGGGTCGTGAAGAGGCCGCCGGGGCGGCTGCCGAGGCGCTGGGAGGAGTACCAGCTGCTGCGCCGGCGGGTCATCGACAAGCTGGGGCCGTTGCCGGGGGTGGTCGTGACGGAGGACGGGCGGCGGCTCGCGTACACCGATTTCGGCGGGCCGGGTGCGCCGCTGCTCGCGCTGCACGGGCACTTCCAGGACGGGAGGACCTTCGAGCGGCTGGCCCGGGAGGTGGGGCCGCGGTGGCGGGTGATCACCCTGGACCAGCGGGGGCACGGGGAGTCGGACCGGGCCGGGGAGTACACGCGGGAGGGGTACGTGGCGGACGCGGCGGCCGTTCTGGAGCAGCTGGGGCTCGGGCCCGCGGTGGTACTGGGGCACGGGCTGGGCGGGGTCACCGCGTACCAGCTGGCGGCGCGGCGGCCCGATCTGGTGCGGGCGGTGGTGGTCGAGGACATCGGGGCGGTGGTCGAGGGCGACCTGTCGTTCGCGCTGGGGTGGCCGAGGCGGGCCGGTACCCGGGACGGGTTCCTGGCGGGGGTCGGGAGTTCGGCGCCGGACCTGGAGGGGTCGGTGCGGGAGTACGCGGACGGGTGGGGGGCCGCGTGCGCGGTGGAGGACGTGGTGGAGTCCCAGCGGGGGCTGAACGGGGACCACTGGGGGGACTGGCTGGCGGTGCGGTCGCCGACGCTGCTGGTGCGGGGGGATCGGAGCGGGGTGCTGTCGGCGGAGCACGCGCGGGAGATGACCTTGCGGAGGGCGGGGGTGCGGATGGTTGAGCTGCCGGCGGGGCATGCGGTGCGGGTGGGGGATGCGGAGGGGTTTTTCGCTGCCGTGCGGGGGTTTTTGGCGCGGGTGTAGCTTCCCGGGCTCGGGCGGGGCCGGGGTCCGGGGGGCTCGGCCGAGTTTTGGCCTGGGCCGGGTCGGGGGTGCGTGGGTGCGGGTCGTTGCTGGGGCTCCGCCCCAGGCCCCGCGCCTTAAGCGCCGGCGGGGCTGGGTTTGGCTCCGGCGGGGCTGGGTTTGGCCGCGGCGGGGTTGGGTTTCGTCGGCCCGGGTCCAGCCGGGCTTGGCCTGGGCTGGGCCGGGGTGCGTGGGTGCGGGTTGTTGCTGGGGCTCTGCCCCAGGCCCCGCGCCTCAAGCGCCGGCGGGGCTGGGTTTGGCTCCGGCGGGGCTGGATTTGGCCGCGGCGGGGCTGGTTTGCCCTGGCAGGGTTGGGTTTGGTCCCGGCGGGGCTGGGTTTGGTCCCGGCGCGAGGCATTGGCTCCGGCGGGGCTGGGGTTGGCCGCGGCGGGGTTGGGTTTTTCGGGCCCTAGGTCCAGTGGGAGGGGCGGGTCAGGGTGGGGGGGATGTGGGTTTTGGGGTCGCCTTGGGCGGCGTTCAGTTGGGGTTGGGTGAGGAAGACGGCGTTGCGGAGGTCTGCGCCGCGGAGGTTGGCGTCGCGGAAGTCCGCGCCGATCAGGTCGGCCGTGCGGAGGTCGGCGCGGCTGAGGTCGGCGGCGATCAGGTAGGCGCCGCGGAGGTTCGCCCCGCGGAGGTTCGCGCCTGAGAGGCGGGCTCCCATCAGGTCCGCGCCGCGGTGGTTCTTCTTGCGGCCCGGCACCTTTGCCCGTACGAGCTCGCTGGTCTTCAGGAGCAGGGTGTTGATCCGCTGGCGGAGCGCGCCGACGTCCAGGGCCGCGAGGGCCTGCGCGTCGGCGCGGGTCCATTCCTCGGTTTCCGTCAGCGCGCGGCGCAGGTCCGCGTGGACCGGGGCGGCGTCCGGGAGCGTCAGCGCCTCGGCGACGTAGAAGAGCAGCTCGTGCAGCTGCCGCATCACCGGGAAGACCTCGAACATCTGGCGGGCCGTGCCGGTGTGGGTGCGCCAGTCGCGGCCGCCGAAGGTGACCTGGGAGACCTGCTGGCCCGCGCCGAAGCAGTCGAAGACCGTGCAGCCCTGGAAGCCCTTGTCGCGCAGCTTGGTGTGGATGCCGCAGCGGAAGTCCTCGCGGAGGTTCGCGCAAGGGGTTCCGGCGGGCTTGTTCACGGCGAAGTCGTTGGACTTCGCGAAGGGCAGGGCGACGCAGCAGAGGGCGAAGCAGCCGGCGCAGTCGGCTTGCAGGACGGGCAGCGCGGGCAGGGCAGGGAGGGACACGTTTCCCATTGTCACCTGTGGGGGAGCGGAGCCGCATCTGCCTGCTCGACGGCGAGGGAGACGGGGACGGCGCCGAGGTCCAGGGGCCAGGTGATCAGCCCCGCGGGGGAGGGGGGAAGGGGACGGGTCGGGGGCAGCTCCGTCAGCGGGCAAGTATGCGGATTCGGATGGGGGTTGATCAGGAGGTGGGTGGGCGGTGAGCATCCCTTCATGACAGAAGTGATCGCAGTTGCCGTCATCACCCTCCTCGCCGTGATCAGTCCCGGTGCCGATTTCGCCATGGTGGTCCGCAACAGTTACCTCTACGGGCGGCCCACCGGGCTGTTCGCGGCCGCCGGGGTCGCGGCGGGCGTCCTGGTCCACGTCTCCTACACGATGCTCGGGGTTGGTCTGCTGATCGCCTCCTCCACCACGCTGTTCACCGTGATCAAGCTGGCGGGTGCGGCCTATCTGGTGTGGATCGGGATACGGACCTTCCGGGCGCGGGCCGAGGTGACCGTGGACCTGGACTCGAAGCCGCAGCTGTCCCGGCTGGGGGCGATGCGGTCGGGGTTCCTGACGAACGTGCTGAATCCGAAGACGACGCTGTTCGTGGTGTCGACCTTCACGCAGGTGGTGAACCCGGGCACGCCGGTGTGGCAGCAGGCCGGGTACGGGCTGTTCATGTCGGTCGCGCACCTGGGCTGGTTCGCGGCGGTGGCGCTGTTCTTCTCCGAGGCCCGGTTGCGCGACCGGATGCTGAAGGCGCAGAAGACGTTGAACCGGGCCATCGGGTCGGTGCTGGTGGGGCTGGGGGTGGGGTTGGGGTTCGCCCGCTGACCGTGGCGCCGGCTGTGGCCGCCCGCTGACCGCCGTGTCGGCCAGCCGCTGACCGTGGTGTCGGGGGCTGGTGGAGCCGGTTACCTGTCGGTAGCGTGCGGGGCATGGGTGCTCCCGAGGGGTTCTTCGAGCGGATCGACACCGGGCGGTTCCTGGCCACCGCGTACACGCGCGGGCCCTGGGACGCGGGTGCGCAGCACGCCGGGCCGCCCGCCGCGCTGCTCGGGCGGGCCGTCGAGGACCGGCCCGGTGCGCGTGCGGACATGCGGATCGCCCGGATCACCTACGAGATCCTGCGGCCGGTGCCGATCGGCGCGCTGGAGATCACCACGAGCGTGCTGCGGGCCGGCCGTGGCACCGAGGTGGTCGAAGCCTCGCTCACGCCGGCCGGTGCGGACGCTCCGGTGATGCTGGCGCGGGCCCTGCGGATCCGGGTGGCCGCGGAGGCGGTGCCGGCCGTGGTGCCGGGGCCGCAGCTGCCGCCGCCCGGGGAGGCGGAGGCGACGCCGTTCTTCCCGGTGCCGTGGGAGACCGGGTACCACACGGCCATGGAGGCCCGTTTCACCGAGGGCGCCTTCATGGAGCTCGGCCCGGGCACCTGCTGGATGCGGATGCGGGTGCCGCTCGTCGCCGGGGAGGAGATCCGCCCGCTGGACCGGGTGCTGACCGCCGCCGATTCCGGCAACGGCATCAGCTCGGTGATGGACTTCGGCCGGTTCGTCTTCGTGAACGGCGACCTCACAGTGCATCTGCACCGCCATCCCGTGGGCGAATGGGCGTGCGTGCAATCCCGTACGAGCGTGGACGCGGCCGGCATCGGCCTCGTCGACGCCCGGCTCCACGACGAGAAGGGCCCCATCGGGCGGAGCGCGCAGAGCCTGTTCGTCGCCCCCAGGTAGCGCTCAACCCGCCTCTCCGGAACGGAAGATGGGTGTGGCAGGCTCGGCCGGATGGAGCCGCTGACCGAGGGCTGCCTGGCGAAGGGCCCGGCGGCGCGCCCGGATCGGGCGGAGGCGATCCGGCGGTGCGGGGTGCGGCGGTGCGGGGGTGCGAAACCGGGGCGGCGGTCCGGCGGGAGTCGGGGCACGGGGAGCGCAGGGGGCGCGGGGGCCGGGCGGCCGTGGGCGCGGGCATGGCGCCGGCCGAGTACATCGAGGGCAGCGGGGCCTCCCGCTGCCGCTGGAAGCCACGACCTCGCGCTGCACGGGGGCGGTGGACCCGGCCCGCCGTGCCCCTCGCCAGGGATCCGGGGCACTGGACGGTGGTCTTCTACCGCGTTGAAGATGATCCTACGAACTGCGCGAGCATTGCCTGCGCGGGCTTTCGCGTGACGTAGCAAGTGGGCTAGTAGGACAGGCGACACGGGCGAATCGCGGCGGAAAGCGACAGGGATGGGGGAGGGTTGACGGGTGCGCAGATTCTGGATGGTCGGCGGGATCGGGTTCGGGGTGTGCCTGAGCTTCCTATTGCTCCTCGTGGTGGGGACGTACTCGGCGGCGGCGGGCCTGGTGGGGGGTGCGGGGCCGGGCGGCCGTGCGGTGGGGCTCGTGAAGGGGGCCGTCCCCGCCAAGTACCAGGCGCTGGTGGAGAAGTGGGGCAACCTGTGCCCGGCCATCAACCCGGCGCTGCTCGCCGCCCAGCTGTACTCGGAGAGCGGCTGGAACCCGAGCGCGGTCAGTCCGGCGGACGCGCGCGGCATCGCGCAGTTCATCCCGGGCACGTGGGCGGGTCACGGCATCGACGGGGACGGGGACGGGGACCGGGACATCTGGGACCCCAGTGACGCGATCCCGTCGGCGGCCTCGTACGACTGCACGCTGGCGAAGGACGTGGCGAGCGTGCCCGGGGACGCGACGGCGAACATGCTCGCGGCCTACAACGCGGGGGCCTACGCGGTCATCAAGTACGGCGGGGTGCCCCCGTACAAGGAGACCCAGGGCTATGTGAAGACGATCACGACGCTGGCCAAGAGCTTCGCGCGGCCGGTCGGCCGGGTCGCGCCTTCCCAACAGGCGGCCGGAGCCATCTATTTCGCGCAGAAGCAGCTGGGGACCCCGTACCTGTGGGGCGGCAACGGAACTCCCGACCAGAACGGGCGGTTCGACTGCTCGGGGCTGACCAAGGCGGCGTACGAGACGGTGGGCATCGAGCTGCCCCGGGTGGCGAACGACCAGTACAACGCCGGTTCGCATCCTTCGCGGGATGAACTGCTGCCCGGTGATCTGGTGTTCTTCTCCGACGATCTGACGAATTCTCGGGAGATCCGGCACGTCGGTCTCTACGTGGGCGGCGGGTACATGATCAACGCCCCTTATACCGGCGCCGTGATCCGCTTCGACAAGATCGACACGCCTGACTACTTCGGTGCGACGCGTGTCACGAAGGACGGTGCGGCGGCCCTACCGGAGCGTGCCGCGGCGACCCCGGCGTCTGGTAACTCTCCGTGAATCAAAGGCCCTGAGCTGCGACGATGAGTCACTCTTCGATAACGTTGGGGTGATCATTCGGTGGAGAGTGGAACGTAGTTGTCAGAACCCGCGTTCCATGGACACAGGGGTTGATCAAGTAGGGGGCGAAGGGGCACCCGCAAGGGTGTGCCCGCAGGGGAACCACGGCTAGAGCAAGGGGCCGCATCACCATGGCTGGACTCACAACCGGTGGGCCGAACGTGGATGTCAGCCTGCTGTACGAGATCAACGGAATGGCCCGGCAAGCCCCGGACTGGTTCGACCGGGCCGTCAGTCTGGCCGGCGGCTACGGGATCCTGCTCACCCTGGTGCTCCTGGTCCTCTGGTGCTGGCGCGGCGCGCGCAGACAGGACGAGGCCACCGCCGTCGAGACCTTCGCCGCGCTGGTGTGGGCCCCGCTCGCCGCCGGGCTGGCGCTGCTCGTGAACATGCCGCTGCGTGAATTCGTCGCGCGGCCGCGGCCGTTCCGCCAGCACGACGGCCTCCAGGTCCTCGACCCGCACCTCCGGACGGGGGCGGACCTGGCGCAGACGGACTTCTCCTTCGTCAGCGGGCACGCCACCCTCGCGATGGCCCTGGGCGTCGGCCTGTTCGTGGCGAACCGCAGGATCGGGCTCATCGGCATCGGGCTCGCGCTCGTCGAGGGCTTCTGCCGCGTCTACGTGGGCGTCCACTACCCGACGGACGTGATCGGCGGCTTCGCGCTCGGCACCGCCGTCGCCCTCGTGCTCGCGCCGCTCGCGATGGCCGTACTGACCCCGCTGGTACGGGCCGTGGCCGCGGCCCCGCGCATCGCGTTCCTCGTCCGCGCCAGGAGCGGCCTGCTGACCCGGCCGGTCGACCTGGCGCAGGCCCAGACCCCGCCGGCCGATCAGCGCACCCACGAGAGCGACCTCGCGGCCTGAGGCCTCAGGCGCTCGCGTACGCATTCCATACGGCGAGCAGTACGGCCACCACCAGGCAGAACCCGGCCGCCCCGAAGCACAGGCGTACCGCGGGCGGCCACGACCGAGGCCGGGGCCGGGGCCGCGAGCGAGGCCGCCACCGGGGCCGCGGTGTCACCGGTCACCGCTCCCGGTGTTTCCGCTGCTCCGGCCGCTGCTGCGGTGGTCCGGCCGGTGGTCCGCGTCCGCCGCGTCCTCCGCGTCAGCCGCGTTCTCCGTGTCCTCACGGCGGTAGCGGGAGCGCAGCCACAGACCGGTGGCCACGGCCGCGACGGTGGTCAGCCCGATCGCCAGGGCGACGTCGCCCGGACCGTCCGCCGTGCCCACGGGTCTGGCCCAGGCCGGGGCGGCCGGGGCCAGCGCGAAGAGCAGGGCCCAGAGGAGGGCCGCGAGGCGGGCTGCGGGTCCTGGCATGAGTCAAGGGCATCCGCTCCCGCACGGGTCGGCCAGCCGGGCCGTCCGAACGGGCGACATGCCGTACGGGGTACCCGCCCGGCCGGGCCTAATCCCGCGCCGCGTGCCGGCCGGCGTCCTTGCGGGCCAGGTCCCGGGAACGGCGGGCCGGGCCCTTCCAGCCGCAGCTGCAGACCGCCAGGCAGAAGGCCCCGCGCTCGGTGGTGGAGGTGTTGTGCGTGCCGCCGGACGGCTGTGACGGCTCCGCGCTGCTCGGCTGGGGTGGCAGCCCCGGGAGCGGTACGGCGGCAAGCGGAGGAGCCAGGGTCGCTTCGGTGTGCGGATCCACTCACCCAAGGTACCCGGCCCGGTGTGGGCCGTGGACGGCCGCGGCCCGTGACGGGAAACCCCGGACCTCGTTAAGCGGAGCGGGTGGGGGCCTCGGGCAAACAGCGGTCATGCGTTGGGGGTTGGCAGGCGATGGTGGTGCACCAGCACAGGCGGCGGCGCGGGCGTGCGGGTGAGGCGGTGCTCGTCCTCGGCGTCGGCCTCGCGGTCGCGGCGATGAGCGGGTGCGGTCGCGGTGACGGCGGCACCCGCGGCGGCGCAAACGGTGAGGACCGGCCCCCCGCGGACGCGGCGGCGGTGGTGCGCGGCGCCGCCGACGTACTGGCGAGGTCCGGCAGCGCCCAGGCCCGTACGGCGATGGAGATGGCCACGGGCGGCACCCGGGTCACGATCCACGGCGAGGGCGGCGTCGACTTCAAGAACCGGATGGGCCAGCTCCTGGTGATGCTCCCGGCCGATGTGACCGGCAAGCCCGGGCACCGGCCGATCACCGAGCTGCTCGCACCCGGCGCCCTCTACATGAAGAACCGTGGCGCGGGCGTCCCCGACGACAAGTGGGTGCGGGTCGACACGACGACCCTCGCCGACGGGAACCTGGTCACGGGCGGGGCCACCGACCCGATGGCCGCGGCCGAGCTGCTGCGGGGCGCGCTGGAGGTCACGTACGTCGGGGAGACCGAGGTGGCGGGCACCAAGGTGCGGCACTTCCGGGGGACCACCGACATCGGGCGGGCCGCGCTGAGCGCCTCACCGCAGGTGAAGGGGGTGCTGGAGGCGGCGGCGAAAGGGTTCAGCAAGGACACGGTGCCCTTCGACGTCTACCTGGACGAGGAGGGGCGCCTGCGGAAGGTTCGGCACCGCTTCACCTACGTCAACAATGGCGTGATCGATGTCTCCTCGACCACGCTGCTGTACGGATTCGGGACGCCGGTGACCGTCGTATTGCCCGCAAGTGGGGACATTTACGCCGGGAAGATCGCCGAATAGCCGGGCGGGCGGCTTCCCGGCGGCGCGATCGGGCCATGCCGGGTTTCCGGAAATGGTCCATCCGTGTCATGCGCGCCGCACCGCGTCCTCCCTACGCTGAGAAGCCGAGCGCCGACGGGCGATGGCGGCAGATTGAGGTGACACGCGTGACTCCCGCAGGCGGCATGACGGTGCAGGACCACGTGGCTCTCGCCGAGATCGAGCTGTGCGGCGAACTGATCATCGCGGCCTCCGCGGCTGCCGAGGACCGGCTGAGCCAGGATCGGATCGACGAGGTGTTGATGGGGATCTGGTCCGGCTGACCCGCCGTTGCGGGGGCTCCGCCCCCCGGGCCCCCGCGCCTCGAACGCCGGCGGGGCTGGATTGTGTCCGGCGCCGCGGGAGGTGCTCGGCGGGGCTGAACCTAGGTGCGCAGAAGGCGGGCGATGGCCTTGGTGGCTTCCTCGACCTTCGCGTCGATCTCGGCGCCGCCCCTGACGGCCGCGTCGGCGACGCAGTGGCGCAGGTGCTCCTCCAGCAGCTGGAGCGCGAAGGACTGGAGCGCCTTCGTGCTGGCCGAGACCTGGGTGAGTATGTCGATGCAGTACACGTCCTCGTCGACGAGCCGCTGGAGACCGCGGATCTGGCCCTCGATCCGGCGCAGCCTCTTCAGGTGCTCGTCCTTCTGGTGGTGGTACCCGTGTACCGCCGTGGCCGTGCCGGTGGCCGTGGCCGTGCCGGTCTCGGCTCGGGAGCCCTCCGCCTCGATGGCCGTCATACGTCCTCCCGTGGTCTGGTCCGGAACGAGGGACCGCATACCCCTCATGGGTATAGGGTACTTGGCCCTGGTGACAGGGACAGGGGCCCGTGGTCCTCACTCTGCCTCATGGAGGACACTGGAGAACTGCCGGTTAGCCGTGGCAGGGGGATGCGCCTAGCATCAGCCTGACCGAATCCAATGCACCCCGAGGACCTCACGTGCGATTTCGTCTGACCCCCAGGGAGACGAGCTTCTACGACATGTTCGCCGCATCTGCGGACAACATCGTCACGGGCTCGAAGCTCCTGATGGAACTGCTCGGAGCGGACTCCTCCGCCCGGGCCGAGATCGCGGAGCGGATGCGGGCAGCGGAGCACGCGGGGGACGACGCCACCCACGCGATCTTCCACCAGTTGAACTCCTCCTTCATCACGCCGTTCGACCGCGAGGACATCTACAACCTGGCCTCGTCGCTCGACGACATCATGGACTTCATGGAGGAGGCGGTCGACCTGGTCGTCCTCTACAACGTGGAGGAGCTCCCCAAGGGCGTCGAGCAGCAGATCGAGGTACTGGCACGGGCCGCGGAGCTGACCGCCGAGGCCATGCCGCACCTGCGGACGATGGACAACCTGACCGAGTACTGGATCGAGGTCAACCGCCTCGAGAACCAGGCCGACCAGATCCACCGCAAGCTGCTCGCCCAGCTCTTCAACGGCAAGTACGACGCCATTGAGGTGCTGAAGCTCAAGCAGATCGTCGACGTGCTCGAAGAGGCGGCCGACGCGTTCGAGCACGTTGCGAACACGGTGGAGACCATCGCGGTCAAGGAGTCCTGAACCTCGTGGACACCTTCGCTCTGATCGTGACCATCGGTGTCGCGCTCGGATTCACGTACACCAACGGTTTCCACGACTCGGCGAACGCGATCGCGACCTCGGTCTCGACCCGCGCGCTGACCCCGCGCGCCGCGCTCGCGATGGCCGCGGTGATGAACCTCGCCGGTGCCTTCCTGGGCAGCGGTGTCGCCAAGACGGTCAGCGAGGGTCTGATCGAGACGCCCCACGGCACCCGGGGCATGTGGATCCTCTTCTCGGCGCTCGTCGGCGCGATCGTGTGGAACCTGATCACCTGGTACTTCGGCCTGCCCTCGTCCTCCTCGCACGCGCTGTTCGGCGGGATGGTGGGCGCGGCGCTGGCCGGCGGCACCGGTGTCATCTGGAGCGGGGTGATCGACAAGGTCGTCATCCCGATGTTCGCCTCGCCGGTCGTCGGTCTGGTCGCCGGTTACCTGGTGATGGTGGCCATCCTGTGGATGTTCCGCCGGGCCAACCCGCACAAGGCCAAGCGCGGTTTCCGTATCGCGCAGACGGTGTCCGCGGCCGCGATGGCGCTGGGCCACGGCCTCCAGGACGCGCAGAAGACCATGGGCATCGTGGTGATGGCCCTGGTCATCGCCGATGTACAGACCGCCGACGCCGAGATCCCGATCTGGGTCAAGATCGCCTGTGCCGTGATGCTGTCGCTGGGCACGTACGCGGGCGGCTGGCGCATCATGCGCACCCTCGGCCGCAAGATCATCGAGCTGGACCCGCCGCAGGGCTTCGCGGCCGAGACCACCGGTGCCTCGATCATGTTCGGCTCGGCGTTCCTCTTCCACGCGCCGATCTCCACCACCCACGTGATCACCTCGGCGATCATGGGTGTGGGCGCGACCAAGCGGGTGAACGCGGTCCGCTGGGGCGTCGCCAAGAACATCATCCTGGGCTGGTTCATCACGATGCCGGCCGCCGCGCTCGTCGCTGCGCTGAGCTTCTGGATCGTCAACTTGGCGTTCGTCTAGCCGGAGCCGCGCTCCTGCTGGGGGTCCGGGGGTCATCCCCCGGGTGATGCAGCATCACGATGCCGGCCGCCGCGCTCGTCGCTGCGCTGAGCTTCTGGATCGTCAACTTGGCGTTCGTCTAGCCGGAGCCGCGCTCCTGCTGGGGGTCCGGGGGTCATCCCCCGGGTGATGCAGCATCACGATGCCGGCCGCCGCCCTGGTCGCCGCCGTCAGCTTCTGGATCGTGAACCTCGCCTTCGTCCAGCGACGGGCAGACGAAAGCGGGCCGGCTCCCCCCACCCAGGGGGAGCCGGCCCTTTTTCTTTCTTTCGCCTTGCGGTGGCACCGCCATGCAGCACCGCAGGACGTTCAGAACATCCCGGGTCTAGCCGAAGCGGCCCGAGATGTAGTCCTCGGTCGCCTGCACCGACGGGTTCGAGAAGATCCGGTCGGTGTCGTCGATCTCGATGAGCTTGCCGGGCTGGCCGACCGCCGAGAGGTTGAAGAAGGCGGTGCGGTCCGAGACGCGTGCGGCCTGCTGCATGTTGTGCGTCACGATGACGATCGTGAAGAGCTCCTTGAGCTCGCCGATCAGGTCCTCGATCGCGAGGGTGGAGATCGGGTCGAGGGCCGAGCAGGGCTCGTCCATCAGCAGGACCTGCGGCTCGACCGCGATGGCGCGGGCGATGCACAGACGCTGCTGCTGGCCGCCGGAGAGGCCGGAGCCGGGCTTGTTCAGGCGGTCCTTGACCTCGTTCCAGAGGTTGGCGCCCTTGAGGGACTTCTCGACGATCTCGGCGAGCTCGGACTTCTTGAAGCTGCCGTTCAGCCGCAGGCCCGCCGCCACGTTGTCGAAGATCGACATGGTGGGGAAGGGGTTCGGGCGCTGGAAGACCATGCCGACCGTGCGGCGGACCGCGACGGGGTCCACGCCGGCGCCGTACAGGTTCTCGTCGTCCAGGAGGACCTTGCCCTCGACGCGGCCGCCGGGGGTGACCTCGTGCATGCGGTTGAGGGTGCGCAGGAAGGTGGACTTGCCGCAGCCGGACGGGCCGATGAAGGCGGTCACGGAGCGGGGCTCCACGGTCATCGAGATGTCATCGATGGCTTTGTGGGTGCCGTAGAAGGCGGACAGTCCGCTGACGTCGATTCGCTTCGCCATGAGGGGTCACTTCGCTTTCATAAGTCGCGTCAGCGACCGGTCTTCGGGGCCTTCCAGCGGGCGATGCCGCGGGCCACCAGATTGAGGATCATGACGAAGGCGATCAGCACGAGCGCTGCGGCCCATGCCCGGTCGTAGGAGGCTTCACTGCCGACCTTGTACTGCTCCCAGATGTAGAGCGGGAGCGAGGACTGGGCGCCTTCGAAGGGGTTGTTGTTGATCAGCTGAGAACCGAAGACCAGCAGCATGATCGGAGCGGTCTCACCGGCGATACGTGCCACAGCCAGCATGACACCCGTCGAGATGCCGCCGATGGCGGTGGGGAGCACGACCTTGAGGATCACGCGCCACTTCGGCACACCGAGGGCGAGGGCGGCCTCGCGCAGCTCGTTCGGGACGAGCTTGAGCATTTCCTCGGTGGAGCGGACCACGACCGGCATCATCAGGATCGACAGGGCCATGGCGCCGGCGAAGCCGGAGGGGCCGAAGCCGAGCATCAGGTTCCAGGTCGTCAGGATGAACAGGCCCGCGACGATGGAGGGGATGCCGGTCATGACGTCGACGAAGAAGGTCACGGCCTTGGCGAGCGAGCCCCGGCCGTACTCGACCAGGTAGACGGCGGTCAGCAGGCCGATCGGCGCGGCGATCAGGGTCGCGAGGGCCACCTGCTCCAGCGTGCCGATCAGGGCGTGGTAGACACCACCGCCCTCCTCGAAGCTGGTCACGCCGTTCATGGAGTGGCTCAGGAAGTCCCCGCTGAGGACCTCGATGCCGCGGCTGATCGTCGTCCACATCAGCGAGAGCAGCGGGACGACCGCGAGGATGAAGCAGACCCACACGACGGAGGTCGCGACGCGGTCCTTGGCCTGGCGGCGGTTCTCGACGACCGCGCTCGCGGTGTACGTGATCACGACGAACAGGATGGCCGCGAGCAGACCCCACTGGACCTTGCTGTGGAGGTCGAAGACGATGCCGATGCCGATGCCGAGGCCGGCCGAGAGGACGGCGATGGCGGCCGGGGCCCAGCGGGGCAGGCCGCCTCGGGTGAGGCTGGCGGGTGCGGCGGACTTGGTGGCCCGGGAGGGCCGCTGGTCCTGGAGTGCGTGGCTCATCAGGCGTTCGCCCCCGAGAAGTCCTTGCGGCGAGCGATGATCAGGCGAGCTGCACCGTTGACCAGCAGGGTGAGCAGGAAGAGGACCAGACCGGAGGCGATCAGCGCGTCCCGGCCGAACTCGTTGGCCTCGTCGAACTTCGCGGCGATGTTCTGCGCGAAGGTACCGCCACCCGGGTCGAGGATGTGCAGCGAGATCAGGAAGCTCGGGGAGAGGACGGTCGCGACGGCCATGGTCTCGCCGAGCGCGCGGCCGAGGCCGAGCATCGAGGCGGAGATGACTCCGGAGCGGCCGAAGGGCAGGACCGACATCCGGATGACTTCCCAGCGGGTCGCGCCGAGGGCCAGGGCGGCCTCCTCGTTCATGCGCGGGACCTGGAGGAAGACCTCGCGGCTGACGCTGGTCACGATCGGCAGGATCATGATCGCGAGCAGGATGCCGACGGTGAAGATCGAGCGGGCGACGCCGACCTGGGACTTGTCGAAGACGTAGGTCCAGCCCAGGTACTCGTCGAGCCAGAGGTTCAGGCCCGCCAGCTGCGGCACGAGGAAGAGGGCGCCCCAGATGCCGTAGATGATCGACGGCACGGCGGCCAGCAGGTCGACCACGTAGGCCAGGGGCGCGGCCAGCTTGCGCGGCGCGTAGTGCGAGATGAACAGGGCGATGCCGACAGCGATCGGAACCGCGATGGCCATCGCGATGATCGAGCTGACGACGGTGCCGAAGAGCAGGACGGCGATGCCGAAGACGGGCGGGTTGGCCGACGCGTTCCAGTCGAAGGTGGTGAGGAAGTTGCCCTCGTTCTTCGACAGGGCGATCGAGGCGCGGTAGGTGAGGAAGATGGCGATCGACGCCATGATCACCAGGAGCAGGATGCCGGAGCCCTTGGAGAGCCCGGCGAAGACCTTGTCACCGGCGCGGCCGGTGGACCTTCCGCTCTTGGAGACAGGCGGAGCCTGGTCAATCTGGGTGGGTGTGGTGGAAGCCATGATCTTTCCGGTCTGGGTGGGGGCAGGCCCCCGGGCGGCGGTGCACCGGATTCCCCGGGTGGAGGGGAAGGGTCCCGGGGCCGGTCCGCCCCCCGGACGGGGGGGAGCGGACCGGGCCTCGGGCTCAGGACTAGGCCAGCGAAGCGATGATCTCGCGGACCTTGGCGTTGATCTCGGCCGGGATCGGCGCGTAGCCGTTCTCGAGGAGGATCTTCTGACCCGCGTCGGACGCGGTGTAGTTCAGGAAGGACTTCACGGTCGGAAGGGTCTCCGCCTTGTTGCCCTTGTCGCAGACGACCTCGTAGGTGACCAGGACGATCGGGTACGCGCCCTCGGCCTTGGTGGCGTAGTCGAGCTTGAGCGCCAGGTCGTTGCCGGTGCCCGAGATCTTGGCGGCGGCGATGGCCTTGGAGGCGTTCTCGCCGGAGGCCTTGACCGGGGCGGCGGCGCCCGTGTTCAGGTCGACCGTCTTGATGTTCTGCGCGCTGGCGTAGGAGAGCTCGAAGTAGCCGATGGAGCCGTCGACCTGCTTGACCTGGGTGGCGACACCCGCGGAGCCGGAGGCGCCGAGGCCGCCCGGGGCGGGCCACTTCTTCGCGGCCTCGTGCGGCCAGGCGTCACCGGCGGTGGCCTTGAGGTACTTGCCCAGGTTCTCGGTGGTGCCCGAGTCCTCGGAGCGGTGGAAGTGCTGGATCGCGGTGCCGGGAAGCGTGACGCCGGGGTTCAGCTTCTTGATCGCCTCGTCGTCCCACTTCTTGATCTTGTCGTTGAAGATGTTGGCGATCGTGGCGGCGTCGAGGTTCAGCTTGTCCACGCCGGCGATGTTGAAGCCGAGGGCGATCGGGCCGCCGACCATGGGCAGGTCGATGCCCTGGCCACCGGTGCAGATCTTCTTCGACTCCTCGACCTGCTCCGGCTTCAGCGCCGAGTCGGAGCCGGCGAAGCCGACGGTGCCCTGGTTGAAGGCGACGATGCCCTCACCGGAGGAGGAGGACTTGTAGTTCACCTCGACGCCGGAGCAGGCGGCCATGTAGTTCTTCACCCACAGGTCGACCGCGTTCTTCTGCGCGGAGGAGCCCGAGGCGAGGAGCTTGCCCTTGGCGTCGTCACACTTGATGTCGCCCGCGGCGGCCGACGGCTTGCCGGTGGCGGAGCCGTTGTCCTTGGTGTTGTCGTCCGAGCCGCACGCCGTGAGGACCAGGGCGCCGGACACGACGAGCGCCCCGAGGGCGGAGGCACGAAGCATGTTCTTGCGCTGAAGCTTCACTTTCGGGTGTTCCTTCCAGAAGCCGCCGGCCGCTTTCTGTGTCGGGGCGGCGTGCGAAGAGGACTACGTCTGTTTGCCCGGCCGGGCCGCCCGACCTGCGGGCGGCTCGTCCCGTGCACGACTGAAATTAGGCAGAACAGGTGAAGCCGCCGACCGGGCCGAGTGAACGGACGGTGAACCATGGCGGACGGCCCGGTGTGTCTCCCGCGGATCGCGCACAGCCGTAATCATCCGTTACCCCGCCGTTATCTCGGCGTGACCGCGGGCTGCGGCAGCCAGAGTTCCCGGAAGGCGAAACGCGCCGCCTCGACCGCGTGGCGCTGGTCGGCGTGCAGCACACCGAGGGCGTACGCCGTGGCAGGGGCGATCCGCGGGGTGCGGGCGGCCGTCGCGGAGGCCGTGGCGGCCTCGGCCGCGTCGCGGTGGCGGTCCAGTGCCTCGCCCGCCGCCGACAGCCGGGTCACGTCCTCGCCCAGGGCCTCCCGGGCGTACCGGTGGACCCGCAGGAGGTGGCGTACCTCGTGCCAGAGGCCGTCGTGGTCGCAGTTGTACGGGTGGGCGCCGTCCGCCGGAGGCAGCACCGAGACCGCCGCCGACAGTCGGGTTTCGGCCACTTCCGCGAGCGGTACGAGGACCTCCCCGACCCGCCCGCGGGCCGCGACCAGGTCCAGCGGCACCTCGGAGGCCAGCACCGCCACCGCGTCCGCCACCGCGTGGAAGCGGGCGGAGCCGAGGGCCTGGAGCGTGGCCGAGTGGGCGCGGGTGCGCGCCAGGTTCAGCTGGCGCTCCAGCAGCGCGCCCGCCCGCGCCGAGCCCACCGTGAGCGCGCCCGCGGAGGAGCGCGGCGCCGGGACGTCATGGGCCCCCGACAGCCGGTGCAGCGCCTCCATCAGGCGGGCCAGCCGGGCCGCGTACGCGTGTTCGTCGGCCAGGGTCGAGGACAGCCACACCAGCTCGGTGCGCAGCCCGTCGGCCCAGGCGGACTCGGTCACCACCCGGAAGGTGGCCAGGGATCCGCTGATGCGGCGCGCAGCCCCCCGCAGGCTGCGCGCCGCGTCACCTTCGCCCGCAGTGTCCGCTCCGTTCGCCGCGCTCTCGCCGTGCAGGCGCAGTGCGCGCAGGAAAGAGGTGGCCTGGCCGCGCAGGTACGTGCTGAGCACGTCACCCGCGCCGGCCGTCAGGTCATGGTTTGGCTGAGCCACGCCGGCGCCTCCGGGCGTCTATGAGCGTCTCCTGTACGTGCCGCAGCGGCTGGCCTTCCGCATCCGTGCTGTGCCGGGTCCATTCGCCGTCCGGGCCCAGGTGCCAGGAGGAGGTGGCGTCGGACATGCCGGTCTGCAGCATCCGGTCCAGTGCCGCGCGGTGGCCCGGGTCGGCGACCCGGACCAGTGCCTCGATGCGACGGTCGAGGTTGCGGTGCATCATGTCGGCGCTGCCGATCCACACCTCGGGCTCACCGCCGTTGCCGAAGGCGAAGACGCGGGAGTGTTCGAGGAAGCGGCCGAGGACGGAGCGGACCCGGATGTTCTCCGAGAGCCCGGGGACCCCGGGCCGCACCGCGCAGATGCCGCGGACCCAGATGTCCACGGGCACGCCCGCCTGGGCGGCCCGGTAGAGGGAGTCGATCAGGGCCTCGTCGACGATCGAGTTCATCTTCAGGCGCACGTACGCGGGGCGGCCGGCCCTGTGGTGGGCGGCCTCCTTGTCGATCCGCGCGATCAGCCCGTCGCGCAGCGAGCGCGGCGCCACCATCAGCCGGCGGTAGGTCTCGCGCCGGGAGTAGCCGGAGAGCCGGTTGAAGAGGTCGGAGAGGTCCGCGCCGACCTGCGGGTCGGCGGTGAGCAGGCCGAGGTCCTCGTAGAGCCGGGCGGTCTTGGGGTGGTAGTTGCCGGTGCCCACGTGGGAGTAGCGGCGCAGCTGGTCGCCCTCCTGGCGGACGACGAGCGACAGCTTGCAGTGGGTCTTGAGGCCGACGAGCCCGTAGACGACGTGGCAGCCGGACTCCTCCAGCTTGCGCGCCCACTTGATGTTGGCCTGCTCGTCGAAGCGGGCCTTGATCTCGACGAGTACGAGGACCTGCTTGCCGGAGTCGGCGGCGTCGATCAGGGCGTCCACGATCGGGGAGTCGCCGGAGGTGCGGTACAGCGTCTGCTTGATGGCGAGGACGTCCGGGTCGGCGGCGGCCTGCTCCAGGAAGGCCTGCACCGAGGTGGAGAAGGAGTCGTACGGGTGGTGCAGCAGCACGTCCCGCTCGCGCAGCGCGGCGAAGATGTCGGGCGCCGACGCGGACTCGACCTCGGCGAGGTCGCGGTGGGTGCCCGCGACGAACTTCGGGTACTTCAGCTCCGGCCGGTCCAGCGAGGCGATCCCGAAGAGCGCGGTCAGGTCCAGCAGGCCGGGCAGCGGGTACACCTCGGAGGAGTTGACGTTCAGCTCCTGCACGAGGAGGTCCAGTACGCCCGGGTCGATGGACTCCTCGACCTCCAGGCGCACCGGCGGGCCGAAGCGGCGCCGCATGAGCTCCTTCTCCAGGGCCTGGAGCAGGTTCTCGGCGTCGTCCTCCTCGACCTCCAGGTCCTCGTTGCGGGTCACGCGGAACATGTGGTGCGCGAGCACCTCCATGCCGGGGAACAGCTCCTCCAGGTGCGCGGCGATGACGTCCTCCAGCGGGACGTAGCGCTGCGGGGAGGCCTCCAGGAAGCGGGAGAGGAGCGGCGGGACCTTGACCCGGGCGAAGTGGCGGTGGCCGCTGACCGGGTTGCGTACGACGACGGCCAGGTTCAGGGAGAGGCCGGAGATGTACGGGAACGGGTGCGCGGGGTCCACGGCCAGCGGGGTCAGGACCGGGAAGATCTGGTTCCGGAAGAGCGTGAAGAGGCGGGCCTGCTCCTTCTCCGTCAGGTCGGGCCAGCGGATCAGGTGGATGCCCTCCTCGGCGAGTGCCGGGGAGATGTCCTGCTGGAAGCAGGCGGCGTGGCGGGCCATGAGCTCGCGCGAGCGGGTCCAGATCAGGTCCAGCACCTCACGGGGCTGGAGGCCGGAGGCCGAACGGGTGGCGACACCGGTCGCGATGCGGCGCTTGAGGCCGGCGACGCGGACCATGAAGAACTCGTCGAGGTTGCTCGCGAAGATCGCCAGGAAGTTGGCGCGCTCCAGGAGCGGGGTCGTCGGGTCCTCGGCGAGTTCGAGCACGCGCTCGTTGAAGGCCAGCCAGCTGCGCTCACGGTCGAGGAAGCGGCCCGGGGGGAGCTCGTCGCCGTCCTTGTCGTCGTAGGCGTCCAGGTCAGCGTCGAGATCGGGCTCGAGATCGACGTGCGGGCGGTGCGCGGAGATGGAGCCTATGCGTGCGTGTGCTCCGGTGACCGCGAGACCTGCCGGGCCGCCGGTCTGCTTGCCGCCGGCGGGGGTGTGGGACGGGTGCTGGGCGGGGACCTCGGTGGGGCCCGTGCTGGGCTGGTGGCTCATGACTCCATTGTTCCGCGCACGCGGCAGGACAGGCGCGTCGGAAGCGTCGGCCGTCAGTCGGAGTCGGGGCTGCATGGCAGGAGAGTCGCAAGCGCGTCTTAATGCCTGGTGAATGGCGTATGGCTTCCCGGGTCCGGCTGGCGCAAGGGTTGTGCGGTGTCCCTTGCGGGGTGGCGGGGTGTGCGTGTGCCGCGCCGCTGCACGGGGCTCCGCCCCGGACCCCGCGCCTCAAACGCCGGCGGGGCTGGATTTGGCCTTGGCCCCTGCGGGGGCTTGGCGGGGTGTGGGGCGGGGTCGCTCCGGAGCGTCTCCTCGGCTCGCGCACTGAGCCCCGGCTACGCATGTGCGGCCTGGGTTGCGCGCTCGTCCTGCGGGGACTCTCCTGCGCGACCCCGCCCCACGCCCGGGCTCCGGAAGGCGAAGCCGTGGTGGAGGGGAGTGGGGACGCGCAGGGTTGTCCCCGCAGGACGAGCGCGCAACCTGGGCCGAGGACGTCGGATCGGGCTCAGTGCGCGAGCCGAGGAGACAACCCGGAGCGGCCCCGCGGACCGACCCCACCAACCAGGCCACCTGCCCCCCAGAGGCGAAGCCAGGGCCGAATCCAGCCCCGCCGGCGTTTGAGGCGCGGGGTCTGGGGCGGAGCCCCAGGGGCCCCGGCAAGGCCCAGCCGCAGGCGAACCGGCCGAGCCGCCCGCAGGGCACTCAGCTTTCCGTGCGGTACATCAGGTCGACCTCGTGGGTGGTGAAGCCGAGGCCCGCGTAGACCGCGAGGGCTGCCGGGTTGTCGGCGTCCACGTAGAGCATGGCGGTGGGGAGGCCCTGCGCGGCCAGGTGGCGCAGGCCGATCGCGGTCAGGGCCTTGCCGAGGCCGCCGCCCTGGGCGCCGGGGCGGACGCCGATCACGTAGACCTCGCCGAGCCGCTGCTCCGCGTGGACCTTGGTCCAGTGGAAGCCGATGATCTCGCCTTCCCGTTCGGCGAGGAAGAAGCCCTCGGGGTCGAACCAGGGCTGCGCGATCCGGTCGTTCAGGTCCCGCTGCGTCAGTGCCCCCTGCTCGGGGTGGTGGGCAAAGGCGGCCGCGTTCGCCGCGAGCCAGGCCCCGTCGTCGGTGCCGGGCACGAAGGTCCGTACGGTCACCCCGGGCGGGAGCACCGGCTCGGGCAGCGGGTCACCCCCGGACAGCGGGCGACGCAGCTGCCGCAGCTCGCGGAAGAGGGTCAGGCCGAGCACCTGCGCGAGGTGCCGGGCGGCCGACTTGCCGCCGTGGGCCCACACCCGGATCCGCTTGCCGGAGGCGGCCAGCAGGGCCGTGCCCAGGGCCCGCCCGTGGCCGCGCCCGCGCAGCGCGGGGTGGACGAGGAGCTCGGCGGCGGGGGCCTCCACCGGGTCGGTGTCCTCCAGTTGTCCGTATCCGACGAGCCGGCCGCCGACGGTGAGCAGGAAGTGGCGGATGCCCTCTCGAGGTCCGCCGCGCAGCTGGAGCCGTCCCTGTTCGGACACGGCGGTGGTGCCGTCCGTACGCGCCGCGTCCTCGATCAGGGCGAGTACGGCGTCGGCCTGCTCCTCCGTCAGTTCCTCGAGGGTCTCAATCTGCCGTCCCGGCTCCAGGGCCGCTGCTGCGTCAGTCATGGCACGAGCCTACGACCGCGAGGGGCGCGCCGCGGAGTGCGGGCCCGGCGTCGGTCCGTCTTCTGTGCGTGACCAGCTCGATACCCGGTACCCCCTGTCGTGCTACGCGCGTTGACCATAGGCTTCGGCGGACCTCCCAAGCTGTATCGCTGTCCACAAAGGGGATTAAATGTCAGCGACGCCACAACGGCACCGCCGAGTCCGCCGGTTGACCCTCACCGCCATCGCCGCCACGGCAGGGGCCGGGGCGATGGTCGCCGCCGCACTGCCGGCCGGGGCCGCGAGTGGTGGCGGTGCCGGCAAGAGCCGCACCGTCGATGTGCAGATGCTGTCGTTCAACGACTTCCACGGCACGCTCGAGCCCCCGCAGGGCTCCTCCGGCAATGTGACCGAGCGTCAGGCAGACGGCACCACCAAGGCCATACCCGCGGGCGGGGTCGAGTACCTCGCGACCAGCCTGCGCGAGGCCCGCAAGGGCCACGAGTACTCCGTCACGGCCGCGGCCGGTGACATGATCGGCGGCAGCCCGATGCTGTCGGGGCTCTTCCACGACGAGCCGAGCATCGAGGCGCTGAACAAGCTGGACCTGGACGTCTCCAGCGTCGGCAACCACGAGTTCGACGAGGGTCGCGCCGAGCTGCGCCGCATGGCGTACGGCGGCTGCCACCCGGTCGAGGGCTGCTTCGAGCCCGGCAAGGAGTTCACGGGCTCCGAGTTCCAGTACCTCGCCGCGAACGTGACGGACGAGAAGACCAAGCGTCCGCTGATGTCGCCCACCTTCGTCTGGAAGAAGGGGGACGTGAAGATCGGCTTCATCGGCGTCACCCTGGAGGGCACCCCGGACGTCGTGACCGCCGAGGGCGTCAAGGGCCTGAAGTTCGGCGACGAGATCGAGACGATCAACAAGTACGCCGCCGAGCTGAACAAGCAGGGCGTGAAGTCGATCGTCGCGCTGATCCACGAGGGCGGTCTGCCCGCGAGCGGCGCGTACAACTACGACTGCGACGTCCCGGGTGCGGGCGCCGGTATCTCCGGTGCCATCGTGGACATCGCCAAGAACGTGGACGCCAAGGTCGACGCGCTGGTGACGGGCCACACGCACCAGGCGTACGCCTGCAACATCCCCGACCCGGCGGGCAACCCGCGTACGGTCACCTCGGCCGCCTCCATCGGCAAGGTGTACACGGACACCAAGCTGACCTACGACCGGCAGACCAAGGACATCGTCCGTACGCCGGTGGCCTCGCCGAAGCCGGTCAACAAGGTCGTCACCCGGGACCAGCCCAAGGCCCCGGACATGACCGAGCTGATCCAGCGCTGGAACGCCCTCGCCGCCCCGATCGCCAACCGTCCGCAGGGCTTCATCGCGGCCGACATCCCGGGCCGCGGCTCGGAGTCGCCGGAGAAGCCGCTCGGCGACCTGATCGCCGACGCGCAGCTCGAAGCGCTGGCCCCGGCGGACAAGGGCGGCGCGCAGCTGGCCGTCATGAACCCGGGCGGCATCCGTTCGGACCTCGCCTACAAGGCCTCGGGTGACGAGGGCGACGGCGTGGTGACGTACGGCGAGTCCTTCACGGTCCAGCCGTTCACCAACATGATGAACATCGTGGACCTGACCGGCGCGCAGCTGATCACCGCGCTCCAGCAGCAGGTCAGCGGGCCGGTCAACGGGACGAGCCCGAAGATCCTCCAGGTGTCGAAGGGCTTCACGTACACCCTGGACATGACGAAGACCGGCGCGGACCGCATCGTCGTGGACTCGGTGAAGCTGAACGGTGCGGCCATCGACCCCGCCAAGACCTACCGGGTCGCGATGAACGAGTTCCTCGCGGGCGGCGGCGACGGCTTCACCGTCCTGAAGGAGCACAAGAACAAGCTGGTGGGCGCGTCCGACCTGGACTGCTTCAACGCCTACCTGACGAACAACTCCTCGGCGCAGGCTCCGATCGCGCCGCCGGCGGCGAACCGGATCACCGTCATCAAGTAGTCATCACGTAGTACCCGCGCACCCGCGCACCGCACGCCCGAGGGGCGGCGGGCCCTGTGGCCCGTCGCCCCTCCGGCGTTCCCGTTCCTAGAGGGTCGCGAGGAAGGCGGCCACGGCCTCGATGAAGCCCTTCGGGTCCTGGAAGGGGACGAAGTGCTCGGTGTCGAGGGAGGTGTACGAGGTCCCGGGCCGCCGGGAGACCATCGCGTCGGCCTGCTCCTGCGGGAGCGCCTGGCTGCGCCGGCCGTGGATCAGCAGGGCCGGGCAGTGGCTCGCGGTCCAGACGTCCCACTGGGAGGCGCGGAACTCGGCGATGGTGTCCAGGGTGTCCTGGGGGTGGAACGCCAGCCGCCAGCCGCTGCCGTCGGGCAGCTGCCGCAGCGCGGGCGCGATCGACGGGCCGAAGGGGCCGCAGGCGGCGATGAGCTGCTCGCGGGTGGGCGCGGTGTAGGGGAGGCGGGCGAGGAAGGCGAAGGGGCTCGGACCCTCGGCGCGTTCCACCGGGGCGTCGACGTTGATCAGTGCGGAGACCAGGTGGGGCCGGGTGGCGGCCAGGTGGTAGGCGTTGATCCCGCCGAGGGAGAAGCCGAGGACGGGCAGCGGGCCGGTGAGGCCGAGGTGCTCCAGCAGGGCGGCGGCGTCGGAGACGTAGCCCTCGCGGCTGTACCCGTCGGCGCGGTCGGAGTCGCCGTGACCGCGCTGGTCGGGGGCGATGACCCGCCAGTCGGCGCCGAGGGCGGCGGCCAGGTCGGTGTAGGCGGCGCCCTCGGAGAGGCCGCCGTGGAGGGCGAGCAGCGGGCGGCCGGGGCCGCCGAAGTCCAGGTAGGACAGGGTGCGGTCGTCGATCTTCAGCTCGTGGCGCATGTGTCTTCGTCTCCCCGTGTCGTGCGTCTGCCTTCGTGCTGAAGACTGCCAGGATTTGGGCGAGCGCGCAATACATTTGTATAGGGCGCTTGCCCAAGAGGTGCCGGCCCAAGGGGAGGCCGCGGATACGATCCCGGCATGGGAAATCGTGAGGACCTGCTGGCCGGGGCGCGCCGCTGCCTGGAGGAGAAGGGGTACCTGCGCACGACCGTGCGCGACATCTCCTCCGCCGCGTCGGTGAGCATGGCCGCGATCGGATACCACTTCGGCTCCCGCGAGGCCCTGCTGAACCAGGCGCTGTTCGCCGCCATGGACGAGTGGGCCGCGGGGTCCGGCAGGCTCGCCGGGCAGGGTGACACCGCCGAGGAGCGGTACGCCGACATGTGGGACCGCAAGATCCAGGACTTCGGCGACATGCGGTGGCTCTGGACCGCCAACGTCGAGGCGTTCGTGCACGCGCAGTCCTCGCCGGAGCTGCTCGCGGTCCTGGCCGAGTCGCAGCGCAGGTCCCGGCCCATGGTGGCCGCTCAGCTGCGCGGGGTGCCGGAGGAGGTCGTCGCGGAGGAGGACGTACGGTCCCTCGGATCGGTGCACCTCGCGCTGCTGACCGGGGTGATGGTGCAGTGCCTGACGGACGCGGAGAGCGCACCGAACGGCCGGGAGATCGCCCAAGGGCTCCGCAGGATGGCGGAGTTGCTCGAAAGCTGACCCCTACCGGTGCGTAGTAAAAGTGAGGTGTCCACGCCATAATCCCGTCCCATCACCGGGTCGGCGAAGGGGCGGGCATGGGCATGGACCGACGGGCGTTTCTGGTCGGAGCGCTGGCGGCGGGCACCTCGGCGGGGCTGGGCGTCGCCGCAGCGGCCCCGGCCGCCGCCCGGGCGCTCGGCACCCAGGACTGGATGGCGGGCCTGGCCGACTCCACCGCCCTCCAGCGGATGACCATCCCCGGCACCCACGACGCGGGCGCCCGCCACGGCGGGCTCTACGTGGCCTGCCAGAACACCTCGATCGCCGAACAGCTGGACTCCGGGATCCGCTTCCTCGACGTCCGCTGCCGGGTGACGGGAGGATCGTTCGCGATCCACCACGGCTCCTTCTACCAGAACCTGATGTTCGGCGACGTGCTCGTCGCCTGCCGGAACTTCCTCGCCGCACGCCCCTCCGAGACCGTCCTGATGCGGCTCAAGCAGGAGTACTCCACCGACAGCGACGCGACCTTCCGCGCCGTCTTCGACGACTACCTCGACAACCGGGGCTGGCGGCCGCTGTTCCGGATCGCCGACACCCTGCCCTCCCTCGGGCAGGCCCGCGGCAAGGTGGTCCTGCTCGCCGACAACGGCGGCCTGCCCGGCCTGCGCTATGGCGACGGCAACGTCTTCGACATCCAGGACGACTGGAACGCCGAGCCCTTCGCCAAGCGCGGCAGGATCGAGAACCACTTCCGCAAGGCCGTCCAGCAGCCCGGCAAGCTCTTCGTGAACTACACCAGCACCTCGGCGTACATGCCGCCGCGCTGGAACTCCGACCGGCTCAACCCGCAGGTGCACGCTTTCGTCGACGGCGGGGAACTGGCCGGCCGGACCGGGCTCGGCATCGTCCCGATGGACTTCCCGAACACCCGCTCCGGACTGGTCGCCTCACTGATCCGGCACAACTGACGGGCCCGCCGGCGGCGGGGTCGGCGCCCCCGGGATGCGGAGCACCGCCTCCGTGCCCGGGCCGCCGTCGGCCGCCGCCCGCAGCTCGGCGCTGCCGCCCGTACGGGCTGCCGTACGGGCCACGATCGACAGGCCCAGCCCGCTGCCGGGCAGGGCACGGGCCGACGGGGACCGCCAGAACCGCTCGAAGACGTGCGGGAGGTCCCCGGCCGGGATCCCCGGCCCGTGGTCCCGTACGGTCAGCTCGCCCGCCCGCAGCGTCACCTCGACCTCGCCGTCCGGCGGGCTGAACTTCACCGCGTTGTCCAGCACGTTGACCACCGCCCGCTCCAGCGCGGCCGCCTCGCCGCGGACGTACCAGGGCTCCAGGTCCGAACGGAAGCGGAGCTCCGGCCCGCGCAGCCGGGCCCGCGACAGCGCCGCCCCGGCGATCTCGTGCAGGGCCACCACCTGGAGCGGACCGGGGGACACCGCGTCCGGCCGGGACAGCTCCTGGAGGTCCCCGATCAGCGCGGCGAGCTCGGTCATCTGCGCCTTCACCGAGGCCAGCAGCTCCTTGCGGTCCTCGGGCGGGATGGCCCGGCCGGTGTCCTCGCTGCGTGCCAGCAGTTCGATGTTCGTACGGAGCGAGGTCAGCGGGGTGCGCAGCTCGTGCCCGGCGTCCGCGATCAGCTGGGCCTGCCGCTCCTGGGAGGAGGCGAGCGCGGCGGTCATGGAGTTGAAGGACCGCGACAGGCGGGCGATCTCGTCGTCGCCCTCGTCGGGGATCCGCACGGTGAGGTCCTCGGTGCGGGCGATGTGCTCGACGGCGTCGGTCAGTTCGTCGACGGGCTGCAGTCCCGTACGGGCCACCCACAGGCCCGCCGCGCCGGCGCCGACGACCCCGATGCCGCAGACGAGCAGCAGCACCCAGGCCAGGGTCGACAGGGGCTTGTCGACGTCGGCGAGCGGCTTGGCGACGGACAGCGCGGCGGGCTGATTGCCCACGAGGGCGGGCTGGGTGTAGACGCGGACGGGGATGCCGTCGGAGGTGGTCGCGTCGTAGAGGACGGGACCGCGCCGGCGCTGGGCGACCTCCAGGTCGGTGGTGGTGACCTTCAGGGTGTTGTTGCCGTCGACCCAGCAGTGGCCGCCGTCCGGCAGCACGATCTGCACCTGGGCGCTGAGGTTGTTGGCCGACCGGTCCGGCAGGGCCGGGCCCTGGACACACCGCAACTTGGCGTAGACCTGGTTGGCCTGGGCGGCAGCGTCGGTGGCGCGCAGGGAACTGTCCAACTGGTCGCGCAGTTGGGTGCGCACCATCACCCAGGACACCGCCGCCACGCCGGCCACCGCGAGCGCCACCGCCACCGTGACCAGCAGCGCGAGGCGGGAGCGCAGCGGCAGGGCCCGGAATCTGGCCGCCGGGCTCACTCGGGCCCGCTCTCGCCGGCCCGCAGGACGTAGCCCACCCCGCGCACGGTGTGCACGAGGCGGGGCTCGCCGCCCGCCTCGGTCTTGCGGCGCAGGTACATCACGTACACGTCCAGGGAGTTGGAACTGGGCTCGAAGTCGAAGCCCCACACGGTCTTGAGGATCTGCTCACGGGTGAGGACCTGGCGCGGGTGCGCGAGGAACATCTCCAGCAGGGTGAACTCGGTCCGGGTCAGCTCCACCAGCCGCCCCGCCCGGGTCACCTCACGGGTCGCGAGGTCCATCCGCAGGTCACCGAAGGACAGGACCTCCCCGGGGCCCTCGGCGCCGGCCTGCGGGGCGGCGTAGGAGCTGCGTCGCAGCAGGGCGCGGACGCGCGCGAAGAGCTCGTCCAGCTCGAACGGCTTGACCAGGTAGTCGTCGGCGCCCGCGTCGAGGCCGGTGACGCGGTCGCCGACGGTGTCGCGGGCGGTCAGCATCAGGATCGGCGTGACGCTCCCGGCGGCGCGCAGTCTGCGGGCGGCCGTCAGGCCGTCCATGCGGGGCATCTGGATGTCCAGGACGATCAGGCCGGGGGCGTACGAGGCGGCCTTGTCGAGGGCGTCGAGCCCGTCGACGGCGGTCTGGACGGCGTACCCCTCGAAGGCCAGGCTGCGGCGCAGGGCCTCGCGCACGGCCGGCTCGTCGTCGACGACGAGGACGCGCTGCTGGTCGCCTTCGGCGGGATTCATGGGTGCTCCCCCAGGGGTGTTCGGGTGGTGCGCGCGGGAGGTCGCCCGCGCACGGCACGTTCCAGCGTCGCACGCCGGTCGGCGGCGGCCGGGTCAGTAGGAGGTGCCGAAGCCGTCGGCCGTGCCGGTGCCGGTGCCGTTGCCGTCGGCGGAGCCCGCGCCGCCGGAGCCGCCCTTGCGCAGGGAGTCCAGGTCGGCCTTGATGGTGTTGACCGGGATGGCGAAGCCCAGGCCGACGCTGCCGGCGCCTTCGGCGCTGCTGGAGGGGGAGTAGATCGCCGAGGGCATGCCCACGATCTCGCCGTTCATGTTGACGAGGGCGCCGCCGGAGTTGCCGGGGTTGAGGGAGGCGTCCGTCTGGATGGCCTTGTACGAGGTGGTGTCCGAGCCGGTGTTCCCGTTGAACTGCTGACCGCCGTACGAGAACGGCCAGCCGCCGCCCTGCTGCTGGCGCTGGGGTGACTGCTGCTCCGACTTCGGTACGTTCACCTCGCGCTCCAGCGCGGAGACGATGCCGCTGGTGACCGTGCCGGTGAGGCGGTCGGGGGAGCCGATGGCGACGACCTGCTCGCCGACCTTGAGGCTGCCGGAGTCGCCGAGCTCGGCGGGTTTGAGGCCGGAGGCGTCCTGGAGCTTGATCAGGGCCAGGTCCTTGTCGGGGTCGGTGCCGACGATCTTGGCGGAGTACTTCTTGCCGTCGCTCGTCGTCACCTGGATCCGGGTGGCGCCGTTCACGACGTGGTTGTTGGTGACGATCTCGCCGTCGGCGGTCAGGACGATGCCGGAACCGGTGCCCGTGCCCTGGCCGGACGCCGTGCCGGTGTCGATGCGGACCACGGAGGGGCTGACCTGCTCGGCCACGCCGGAGACGGTGCCGGTGCTGGACTGCGAGACGTTGGTGCCGTTGACGCCGCCGCCGGTGCCCTGCTGGGGGCCCATCAGCTGCTGGACCGCGGCCGCGGTGCCGCCGCCGACCACGGCCGCCGCGAGGGCCACCGCGGCCAGCAGCGCGACGGGCCTTCTGGCGCGGGGGGCGGGGGTGGCTGCGTGGGCGGGGCCGGTGGGGGGCCCACCGGCGTGGCCGCCTTGGCCGGCCGGGCCGGCGGGGACCGTCTCGCCCTGGATGACCGGCGGCTGGTGCGCCTCGTGCCAGCCCGGTGCGGCGGGCGGGTACGAGGGCGGCGGCGGGTACGCCCCGGCGGCGTCCTGCGCCAGCCGGTCACGGCCCCGCTGCCAGTCCTCGCCGAAGGGCGCGTGCTGGGTCGGGCTCTCCTGCGGGTACTCGCCTTCGCGGCGGAAGCTGTCGGTCATGGCTATGACTCTGGCCGCGGATGATGAGAGCTTCCTGAGTCCGGCCTGAGAAGCCCGACAGAACCGCGTATGCCGGATATAAGTGCGGGGGTGTCGGTGCCGCGGTGCGGGGCTCTGCCCGGGCGTGCCGTGCGGCGCCGTTGCCGGGGCTCCGCCGCGGGGTCCGGGGCGCCGTAGGGGGTGCGGGGCGGAGCCCCGGGGAGCCGGCCGGCCGCAGCCGAGGGGGCCGGGTCGGGCCGGGGCCGGGTTCCGCTGACCCGCCGGAGGCTACCGGCAGCCGCAGGAGCGGCGGATCACCAGGGCCGAGGGGAACTGCTTCAGGCGTTCGCGGCGGGAGCCGGCCACGCGGAGGCCGTCGTCCAGGACGAGGTCCACCGCCGCGCGGGCCATCGCCGGGCGGTCCGAGGCGATCGTGGTGAGGGGCGGGTCCGTGAGGGCCGCCTCCTTGACGTCGTCGAAGCCGGCCACGGCCAGTTCCCCGGGCACGTCGATGCGCAGCTCGCGCGCCGCGCGCAGCAGGCCGATCGCCTGGTCGTCCGTGGCGCAGAAGATGGCCGGCGGCCGGTCCGGGCCGGACAGGACGTCCAGGGCCACGCGGTAGGCGTCGTAGCGGTTGTACGGGGCCTGGAAGAGCCGCCCCTCGATCGAGCGGCCGGATTCCAGCATCGCCCGGCGCCAGCCCTCGACGTGGTCGGCGACGGGGTCGCCGACCTCCGGGGTGGTCTCCACGCCGCCGAGGCAGGCCACGTACTCGTGCCCGTGCTCCAGCAGGTGGCGGGTGGCGAGCTGGGCGCCGCCGATGTCGTCCGTGACCACGGCGACGTCGTCGATGGCCTCGGGCCGCTCGTGCAGCAGTACGACCCGCGCGTCCCAGGCCTCGATCTCCGAGGCGGCGCGCTCGCTCATGCCCTGGCTGACCAGGATCAGGCCGGAGACCCGCATGCCGAGGAAGGCCCGCAGGTAGTGGACCTCGCGCTCGTCGCGGTAGTCGGAGTTCCCGACCAGCACCATCTTTCCGCGCTCGGCGGCGGCCTGTTCGACCGCGTGCGCCATCTCCGCGAAGAACGGCTGGCGGGCGTCGGGGACGATCATGCCTATGAGGTCGGTGCGCCGCGACGCCATCGCCTGGGCGACCCGGTCAGGGCGGTAGCCCAGTTCCTTGATCGCGGCGAGGACACGCTCGCGCGTGGCCGGGGCAACCGGCCGGGGTCCGTTGTTAATGACGTAGCTCACGACGGCGGTAGAGGTACCCGCAAGTCGCGCCACGTCATCCCGCGTCACCTTGGCCACGCGCGGCAGTCTACGCGGGGTGACCTACCTCTGGGCAGGGCGTCCTGCGGAGTGGATCCTCACAGGGTCTTCCGCCGACCGGGTGACGGCCGCGCCGTTCTGCGCGCCGGTCTGCGCGGACGCCTGGGCGGCCGCCTTCGCCGCCGCCTGGGCGGCCGCCTCGGCCGCCGCCCGCTCGACCTTCTCCGGCGTGACGAAGCGGTAGCCGACGTTACGGACCGTACCGATCAGCGACTCGTGCTCCGGGCCGAGCTTCGCCCGCAGCCGCCGTACGTGGACGTCCACCGTCCGGGTGCCGCCGAAGTAGTCGTAGCCCCAGACCTCCTGGAGCAGCTGGGCGCGGGTGAAGACCCGGCCGGGGTGCTGCGCGAGGTACTTGAGCAGCTCGAACTCCTTGAAGGTGAGGTCCAGCACCCGCCCCTTGAGCTTGGCGGAGTACGTGGCCTCGTCCACCGAGAGGTCGCCGTTGCGGATCTCCATCGGGGAGTCGTCGGAGCCGAGCTGCTGACGGCCGGTGGCCAGCCGCAGCCGCGCCTCGACCTCGGCGGGGCCGGCGGTGTCGAGGAGTACGTCGTCGATGCCCCAGTCGGCGGTGACGGCCGCGAGACCGCCCTCGGTGACGACGAGGATCAGCGGGCAGCCCGGCCCGGTGGAGCGCAGCAGCTGGCACAGCGACCGCACCTGCGGCAGGTCGCGGCGGCCGTCCACGAGGATGACGTCGGCGCCGGGGGTGTCCACGAGGGCCGGGCCCTCGGCGGGCGCCACCCGGACGTTGTGCAGCAGCAGGCCGAGAGCGGGAAGCACCTCGGTGGACGGCTGCAAGGCGTTGGTCAGCAGCAGGAGTGAGCTCATGCCTGACCACCCCGCCCTGTTCCGGTCGGCTGGTCGAGCACGGTTCGCTGGTCCATCACGTCGGTTCCTCCTCGGTCCCGTCGAGGACGTGCTGCTTCGTACGTGGTGCGTCTCACCTGGCGTCCGTGCGGTCCCCGCGCCCTGAGGTCCGGACGGCTGCCACTGTTCTCGGGTCGTTCAACGTGCTGAAAGCACAAAAGGACCCGGGGGCAACGTTGCCCGGATCCTCACGCCAGCAGAATAGCCCACCGGTCCGTTCGGGGCCGAGGCCTGCGGAGGTTCCTCTTCTGTGGTTCGTGCCACGCCCACGACCACCGTATGCCCCGGTTTCACCGTATGGGTGGACCCGGTGAGGACCGACCGGGCGCACCGGGGGCGCGCAGTGGCACGCGGGGGCGGGGGCGGGGAGGGGTCATCATGGAGGCCGACGGTAGAGAGCCGACGATAGGAGCTGCAGTGGCAACCGGAACCATCCGCTACTGGGCGGCGGCCAAGGCCGCGGCCAAGACGGCGGAGGAGCCGTACTCGGCGCGGACACTGGCCGAGGCGCTCGACGCCGTGCGGGAACGCCACCCCGGGGAGCTGACCCGGGTCCTGCTGCGCTGCTCCTTCCTCGTGAACGACGAGCCCGTGGGCAAGCGCCCGCATGATGCCGTCCAGCTGACCGAGGGGGGCACCGTCGAGGTGCTCCCTCCGTTCGCGGGCGGGTGAGCGGAAACCGATGAGCACGCCTGAGGAACAGCAGCAACAGCAGCAGCAGTACCAGCAGCAGCACGAGCAGCACCCACAGCAGCACCAGGAGGATCCGTACGGGACCCAGACCTGGCAGTCCGACACCTGGGAGACCGGCTACCAGCCGGTGCACCCGCCGCTGGGCGCGGTGCCCGGGCAGCCGGTGGCGCCCGAGGGCTGGTTCCGCGACGAGGCCCCGGCCCCGGCTCCCGGCCAGACCCCGGACCCGGCTCCGGCTTCGGCCGAGGAGACCGCGTACCTGCCGCCGTACCCCGGCCCCGGGCAGCAGCAGGGCATCGCCCCGGACGGCTGGTTCCGCGACGAGGTGCAGGCCCCGGCTCCGGCGCCCGTCCAGGACTGGTCCCAGGCGGCCGAGACGGCCTACCTGCCGCCGTACCAGGAGCACGCGGCCCAAGCCCCGGCTCCGGTTCCGGCCGAGGAGACCGCGTACCTGCCGCCGTACCAGGAGCACGCGGCCCAAGCCCAGGCTCCGGCTTCGGCCGAGGAGACCGCGTACCTGCCGCCGTACCCGGGTCCCGGGGAGCAGCAGGGCATCGCCCCGGACGGCTGGTTCCGCGACGAGGTGCAGGCCCCGGCTCCGGCGCCCGGCCAGGACTGGTCCCAGGGCGGGGCGCCCTGGCCGGACTTCGCCGCGGCCGAGCAGACCGCGTACCTGCCGCCCCAGCAGGCGGCCCCCGTACAGGCCCAGACCCAGGCCCCGGCTCCGGCTTCGGCTTCGGCCGAGGAGACCGCGTACCTGCCGCCGTACCCCGGCCCCGAGGCCGTGGCGGCCGTAGCCGCGGGCCCGGGCGCGGGCGTGGCCGGGCAGGACCCGGTGCCCGGTGAGGAGCCCGCCTGGTCGCCGCCCACCCTCGCGGGCAACACCATCCGCGCCGTCGATCCCGCCCAGGCCCGCGCCGAAGGCCTGTCGCCGATCATCGACCCGGGCCCGCAGTCGGCCGTACTGACCGCCGCCCTCGGGTTGCTGCTGGCCGTCGCCGCCGCCCTCGGGGAGTTCGCCCTGCTCGTGCCGCTGATCGCCCTCCAGGGGCTCACCGCGGCCGGCTGGTTCCGTCTCAACGGCATGTGGCCGGCCCGCCAGGGCATCGCCCTCGCCTTCCTCGGAGCCCTCGTCGCCGACGCGGCCGTGCTCGCGGTGGAGCCCGCGTACGGCCCCGGCGCGATCATCGGCACCCTCGGCGCCTGGGTGCTGCTCACGCTGGTCCTCCAGCTGCGCAGCCACGCCGATCCGGACGAGCGGATGTACGGCCTGATGGCCTCGGTGGCCTCGGCCGCCCTCGCCATCGTCTGCGCGGGCTACCTGGCCGCCGGTTCCGAAGCCGTCACCGTCGGCGGCGTGGCCGTCGCCGCGGCCGTCTTCGCCCGGGCCCTGCCGCTGCCCGCCGCGCCCTCGGTGGGCGTCTCGCTGGCCTCGGCCGCGGGCGCCGGCATCGCGGTCGGCGGGCTGACCGTCGGGGCGGGCGGCGGGGCGCTGCTCGGCCTGGTCGCGGGCGTGTGCGCCCTGATCGGGCTGCGCGTGGCGGCGTACGACTACCCGTCGAAGTTCGTCCACATGACGGCCGGTGTCGCGCTGCCGCTGGCGGCGGCCGCGCCCGCCGTGTACCTGATCGGCCGGGTGGTGGGCTGACGGCCGTCCGACGGCCGCCCATGGTCAACTAGAACGCACGTACCGACTAGTAGGGGGGTGGACACGTGCGTTTCCTGCGTGTTGTGGTGATCGTCGCTGTGGTGCTGGGGGCGCTGCTCGCGGGTGTGGACCGGTGGGCGGTCGGTTATGCCGAGAACCGGCTGGCCGACCGGATACAGGCCCGGCAGGGCCTGGCCGGGAGCACCGAGGTGGACATCCACGGCTTCCCCTTCCTGACCCAGGCGCTCAGCCACGACCTGGAGAGGGTCGACCTCAGGCTCAAGGGTGTCGACGCCACCGCGGACGGCCGCAAGACGCGGCTCACGGAGCTCGACGCGCGCCTGCACGACGTGAAGCTGAACGACGACTACACCGGCGGCACCGCCAAGCGTGCCGAGGGCAGCGCGCTCATCACGTACGCGGACCTGACGGCGGCCTCGCAGACCGGCGCGACCCTCAGCTACGGCGGGGCGCCGAACAAGGTGAAGGTCACCGCGACCGTCGACGTGCTCGGCAAGTCCCTGACGCACAGCGTGGTGTCGACCATCAGCCTCGTGGACGCCGAGGGTGGCGAGGGCGGCAAGGGCGGCAAGATGGTCCGGGTCCGTGCCGACGCGGTGCCGGGCGAGGGCGTTCCCGGCGTCGAGAAGTTGGTCCGCAAGAAGACCGACTTCGACCGCCGGCTGGACGACGGCCTGCCGGCCGGGCTCCAGCTGACCACGCTGACCTCGGACGAGGCCGGTGTGCACCTCACGCTGGGCGGCTCGGACGTGGTGCTGGCCGGATCGTGAGACGGTCCGGTCCGATCCGCAGATGGATGGGCCGGAGGGGGTGTCCCGGAGGCGGCGCGGCGGCCGCCCGGGGCCCTCGTATCCCAGTATTCGGACGATCCTGTCTCGAAATATGACACACCGGTGACAGGGCGGCTGATTCGTCCCTACGATCCATGCCTATGAAGCATCAGCAGGCGGACCTCACGAAGCGGCGGGCAGTAGACCTGTGTCGCGTCGCCGCCATGCTCTGTCGATCCATGTGACCTGTGGGCGCACCGCTCTACCAGCCGGACGACAGCACTTCCCGCGTGACCGCACCCGCCTCCTGATCCCCTGCCGCCTCCCCGTGCAGGACCCGTGAGCGCACCCGGACGCACGCAAGCAGCACCCCGAGCAGCACCCGCAGCCAGCAGGTTTCACGACCGGCAGGTCCGCAGCCGTACCAGCACAGCCCCGCCGCACACTGCCCCGGAGGAGAACACCATGAGCCGCAGCGACGTCCTCGTAGACGCCGACTGGGTCGAGGCCCACCTGAACGACGCCGACGTCGTCATCGTCGAGGTGGACGAGGACACGTCCGCCTACGACAAGAACCACATCACCAACGCCGTCCGGATCGACTGGAAGAGCGACCTCCAGGACCCGGTCCGCCGCGACTTCGTGGACCAGGAGGGCTTCGAGAAGCTCCTCTCCGCCAAGGGCATCTCCAACGACGACACCGTCGTCCTCTACGGCGGCAACAACAACTGGTTCGCGTCCTACGCCTACTGGTACTTCAAGCTCTACGGCCACCAGGACGTCAAGCTCCTCGACGGCGGCCGCAAGAAGTGGGAGCTCGACTCCCGCGACCTGGTCGACGGCACGGACGTCCCGAACCGCCCGGCCACCCAGTACAAGGCCAAGCCCCAGGACAAGTCGATCCGCGCCTTCCGCGACGACGTCGTGGCCGCGATCGGCTCCCTGAACCTGGTCGACGTGCGCTCGCCCGACGAGTTCTCCGGCAAGCTGCTCGCCCCGGCGCACCTCCCGCAGGAGCAGTCGCAGCGCCCCGGCCACGTGCCGAGCGCCCGCAACATCCCGTGGTCGAAGAACGCCAACGACGACGGCACCTTCAAGTCGGACGACGAGCTGACCGCCCTCTACGAGGCAGAGCAGGTCGACCTGGCGAAGGACACCATCGCCTACTGCCGCATCGGTGAGCGCTCCGCGCTCACGTGGTTCGTCCTGCACGAGCTCCTGGGCCAGGAGAACGTCAAGAACTACGACGGCTCGTGGACCGAGTACGGCTCGCTGGTCGGCGTGCCGATCGAGCTCGGCCCCAACAAGTAACCCTGCCGGGCACGCAGGGCCCGTAGTAGCCAGTACGACTCTCTCTAGGACAGGACAGAGAACATGTGTGGAGCACAGATCGGCGGGCCCGACCTCGCGACGCTGAAGCCCGGTGAGACCGCGATCCAGGGCCAGATCACCCAGGCCGGCGAGCCGGTGTCCGGCTACGTCCGCCTGCTGGACGAGACCGGCGAGTTCACCGCCGAGGTCCCGACCTCGGCCACCGGCCAGTTCCGCTTCTACGCGGCTCCCGGCTCCTGGACGCTGCGCGCGCTCGTCCCGGGTGCCAGGGCCGACCGCGCCGTCGTGGTCGCCGAGGCCGGCGGCGTGACGGACGTGGCGATCGCGGTCTGACCGACCGTGCTCGCGCACTGATCGACCGGCCGAAGGGCCGCACCTCCGGGGGTTGGACGCCACTGGAACGGGGTGCGGCCCTTCGTGCCGTCCGCGCACCTTGTGCGCGCGCCCGCCGGACCTACGCTGGAGGCATGTACGCCCGGCGTCGACGCGTCTACTTCCTGCTCATGGGCGGATGCCTGTTCCTCTTCGTCTCCGCCTGGTCCTTCGTGCGGCTGTTCTCGGTGGAGGCGGCCGTGGCCCTGTGCGTGGTCGCCATGGTCATCCCGCCGGTCGCCGCGGTGGTCGCCAACCGGCGCGGGCCGGAAGACCGCTGGTGGGACGACCCCTCGGGAGATCCGAAGTCCGACGAGTGGTGGGACGAACTGGACGGAAAGCGGCGGCACGAGGACTGAAACGCCGTGAGATAAGAATGTAATAAGCACCGACACAACCCCTCCCCTCCACAGACGGTCAATGCGTACGCGCAGGTAATCGAACCGGCGCCGCCAGTCCTGTGGGGGGACTCCCTTGGAACATGAACAGACCAGCCCTGAGCAGCGGCAAGAGGGAGAGACCGCACCGCGCCGCCGCCGGGGGCGCACGACGCTCCTGATCGCGGGCGCGGCCGTACTCGGCGTCCTCGCCGGGACGGTCACCGGCTACGCGGTCCAGTACCACCGCGCACCCACCGCGCTGCCGCCGCTGGCCCAGCAGGGCCTGGTGGCGCCGAAGCCGCTCGCGCCGGACGACACCACGACGCACCGGACGATCAACGCCAACCGCTGGCACAAGTCGGACGACGACCTCAGCAAGCTCCTGCTGGAGGCGCCGAGCGGCGCGAAGCCCATCGGCACGCCGGGCTACATGGGCCTCGACTCCCTCGCGGCGCTCTACGAGCGGCCGGACAAGGCCTTCGCCGGCCTCCAGGACGACGGCTTCCGGCGCGCGGTCTCCACGGCCTGGGAACAGGGGGACCGGTACACGGAGATCCAGCTGATGCAGTACAAGGACCGGCGTGGTGCGGTCAGGGACATGGGGGGAGCGAGCGACGCCATCTCCGAGGATGCGGGCAACCCCGGCTCCGAGATCGCGGGCCTCCCGCCGGCCGATGCACACGTCTGGGTGTTCTCGCAGCTCACGCAGGAAGACGGGTACCACCCGCTGCGCCAGGCCCGGGCCGTCGTACGCCGCGGTGACGTCGTCGCAGAGATCTTCTACACGGACGCCGGGGGCGCTGCCATCTCCGAGAACGACATCATCGACCTGGCCAAGCGGCAGCTGGAGCGACTGTGACCGAGACGCAGAACGACACCCCGGCTCTCGACGCCCCCACCGAACCCATGGCCCCGGCACCCGAGGCCGCATCCGCGCCCGAGGGCCGTCGCCGCAAGGCCGCACTCGTCGCGGGCTCCGTCGCTGCCGTGACCGCACTCGTGGCCGGCGGCGTCGGGGGGTTCTTCGTACTCAAGGGCGCCGACCGCAGCGCTCCCCCGGCGTACTGGGTCGCGGCGGGTCAGTCGGCCGAGAAGGGCGAGGAGCCCGCACCGGTGCCCCCGAACGCCATCACGGGCAAGCTCCTCCCGCTCCCGGAGGGCTACGCCCTCGGCCCCGACATCGGGGCCGAGGGCAACGACCACTTCCTCTCCGGCGACAAGATGGCCGAGACCTTGGCGCGGGAGTCCGGCGGCGTCGGCGGAGCGGACCGGCGAAGCCGCGACGCGGCGTGGGCCGAGCTGAAGCTCAAAGGCACCGCCGGGCGCAGCTACACACGGGGTAAGGGCGCGCCCGTCTTCGAGGTGCACATCATGCAGGCCGCTCCGGAGGCCGTGGGATCGTTCTCCGCGTTCTCCAAGGCGGTCCTCGAAGCGGGCGGCGACGACCGCCCGGCGCCGAAGGTGGACGGATACCCGGACGCCAAGTGCGTGCTGTCGGCCGTGGGCGACGAGAAGGACCAGAAGAGAGCGAAGATCGACGTGCTGCAGTGCGTGGCGGTCGAGGGGGACGTGATGGTCGACTTCCGTGCCTTCGGCCCCCGGCCCCTGCCGACCTCCGACGTCATCGGGTTCTTCAAGAACCAGCTGAGCCACCTGAAGACCCCCGGGGAGTCCGCATGACCGAGCACACCACGGCGGACGCGCCGGAGCCGGAGCCCACGGCCGTGCCCGAGGGCGCCGCGGCGGCGAAGGCCCCGGCCGCGCCCAAGGACCGGCGCGTGCTGTTCGCCGTACTGCGCTGGACGGCCGCCGTGCTCGTCTTCGGTACCGTCGGCGCGGGCGTCGCGTACGGGATCAGCCGGCCCGAGCGCACCGACGTCCCCGGTCTCTCGACCGAGAGCGACGGCCGCTGGGCCTACCCGGCCCTGGCCAGGCCGACCCTGCCGCCGGGGGCCCCGCTGCCCTTCTCCAAGGAGAACCGGGACGGCATTCACTACGCGGGCCTGACCCAGCTGCTCCTGCCGGCGCCCGCCGGCTCGACGCCCGACGCGACGCTCAAACTGGAGAAGGACTCCGAGGTCACCGCGGACACCTTCCTGGAGGAGTACGAGACCGAGCCACGCGACTCCCTGCGGAAGGACTTCGCCGCCGACACCCCGCGCGAGATCGTGGCCCGCGGCTGGACCATGCCGGACGGCACCCGGACCCGGGTCTACCTGCTGCGTTTCCACTCGGCCGGATTCACGTCGTCCGTCCACGCCTGCCCCGGGGTCCTCAAGGGTGTCAACAGCCTGCCGCTCGACGTCGACTGGACCAAGGCCAGCACCTCGCTGCCGACATCGGAGAACAAGATCGCGGTCCACAAGGAGGGCGAACCCGTCGGGGACGAGCAGACGGCCGTCGGGTGCATCCAGTCCGGTGACATCGAGGCGGTGATCCTCCAGACCCGCAAGGGCGGGGTGGCCTCCGTGCCCCTGCACCAGACGGTGATCCTCCAGCACCAGCTGCTGGGCTGATCCGCCCGGTACGACGGGTACGGCCGACCTCACAGAGTGGGGCGGTCTCCGGGCCAGTAGGCTTGGGGACCGGCCCGTACACCGCACCGAATCCTCCGAGGAGCACCCCGTGCTTGAGGCAGTCTTCACCTCCCTGCTGGTCCTGGTCTGCGTCGGCGTCATGGCCTTCACCGGCCTGGCCGTCAAGAAGCTGTACCAGGGTCAGCGCTGAGCTCCGGCCCAGCAGACCGCCCCCGGACCCCTCCCACAGATCGCCTGAGCAGCCATTCATGATCCAGATCCCGTCCGACCTGAACCCGGGCCTCGTCCCCCTCGCCTTCCTCCTCGGCAACTGGGAGGGCGCGGGCGTCTTCGACTTCCCGGGTGAGGAAAAGTGCAACTTCGGCCAGGAGGTCGTCTTCACCCACGACGGGCGGGACTTCCTGGAGTACACCTCCCACACCTGGGTCCTCGACGCCGAGGGCAACAAGGTGCGGCCGCTGGAGTCCGAGTCGGGTTACTGGCGCATCGACAAGGACCGCAAGGTCGAGATCGTCATGGTCCGCGACCAGGGCGTCGTCGAGGTCTGGTACGGCGAGCTCGCCGACCAGAAGCCCCAGATCGACCTGGTCACCGACGCGGTCGCCCGCACCGCGGCCGCCGGCCCGTACAGCGGCGGGAAGCGGCTCTACGGCTACGTGAAGAGCGATCTGATGTGGGTCGGCGAGAAGGCCACCCCCGACGTCGAGCTGCGCCCGTACATGTCGGCCCAGCTGAAGAAGGTCGTCACGCCCGAGGAGGTCGCCGAGATGGCGCGCAACCTCCCGGACATGCCGGACGACGGCATCGCCTTCTTCCGCTGACGGTCGGGGCGCCAGGGCCGCCCGGCGCGGCCGGTCGTCCACAGGTTGTGCAAGAAGGGGACCGCGGGCCCGCCCGCGGTCCCCTTCGCGCGCTTACACTGGCCGGGTGGTGAGCACCGAGAGCACCGAGGGCACCGACTGGAAGACCGACCTGCGGCAGCGCGGATACCGGCTGACTCCGCAGCGCCAGCTTGTCCTGGAAGCGGTCGACACCCTGGAGCACGCCACCCCCGACGAGATCCTCGTCCAGGTGCGCAAGACCGCCTCCGGAGTGAACATCTCCACCGTCTACCGGACGCTGGAACTACTGGAGGAGCTCGGGCTCGTCTCGCACGCCCACCTCGGGCACGGCGCCCCCACCTACCACCTCGCCGACCGGCACCACCACATCCACCTGGTCTGCCGCGAGTGCTCCGACGTCATCGAGGCGGACGTGGACATCGCCGCCGAGTTCACCGCGAAGCTCCGTACCGCCTTCGGTTTCGAGACCGACATGAAGCACTTCGCGATCTTCGGACTCTGCAAGAAATGTGCCGCCAAACACCGTGCCGGTCAGGCGTAGCCGGGTCGTAGTCTTGGTCCCATGACCAGCCCTTTGCTCCATCTCCCCGGCGCCGTGCAGGCCGAAGGCCGCGACGAGGGCGTCGCCGCCCACTACGGAGAGCTGTACGGCGAACAGCGCGCCCTCTCGGACGGCCGCGGTTTCGTCGACCTCTCGCACCGCGGAGTCGTCACCGTCTCCGGCCCGGAGCGGCTGAGCTGGCTGCACCTGCTGCTCACCCAGCACCTCACGGACCTGCCGGCCGGGCAGGCCACCGAAGCGCTGATCCTCTCCGCCAACGGCCACATCGAGCACGCGCTCTACATCGTCGACGACGGCGAGACGACCTGGGCGCACGTGGAGCCCGGCACCCAGGAAGACCTGATCGCCTACCTGGAGTCCATGAAGTTCTTCTACCGCGTCGAAGTCGCCGACCGCACCGCCGACTTCGCGGTCGTGCACCTGCCGGCCGGCTCCATCGCCGAGGTCGGCAAGGAGCACGCCGTACGGGAGACCCCGCACGGCCGTGACGTCTTCCTGCCCCGCGCCGAGCTGGAGTCCTTCGCCGCCTCGCACGGCCCGGCCGCCGGCCTCCTCGCCTACGAGGCCCTGCGCGTCGAGGCGCACCGGCCGCGGCTCGGCCTGGAGACCGACCACCGCACCATCCCGCACGAGCTGGGCTGGATCGGCACCGCCGTCCACCTCCAGAAGGGCTGCTACCGCGGTCAGGAGACGGTCGCCCGCGTCCACAACCTGGGCAAGCCCCCGCGCCGCCTGGTCTTCCTGCACCTGGACGGCTCCGAGGTGCTGCTCCCCGCGCACGGCACGCCGGTCCGGCTCGCCGCCGACGGGGAGGAGGGCCGCCAGCTGGGCTTCGTGACCACCGCGGTCCGCCACCACGAGCTGGGCCCGATCGCGCTCGCGCTGGTCAAGCGGAACGTTCCGGTGGACGCTCCGCTGCTGGTGGGGAAGACGGCCGCCGCGCAGGAGGTCGTCGTAGCGCCGTAGGGCTCACACGTCGATGACGATGGTGAACGGGCCGTGGTTCGTGAGCGAGACCCGCATGTCCGCGCCGAACCGGCCCGTCTCCACCGTCGCGCCCAGCGCCCGCAGCTGCGCGACGACCTCGTCGACCAGCGGTTCGGCGACCGGGCCCGGCGCGGCCGCGTTCCACGTGGGCCGACGGCCCTTGCGGGCGTCGCCGTAGAGCGTGAACTGGGAGATCACCAGCAGCGGCGCGTTCACGTCGCTGCAGGACTTCTCGGCCTCCAGGATCCGCACCGACCACAGCTTGCGCGCCAGCACCGCCGCCTTCTCCGGCGTGTCGTCGTGGGTCGCCCCGACCAGGACGCACAGCCCCTCGCCGACGATCTCGCCCACGGTCTCGCCGCCCACGACGACGCTCGCGCCGTCCACCCTCTGCACCACTGCTCGCATACCACCTGTGTACCAGGCGTGCACCCGTCCGGGGCCGATCGGGTGGAGTGGGACTGCACGGTGGCCACGGAGAGTGGCACGATGCACGCAGGCGGTGCGGGTGCGCCGCACCGGTCGAGGGGACGGACTCGTTCGTATGAATACTTCTGGTACCTCCGTACCTGCATCACCCGCTTCCACGTCGTCCATGTCCGCTGTCGCTGCCGCGGTACGACCGCCCGCGCAGCGCACCGCCGAACCGCAGGAGCCGGGGCCGGCGACCACCGCGCTCGGCCTGCCGGAACTGCGTACGCTGCGCCGCGACGCGCAGCGCGACGAGGCCGACCTGAGCTACGTACGCCGTCTGCTCCAGGGCCGCATCGACATCCTGCGCGCCGAGCTCGCCCGGCGCAGCGACCCCGAGACCCCGGTGGTGGACCGGCTGTCGGAGATCCTCGCGGACGCCCCCTCCAGCCGCAGCGCCTCCGCCCGGCACGTCACGCTCGGCACCCCGCACAGCGAGGAGTACCGGCTGCTGGCGGCGGAGATGCTGGCCGACGTGGAGCTGTCGGACCTGGGTGCCCGTACGGACGGCGAGCTGTACGAGGGGATGGCCCGGCTCGTGCGGTACGAGCAGCAGGTCTCGCGGCGCCGCCAACAGCTCCAGCGCACGGTGGACGAGTGCACTGCGGAGATCACCCGGCGGTACCGGGAGGGCGAGGCGCAGGTGGACGACCTGCTGGCCTGAGCCGGGGAGAAAACCGGGCGACGGCGGCGCTCGCGCCGATTAGCGTGGGCCGCTATGAGTACTGACGTCCGGCCGATCGCCGAATCCGAACTCGCCGAGTGGATGACGACCCTGAACACGGGGTTCCTCACCGCGGCCCGGGCGACGGAGTCCGATGTCGCCCTGCGCGCCAAGTACGGTGACCTCGCCCGCACTCAGGGCGGCTTCGACACCGCGACGGGCCGCTGCGTGGCGACCTTCCGCTCCTTCGCGCAGGAGCTCACCGTGCCCGGCGGCGCTGCCGTTCGGGCCAGCGCCGTCTCGAACGTCGCCGTCCTGCCCACGCACCGCCGCCAGGGTCTGCTGACCCGGATGATGGCCGCCGAACTGACCGCGGCCCGGGAGCGCGGGGACGTGCTGTCGACGCTGATCGCCGCCGAGTATCCGATCTACGGGCGGTACGGGTACGGGCCCGCCGCCTCGATCGCTGAGTGGGAGATCGACGTACCGCGCACCGGGCTGGACCCGCGCTGGTCGGCGCCCGCGGACGGCGGGCGGATCGACCTGGTGGACACGGCCGAGCTGCGCCGGGTGGGCCCGGAACTGCACGAGCGGCTACGGGCGGCCGTGCCCGGGGCGGTGGACCGGGACGAGCGCTGGTGGAGCGTGAAGACCGGGCTGGAGGAGTGGTCGCACCGCCCGTACCAGGGCAAATTCCACGCCGTGTACCGGACGGCGGAGGGCGAGGTGGCCGGGCTGGCCGTGTACACCTCCGACGACCACTGGACGGACGCGAAGGTCCCGCTGAACACCGTGCAGGTCAAGGACCTGATCGCGGTCACCCCGGAGGCGGAGCGGGCGCTGTGGCACTTCCTGTGCTCCATCGACTGGGTGCTGAAGGTCCGCACCGGCGGGCGGGCCCCCGACGACCTCGTCCCTCAGCTGCTGCCCGACCCGCGGTCCGCCAGGCCGCTGACCTCGGCGGACTTCCTGTGGGTGCGGCTGCTGGACGTCGAGGCGGCGCTGAGTGCGCGGACGTACGCCGTGCCCGGGGATCTCGTACTGGAGGTGACCGACGCGGCGGGGCTGGCGGACGGCAGGTACCGGCTGGACGCGGGCACCGGCGCGTGCGCGCGGACCGGGGACGCGGTGGACCTGCGGCTGGACGTGGCCGCGCTGGGCTCCCTGTACCTCGGCGACGAGTCCGCGGTGCGGCTGGCCGCGCTCGGCCGGGTGGCCGAGGAGCGGCCCGGGGCGGTCGCGCTGGCGGACGCGGTGTTCCGCACCGCGCGCCGGCCGTGGTGCCCGGACGTCTTCTGACCTGCGTCTGTGCTTCCTGTTCCGGCTCTTGTCACATCGGCGGGCCGCCGTACGTCAGGGTGGTGCAGAGGTACAGAGGTGCAGCGGCGTTTCGGCGCAGAGGCGTGGCGGCGCATGGACGAGGGGAGCCCGGGGATGACCACCGACAGCGAGTACCTGGCGGCGCGGTTCGAGGAGAAGCGCGGGCATCTGCGGGCCGTGGCCTACCGGATGCTCGGTTCGCTGTCCGAGGCGGAGGACGCCGTCCAGGAGGCCTGGTTCCGGCTCGACCGGACGGACACCAGCGCCGTCGAGAACCTGGGGGGCTGGCTGACCACGGTCGTCGCCCGCGTCTGCCTGGACCAGCTGCGCTCGCGCAAGGCGCGCCGCGAGGAGTCCCTCGACGGTCCGGTGGGCTTCCCGGAGCCGCTGCTGAGCCCGCCGGACGGGCTGGACCCGGAGCAGGAGGTGCTGCTCGCGGACTCGGTGGGGCTGGCGCTGCTCGTCGTACTGGAGCAACTGGCGCCCGCCGAGCGGCTGTCGTTCGTCCTGCACGACATGTTCGGGGTGCCCTTCGACGAGATCGCGCCCATCGTGGAGCGGACCCCGGCGGCGGCCCGGCAGTTGGCGAGCCGGGCGCGGCGGCGGGTGCAGGGCGGGGCGCCGACCCCGGACGCCGACACGGGGCGGCAGAAGGAGATCGTCGGGGCCTTCCTCACCGCGGCCCGGGGCGGCAGCTTCGAGGGCCTGATCTCGGTCCTCGACCCGGACGTCGTGCTCCGCGTGGACCTGTCCGAGATGGCCCTGGGCGCGGGCGCGGTGGCCCGCCAGGCCCTGACCTTCCAGCGCCTGGCGCCGTACGCGCGGCCCGCGCTGGTCAACGGGGTGCCCGGGCTCGTCACGATCACTCCGGGAGGCAAGGCGGTCGGGGTCATGGGCTTCACGGTCAGCGGCGGCCGTATCGTCGCGATCGACATCCTGGCGGATCCGGAGCGGCTGGAACGCGTCGACGTCACCGTGCTGGACTGAAGCAGGAGCAGCCGTACGAGCAGCAGTAAGAGGAGCAGTAAGAGGTGCGGCACGAGCAGCGGCACGAGCAGCGGTAAGAGCAGCGGTACGAGCAACACCGGCAGCATCTGAGGACTGAGGTATTTGACGTCACTTGTGGAATCCCTGCGCGCGGCCGGCTGCGTCTTCGCCGAGGAGGAGGCGGACCTGCTGCTCTCGGCGGCCAAGGACGACGGTCACCTGGCGGGCCTGCTGGCGCGCCGGGTGGCCGGTGAACCGCTGGAACACGTCGTGGGCTGGGCGGAGTTCTGCGGGCTGCGCGTGGAGGTCGGCGAGGGGGCCTTCGTACCGCGGCGGCGCACCGAGTTCCTGGTGGAGCAGGCGGCGGCGCTGACCCGGCCGGGCGCGGTGGTGCTCGACCTGTGCTGCGGGGTGGGGGCGTTGGGCGCGGCGGTGGCGGCGCGGGTGCCGGACGGGGTGGAGCTGCACGCGGCGGACATCGACCCGGCGGCGCTGGCGTACGCGAGGCGCAACGTGGCCCCGTACGGCGGGGCGGTGTGGGAGGGCGACCTGTACGGGCCGCTCCCCGCGTCCTTGCGGGGCCGGGTCGACGTCCTGCTGGTCAACGCCCCGTACGTGCCGACGGAGGAGATCGGGCTGATGCCGCCGGAGGCCCGGGACCACGAGCCGCTGGTGTCCCTGGACGGCGGCGCGGACGGCCTGGACGTCCACCGCAGGGTCGCGGCGGGCGCCCGGCCGTGGCTGGCCCCGGGCGGTCACCTGCTGATCGAGACGAGCGCCCGCCAGTCCGCGGCGACCGCCGGGGCGCTGGCGTCGGTGGGTCTCGCGGTGCGGGCGCTCACCTCGGAGGAGCTGTACGCGACCGTGGTGATCGGCAGCGTGCGGCCGGACCCCTCTTAGCTGGACGGGCAGGCCGCAGTGGCACCACCCCCGCAGGCGCCACTTCGGACTCACCCGTCCAGCGGGTGTCCCGCGGGCCTCAGTTGCGGGTGAGGTGTCCGACGGTGGGGGCCACGGTGCCGAACAGGTCGGCGATGGTGGTCAGGCTGCCCGTCTGGAGGGTGGCGGCGGGCACGGTGCTGCCGTCGGGTGCGGTCAGCGGGCGGGTGGCGGTCGCCTCGGCGACGACGGTGGGCCGGTACCCGAGGTGGAAGGCGCCCTGGGCGGTGAAGGTGACGCACATGTGGGTCATGAACCCGGCCAGCACCAGGTCGGGTCCGGCGCCCAGTTCGCGCAGGGTCTTCTCCAGTTCGGTGCGGTGGAAGGAGTCGGGGAACTGCTTGACCACGACCGGTTCGCCGTCGGCGGGCGCCACTTCGGGGCTGATGGCTCCGATCTCGGCGCGGATGTCGTACGGGGTGCCCTCGCCCCCGTCGTTGACGACGTGGACGACCGGCGTGCCGGCCGCGCGGGCGGCGGCGAGCAGGCGGGCTCCGGCGGCGAGGGCGGGCTCGGCGCCTTCGAGGGCCATGACGCCGGTGCGGTAGGTGTTCTGGAAATCGATCATGATCAGGGTGGTCTCGCCGAGGCGGGGCAGGGTGTTGTCGAGGCCGATGACGTCACGCAGGGTCGCAGAGGCATTCATGGAGGAAAGGTGCCTTTCGGGTGATGGATGGGCAGGACGGAGCTCCGCACGGGCGGGGCTCGCGCGGGCTCGCGTACCAGGGGGTCAGGAAAGGGTGCGGAAACGGCGGCGGTAGGACGCCGGAGTGGTGTTGATCTGTTTGCGGAAGGCGCGGTGCAGGGTCTCCACCGAGCCCATCCCGGTGGCCGCCGCGATCTGTTCCAGCGGCTGGTCGGTGGTCTCCAGCAGCCGGCGGGCCGCCTCCACCCGGGCGGCCTCCACGTAGGACGCCGGGCTGGTGCCGGTCTCCTGGCGGAACACCCGGGCGAAATGACGCTCGCTCAGGCACATGCGCCCGGCCAGTACGGGCGCCGACAGATCCTCGTCGAGGTGCTCGGTGATGAACACGCGCAGCGCGTCGATGTCCCTGCGCGCCGCCGCCGGCCGGCTGAGCGGCACGCTGAACTGGCTCTGGCCGCCCTGCCGCCGCAGGTACATCACCAACTGCCTGGCCACGGCCAGGGCCACTTCCTCGCCGTGGTCCTCGGCCACCAGGGCGAGCGCCAGGTCCATGCAGGTGCTGATGCCCGCCCCGGTCCACACCCGGCCGGAGCGGACGAAGATCGGGTCGGCGTCGACCCGTACCCGCGGGTGCTCGGCCGCGAGCTGCGCGGCGGTCGACCAGTGCGTGGTCGCCCGCCGCCCGTCCAGCAGCCCGGCGGCGGCGAGCAGGTGCGCGCCCACGCACACCGAGGCGACCCGCCGGGCGTGCGGGGCCGTGGCCTTCACCCACTCGACGACGCTGTCGTCGACCCGGGCCACCGGGCCGTCCGGGCCCATGTCCACCGCGCCGGGCACCAGCAGCGTGTCCACCGCGGCCCCCACCTCGGCGAAGGCCAGGTCGGGCACCAGCCGCACCCCGGCCGAGGTGACGACGGGCTCGGCGCCGGGCCCGGCCAGCCGCACGGCGTAGCCCGCCGCGCCGCCGGTCACCCGGTTGGCCAGGGCGAAGACCTCGGCCGGGCCGGTGACGTCGAGCAGGTCGACGTCCGGGAAGACCGCGACGACGACGCGGTGGGGAGTGGGCATGCGTCCATGGTCACGTCGGCGCGTCATGACGGCAATGACGGCTCTCTGTCACATCCGGCCATCACCGCCACGGGACCGGCCGGGCACCCTGCTCGGGGTCCAGGGTCTGCGCCGCCCGGAGAGTCGGCTCCGCCCGGGTGGGAGATGTTGCAAGCGTCTGCTTGCAATAGTTAGCAGAGTGCGGCAGGATCGGGGCATGGCATCGCTCAACGTCGGAAATCTCGGCGAATACCTCCGCGAGCAGCGGCGGCAGGCCCAGCTTTCGCTGCGGCAGCTGGCCGAGGCCGCGGGAGTGTCGAATCCGTACCTGAGCCAGATCGAGCGCGGGCTGCGCAAGCCGAGCGCGGACATCCTGCAGCAGCTGGCCAAGGCGCTGCGGATCTCCGCGGAAACGCTGTACGTGCAGGCCGGGATCCTGGATGAGCGGGACCGGGACGAGGTGGAGACGCGCGCCGTCATCCTCGCCGACCCGACCATCAACGAGCGGCAGAAGCAGGTGCTGCTCCAGATCTACGAGTCGTTCCGCAAGGAGAACGCGCTCGACGCGCCCGCCGACGAGATGCCGCCGAAGACGAACTGAACTTGATCCGGGAGGACCACCACATGGCCATCGCCGATGACCTGAAGAAGACCCTCACCGACCCGACGCCGCTCTACTTCGCCGCCGGTACCGCCGACCTGGCCGTGCAGCAGGCCAAGAAGGTGCCCGGGCTCATCGAGCAGCTGCGTGCCGAGGCCCCCGCGCGCATCGAGGCCGTGAAGAACACCGACCCGAAGGTCGTGCAGGAGAAGGCCAAGGAGGCGCAGGAGGCGGTCACCGCCAAGGTCGCCGAGGTGTTCGGCGCGATCGACCCGAAGAAGCTTGGGGAAGCCGCGCAGGACCTGGCGCTGCGCGGGGTCGGCGTGGCGGCCGAGTACGCCGTTCGCGCGAAGGAGACCTACGACAAGGTCGCCGAGCACGGCGAGCAGGCCGTGCGCCACTGGCGGGGCGAGGTCTCCGAGGAGATCGTCGACATCGCCGTGGCCGTCGAGCCGAAGCCGGAGACGGCGGCCGACGCGGAGCCGTCCGCCGAGGCCGACGCCGGGGAGAAGCCCGCCGCCCGGAAGACCACCGCGCGCAAGACCACGGCCAAGAAGGCCGCCGTCACGGCGGGCGACGAGAGCTGAACCGCAAGACGTACGGCGGGCCGGGCACCTGGAAGGTGTCCGGCCCGTTGTGGTTCGTGAAGGTGCCCGTGCCGGTAGCGTGGAGTGGGACGGCATCAGGCGCAGGGCGTGGAAGGCGGTCGAAGCGATGTTGATGGAAGGGTTCGATCGAGGGGTGGTCCCGTTGTTCGGGCTCGCCATGCTGGTGCTCGCGGTGGTGGCTTTCGTCATGGCCCTGGTGGCCCGTGAGGACGCGTACCGGGCTGCCGACAAGAAGACCAAGACCTTCTGGCTGGTGCTCCTCGGCATCACCGTCCTCGTGGACTTCTTCCTGCCGCAGATGCTGTTCCTGACGATCGCCGGCCTGGTCGCGACCATCGTGTTCTTCGTCGACGTCCGCCCGGCCCTCAAGCAGGCCTCGGGCGGCGGCAAGCGCCGCGGTGGCAGCAGCAGCGACGGGCCGTACGGGCCCTACAACGGCGGACGGTAGCCCCCTCGGCCGGCCGTCCCCCCCCGCTGGCCGGCCGCTGGCCGCCGGCTGTCCGCTCAGCCTTCGGCGCGGGAGAGCAGGACCACGGCCACGTCGTCGGTGAGCTCGCCGCCGTTGAGGCGGCGGGCCTCGGTCACCGAGGCCTCCAGCAGGCCCTCCCCGCTCAGGCCGCGGTCCAGGTGGCGGTTGATCATCTCGACCATGCCGTCCTGGCCGAGACGCTCCTTGCCCTCGCCGATCCGGCCCTCGATCAGGCCGTCGGTGTAGAGCATCAGGCTCCAGGTGCCGCCGAGCTCGACCTGGCGGCGCGGCCAGCGGGCCTTGGGCAGCAGTCCGAGCGCCGGGCCGCTGTTCTCGTACGGGAGCAGGCGCGCGGGGCGGCCCGGCCGGGAGATCAGCGGGGCCGGATGGCCGGCCAGGCACAGCCCGGCGCGGCGGCCGTCCGGGGCGATGTCCACCGTGCACAGCGTCGCGAAGATCTCGTCGCAGGGCCGCTCCACCTCCAGGACCTCCTGGAGGGTGGACAGCAGATCGTCCCCGCACAGCCCGGCCAGCGTCAGCGCGCGCCAGGCGATGCGGAGCTCGACCCCGAGGGCCGCTTCGTCGGGGCCGTGGCCGCAGACGTCGCCGATCATGGCGTGGACGGTGCCGTCGGGGGTGCGGACGGTGTCGTAGAAGTCGCCGCCGAGCAGGGCCCGGCTGCGGCCGGGGCGGTAGCGCGCGGCGAAGCGGAGGTCGGAGCCCTCGAGGAGGGGGGTGGGGAGCAGGCCGCGTTCCAGGCGGGCGTTCTCCTGGGCGCGCAGTTTCGATTCTGCAAGTTTGTACTGGGCGATGTCGGCCCGTTTTCTCTCCACCGCGTAGCGGATCGTGCGGCTCAGCAGCCGGCCGTCCAGCTCGTCCCGGAAGAGGAAGTCCTGGGCGCCGACCCGGACGGCCTCGGCGGCGCGCTCGGCATCGGCCTCGCCGGCGAGGACGAGGACGGCGTGGCGGGGGGCGATGCGCAGGACCTGGCGGAGGGCGGACAGCTGGTCGACGGCGGTGCCCGCCGTGCGGGGGCCCGCGTCCGGGAGCGACAGGTCCAGCAGGATGCAGTGCACGTCGGGCGTGAGCAGCCGCGCGGCCTCGGTGAGGTTGCGGGCGGTGCGGAGCCGGATGCGGTGGCCGTCGGCGTCGAGGATCTCGGGGACGGTGAGACCGCCGGCCGGGTCGTCCTCGATGACCAGCAGGGTCAGCGGGGTGGGGTGGGCGGTCGTCGGCAGGGTCGCGGGCGGGGTCGCGTGCGGGGTCGTCGGCGCGGCGGCGAGCTGTTCGGCGGCCGTCTGCAGAACGGCCTGAGCGCTCTCCGTGGCGGGGGTCTCCCTTTGCCGCGGTACGGGTGCGGGCATCGTCTCCGGTTCCTTCCCTCCCCCCGAGGGTGCGCTCGTCCGGCAGACCCTAGCGGTCCCGGCCGGGGGAGCGGAATGCCGTTCTTGGCGGGGCCCTCCGGCATATGCCGACATCGCGGGGGAAAATCGGCCTCACTGGATGACCAACGTCACGGCGGGGAGCGGTTCGTCCCGCCTGGCGAGACGTCGCCGCCGCCCACTTGGTTGCCTCCGCACCCGATCCCGCGGGGGCGGCGAAGGGCCATTCGGCCGCCGGGCCACCAGGCCCGAGCCCTGCGGCAAGGGCCGAGCCGATGCCGTGCCAGTGCCGAGCCCGCCTGCCGGCTTCGCCATACGCAGCTCAAAGAACGGGGCTCAGGCACAGCTGGCCGGGCGGGGCAGCCAAGCCCGGCCCCGGCGGCACAAGGCCGCGCAGACCCGCCCGGCCCCCGACCCCGAGGGCTACGCGTCCGGGCGGACGACGGCCTTGATCGGCATGGAGCCCGCGCCCGCCATCGTCACGTTGCGGCCCGGGCGCGGGGCGTGGACCATCGCGCCGTCACCGACGTACATCCCGACATGGCTCGCGTCGTCGAAGTAGATGATCAGGTCGCCCGGACGCATGTCCTTCAGCGCGACCTTCGGCAGCAGCCGCAGCTGCTCCTGAGAGGTGCGCGGGATGCCCTTGCCCGCCGCCCGCCAGGCCTGGGAGGTCAGACCGGAGCAGTCGAACGAGCCGGGGCCCTCGGCGCCCCAGACGTACGGCTTGCCGATCTGCGCGGTGGCGTACTGGACGGCCGTCTTCCCGGCGTCCGTCGCCAGGCCGTTGACGTCCTTCATCGCGCCCGTCGACAGCCACGCCGTCTGCGCCTTGTACTGGGCGTCCTGCTCCAGCTGGATCAGCCGGGCCTTCTCCTCGGCCTCCAGCTTGTTCTCCAGCTCCTCGGCCGCCTTGATCTTGGCCTCGATCTCCTTCTTCGAGTCCTCCTGCTTGATCCGGTTGGCCTCGAGCTTCTGCCACTGGGTGCTCGCGTCCCGCGCGTACTGTTCCAAGTCGGCCTGGGTGCGGTCCAGTTCGGAGAGCATGTCCGAGGCGGCCTTCTCGCCCCGGCGCAGCCGGTCGGCCCCGTCGAGGTATTTGCCCGGGCTCTCGCTCAGCGCCAGCTTCGCGCCCGGCGGCAGCCCGCCGGCGCGGTACTGGGCGCGGGCGGCGGCGCCCGCACGGTTCTTCAGGGTGGCGATCCGCTCCTGGCCGGCGACGACCAGCTTGGCGATCTCGACGATCTTGTCGGACTGTGCCTTGGCCTCGCTCGCGGCCAGGTTGTAGGCATCGGTGGCCGTGCCCGCCTGCCGGTACAGGCCGTCTATCTCCTTGCGGACCTGCTCCAGGGACTTGGTGCCCGGAGCCGGTGCTGGTGCCGGTGTCGGCCCCGGCTCGGGCGCCGGAGCGGGAGCCGCGTACGAGGTACCCGCCGCGAGGCCCGGAGCCGTCAGTACCGCCAACGCGCACACCAGTGTGAAGGCGCTCGCGCCGCGCCGCCGCCTTACGGTCCGCATGGTTCCCCCAGGCACCAGGAGTCAGACCGTTCGTGAGATCTGACTATTCATCAGTAACTTGTCACTGCCTTCGGGATGGTGCCACGAGTCGATGAATTCCGACACCCTTGTGGATGGCGTGCCGATCTTGTCCGCCCCATCGGAGCTCCGTCGGAGCTCCGTCGGAACCCCCGTCCGAGCCACCTCCGAGCCCCCGCACACGCCCCCGTCACACCCCCGTCACGCCCATCCCTGACGACTCAACGGGCCGGCCCCAACTCCGGTTCCCCCGCAGGCCACCTTCACCCCGACGGGCGCAACGCCTCCCAGCGCACCGTCAGTTCCCCCTGCCGCCACCGCGCAGGCCCGTCCGCCAGCGGCCAGTCGTCGGAGAGCGCCCGCGCCGTCCGGATCCAGCGCTGCCGCGCCCCGTAGGAGGCGTACGGAGCCGCCGCCGCCCAGGCCCGGTCGAAGTCGCGCAGGAACGCGTGCACCGGCTCGCCCGGCACGTTCCGGTGGATCAGCGCCTTCGGCAGCCGCTCAGCCAGGTCCGAGGGGCGCTCCAGGGAGCCCAGCCGCGTTGCGAACGTCACCGTGCGCGCCCCCTCCGGCCCCAGCGCGACCCACACGTGCCGCCGCCCGATCTCGTCGCAGGTCCCCTCCACCAGCAGCCCGCCCGGGGCCAGTCGCGCGCACAGCCGCCCCCACACCTCGGCGACCTGCTCCTCGTCGTACTGGCGCAGTACGTTCGCCGCGCGGATCAGCATCGGGCGTGCGCCGCCGTCCAGGGGCACCTCGAAGCCGCCGTGCCGGAAGCTCAGCCCCTCCCTCTCGTACGGCTTCGCACCCGCGACCCGCGCAGGTTCGATCTCGATGCCGACCACCCACACCCGCGGAGCCGCCTCCCGCAGCCGCGCCAGCAGCTCCACCGCGGTCCAGGGCGCGGCCCCGTACCCCAGGTCCACCGCGACCGGCGCGTCCGCGCGGCGCAGCGCGGCCCCGTGCGTGGCCGCGATCCAGCGGTCCATCCGGCGCAAGCGGTTCGGGTTCGTCGTACCGCGGGTCACCGTCCCCACGGGGCGGCCGGGGCGGCTCGGGGGCGGCGGGGTACTGCGCGAGGACATGAGGCGAGACTAGGGGCTGTCTGACCCTGATCCGCCGGACACCCCCTGGCGGAGCGCGCATGCTGGAGGAAAACCCGGCAACCCGAGGAAAAGTCAGCGCCCCACGGAATGCGGGGCACGGCCATCCGGGTTGCACTGCTTGAAAGCGCGTCGACCGCGCTCTTCGTGTCATGCCGCCCGAGCGAGAGGACTGCTCCCCTTGAGTCAGTACGTGTCCCGCCTCGGCGGCAGCATCAGCGGCCGGATCGCCTCCGCGCGCGGCACCCGCCACGACCCGCCGCGGCTGCGCCTCCCGGCCGTCGGCCACCACCGCAAGCCGCGCCGCGTCGCCATGCTCAGCGTGCACACCTCGCCGCTGCACCAGCCCGGCACCGGCGACGCCGGCGGGATGAACGTGTACATCGTCGAGCTGGCCAAACGCCTCGCCGCGATCAACATCGAGGTCGAGATCTTCACCCGGGCCACCGCGGGCGGCCTCGCGCCCGTGGTCGAGCTGGCCCCCGGGGTCCTCGTACGGCACGTGGACGCGGGCCCGTACGAAGGCCTCGCCAAGGAGGAGCTGCCCGCCCAGCTGTGCGCCTTCACCCACGGCGTGATGCAGGCCTGGGCGGGCCACCGCCCCGGCTACTACGACCTCGTCCACTCCCACTACTGGCTGTCCGGCCACGTCGGCTGGCTCGCCGCCGAGCGCTGGGGCGTCCCGCTCGTACACGCCATGCACACCATGGCCAAGGTCAAGAACGCGGCGCTGGCCGAGGGGGACACCCCCGAGCCCGCCGCCCGCGTCATCGGCGAGACCCAGATCGTGGCCGCCGCGGACCGGCTCATCGCGAACACCGCCGAGGAAGCCGACGAACTCGTCCGCTACTACGAGGCCGACCCGGGCAAGGTGGCCGTCGTCCACCCCGGCGTGAACCTCGACCGCTTCACGGTCGGCGACGGCCGGGCCGCCGCCCGCGCCCGCCTCGGACTGCCGCAGGACGCCGTGATCCCGCTCTTCGCGGGCCGGATCCAGCCGCTCAAGGCGCCCGACATCCTGCTGCGCGCGGTCGCCGAGCTGGTCGACCGGGACCCGTCGCTGCGCGCGCGGCTCTTCGTACCCGTCGTCGGCGGCCCCAGCGGCAGCGGCCTGGCCAAGCCGGAGGGCCTGCAGAAGCTCGCCGCGAAGCTGGGCATCGCCGACCTCGTGCACTTCCACCCGCCGGTGGGCCAGGACCGGCTCGCCGACTGGTTCCGGGCGGCCTCGGTGCTGGTCATGCCCTCGTACAGCGAGTCCTTCGGGCTCGTGGCGATCGAGGCCCAGGCCGCCGGTACGCCGGTGCTCGCGGCCGAGGTCGGCGGGCTGCCGGTCGCCGTCGACGACGGGGTCACGGGGATCCTCGTACCCGGCCACGACCCGGTGGACTACGCCCGGCAGCTACGGCGCTTCGTGGACGAGCCCGGGCTCGCGGAGCGGATGGGCGGCGCGGCCGCGCGGCACGCGCAGTTCTTCGGCTGGGACACGGCCGCGAGCGGCACGGCCGACGTGTACACCGCGGCCATGCATGATCATCGCCGTCGCGTACGCTCCCACCATGGCTGACACCGCCGAGATCATCGAAGCGACGCTGACCGGCGCCGAGCTGAGCTGGGAGAGCCCCGAGCCGGGCTCGTACGTCGTCCAGCTCCCCGGCACCCGCAAGCTGTCCACCACCTGCTCCCTCCGGGTCGGCCGGCACTCGCTGTCGGTCAACGCCTTCGTGATCCGCCACCCCGACGAGAACGAGGCGGGCGTCCACCGCTGGCTCCTGGAGCGCAACCTCAAGCTGTACGGGGTGAGCTACGCCGTGGACCGCCTCGGCGACGTCTACCTGACGGCCCGCCTCCCCCTGTCGGTGGTGAACCCGGAGGAACTGGACCGGGTGCTCGGCACGGTCCTGGAAGCGGCGGACGGCGCCTTCAACACCCTCCTGGAGCTGGGCTTCGCGAGCGCGATCCGCCGCGAGTACGAATGGCGCGTCTCGCGCGGCGAACCGACCTACAACCTGGACGCCTTCAAGCACCTGACACAGCCTTCGTAGCGCCGGCGGGGCCGGGCAGAGCCGGCGCAGCGAGGCGCAGGTCCGGCCGAATCCAGCCCCGCCGGCGTTTGAGGCGCGGGTCCGGGCAGAGCCCGGTGGCTACGCCACGCCGGCCGCCGCCACCGGCTTCGCCGTCTCCGCAGCCCCGTCTGCCGTGCCGGCCCCGCCCGCCGTACCGGCCCCGCCCGCCGTACCGGCCCCGCCCGCCGTACCGGCTCCGACGCCGCCCCCCGAACCCGCGTCACCCCCGGGGAGCCTCCGCATCAGCAGCCAGTAGCCCGTACCCGCCACCGTGCCCAGCACGCCCGTGGCGGCCCACAGCCAGCCCGCCCCGTACCGGTCGATCATGAAACCGGCCATCAGCGGCGCGATGAGCGCGGCCACGGCCCAGGACATGTTGTACATCCCCTGGTAGCGCCCGCGGCCGTGCAGGGGCGAGAGCCGCACGACGAGGCCCATCTGGGTCGGGGAGTTCACGATCTCGGCCAGCGTCCACACGGCCACCGTCAGCGCGTACGCCCACAGCGGCCCGGCGAAGGCCGTCAGCGCGAACCCGTACCCCGCCAGCAGCGCCGAGGCCACCAGCAGCTTCTGCGGGTCGCGGTGCTCGATGAACCGCGTGACCGGCAGCTGGAGCAGCACGATCAGCAGGCCGTTCACGGCGGCGACCAGCCCGTAGTCCGCGGGCGAGAACCCGGCCGCGCCCATCGCGACGGGCAGGCCCACCGAGCCCTGGGTGAAGATCAGGGAGATCAGGAAGGACAGCCCGACCACGCCCATGAACCGCCCGTCCCGCAGGACGGTCCCCATCCCGATCTCCGGCTCGGCGCCGGCCTTGCCGGCGCCAGTCCCCCCGGCCCCCGCCGCACCCACCTCATCGGCGCCCGCGGCACCCGCATCCGGCCGGGACTCCGGCAGCTTGGCGTACACCAGCACCGCGCAGGCCAGCGTCAGCACGGCCTCGCCCAGGAACCCGGCCAGGTAGCTGTACTCCGCGATCAGCCCCGCCGCGGTCGCGGAGACCGCGAAGCCGAGGTTGATGGCCCAGTAGTTGAGCGCGAAGGCCCGTACCCGGTCCTCGGGGCGGACGATGTCCGCCATCATCGCCGAGACCGCCGGCCGGGACGCGTTCGAGGTCATGCCGACCAGCAGCGCCACCGCGGCGATGGCCGCCGGATGCTCCATGAAGCCGAGCAGGGCCACCGAGAACGCCGTCGAGACGTTCGCCGCCAGCATCGTCGGCCGCCGCCCCAGCCGGTCGGTCATCACCCCCGCGACGAGCGAGGAGACCACACCGCCGAGCCCGTGCAGGGCGACCACAAGTCCCGCGAAGGAGGCCGAATAGCCCCGGTCGAGGGTCAGGTACATGGTCATGAATGTGGCGACGAAGGCCCCGAGCCGGTTGACGAGGGTGCTCGCCCACAACCACCAGAACGCACGCGGCAGACCCGACACGCTCTCCCGGGCAGCCCGTCTGGCACTGGCAACGGACATAAGGGATCCCCCGGCGGTGTAAGCGTCTCAACGGCTTTCCGCACGTTACGAGCGACCGCCTCCCCGGCGCCAGCGAATTGACGGCCGACGTCAATCGGCGTCCCCCTCCGACGACCCCCGGACCGCGCGCGAGCGGCCCGGCCCGTCCATTAGGCTCGTACGCATGGCCGACGCACCGTACAAGCTGATCCTCCTCCGCCACGGCGAGAGCGAGTGGAACGCGAAGAACCTGTTCACCGGCTGGGTGGACGTCAATCTCAACGAGAAGGGCGAGAAGGAGGCGGTCCGCGGCGGTGAGCTGCTCAAGGACGCCGGCCTGCTCCCCGACGTCGTGCACACCTCCCTCCAGAAGCGCGCGATCCGCACCGCGCAGATGGCGCTCGAGGCCGCCGACCGTCACTGGATCCCGGTCCACCGCTCCTGGCGCCTGAACGAGCGCCACTACGGCGCCCTCCAGGGCAAGGACAAGGCCCAGACCCTCGCCGAGTTCGGCGAGGAGCAGTTCATGCTGTGGCGCCGCTCGTACGACACCCCGCCGCCGGCCCTCGAGGACGGCACGGAGTTCTCCCAGTCCGAGGACCCGCGCTACGCGTCGATCCCGCCGGAGCTGCGCCCGCGCACGGAGTGCCTCAAGGACGTCGTCGTCCGCATGCTGCCGTACTGGTACGACGCGATCGTGCCGGACCTGCTCGACGGCCACACCGTCCTGGTCGCCGCGCACGGCAACTCCCTGCGCGCCCTGGTCAAGCACCTGGACGGCATCTCCGACGCCGACATCGCGGGCCTGAACATCCCGACCGGCATCCCGCTCGCCTACGAGCTGGACGCCGAGTTCAAGCCCCTCAAGCCGGGCGGCACCTACCTCGACCCGGACGCGGCCGCGGCCGCCATCGAGGCCGTCAAGAACCAGGGCAAGAAGAAGTAGCCCTCACGCACGAAACGGCCCCCCGCCTGCGGATTCTCCGCCGGCAGGGGGCCGTTCGCCGTTCCGGGCCCGGGATCGGGCCCCCGCGCGCGTGCGAGCCGGGGTGGGCGGGGTCAGCCGCCGCACTGGCAGGGGGCACCGGACTGGCAGCCGCAGCCGCAGCCCGAGCCGCAGCCACAGGCCGCGAGCAGCGGGAGGCGCAGCGGCTCCGGCCGGGGCTGCTGCTCCTGTTCCGGGGTGATGGGGACGGGGGAATCGGGCATGGTTCCTCCTCGCGCAGGCGGCGTACGGGCCGCCGTACGGCGGACCGCCTTCGCCTCATTCATGCCCAGCCACACCGGCGCGTCAACGGCGCATTGGGGCTCGCGCCCCCGCCCGGCGCGTCAGACGCCCTCGACCTGGGTGGGCGCCTGGAGCTCGTCCGCGTGCTCGCCCGTCACCAGGTAGACCACGCGCTTGGCCACCGACACCGCGTGGTCCGCGAAGCGCTCGTAGTAGCGGCCCAGCAGGGTCACGTCCACCGCGGTCTCGATGCCGTGCTTCCAGCGGTCGTCCATCAGGTGCTGGAACAGCGTGCGGTGCAGCTGGTCCATCTCGTCGTCGTCCTGCTCCAGCTGGAGCGCCAGGTCGACGTCCTTGGTGATGATGACCTCGGCGGCCTTCGCCATCAGGCGCTGCGCCAGCTGCCCCATCTCCAGCATGGTGGCGTGCAGGTCCCGCGGGACGGCCGTGTCCGGGAAGCGCAGCCGGGCGAGCTTCGCCACGTGCTGGGCCAGGTCGCCGCTGCGCTCGAGGTCGGCGCTCATTCGCAGCGAGGTCACGACGATGCGCAGGTCGGTGGCGACCGGCTGCTGCCGGGCCAGCAGGGCGATGGCGCGGGCCTCCAGGTCGTGCTGGAGGTCGTCGACCTTCTGGTCGGCGGCGATGACACTCTCGGCGAGCTTCAGGTCGGCGTCGAGCATGGACGTCGTGGCCCGCCCGATCGCGGAACCGACCAGCCGGGCCATCTCGACCAGGCCCTCTCCGATCGAGTCCAGTTCCTCGTGGTACGCGTCACGCATGTCTGGTGTCCCTCTCTTGACCTACTGCACTGCTGCCCGGGGCGGCCGGCCGGGGTGGCCTCTCGCCCCACGTTGACACGGTGAGCCGCAAACGCGTCCGACTCCGGCACCACAAGTGAATCAGCCCCGTCCCCAGGGTGAACTCTGGGCGACGACTGTTCGAGGTGGCACCCGAACGGCTGTGGAAGTGTCGTTCAGCCTGCTTAACCTGGATGCATGGACGTGAACGCGGCGGTCGCCGCAGCTGCAGCGATCGCCGGTCTTTGCACCGGTGTGATCGCGATGCTGGCGTTCCGCTGGAGCGAGCGCGACCAAGCCCGCCCCACCCGGAGCTCCATGCGCCCCGACATCAATGCGGTGCTCCCGCCCGGCGTGGACACCGTCCTCTCCGTACTGCGCTCCTCCGCCGTCGTACTCGACGAGGGCGACGCGGTGGTCAAGGCCAGCTCGGCGGCGTACGCCCTCGGTCTGGTCCGCGGCGGCAAGCTCGCCGTGGAGCCCATGCTCCACATGGCCCGCGACACCCGCCGCGACGGGGAGATACGCCAGGTCGAGCTCGACCTGCCCCGGCGCGGCACCGGCCGCGGCGAGGCCCTCGCGGTCTCGGCGCGCGTGGCCCCGCTCGGCTCCCGCCTGGTGCTCCTCCTGGTCGAGGACCTCACCGAGGCCCGCCGCATCGAGGCCGTACGCCGTGACTTCGTGGCGAACGTGTCCCACGAGCTGAAGACACCGGTCGGAGCGATCTCCCTGCTCTCCGAGGCGGTCATGGACGCCTCGGACGACCCCGAGGCGGTCAGCCGCTTCGCGGGCCGGATGCAGATCGAGTCCACCCGGCTGATCAACCTCGTGCAGGAGCTCATCGACCTCTCCCGGGTACAGAACGACGACCCGCTGGAGGACGCCGAGCCCGTCCGCGTGGACACGCTGGTGGCCGAGGCCATCGACCGCTGCCGCCACACGGCCTCCTCGAAACAGATCACCATGGCCGCGGGCGGCACCGCTGACCTGCGCGTCTGGGGCAACCGCGGACAGCTCGCGGCCGCCCTCGGAAACCTGGTCGAGAACGCCGTCAACTACAGCCCCGCCCGCACCCGCGTCGGCATCGCCGGACGCAGGGTGGCGGCACCTGGGGGAGACTTGATCGAGATAGCCGTGACCGACCAGGGCATCGGCATCCCGGAAAAGGACCGCGAGCGCATCTTCGAGCGCTTCTACCGCGTGGACCCGGCCCGCTCCCGTGCCACGGGAGGAACGGGCCTCGGCCTCGCGATCGTGAAGCACGTGGCGGCCTCGCACGGCGGGGAGGTGGCGGTCTGGAGCTCGGAGGGTCAGGGTTCCACGTTCACCCTGCGACTTCCCGAAGCGGCCGCGCCGGCCCCGGCGACGGCCACCGAATCCACCCAGCCCCTGCTTGAACCAGAAACAGCACCAGCCATCCCTGCCCCGGAGGTCCTTCCGTGACCCGAGTGCTCGTCGTCGAGGATGAGGAATCCTTCAGCGACGCCCTGTCCTACATGCTCCGCAAGGAAGGCTTCGAGGTCGCGATCGCCGCGACCGGGCCCGACGGGCTCGACGAGTTCGAGCGCAACGGCGCCGACCTCGTCCTCCTCGACCTGATGCTCCCCGGCCTGCCCGGCACGGAGGTCTGCCGGCAGCTGCGCGGCCGCTCCAACGTTCCCGTGATCATGGTGACCGCCAAGGACAGCGAGATCGACAAGGTCGTCGGGCTGGAGATAGGAGCCGACGACTACGTCACCAAGCCCTTCTCCTCGCGGGAGCTGGTCGCCCGCATTCGCGCGGTCCTGCGCCGCCGCGGCGAGCCGGAGGAGGTCACCCCGGCGGCCCTGGAGGCGGGTCCCGTACGGATGGACGTCGACCGCCACGTGGTCACCGTCGCGGGCGGCAAGGTGGACCTCCCGCTGAAGGAGTTCGACCTGCTTGAGATGCTGCTGCGCAACGCGGGCCGGGTGCTGACCCGCATGCAGCTGATCGACCGGGTCTGGGGCGCCGACTACGTCGGTGACACCAAGACCCTCGACGTCCACGTCAAGCGCCTGCGCGCCAAGATCGAGCCGGACCCGGGCGCGCCGCGCTACCTGGTCACGGTCCGCGGTCTCGGCTACAAGTTCGAGCCGTAAGCCGACGGCGTGCCGGCCGGCCGCCGAAGGCCGGCGCAGCGTATCGAAGCCGTCACCGCGCCCCCGGGCCCGGGCAGCGGGAAGGGCCCCCAGCCGCAGCAGCGGCCGGGGGCCCTTCCCGTACGTCGTCGTGGTGCGGCGTGCCTCAGTGGCCCGCGGCGTGCGAGGCGGAGCCGGACGGCGAGCCGCCCGCGTTGCCCGAGGGGCTGCCGGACGGCTTGCCCGACGCCGCACCGGAGGGCGAACCCGACGCCGCGCCCGAGGGTGCGCCCGACGGGGAACCGGACGGGGCGCCCGAGGGGCTGCCCGACGGGGTGGAGCCGGCGGCGGGGGCCACGGTCGGGCCGTAGCCCGCGTACATGCCCTCGGCCGGGACCACGAACGCGTCCAGCTCGACCTTGCCCGTGCGGCTCAGCTGGAAGACGACCTGCTGCACGTCGCCGTCCACGAGGGCGTCCGCGCCCTCGACCACGGCGGAGGCGTTGCCCGCGCCGCCCAGCACGACGGAGCCGCCGGCCGGCACGGTGACCTTGCCGGAGCCCTCGGCAGCCTTCAGCGCGACCTTGGCCTTGCCACCCCCGAGGGTGATGGCGTCAAGGGTCTGCGGCTGGGCGCCGGCGTTGAACAGGGTCGCCGAGACTGCCGCGGGGCCCTTCTTCTTCTCGGCCTGGGTGATGACCAGTGCGTTCTGGATCTTGATGTCGCCCTTGGTGGCGGCGGCGTTGTCGGGCTTGATCTGGAGGGTCTCCGCGTTGGTGCCCGCACCACAAGCGGCCAGCGAGGCGATCGAGAACACGACGGCGGTGGCGGCGAGGGCGCCGCGTCGAAGGCTGCGGCTCACGGCGGCGGCATCTCCTTGGACGTACAGAACGGGAAGGTGGACGCTCGGAACGGCCGAGGTAAAGCCGCTCTAAGGGTGTGTCAGCGCGCTTAGGTTACCGAGCCGCCGCCCCGCCCCCGCACCCGACCCTCCGCAGCACACGGGCCGCCCTCGCCCCATCCCCCGATCTTGCATTCCGTGTGCGGTCCGGTCCGGCGTTCCCCTCGCCGATCATGTGGCGCTCGCATATCGTGCGCACGGCCGCCCGGTGATCAATTCCGGGATTCCCCCGAGCGCCCCTCCGTGATCAATTGAGGGATTGGGCCGGAACCCCTCCGTACGGACGCCCGCCAGTCGAACGGAGTAGTTCGGTTTCCCGGCCACGAACCAGGCAAAACGGGACGTACGTCACGCTGGCGGGTGTGCCGGACAGGTGTAGCGTGGCCCTTTCGCCCGGTCCGCACAGCGCCCCCGACCTGCGATTACCCCCTTCCAGGAGCCCTCCGCAGCACGTTCCTGTCGCTGTTGTCAAGCCCCGAGATATGCCCTGACCTGCGAAAACGCCATTCATAACAGTCAGTTCTCGTGTTACCCTGGATAGCCACGGAAGGGGTACCTGTCACATGACGTTCAAGGTTGGCGACACCGTGGTCTATCCCCATCACGGGGCCGCGCTGATCGAGGCCATTGAGACTCGTCAGATCAAAGGCGTGGACAAGACCTACTTGGTGCTCAAGGTCGCCCAGGGCGACCTGACGGTTCGTGTGCCTGCGGACAATGCGGAGTTCGTCGGCGTTCGCGACGTAGTCGGCCAGGACGGGCTGGACCGGGTCTTCGAGGTGCTTCGCGCACCGTACGCAGAAGAGCCGACGAACTGGTCCCGGCGCTACAAGGCAAATCTGGAGAAGCTCGCTTCTGGCGATGTCATCAAGGTCGCCGAAGTGGTGCGTGACCTGTGGCGTCGTGAGCGCGAGCGCGGGCTGTCCGCGGGCGAGAAGCGCATGCTCGCGAAGGCACGCCAGATCCTGGTGAGCGAGCTCGCGCTCGCCGAGAACACGAACGAGGACAAGGCCGAGGCCCTCCTCGACGAGGTGCTCGCGTCCTGACGCGAGGCCCCGTTCTTCACCGTTCCCGATCACCGTTCATTCGCGTTGTCCTCAACGCGGCTGATCACACGTGATCACACGGGTTCATGAAAACAGTGTTTACACAGTTGTGCCGCGGTGCCCGCTGACGAGGTCTCTCCTCCACGAGAGACCTGTTGCCGGGCGCTGCGGCATGTCTGCACCCGCACACCCGAACGTACCCCTTGAAGCCATTGCCTCACTGGCGTGTTGCCTCACTGGCGTGCCGGGCCCGGGCAGCCTGCTCGACCGGTCGTCACGGAAGGGGCGAGGGCGTCGCACCCGGCACGCTTCAGGCCATACCCATGTGGGCCGAAGCCACAAACCTGGCTGCGCAACCCGGAGCTATCGGAGCCATCGATGTATGACGAATCGCGCCCCGAGGGCGCCCCGCACCCCCACCACACCGCCGCGGTCATCCCGGCCGCCGGCCGCGGAGTGCGCCTCGGCCCAGGCGCCCCCAAGGCCCTGAGGTCCCTCGGCGGCATCCCCATGCTCGTCCACGCCGTCCGCGCCATGGCCCGCTCGCGCGCGGTCTCCTTCGTGGTCGTCGTCGCCCCGCCCGCCGAGGCCGCCGACGTACGCCTGCTCCTCGACGAGCACGCGCTGCCCGACCGCACCGAGGTCCTGGTCGTCCCCGGCGGGGAGACCCGCCAGGAGTCCGTGCGCGCCGGCCTGGACGCCCTTCCCGGACGCATCACCTCCGTACTCGTCCACGACGCGGCCCGGCCGCTGGTCCCCGTGGACACCGTGGACGCCGTCGTCGAGGCCGTCCGCGCGGGCGCCCCCGCCGTGGTCCCCGGCCTGCCCCTGGCCGACACCGTCAAGGAGGTCGAGCCCGGCAGGCCCGGCGAGCCCGAGCCGGTCGTGGCCACCCCGGAGCGGGCCCGGCTGCGCGCCGTGCAGACCCCGCAGGGCTTCGACCTCGCCACCCTGGCGCGCGCGCACCGGGAGATCGACCTCGGCGGCGAGGGCGCCACCGACGACGCCGGGATGGTGGAACGCCTCGGCATCACCGTCATGGTCGTCCCCGGCCACGAAGAGGCCTTCAAGGTCACCCGCCCGCTCGACCTGGTCCTCGCCGAGGCCGTACTCGCCCGCAGGAGGGCCACCGATGCGTACTAGTCCCGACGCCCCGCTGATCCCGCTCGTCGGCATCGGCACCGACGTGCACGCCTTCGAGGCCGGCCGTGAGCTGTGGTGCGCGGGCCTGCTGTGGGAGGGCGAGGACGGCCTCGCCGGGCACTCCGACGGCGACGTCGCCGCCCACGCCGCCTGCGACGCGCTCTTCTCCGCCGCCGGAGTCGGAGACCTCGGCGCGCACTTCGGCACCTCCCGCCCCGAGTGGTCCGGCGCCGCCGGGGTCACCCTCCTGGCGGAGGCCGCCCGCATCGTCCGCGCCGAGGGCTTCGAGATCGGCAACATCGCGATCCAGGTGATCGGCGTACGGCCGAAGATCGGCAAGCGGCGCGAAGAGGCGCAGAAGGCGCTCGCGGCCGCGGCGGGCGCCCCCGTGTCCGTGTCCGGCACCACCACCGACGGCCTGGGCCTCACCGGCCGCGCCGAGGGGCTCGCCGCCATCGCCACGGCCCTGGTGTACCGGACGAGCGGGACCTGAGTCCGGCAGGACACCCCCTGGCGGGGCACCGCTTCGGCAACAAAGCCGCCCCGCGTCCCTAAAGGGTCGCGGGGCACTGCTACAGGCGCACTACCCTGGATGCCGTGACTATTCGCCTGTACGACACCAGCGCCCGGCAGATCCGCGACTTCACCCCGCTCACAGCGGGCTGTGTCTCGATCTACCTCTGTGGCGCCACGGTGCAGGCCGCCCCGCACATCGGGCACATCAGGTCGGGCCTCAACTTCGACATGATGCGCCGCTGGTTCGAGTACCGGGGCTACGAGGTCACCTTCATCCGCAACGTCACGGACATCGACGACAAGATCATCGCGAAGTCCGCCGAGCAGCGCCGCCCCTGGTGGTCCATCGGCTACGAGAACGAGCGTGCCTTCAACGACGGTTACGCCGCCCTCGGCTGCCTTCCGCCCACCTACGAGCCCCGCGCCACCGGCCACGTCACCGAGATGGTCGAGATGATGCGCGGCCTCATCGAGCGCGGCCACGCCTACGAGTCCGAGGGCAACGTCTACTTCGACGTGAAGTCGTACCCCGGCTACCTCGCGCTCTCCCGCCAGGAACTCGACAACATCCGCCAGCCGGAGAGCACCGGCGAGACCGGCAAGCGCGACGCCCGCGACTTCGCCATGTGGAAGTCCGTCAAGCCCGGCGAGCCCTCCTGGGAGACCCCGTGGGGCCGCGGCCGCCCGGGCTGGCACCTGGAGTGCTCCGCCATGGCGCACAAGTACCTCGGCGAGGCCTTCGACATCCACGGCGGCGGCCTGGACCTGATCTTCCCGCACCACGAGAACGAGATCGCCCAGGCCAAGGCCTTCGGCGACGAGTTCGCGAAGTACTGGGTCCACAACGCCTGGGTCACCATGTCCGGCGAGAAGATGTCCAAGTCGCTGGGCAACTCGGTCCTCGTCTCCGAGATGGTCAAGCAGTGGCGCCCGATCGTGCTGCGCTACTACCTCGGCACCCCGCACTACCGGTCCATGATCGAGTACAGCGAGGAGGCCCTGCGCGAGGCCGAGTCGGCGTTCGCGCGGATCGAGGGCTTCTGCCAGCGCGTCATCGAGAAGGCCGGCGGCGCGGTCGAGCCCGCCGCCGAGGTCCCGCCCGCCTTCGCCGAGGCCATGGACGACGACCTGGGCGTCCCGCAGGCGCTCGCCATCGTCCACACCACGGTCCGCCAGGGCAACAGCGCCCTGGCAGCCGACGACAAGGACGCGGCCATCGCGCGGCTGTCCGAGGTCCGGGCCATGCTCGGCGTCCTCGGCCTGGACCCGCTCGACCCGCACTGGGCGGGCGAGGCCGACCGCGGCGAGGACCTGCACGGCGCCGTCGACACCCTCGTACGCCTGGTCCTGGAACAGCGCGAGTCCGCCCGGGCCCGCAAGGACTGGGCCACCGCCGACGCCATCCGCGACCAGCTCCAGCAGTCCGGCCTGGTCATCGAGGACAGCCCGACGGGCCCGCGCTGGACGCTCGGCCCCCGCTGAGCCCGGCCAGCTGAGCTTGGTGTGCCGCCCGGCGCTCCGGGCGGCACACTCTTCATACGTACATACCGCAGCATCAACGAAAACAGGTAGAAGTCATGGCCGGGAACAGCCAGCGCAGGAACCGTCGCACGTCCAACAAGAAGGGCGCGACGGTCGGCAGCGGTGGCCAGCGGCGCAAGGGCCTGGAAGGCAAGGGCCCCACGCCCAAGGCCGAGGACCGCAAGAAGCACAAGGCGAACCGCATCAGCAACGCCATGGCCCGGCAGGCCGCCAAGCGCCGCCCGGCCCCGCGCCGCGGCGGTCCCAAGGGCACCAGCGAGATGGTCGTCGGCCGCAACCCGGTCTTCGAGGCGCTGCGCGACGGCGTCCCCGCCACGACCCTGTACGTCCAGCAGTTCATCGACAACGACGAGCGCGTCCGCGAGGCCCTCCAGCTCGCCGCCGAGCGCGGCAACATCAACCTGATGGAAGCCCCGCGCCCCGAGCTCGACCGCATGACCAACGGGCTCAACCACCAGGGCCTGGTCCTCCAGGTCCCGCCGTACGAGTACGCGCACCCGGAGGACCTCACCGCCGCCGCGTACGACAACGGCGAGGACCCGCTGATCGTCGCCCTCGACGGGGTCACCGACCCGCGCAACCTCGGTGCGATCGTCCGCTCCGTCTCCGCCTTCGGCGGCCACGGCGTGGTCATCCCCGAGCGCCGCGCCGCCGGCATGACCGCCGGTGCGTGGAAGTCCTCGGCCGGCACCGCCGCCCGTACCCCGGTCTCCCGCGTCACCAACCTGACCCGCGCCCTTCAGGAGTACAAGAAGGCCGGCATCGCCGTCGTCGGCCTCGCGGCCGAGGGCCAGCACACCGTCGACGACCTGGCGGCGCTCAGCGGTCCGGTCGTCATCGTGGTCGGCTCCGAGGGCAAGGGTCTGGGCCGGCTCGTCGGCGAGAACTGCGACTACCTCGTCCGCATCCCGATGCCGGGTGGCGCCGAGTCGCTCAACGCCGGTGTCGCCGCGGGCGTCGTGCTGTACGAGGCGGCCCGCAGCCGCGCCAAGCGTCCGCGCACCTGAGCACCAGAGCGCCCGGGCGCCTGGGCGTTTGAACACCAGAGCGCCTGAGCTCTGCCGAATGGCCTACGGTCCGTGACCCGTGAGCGTGTCACCCCGTCCGTTTCGGGCGGGGTGACTTGATCTTGACGGGTCTCGGACAGATCCCTGATGTCAAGGCAGTGTCCTAAACACTGATCACTCGGTTAGATGAGTGTGGACACCAGAACGTCAGGGTTCGACGACCAGCCCGCGCTGAGCATGGTCAAGGTGCCGTGCGATCCCGCACAGGTCATCGTCAACCACGCCAGCTTCCGCGTGCGGCTCGCACCGAGCCCGAGCGCGCGTTCCAAGCCCGCGAACGCCCCCGGCAGAGCCCCCGTGCTCGGCGGCGCCGTGGTCGCCGCGGCCGGGGTCACCCGCCGCCGGGCCCCCGTCGTCTGGAGCGGCAAGTCGGACGCAGGTGACGCCGCGGCCATGGGCGGACTGCTCCAGGCCGTACGGGAGGCCGGGAGAGGCGGCGACGGGTACGACGGCGGCGCCACCCAGGTCATCCCGCGCATCGACCTGGCCCACGACCTCGCCGACAACACCCTCACCACGCCGACCGTCATCGGCCAGCGCACCTACGGCGACCCGGACGAGACGCGGCCCCTGGCCTCCGTACGGGACCTGCCGTACGCCTCCGGGTACCCGGACGGGCCGCCGGACCCCGGGGCGGACGCCCGGCGCGGCGGTCCAGACGCGCGCGGACAGGCCTCCTACTACCCCGGCCGCCGGATGAACCTCGGCGTCGTGCTGCTCCCGCTGCGCGTCTTCCTCGGCTTCATCTCCATCTACGCCGGCATGGGCAAGCTGTGCGACCCCGTCTACTTCGACGGCGGCGAACGCGGCTCCATGGTCACCTGGCTGCACACCCTGCACCCCTGGGCCCTCGCCGAGCCGCTGCGGGACTTCGCGCTCGCGCACCCGGTCGGAGCCGGGCTCAGCGTCGCGTTCCTCCAGGTCATCGTGGGCGTGCTGACGGTGTTCGGCCTGTGGCAGCGGTTCGCCGCCTGCTTCGGGGCGCTGCTGTCCGCCGCGCTGCTGATGACGGTGAGCTGGAAGACCGTCCCCGCCTACGACGCGCCCGACATCATCTACCTCGCCGCCTGGTCCCCGCTGATCATCGCCGGCGCGCCGGTGTACTCCCTCGACGGACGCCTCGCCGGCGAGGCCTGGCGCACGCTCGGGCCGCGCTCCGAGGTCTGGCGGCTGCGGCGGCGGGTCCTGCGGCGCGGCGCCGTCATGGCCACCGTCGTGTGCGGCCTGACCCTGCTCATCGGCTCGCTCCTCGGCGGAGCCGTCCGCTCCACCACCGTGGTCACCGTGCCCGGGCCGGGGCAGCCCCCGACCAACTACCTGCCGGGTGCACCGCTGCCGCAGACCCCGGCCCGCCAGCCGCAGCAGCAGCCCTCGCAGCAGCCCTCGAAGGCGGCGCAGCCCTCGGCAACCCCGACCGAGCCCGCCGCGAAGTCCGGACGCGGCGCCTCGGGCGGCCCCGCCCGGGAGACCGCCGGGACCGGCTCCGAGTCGCCCACCGCGACCCGTGGCACCACCGGCAAGCAGACCCCGCGCAGCACCCCCCGGCAGTCCGCCCCGCAGAAGCCGCCGTCCTCGTCCTCGGGGACCAGCGGATCGGGCGGGAGCAGCACACCCACGAAGCAGCCCGGCCTGGTCGGCGGCCTCCTCGGCTGAACCCCGGCGGACGAAGCGGCGGACGAAGCGGCGGGGCCCGGCACGCACGAGCGTGCCGGGCCCCGCCGCGTGTGCCGGGCGGTGTGCCCCGCTGCGTGTGCCGTACCGGACGTGCGTACGGGCGCCGAACCCGCTTGGGAAAAGCCTCAGGACGCCGTCTGCGCCGCCAACTCCCTTGCGGCCTCGGTCAAGTCCTTGGCGGTGTCGATCGCCCGCCAGTAGGCCCCCTGGGGCAGCGGGAAGCCCGCCAGGCGGCGTTCGCGGGCCAGCCGCGGGAAAGTGGTGCGCTCGTGGTCGCCCAAGTCGGGCAGCAGCGCGGCGAATTCGGCACCGAAGACGTACACGCCGGCGTTGATCAGATAAGGCGACGGCGGGGACTCGATGAAGTCCAGCACCTGCCCGAACTCGTTGGTCTCCACCACCCCCCAGGGGATCCGCGGCCGGGCCAGGGCGAGGGTCGCCGTCGCCCCGCGCTCGGCGTGGAAGGCGGCCATCTCGCGGAGCGAGAAGCGGGTCCAGATGTCGCCGTTCGTCGCGAACCAGGCCTGCTCGGGGTACGGGAGGTGCCGCGCGGCGTACTTGAGGCCACCGCCGCGCCCCAGGGGCTCCTCCTCCACCACGGTCGTCACGTGCAACGGCAGCTGCGCCTGCCCCAGCCACTCCTGGAGCACCTCGGCGAGGTGCCCGCAGGAGACCACGGCGTGCGTGACCCCCTCGGCGGCCAGCCAGGCCAGCTGGTGCCCGATGATCGGCACCCCGGTCCCCGGGATCTCCACCATCGGCTTCGGGCGGTCGTCCGTGTACGGCCGCAGCCGCGAACCCTGGCCGCCCGCCAGGACGACTGCCTGGGTGGGGGCGGCGGGGAACGCGGCTGCGGGATCGGTGGATCGGGGTGCGGGAGGCGCGTCGGTCATGACCGCCAGCGTAGGGACGCGGCGGGCCTCAGCCCATGGAGGCGACGCCGGACGCGTACGAGGTGTCGCACACGGGCCGCGCGACGGACTGGGCCTTCGTCGGGCCGTACACCTCCACGGCGGCCCGTCCCAGCGCCCGGGCGATCCCGATGCAGTGCTCCGCGAGCGAGGGACGCTTGTTCACCTCCTGCTGGAGGTGGGTGAGGACGTCACCCGGCTCCTGGCCCGCGCGCAGCTCGTCGACGAGCTTGTCGCGCAGCAGCTCCTGCGCGGCGCGCGGCTTCGCGGGGACGGAGACCTCCTCGGCGGAGGCGGTCAGGATCTGGGAGGAGGACGTGTCCGCCCAGGGGACCATGGTGACCGCGAGGGTCCCGGACAGGACCAGGACGACGGGCAGGACCATGGCGAGGGAACGGCCGATACGGCGGGCAGTGTGGGTCACGAGGGCGAGAGTAGCGCTCGGTGAAGATTTGGCGACATTTAGTCACTCGGTCGGGGGATGGTTCGACGTGGCTTTTCGAATTAAGGGTTGACGGACAGGGCTGAATGCCCGCTCTGCCAGGGTTCCTTCCGGGTCTCCGCGGATCTCCGCCGACTCTCCGCGCGGTCTGCCGCGCGGCTCTCCGACGGGTCCTCGCGGCCAACTTTCCGGCGGGCTCCGTCACGCCCTCATCCCTCAACGCATGGGAAAGGGGCGCCCCTTGGCGGGACGCCCCTTCGAACGCTTGTGGCGGTGCTCCTAGTTGGAGAGCCGCTCACCGGAGGAGGTCGAGAACACGTGGATCTCGCCGCCCCGCGGCACCACGTGCAGGGTCGAGCCCTTCTCGGGCACCTGGCGGCCGCCGACGCGGACCACGATGTCCTGACCGCCCTCGGCGGCCGGGGTGGAGCCGTAGACGTACCCGTCGGCGCCGAGCTCCTCGACCACGTTCACGGTGATGGTCAGGCCGCCCGTGTCGCTGACGTCGAAGTGCTCGGGGCGGACGCCGACCGTGACGGTGCGGTCGCCCGCGTCGGCCGCGGCGGACAGCGCCTCGCGCGACACCGGGACGACGCTGTCGCCGAACTTCACGCCGCCGTCGGTGATCGGGACCTCGACCAGGTTCATGGCCGGGGAGCCGATGAAGCCGGCGACGAAGAGGTTGGCCGGGCGGTCGTACATGTTGCGCGGGGTGTCGACCTGCTGGAGCAGACCGTCCTTGAGGACCGCCACCCGGTCGCCCATGGTCATGGCCTCGACCTGGTCGTGGGTGACGTAGACGGTGGTGATGCCGAGGTCGCGCTGGAGCGCCGCGATCTGCGTACGGGTGGAGACGCGGAGCTTGGCGTCGAGGTTCGACAGCGGCTCGTCCATGAGGAACACCTGCGGCTTGCGCACGATGGCCCGGCCCATGGCGACGCGCTGGCGCTGGCCGCCGGAGAGCGCCTTCGGCTTGCGGTCGAGGTACTGGGTCAGGTCCAGCATCTTCGCCGCGTCCTCCACCTTGCGGCGGATGGTGGCCTTGTCCTCACCGGCGATCTTGAGCGCGAAGCCCATGTTGTCGGCGACGGACATGTGCGGGTAGAGCGCGTAGTTCTGGAACACCATCGCGATGTCCCGGTCCTTGGGCGGCAGGTGCGTGACGTCGCGGTCACCGATGCGGATGGCGCCGCCGTTGACGTCCTCCAGGCCGGCGAGCATGCGCAGCGAGGTGGACTTGCCGCAGCCGGACGGGCCGACGAGGACGAGGAACTCGCCGTCCTCGATCTCCAGCTCCAGCTGGTCGACGGCGGGCTTGTCGCCGCCGGGGTACAGCCGGGTCGCCTTGTCGAAAGTGACAGAAGCCATGGTGATGAATCCCTTCTACCGGCAGGAACGTGCCGGACGATCCGAGTGGAAGGTCTAGTCCAGTCAACCGGACTCCGCCCGACGCTACCCGGCGATCCGCTCCGTGTCAGCACCCCGTGGGCAACGATTGTGGGCCCGGCCTGCCTTCTTCCCCACATGAGCGCGCGTACGGGATCCCGGCAGAGCACCACACTTTTGGCCTCGATTCCTGCTTCGACGCCCGTTGCCGGTCGGGCGTGACCCTGAAGGTCGCGCCCGACCGGTCTGACACAGGCTCCACAGGCATTGCGGCCGACGGCCCGTCGGTCCGTACTGCACTTCGCTACGCGGCCGGTACGAGATCCACCAGCTCCGAAGCTTTGATCACGCTCGGCGGCACCCGCCCTGGCGGAAGTGTTGCGGCCACCGTCCAGTACAGCCGCATCCCCTCATCCCGGAGGTTCACCGCCGCGTTCTCGTCCCGGTCGTGCGCGGCACCGCACTCGGCGCACGACCACTCGCGGATCGAGACGTCGAGCCTCGGTCCCTTCGTATGGCACGCCGAGCAGCGCCGGGTCGACGGGAAGAACCGGTCCACGATCACCAGCGTCCGCCCGTACCACGCGCACTTGTAGCGGAGCTGGCGCAGCAGTTCGCCCCAGGCGGCGTCGCGTATCGACCGGTTCAAGGCGGCCTTGCGCTTCCGGTGTTTTCCTGTCGCCGCACGGAGGAGGTTGGCGATCGGCAGGTCCTCCACCACGAGCACTTGGTTCTCGCGCACGAGGCGGGTCGTGAACTGGTCCAGCAGATCACGACGGACATCACCGATCGAGGCGTACAGGCGGGCGATCCGCTCCCGCACCTTCCCCCGGTTCTTCGAACCCTTCTTCTTCCGGTGCAGCCTGCGCTGCAAGGAAGCCAGCTGCTTCTCGTACTTCTTCAGCAGCCGGGGATGCGGCAGCTTCTCCCCGTCGTCCATCGTCACCAGCGTGGCGAGACCGAGGTCGAGCCCCACCGCTTTCGGCTCCCGACTGCCGGATATGAAGGCCTCGGGGAGCCGGGCGATCACTTCCTCCACCAGGACGGAGAGGAAGAACCGGCCGGCACGGTCCCGGGTCACCGTCAGCTTGACCGGCAACTGCCCCGGCGGCAGCGCGCGCGACCAGCGCACGTCCAGCGGGGTCGTCTGCTTGGCGAGCGTGACCGAGGCCGTGCCCGGACGCTCGGGGTCCTCCACCCAGCGGAAGCCCGTGCGCACGTACGTCGCTGAGTCGCGGGAGCGGTGCTTCGACTTCCGCTTGGGGTACTTCGCCGATCCCTTGAAGAACCGGCTGAACGCGGCGTCGAGGTGCCGCAGCGATTGCTGGAGGACCGTGGACGAGGCCTCCTTCAGCCACGCCGTCTCCGGCACCCGCTTCCACCCGGTCAGCGCCCGGCAGGTCTCGGCGAAGCCCAGCGAGACCCGGTGCTCCTCCCATGCCTTCACCCGGAGGGCGAGGCCCTCGTTGTAGACCCAGCGGCAGGCGCCGAAGGTCCCGTGGAGCTGGGCCGCCTGGTCGGCGGTCGGGTAGAAGCGGAAGCGGTAGACGCGCTGCTGCGTGCCTGGCTCCGGGACGAGGCCCTTTAGTGGCGCCGCCTTCCGGCCCCGGTGTTTGGTGCGGTCGCCCACGCCGAGGTGTTCGCGCTTGATGCGCTGGGCTTCCTCCCCCGATATCCGGTCCGCCATCGCCCCCTCCCACGATCTGATCTTCCGAACGGCACACCAGTCCGTTCAACGAACGTGTGAGTGGGTGGTTACGGGGTGGGCCTCAAACGTGATGGCTTGGGGAATCGGCCGCTGTGTAGAGTGATGGCGGCTCCGCTCGCTGTGTGTTTGTGGGTGGATTCGTGCCGCCTTAGCTCAGTTGGTAGAGCTCCGGCTTTGTAATCCGAAGGTCGTCGGTTCGATTCCGACAGGCGGCTCCATCCCAGGTCAGAGGCTTGCTGACCGAGGGGATTCGTACAAAAACGGAAGGCCCCGGGTGATCACCCGGGGCCTTCCGGCGTTTGGTCAGTGGCGGCCCGAGATGCGGTCCGCCAGGCGGGCCAGGGGGGTTGTCGTCGGGGTGTGGGTGGCCGTTTCGTGGCGGTCGGCCGCGCGGTAGGCGGTGTAGAGGGCCTGGACGCCGAGCCAGCGGAAGGGTTCCGGCTCCCAGCGGCGGACGCGGTGGTTCACCCAGGGGAGGGTGGTCAGGTCGGTGGAGTTCCCCAGGACCAGGTCGCGCAGGGTGCGGGCGGCGAGGTTGGCGGTGGCGACGCCCGAGCCGACGTAGCCGCCGGCCCAGCCCAGGCCCGTGGCGCGGTCGAGGGTGACCGTCGCGCACCAGTCGCGGGGGACGCCGAGGACGCCCGACCAGGCGTGGGTGATCTCCGTGCCGGTGAGGACCGGGAAGAACGAGGTGAGGAGGTCGGTGAGGGCCTCGATCGTGGCGGGCTGGGTGCGGCCGTCGTTGTCGGTGCGCGAGCCGAAGCGGTACGGGATCCCGCGGCCGCCGATCGCGATGCGGTCGTCGGCGGTGCGCTGGGCGTACATGTAGGCGTGCGCCATGTCCCCGAGGACCTCGCCGCCCGACCAGCCCAGCCGGTCCCAGGTCTCCGGCGGGAGCGGGGCCGTCGCGATCATCGAGGAGTTCATCGGGAGCCAGGAGCGCTTCTGGCCCTTGAGGGAGGCCGTGAAGCCCTCGGTGCAGCGCAGGACGTGGGGGGCGCGGACGGTGCCGTAGGGGGTGACGGCCTTGCGCGGGGCGATCTCGGTGACGGGCGTGGACTCGTGGATGACGACGCCGAGGCGTTCGGCGGCGGCGGCCAGGCCCTTGAGGAGTTTGAGGGGGTGGATGCGGGCGCCGTGCGGGCTCCAGCTCGCGCCGACCGCGTCGGCGACGCCGATGCGCTCGCCGGCTGCGGTGGCGTCGTACAGCTCGCGGTCGGTCTCGCCGAAGGCGACTTCGGCCCGGTGGAAGGCCTTGAGGCGGGTGAGCTGGGCGGGGTTGCGGGCGACTTCGAGGACGCCGCCCCGGTGGATGTCGGCGTCGATGCCCTCCTTGGCGGCGGCGTCGATGACCTCGGTGACGGTGTCGTTCATGGCCAGTTGGAGGCGCCGTGCGGCCTCGTGGCCGTGGAGGGCGGCGTAGCGGTCGCGGCCGGCGATGCCGTTGTAGAGCCAGCCGCCGTTGCGGCCGGAGGCCCCGTAGCCGCAGAACTTCTGCTCCAGGACGGTGACGCGCAGGTCGGGGGCGGACGACTTGAGGTAGTACGCCGTCCACAGGCCGGTGTAGCCGCCGCCGACGATGACGACGTCGGCCGTGGCGTCGCTGGTGAGGGGGGCGCGGGGTGGGGTGGCGGGGGCGGTGCGGTCCGTCGCGTACCAGAAGGAGATGCCGCCGTTGATCGTCATGGGGGAGTTGGTACACGGCGCGCGAGAGGGGTGTCCAGGGACGGGTTGTCGCGCCTCGGGGCGGGACGGGTGGCCGGATGGCTGATGTGGGAGGGGTGGTGGGGGCCGTAGGGTGGCGAGGGTTTTGTCTGGTTTTGGGGTGAGAGGTTCGTTTCATGGTGGGCGTACGTGGGGCAGGGCGCGCGCGGCGCGGCGTCGTGGCGGTCGGGGTCGCGGCGGCTGTGGCGTTGCTGGGCGGGGCCGTCGCCGGCTGCGGGGGCGGGTCCGGGGGCGGTCCGGAGGCGGCCGCGTCCGCTGCCGTGGTGCGGACCAGCCCGATCGCGGACGTACTGGCGAAGCTGCCCGCCAGAGTGGAGGGGGCGAAGGTAGTCGTGGGCCGTCCGGAGGCGCCGCGCACCGTTCAGGTGCTGGTGGATCCGCGGTGCGGCTACTGCGCGAAGTTCGAGGAGGCCGGGGGCGGGGCGCTGCTCGGGCTGGCGGCGGAGGGCCGGGTGAAGGTCGAGTACCTGCTGGCGTCCTTCCTGGACCAGGGCGGGGCGAGCGGTTCGGTCAAGGCGGTGAACGCGCTGCGGGCGTCGGTGGACGAGGGGAAGTTCGCCGAGTACCAGGCGGCGGTCTTCGCCAGCCAGCCGAAGGGGAAGTTCACGGACGGGCTGCTGCTGAAGATCGCGGACCAGGTGCCGGGGCTGCGCGGGGCGCGGTTCGACGGGGCCGTCGCGGACATGACGTACCAGGGGTGGGTCGGTGAGGCGGAGCGGGCTTTCGAGGCCACGGGGGCGCAGGGGACCCCGGTGGTGCTGGTGGACGGGCGGGCGGTGGGGGCCAAGGACCGGTCGATGTTCGACGCGGCGGCTTTCGCGGGGACGTTGAAGGGCGTGGGGATCGGCTGAGCGGGTCCGGTGACGCGGTCCCGGGGTGTCGTTGGGATCCTGCCGGGCAGCGCGGGCCCGGCAGGATCCGGAAGTGACGGCCTAGGCTCGGGGCATGGTCGACATTCCGGACGGGCTGGTCCTGGCGCAGATCAGGTACAACGGCGACGCCGGGCGGGAGTTCATCGCGGCGCTGCCCGGGCGCGCGGCGGAGTTCCTGGAGCGGTGGGGGCTACGGCGAACCGGGCCCGGGATGCACGGGGTGACGGCCCTGGTGCTGCCGGTGGAGCGGGTCGACGGGAGCGCGGCCGCGCTGAAGTTGCAGCTGCTGGACGAGGAGAGCGCGGGGGAGCCGGTCGCGCTGCGGGCCTGGGCCGGGCGGGGCTCCGTACGGCTGCTGGAGCACGACGAGGGCACGGGCACGCTGTTGCTGGAGCGGCTCGACGAGGGCCGGCACCTGTCGTGGCTGGCGGAGCGGGATTCGCGGCGCGCGGTGCAGGTGGTCGCGGAGTTGCTGGCGCGGCTGACGGCGGTACGGGCGCCGGCCGGGCTGCGGGGGCTCGGGGACGTGGCCGAGGGGATGCTGGACGGCGTACCGGACGCGCTGGGGCGGCTGGCGGACGAACGGGCGCGGGCGCTGCTGCGGGACTGCGCGGCGGCGGTGGCGGAGGTCGCGGCGGAGCCGGGGGACCGGCTGCTGCACTGGGACCTGCACTACGACAACGTGCTCGCGGGCGCCCGGGAGGCGTGGCTGGCGATCGACCCGAAGCCGCTGGCGGGGGACCCGGGCTTCGACCTGCTGCCGGCGATCAACAACAACTTCCGTGCGGACGAGGTGCGGTGGCGGTTCGACCTGCTGACGGAGGTGCTGGGGCTGGACCGCGAGCGGGCGCGGGCGTGGACGCTGGCGCGGGTGCTGCAGAACTGTCTGTGGGACGTGGAGGACGGGGAGGACGAGATGCAGGAGGAACAACTGGTGGTGGCGGAGCTGCTGCTGGGGCGGTGAGCGGGCGGCGGGCGGGCGGTGAGCGGGCCGGGGCGGCGGGGCCGGGCCGGCGGCGGGCGGTGAGCGGGCTGGGGTGGCGGGGCCGGGCGGTGGGCGGGTGGCACGACCTAGGCTGCGGGGATGATCCGTAGCGCTCGCGTCACCGACGTCCCCGCACTGCACGCCATGATCCGCGAACTCGCGGACTACGAGAAGTCGCTGCACGAGGTCCGCGCCACCGAAGAACAGCTGCGCGAGGCGCTGTTCGGGGAGCGGCCGGCGGCGTACTCGCACATCGCGGAGACGGAGGAGGGCGAGGTCGTCGGCTTCTCCCTCTGGTTCCTGAGCTTCTCGACGTGGCGCGGGGTGCACGGCATCTACTTGGAGGACCTGTACGTACGCCCGGGCGTGCGTGGCGGCGGGTACGGCAAGGCCCTGCTGGCGGAGCTGGCGCGGACCTGCGTGGAGCGCGGGTACGAGCGGCTGGAGTGGTCGGTCCTCGACTGGAACACCCCCGCCATCGACTTCTACCGGTCGGTCGGGGCGGTGCCGATGGACGAGTGGACGGTGAACCGCCTGACGGACGGCGCGCTGCGTGAGCTGGCGGGGGCGGAGTAGCCGCTGGGCCCGCCCGGGGCCGCGGACCGGCGCCGGGCGGGTGCGGTGTACGCCTATCCGACGGCGGGGACCGGGTGCTCCGGGGAGTCGAGCCAGGACCAGGTGGTGCCGTCGGGGCGCACGGTGAGGCCGAACCGCTCGAATCCGGGACGGCCCTGGCCGTTCCACCAGGCGTACGCGGCCCTCAGCTCGCCCCACAGCTCCCGGGGCCCGGACTGGTAGACCTCGAACTCCTCCGCGCCGGGAACGAAGTCGATCGACGCCCAGGAGGTGACCTTGGTGTCCCGGAGCCAGAGCGTGTAGCTCCCGCCGTCGTATCGCTCCGGGTAGGGGAACATTCCGTGCGTCTGGAGCCCGATGGCGAACATGGGGAGCCAGGCGGCCACGTCCTCCGGGCACAGGGAAGTGACCGTCAGGCGACCATCGGCGGGCCAGGGCTTCCCGCCCAGGTACTCCTTCACGTGCGTCCGGTAGGCGCGTTGCTGCCGGAGGCGCATGAAGGCGGAGGAGCTGACGAACGGCCCGGTGGCGCTCCCGTCCTCCTGGACGGTGAGCTGGACGACGGCCTCCCCGCCGTACTCCGTGGCGTAGGGGGAGACGATGATCCCTCCGGGCTGTGTCTGCCGGATGATCTCCGCTGGGATCTCCCGGAGGGAGGCCGTGACCAGCACCCGGTCATATGGAGCGCACGACGGCCAGCCCTGGGAGCCGTCTCCGACCACGGCCGCCGGGTTGTAACCCGTGGCGTCCAGCCGTGCGTGGGCGGTGGCCGCACTCTCCGGGTCGAATTCGACTGTGACCACGTTCTCCGAGCCGATCCGTTCGGACAGCAGAGCCGCGCACCAGCCCGTACCGGTCCCCACCTCCAGGACCTTGGAGTCCGGCTGGAGGCCCAGGGCCGCCAGCATGGAGAACACCATGGAGGGCTGGGAGTTGCTGCATGTCGGGACCTTGCCACGGCCGGGTCCCGCGTGGTTCCCGTCGTCCCACTGGGTGGTCAGGGAGGTATCCGAGTAGACCGCACGGAACCATGCCTGCGGGTCGGCCTGGCGGTCGATGCTCGCCACCGGTCCGCCGTCGGCCGGGCCGACCCCGGGCCAGATCACGTCCGGGACGAACGACTCCCGGGGCACCGCCTGGTAGGCGGGGAGCCAGTCGGAGGTCATGGCCCCGGAGTCCATGAGCCGGGAGGCCAACCCCTGGGGGCCGGCCTCCGTCGTGGCGCGTTCGGTCACTTGGTGCCGCTGCCCTTCGTGTCGCTGTGCCCGGAGTCCTGACCCTCCGAGCCGCCTCCGCCGTGCCCGGCGCCCGACTGGCCGTCGTCCTGCTGGCTTCCTCCCTGGCCCGAGCCCGTGCCGCCGCCGTGCTGTCCGCCCATGAGTGTGCTCCTTCTCGTGATGGATGAGGGGTGCGATGAGAGGGACGCTAGAGCTGGGTGTCCGGCGTTGTGGGGGCTGATTCGCGGGGATTCTTGGGCCGGTCCGTGATCTTCTGGCCGATTCTCAGGGAGCGTCGAGAGCCCGCCGGGCGCGGGCGATCACGCGGTGGGCGTCGGCGCCGTAGACCGCGGAATCGGAGAGTGCCTGCCAGACCTTCCGGTAGACGCCGACGCTGTCCGCGTCGTCCAGCCAGAGTTCCGCGTGCCAGTCCTCCGCGATCACCAGGCGGTCGTCGTACAGCCAGAAACCGTTGGCCGGGGGGATCTTCAGGGAGGCGCCGAACGGGACGATGCCGAGGGAGACGGTGTCCAGTCCGAGGACGCCCGCCAGGCGGTCGAGCTGGGCGGCCAGCACGGGAGGAGGGCATACGAGAGCCCGGAGGGCGGCTTCCCACATCACGATGTGGAACGTGCGTCCCGGCTCGTACAGCATTTCCTGGCGCTTCACGCGGGCGCGTACGGCTTCTTCGGTGTCCCGGACGGACTGGTGGAGGTCGGCGTAGCGGGTGAAGACGTGGCGGGCGTACTCGGCGGTCTGGAGCATTCCCACGACGGTGGAGCCCTGCCAGACGTGGAACGTTCTCGTGCGCTCGTACTCGGCCGTCAGCGTGTCCTGGACCGGCTTGTGGCCGGCTGCGAGCTGTCTGCGCCAGGCGCGGGAGCGGGATTCCAGGCTCCGGAGCCTGGTGATCAGCTCCTCTGCTGCCTCCGGGTGGCCGGTGCCGTCCGCCCATGCCAGCAGATCGTCCGTCGTTGCGGTCTGGCGACCAGTCTCCAGCTTGCTGACCTTGGACTGGGGCCAGCCGAGCAGGGCCGCCAACTGGCGGCCCGTGAGCCGCCGATCGGTGCGCAGCTCGCGCAGCCGCGCACCGAGGGCAACCCTTGCCTGTTGGAAGTCGGTGCTCACTCGGCGGACGGCACCTGTTCCGCGAACGTCTCGTACGGAACGGCGTGGTGCCATGCGGCGTCCCGTACCTGGCAGGCGCGGGCGACTTCGACGGGGTCCGTGACGAGTTCGACGCCGGTCATCCGGTCGTCGTCATCGAAGTGGAGCCGGGCGATCACCCGGGAGTCGAAGAGCCAGAAGTCGTCGTCGGGGAGTTGGAGCCGCTCGGCGTCGGAGCGCCACAGGTTGCGGATGTCCTCGCCGACTGCGCTGTTGCGGCGGGCGTTGTCGAGCAGGTAGCGCTGACCGGGGGTGGGCGGGTTGTCGGCGATCCGTACCCGCTCGAAGCGCTTGCCCAGGGCGGACTGTTCACGCCGGGACACGCACCAGGGGTCGTTCAGGTCCCAGCCGGCGTCCTCGCCCCGGACGAACCGCTGGTAGGTCTCGGTCTCCTCGTCGGACTGGTAGCGGCGCCGGGTCTCCAGGCGCCAGGCCGTGTGCGCGAAGGTCCGGAACATCCCGGCGAACTCCTCGAAGCCGATCAGCACGGGCGTCCTTTCCGCATCCCGGGGCGCGAAGTCGGCCAGGAGCACGCGCGGGACGACCACGAACCCCTCCCCATCCTTGACGTTCCGCAACTGCGCCACGTCGTGGGGGTCGGTCACCGCGTCGCCCTGGACCAGGACCTCCCCGGTGTCCAGGTCCTCGTACAGGGTCGGGCATCCGTCGTTGCCGGAGTTGGTACCGATGAACCGGAGTCGCCGTGCCATTGCCGTTCCCCTCCCACCAGCGGACAAGTCCCGACCAGGATGGGGCGGGTACGGCATCCCTGTCCTGCGTGATTCGCAATGATTCTCGGGACGGACGGCGCGCTGCGTGAGCTGGCGGGCGGGTTGCGGTGAGGGTGGGGGTCAGGTCGGGCGGGGGACGGGTTCCAGGATGACCTTGCCCGTGGTGGCGCGGGATTCCAGGGCTTGGTGGGCGGTGGCGGCCTCGGCCAGGGGGTAGCGGGTCAGGGCCGGGCGCAGGCGGCCCGTGGCGGCTTCGGCGAGGGCGCGGGTCTCCAGGGTGCGCAGGGGGTCGGGGGTGCCGACGCGCTGGAGCATGGCCGGGCCGAGGACGGGCTGCGTGGTGATCCCGCGGGCCGTGAGGGCGGCGCGTTCGGTGTCGGTGAGGGTCAGGGGGCCGCCGGACCAGCCGAAGACCAGGTGCAGGGCCCCGGGGGCGAGCAGGTCGAGGCAGGCGCGGGCGGTGGCGCCGCCGACGGAGTCGAAGAGGACGGTGGCGCCGCCGGGGTAGCGGGCACGTACGGTTTCGGGCCAGCCGGGGGCGGTGTAGTCGAGGGCGAGGTCGGCGCCGTTCGCGGCCGCGAGGGCGGTTTTGGCGGGGCCGCCGGCGAGGGCGACGACGGTGGCGCCGGCGTTCTTGGCGTACTGGACGAGCAGGGTGCCGATGCCTCCCGCGGCGGCTGGGACGAGGGCGACGGAGCCCGGCCCGAGGTCGGCGAACTGGAGGATCCCCAGGGTGGTGCGGCCGGTGCCGATCATGGCGACGGCCTCGGCGGGGTCGAGCCCCGGCGGCAGGGCGTGCAGGCGGTCGGCGTCGGCTACGGCGTACTCGGCGTAGCCGCCGGGGACGAAGCCGAGGTGGACGACGACCTGGCGGCCCAGCCAGGCGGGGTCGGTGCCGGGGCCGAGGGCGTCGACGGTGCCGGCGACCTCCCGGCCGGGGATGGTCGGGAGCTCGGGGAGGGCGGGGGAGGGGCCCTGGACGCCCTCGCGGAGGCTGGTGTCGAGCAGGTGCACGCCGGCGGCGGCCACGGCGATGCGGACCTGGCCGGGGGCCGGGGCGGGGGTGGGGGCGGCCTCGTAGGTGAGGCTCTCGGCGGGGCCGAAGGCGTGCAGGCGGACGGCGTTCATCGTGGCGTGGGTGGCGTTCGTGGTGTCCATGCGGGCAGCCTCCGGCCTGAAGTGCGGTTGAGGTCAAGGGCCCGCATTGTCAGTGGGGTGGGTCACGATGGGGCGATGGCGATCGTGCGAAAAGGGCAGCAGCGGGACACGGTGAAGGCGGCGCGGCGGCCGGAGGTACGGCTTCCGGAGCTGGCGGCGTGGTCGGGTGGCGAGCTGGAGCCGGACGGGGACTACGACGGGCTGGAGTTCGCGGACCTGGACTGGGCGGGACAGGAGGGGGTCGGGGCCCGGTTCATGGACTGCGCGGTGCGGCGGTGCGCGCTGGACGAGACGGGGCTGGCGAAGGCGCGGTTCCTGGACTCCGTGCTGGAAGGGGTCCGCGGGGTGGGGACGGACCTGTCCGGGGCCTCGCTGCGGGACGTGGAGCTGGTGGACGCCCGGCTGGGCGGCGTACAGCTGCACGGAGCGGTGCTGGAACGGGTGGTGGTCCGCGGCGGGAAGATCGACTACCTGAACCTGCGGAAGGCACGGCTGCGGGACGTGGTCTTCGAGGCGTGCGTGCTGGTGGAGCCGGACTTCGGGGGCGCGGTGCTGGAACGGGTGGAGTTCCGGGACTGCGCGCTGCGCGGGGCGGACTTCAGCGGGGTGCGGATGACGGACGTGGACCTACGGGCCGCCGCCGAGCTGGGGATCGCCCGCGGGGTGGACGCGCTGGCCGGAGCGGTGATCAGCCCGGCGCAGCTGTTCGACCTGGCTCCGGCGCTGGCGGCGCAGCTGGGGGTACGGGTGGTGGCGTAGCGGGAGCGGTGGCCGTAGCTGGGGCTCATGGGTTGCCTGGGGCGGTGTCCCGTCCCCGGCCGGCCCGTCGGAGCTACGCGGGGACGCGGGGGAAGCGGGACTGGAGCATCCAGATGGCGGGGTTGTCCGCCAGGCCGTCGTGCATGTCGATCAGGTCCGCGATCAGGTCGTGCAGGAAGTCGCGGGCCTCGCGGCGCAGCAGGCGGTGGCTGAAGGTCAGCGGGTCCTCCTCGGCCGGCATCCAGTCGGCCTCCACGTCGACCCAGCCGAAGCGGCGCTCGAAGAGCATCCGGTCCGTGGACTCGGTGAAGTCGAGTTCGGCGTACTGGCGGTTGGAGGAGCGGCTGCCGCGGGGGTCCTGGTCGAGCTGCTCGACGATGTCGCACAGGGCCCAGGCGAAGTCCAGTACGGGCACCCATCCCCAGGCTGTGGACACTTCCCGGTCCGCGTTGGTGTCGGCGAGGTACACGTCCCCGCAGAACAGGTCGTGCCGCAGGGTGTGGACGTCCGCCGAGCGGTAGTCGGTCTGCGGGGGGTCGGGGAAGCGCCGGGAGAGGGAATAGCCGATGTCGAGCACGTACCCGATGGTGTCACGGCCGGGCGGGGGGTGACACGGCCGCCCGGCGCCTGGCGGCGGGCCCGACCGACCTCCCCAGGGGCCGCGGCCCGGGGCGCGGCCCCGGGGCGGTGGCCCCTGGCCGCGCCCCCGGCCGGGGGTCGGTGCCCTGCCCCGTTTCGGCGGGTGGCCCGTTCGGGGCGGCCTGGCCCGGCGCGGCTGGGTGACGCGGCCTGCGGCCGCCGCTGGGGCTCCGCCCCGGACCCCGCGCCTCAAACGCCGGCGGGGCTGGATCTGGCCGCCGCTGGGGCTCCGCCCCGGACCCCGCGCCTCAAAACGCCGGCGGGGCTGGATCTGGCTGCAGCTGGGGGTTGGTGCCGGGCCGGGGTTCGGGCCGGGGAGGTCAGCTGGGGGTGATTCGGGTGGTTGCCCTGGTGGTGTTGTTCGATCTGCGGGGGTCGGGGGTGGGGGAGGTGGCGTGGGCCGTCGCGGTGACGGTGCCCCGGCGGGGGGCTCGTACGGTGACGTGGAAGACCCGCTGCCGGCCGGCGCCCAGGGCTTCGATGCGCCAGGTCACCGGGGTGGGAGTCCGCTGGGCGGTGCCCGGGGAGGTGCCCGTGACGGGCACGCCGCGGGGGAGGGTCAGGGTGACGGCCGTGTCGGCGGCGCTGAAGGGGCCGTTGTTGGTGACGGTGACCGTGTAGCCGTACTCGGTGCCGCCGGGCGCGGTGGCCGGTGCGTCCAGCGTGACCGCCAGGTCGGCCCTGGGCCGGCCGGCTTCGACCTTCACCCGCCCGACGCGGTCGCCGACGATCTCGGTGAACCACATGTTGCCGTCCGGGCCCGCGGTGATGCGGGTCGGGTAGCTCTCCTGGGTGGGCAGCGGGTACTGCGTGACGGTTCCGTCGGTGGTGATCCGCCCGATCCGGCTGGTGAGCTGCGCCGTGAACCAGAGGTTCCCGTCGGGGCCCGCGGCGATTCCGTCCGGGCCGGCGTCGGGGACGGGGTATTCGGCGATGTCACCGGTGGTGCTGATCTTCCCGATCCGGTTGCCGAAGAGCTCGGTGAACCACAGTTTGCCGTCGGGGCCGGCGGTGATGATGTCCGGGCCGCTGTCGGCCTGCGGGAGGGGGTACTCGGTGATGGTCCCGGTGGTGGTGATCCTTCCGATCCGGTTGCCGAAGATCTCGGTGAACCAGAGGTTCCCGTCGGGGCCCGTGGTGATGCTCTCCGGGGCGCTGTTGGCGTTGGGGAGCGGGTAGTCGGTGATGGCGCCCGAGGTGGTGATCTTCCCGATCCGGTCGCCGGGGTCGGTGGTGAACCAGAGGTTCCCGTCGGGTCCGGTGGTGATGGCGAACGGGCTGCCGCTCGACGCGGGCACGGAGTACGTGGTGACGGCGCCCGCGGTGGTGATCTTCCCGATGAGGCCGGGGGCGGTGAACCACAGGTTTCCGTCGGGCCCGGCGGTGATGCCGATCGGGCTGATGGGCTGTCCGGGGCGCAGGTCGTACTCGGCGAGGAGCTCCCCGGCGGGAGTCATCCGGCCGATCTTGCCGATGCCCGCCTCGGTGAACCACAGGTTGCCGTCGGGGCCGGCGGTGATGTCGCCGGGGGAGCTGCCGAGGGTGGGGACCGGGAACTCGGTGATGTCCCCGACGGCGGCCGCGGCGCGGGCCGGGGCGGTGGCGGTCACGGGCAGGCTGGCCAGGCTGAGGAGGCAGGCGGCGGCGAGCCGGTACGCCCAGCGGAAGCGGTGGGGGCGCGGTGTGCGGCGCGGTGTGGGGGGCGGGGGCGCGTACGGGGTGAGTGGGGGCATGGGGGGACAGACCTTCCGGCCGGACGTCGGGGGCAGGCCCGCCGTCGGAAGGAGTCCTCGCCGACGGGTCTGGTGCGCTGTCGGGCGGCTCGTGGGGGTCGCGACAGCGGTGCGCCGCCCCGGCCTGCCGGGGAGGTGCGCGGCGTGGGGGACCGCGCAGTGAAGCGTAGGACGCCGGATGACGGCATGTCAGTTTGTCCTCGGCCAGCAGGCTGACCGCCAACGGGGTACTCCGGCGGCGGCAGCGGCTGCAAGCGCCGCGGCGGAGGTCAGGGCAGAAGGCGTTGTTCCTTGGCCACCGAGACGGCGCCCGCGCGGGTGTCGACGCCGAGCTTGTCGTAGATGCGGCCCAGGTGGGTCTTGACCGTGGCCTCGCTGATGAACAGTGCGCGGGCGATGTCGCGGTTGCCGAGGCCGCGGGCCAGCTGGCCGAGGATGTCGAGCTCGCGGTCGGTGAGGGTGGGGCGGGCGCCGCGCATGTGGGCCATCACGCGGCTGGCCACCGGCGGGGACAGGGTGGTGCGGCCCTCGGCCGCCGAGTGGATCGCGGCGAACAGCTCTTCCGGGCGCTCGGCCTTGAGGAGGTAGCCCGTAGCGCCCGCGCCGATCGCCCGGGTGATGTCCGCGTCCGTGTCGTACGTGGTGAGGACCAGGACGTGCGGGGGCTGGGGCACGGCCGTGATGCGGCGGGTGGCCTCGACGCCGTCGATGCCCTCGCCCAGCTGGAGGTCCATCAGGACCACGTCGGGCCGGAGTTTGGCGGCCAGGGCGACGGCCTCCTCGCCGCTGCCCGCCTCGCCGAGCACCTCGATGTCGGGCTCGCTGCCGAGGAGGGCCAGCAGGCCCGCCCGGACCACCACGTGGTCGTCGCAGAGGAGGATCGTCGTCATGGGGCCGGCTCCAGGGGAATGGCCGCGGAGAGGACGGTGCCCTCGCCCGGCGTGGATTCGATCGTCAGGGTGCCGCCCAGCTGGCGGACGCGGGCGCGCATCGCCGGGAGGCCGTGGCCGCGTTCCGTGGCGGCGGCGGTGCGGGGTTTGGCGAAGCCGTGGCCGTCGTCGGCGACGTCCAGGACGACCTGGTCGCCCAGGAAGCTCAGGGTGAGCGCGGCGGTACGGGCTCCGGAGTGCTCGCGTACGTTCGCCAGCGCGCCCTGGGCTATGCGCAGCAGGGCCGACTGCACGCGGTCGGGGAGCGGGGCCGGAGTGCCTTCGAGGTGGAAGCGGACCTCGATGTCCGGGCCCGCGTCCAGGGCGCGCAGGGCCTCGGCGAGGCCGGCACCGTCGGCGAGTTCGGCGGGGGCCAGGTCGTGGACGAGCCGGCGTGCCTCGGCGAGGCCGCGGGCGGCGATGCCGGTGGCGGTACGGACGTGCGCGCGGGCGGTGCCGGGGTCGGTGTCCCAGGTCCGGTCCGCGGCCTGGAGCAGCATCTGCTGGCTGGACAGGTTCTGCGCGAGGGTGTCGTGGATCTCCATGGACAGCCGCTGCCGTTCGGCGAGGGTGCCTTCGCGGCGTTCGGTGGCGGCCAGTTCCCTGCGGGTGCGGATCAGGTCGTCGATCAGCGCGCGCTGGGCCTGTGCCTGGCGCTCCATGTGGACGAAGACGGCGGTGGCGAGGGCGGCGACGGCCGGCGGGGCCAGGAGGAGGTTGGGGTCGAAGGCGGTGGCGAGCTGGAGCTGGGCGATCACGACGAAGACGGTGAGCAGGGCGACGAGGACGATCGCGGCGCGGGGCGGGAGCGTGCGCAGGGCGGTGAAGAAGAGCGGTACGGCGCACCAGGCGAAGCTCGGGGCGAGGACGACGAGGACCACCCAGGTGGCCACGACGAGGCCGAGCCAGAGGAGGCGGCGGGTCGGCTGCCGGGTCGGCTGCGCCGTTGCTCGGCGGGTCGGCTGCGCCGTTGCTCGGCCGGGGGGCTTGGCGGTGCCGGGGTGGGGGGTTGCGCCGGGCTGGCGGGAGGCGCCGACGGCCGGGCCGAGGACGTACAGCAGGGCCAGGGTGATGCTGAGGGCGAGGACCCAGGGGGTGCGGGGTTCGCCGGGGTGGCGGAGGAGGAAGCGGGCCACCGATGCGCCGAGGAGCAGGAAGAACGCGGCGTGCATGACGGTGGCCAGGGTCCGGGTATCGGGATCGGCCGAGGCGCGCTGCCGTGGTGGTGCGGGGCTCACGGGGGGCTCCTGGGGGGTGGGGGCGGACACTTCCATCCTGCCGTGTCCCCTGCGGGGGGCTTGGCGGGGCTTGGCCTGTGCGGCGCCGTTGCTGGGGCTCTGCCCCAGGCCCCGCGCCTCAAGCGCCGGCGGGGCTGGGTTTGGCTTTGGGTGTGGGGCGGGGCCGCTCCGGAGCGTCTCCTCGGCTCGCGCACTTAGCCCCGGCTACGAGAGTCCGGCCCAGGTTGCGCGCTCGTCCTGCGGGGACTCTCCTGCGCGACCCCGCCCCACGCCCGGGCTTCGGAAGGCGTAGCCGTGGTGGAGGGGAGTGGGGACGCGCAGGGGTGTCCCCGCAGGACGAGCGCGCAACCGGCCTGACCTTTCGTGATCGGGCTCAGTGCGCGAGCCGAGGAGACAGCCCGGAGCGGCCCCGCGGACCGACCCCACCGACCAGGCTCCGGCGCAGCCGAACCGCACCCCGCCAGGCGCGAAGCCAGGGCCGAATCCAGCCCCGCCGGCGTTTGAGGCGCGGGGTCTGGGGCGGAGCCCCAGGGGGCCCGGCGCAGCCGAGCCCGGACACCGCCGAGCCGCCCGCAGGAGCAGGGGCAGGGGATATCGAACAGGCCCCGCCCGGGGCACCGCATCGGCCGATCGGATGACACCGGGGTCAGCCGGTGCGGTGGCCGGGGCGAGCCGGTACGGGGACGGGGCGGCGGGGGGTTCGGGCCCAGGCTTGGAGCAGTGGACGAGCCGGCCCGACCGGCCCGGACGCCCCGATGCCGTCATCGTTCTCAGGAGCAGAGATGAACACCCGCACCCGCGTCCTCACCGGTACCGCCCTCGCCGCCGCCCTGGCCGCCGGCACCTTCGGTGCCGTCAGCGCCAGCGCCACCCCCGCCGCCGAGGCCGCCCCGGCCGCCGTCGCGAAGAAGGACGAGGTGAAGGACCAGAACTTCACCACGACCACCCACCTCACCGTCGACGCCGCCACCCGCGCCGCCCAGGCCGCGCTCCAGGCCGCCGAGAAGGAGAACCAGAAGGTGACGGTCGCGGTGGTGGACCGCAACGGCAACACCATCGTCACCCTGCGAGGCGACGGCGCGGGCCCGCAGTCCTACGAGTCGGCGCAGCGCAAGGCCTTCACCGCCGTGTCCTGGAACGCCCCGACCTCGGTGCTCGTGGGCCGCCTTGCCCAGGCCCCGAACCTGAAGGACATCCCCGGCACCCTCTTCCTCGGCGGCGGCACCCCGGTGCAGGCGAACGGCGCCCCGGTCGCGGGCATCGGCGTGGCCGGCGCCCCGAGCGGCGAGCTGGACGAGAAGTTCGCCAAGGCCGGTGTCGACGCGCTCAGCAAGTAACGGCGAGGGCGGCCCGCTTAGGATCGAGCGCGTGGAACCACGCGCTCGATCCCGTCTGTCCGTCACCGCCGCTGCCGCCCTGCTCGCCCTCACCGCGGCGTGTACGGGCGGCACCGTGCACGGCAGGCCGGGGGCGGCCGGGTTGCGCGACCCGTACTTCCCCAAGGCGGGCAACGGCGGTTACCAGGTCGAGCACTACGCGCTGGACCTCGACTACGACCCCGCCGACGGGCAGTTGAACGGTACGGCCGTCATCACGGCCCGCGCCGAGCAGGGCCTCAGTTCCTTCAACCTCGACCTGAGCGGCCTGCGCGTGGAGGGCGTGACGGTGCAGGGCGCCCGGGCCCGGTTCAACCGGACGGGCAACGAGCTGACCGTGCGTCCGGCCGAGGACCTGAAGAAGGGCGAGGTCTTCCGTACGGAGGTCGACTACGCCGGCAAGCCGAAGGCCCTCGCGGATCCTGACGGTTCGGAGGAGGGCTGGATCACCACCGGGGACGGTGCGGTCGGCGTCGGCGAGCCCGTCGGCTCGATGACCTGGTTCCCCGGCAACCACCACCCGAGCGACAAGGCAACGTACGACATCACGCTCACCGTCCCGGACGGCTACGAGGCGGTGTCCAACGGCGAGTTGCGATCCCGCAGCGATACGGGCGACGGCCGGACCGCCTTCGCGTGGCACAGCCCGGAGCCGATGGCCAGCTACCTGGCCACCGCCGCCGTCGGCAGGTACGAGGTGACGAAGGGGCGGACCGCTTCGGGGGTCGACGTCTACAACGCGGTGTCGCCCGAGGAGGCGGCCCTCAGCAAGGGTCCGCTGGCACGGCTGCCGGAGATGGTGGAGTGGGGCAGCGGCCGCTTCGGCCCGTACCCCTTCAGCACGGCGGGTGCGATCGTGCTGCCCGGCGGCACCCTGGCCTACGCGCTGGAGACGCAGACCAAGCCCGTGTACCCCGGCGCGCCCGCGGACGAGGAACTCGTCCTGCACGAGCTGGCCCACCAGTGGTTCGGCAATTCGGTGTCGCCGAAGTCCTGGAAGGACATGTGGCTCAACGAGGGCTTCGCCACCTACGCCGAGTGGCTGTGGGCCGAGGACCACGGCGGGCACTCCGCGCAGGCCCGCTTCGAGGCCTTCCTGGCCGGTGACACGGAGGTGGACGCCGAAGCGGACTCCGACTGGGACGCCTTCCCGCCCGCCGCGCCGCCCGGGCCCGAGCACATCTCCGGGAGCCCGGTGTACCAGCGGGGCGCGATGGTCCTGCACCGGATCCGCCAGGAGGTGGGGGATGAGAAGTTCTTCGCCCTGCTGCGCGGCTGGGCCGCCGACCACCGCCACGGGAACGCGGACACGGCTGATTTCACCGCCTACGCGGAGCGGAAGACGGGCCATGACCTGAAGAAGGTCTGGGACGTGTGGTTGTACGGCGAGGGACGGCCCCGCTAGGGAGTGTCGTCAAAGTGGCGTCGGCCGCCCGTAGGGCGGTGCTGTCGGGGTCTGGTGCGTGCGATCGCAAGGCGGAGGAGGGAGTCGATGCGGAGCATCGGCGACCGACGACAACGCGGCGAGCGTGCGTGCCGGACCCCGACAGCCAGACGCGACTTTGACGACACGACCTAGGCCGTGGGTGTCAGGGGCTTGTGCAGCACCGTGCAGTCGCGGCCGCGTTCGCGGTCCGTGCCGCGGCGCAGGGCCGTGTAGCCCTGGGACTGCCAGAAGGCGAGGGCCTTGGGGTTGTTGTCCAGTACGGCGAGCCGTACGCCCGTGCGTCCGGCCGTACGGAAGCGGTCCTCGACCAGGGCCGTCACGGTCCGGCCGTATCCCTCGCGGTGCGCGGTGGCGTCTATGAGCAGCAGCCCGATCCACGGGTCCGGGTCGTCGGAGGCCGGGTCCTCGGGGGAAGTGTGGGCGAGGGTGGCCACGAGGCCGACGAGCCGGCCGGCGGAGCGGGCGAGGAGCACCTCGGCGCCGTCATGGGCGAGTTCGTCGGCGAGGGCGGCGGCGACCTGTTCGACCGTGATGCGGTCCGGGTCGGGGAAGTCGCCACTGAGTTCGAAGAACGCGTGGTTCGTCGCGTACAGGGCGGCGATCTCGGTGAGGACCGGGCCCGGCAGGGCGCCGTCTACGGGCACGAGCGGTTGCAGGATCACCTGGTGAACGGTAGCGAAGCCCCCTCCCCGGACGGCCGGGAGGGGGCTTCACCAGCGAGGCGTCGCTGTTTAGACGTTGACGCCGAAGTCCTGCGCGATACCGGTGAGGCCGGAGGCGTAGCCCTGGCCCACGGCGCGGAACTTCCACTCGGCGCCGTTGCGGTAGAGCTCGCCGAAGACCATGGCGGTCTCGGTCGCCGCGTCCTCGGAGAGGTCGTAGCGGGCGATCTCCGCGCCGCCGGCCTGGTTCACGACGCGGATGTACGCGTTGCGGACCTGGCCGAAGTTCTGGCTGCGGCTCTCGGCGTCGTAGATGGAGACCGGGAAGACGATCTTGTCCACGTCGGCGGGGAGGCCGGCGAGGTTGACGTTGATGGCCTCGTCGTCGCCCGCGCCCTCGCCGGTGCGGTTGTCACCGGTGTGAACGATGGTCTGGTCCGGGGTGGACTTGTTGTTGAAGAAGACGAAGTGGCCGTCGGAGACGACCTTGCCCGTCGGGTTGACCGCGATGGCCGAGGCGTCGAGGTCGAAGTCCACACCGGTGGTCGTACGGACGTCCCAGCCGAGGCCGACCGTGACGGCAGTGAGGCCGGGGGCCTCCTTCGTGAGCGAGACGTTGCCGCCCTTGGACAGGCTGACAGCCATGGGAATGTCCCTTTCCTCAATCCGACATGCAGGTGCACGTACGCAGATACTGACCGCGATGTGCGGCCAAGTTACCGCTGTCTTCTATAACGCGACGAGGGGCAGGCGGGTTCCCGTCGGGAAATGCGGGTGACGGGGCGGGAACGGGCACGGATCATAGGGGCATGCCTGGTCCCTATGTCATCCGCGGTTCGGTCGTGCTCCCCGAGGGCGAGCTCGCCTGGCGCTTTTCGCGTTCCTCGGGGCCGGGCGGGCAGCACGTGAACACCTCGGACTCGCGCGTGGAGCTGCTGTTCGACGTGGCCGCGACGAAGGCGCTGCCGGAGGTGTGGAAGGCGCGGGCGCTGGAGCGGCTCGCGGCGCGGCTGGTGGACGGGGTGGTGACCGTACGGGCCTCCGAGCACCGCTCGCAGTTCCGCAACCGGGAGATGGCGCTGGTCAGGCTGGCTTCGCTGCTCGCGGAGGCGACGGCGCCGCCGCCGAAGCAGCGGCGGGCGACGAAGATTCCGCGCGGGATCAATGAGCGGCGGCTGCGGGAGAAGAAGGCGCGGGCCGAGACCAAGCGGGGGCGGACCGGGCGGGACTGGTAGGCGGTGGCCCGGCCGGTGCGCTGCCGCGAGCCGGTGTGGCGCCGGTGCGGTGCCGCGCGGCGCCGTTGCCGGGGCTCCGCCCCGGGCCCCGCGCCTCAAACGCCGGCGGGGCTGGATTTTGCCGCGCCTGGGTGGGTTGGCGTACGAGATCGGGGCTCCGCCCCGGGCCCCGCGCCTCAAACGCCGGCGGGGCTGGATTTGCCGCCCCTGGGTGGGTGGGTGCGCGTACGGGATCGGGGCTCCGGGCCGGGTGGTCAGCCCAGGTGCCGGTAGCGGCCGCGGAAGTACGTCAGGGGCGGACCGTCCGGGGACGGCAGCCCGGCTGTCAGGACGCGGCCGATGACGAGGGTGTGGTCGCCCGCCTCGACCCGGTTCTCCGTACGGCATTCCAGGGTGGCGAGCGCGCCGGTCAGCAGCGGGGCGCCGGAGGCCTCGCCGCGTACGTAGGGGAGGTCCGCGAAGAGCAGGCGGTCGCTGATGCGGCCCTTCATCGCGAAGCGGCCGGCGACCTGGAGCTGGTGGTCGGCGAGGACCGAGACCGCCCACAGCGGCTGCTCCGCCAGCAGGTCGTCCATCCGGGAGCCCTCGCGCAGGCTCACCAGTACCAGCGGCGGGTCCAGTGACACCGACATGAAGGCGGTCGCCGTCATGCCCACGTCCTCGCCGCGCGGTCCGTCCGCCGTCAGGGGCGTCTCGTGCGCGGTGATCAGGCACACGCCCGCCGCCAGCCGGGACATCGCTGCCCGGAACTCGTCGTTGCTCACTCCCCCAGGATGAGGGGTGCGGTGGGTGGGCGGGGCACTGGGCCCGGGCACTCGGGACACAAGGGGTACGGGGGTCGTCTTCGGCACGGCAACACGCTAAGGTCGCGGTCCCGCCCGGCACATCGGGCCTTGGTCCGAGCCGCACCCCGCCCCTCGTCCTAGGACCCCGGCATATCGTTTGCTCTCGCTAAGGAAGAGGAGCGCTCCCTGGGGTGAAGGGCCTGTTGCGCGCCATTATTCGTCTCATGTGACTTGAGTCACAGACAGCAAGATTTGTTGACCCTGTGTACCTGCCGCACAGCTCACTGTGATTCAGTGGACGGGACACCGCAACGAAACGCCGATGACAAACCTGGAGTTGCTGTCGAGGTCTCGGGGAGAGCGAGCAATGGAGACCGAGTCGGAGCCTTACGTCCGTCTTGCGACCCTGCGGCAGCTCCACCGGGTGGTGGCCGAACTCAATACGGCCCGGAGCCTGGCGGACACTCTGCAGACGGTCGTGGACGGCATCGTCGCGGGCCTCGGCTACGAACTCGCCTGCGTCAACCTTGTACGCCCTGACGGTGATCTCGTCGTCGCCGCCTTCGCCGGCGACCCCGCGGCCGAGGCCCTCATCACCGGCCGTGTCGGCTCCCGTTCCTCCTGGGAACGCCGTCTGACGATGGGTGAGAACTGGGACGGGCTGCGGTTCATCCCGCACACCGAGGGCTGGATCCTCATGGAGGACGACGTCCCCCAGTGGCACACCGAGGGGCCCGAGCCGCGGTTCGAGGACGAATGGCATCCGGAGGACCGGCTGTACGCCCCGATGTATGCGTCCGGCGGGGAACTTCTAGGTGTCATTTCGGTGGACAGACCGAGGAACGGCCGCCGCCCCGGCGCCTGGGGACGCGAAGCGCTCCAGATGTACGCCTTCCAGGCGGCGATTGCGATCAGCAACGCGCGGCTGCGCGCGAACATGCAGCGCGCCCTGGTCCGGCTCGAACGGGAGCAGCAGGCGCTGCGGGCCAGTGAGGAGTCGTTCCGGCAGGCCTTCGAGTACGCCCCCAGCGGTATGGCCATCGCCGAGATGGGCGGCGACCAGCACGGCCGGCTGCTGCGCACCAACGACGCCCTGTGCCGGCTGCTGGGCCGCCCCGCCTCCGTCCTGCGCCGCTACTCCTTCTCCGACCTGGTCCACCCCGAGGACATCGGCACGCTGCTGCGCACCTCCGCCGAGGGCGGCCGCGCCGAGCTGCGGCTTGGCCGGCGCGACGGCACGTACGTATGGGTCTCGCTGCGCAATTCCGTGGTCGCGGACGCCGCCGACGGGCCGCGTTTCCTGCTCACGCACGTCGAGGACATCGAGGAGCGCAAGCGGCACGAGCTCCAGCTCGCGCACCGGGCCAGCCACGACTCCCTGACCGGCCTGCCCAACAGTGCCGAGCTGCGGGCCCGGCTGGGGGCCCGGCTGTGCCGCAGGCCCCAGTCCGTACGGGCCACCGCGGTGGAGGCCCTGGACGCGGCCTTCGAGGGCCGTGAGGGCCACGAGGGCTACGAGGCCCACGGAGCGCGCGTAGAGGCGGGTGGTGCGGGTGAGCACGGCTTTCAACCCGACGGCCCGGACCGCTACGCCGGGCAGGACCCCTTCGAGTTCCCCGGGGCGGTGCCCGCGCAGGCGGACGGCCCCTACGACCACCACGTGCACACGGTGGCGCCCGCGAGTGACATCGACGACGGGACGAAGGGGCTCGCGGTGCTCTTCTGCGACCTCGACGGCTTCAAGTCGATCAACGACCGGTTCGGTCACCACACGGGCGACGCGGTCCTGATCGAGGTGGCCCGGAGGCTGACGACCTGCGTCAGGGACGGTGACACCGTCGCCCGGCTGGGTGGTGACGAGTTCGTGGTCCTGGCCGACGGTCTGGGCGCGGCGGACGCCGCCGACCTGGCGGTCCGGCTGCGCAGCGCGATCATCCCGCCGATCCGGGTGGACGGCCGCGCGGTGCGTGTCGGGGCGAGTTTCGGCATCGGCTGGGCCAGCTGCGGGATGTCGGCGGACGAGGTGTTGCGCTCCGCCGACCAGCGGATGTACATCGAGAAACGGTCCCGGTCCAAGGCGCACCGGCGGGCCGGTTGAGCTGATCGGCCGCCCCTGAGTGCACGTGTTCGGGGTAGGCTCCCGGGGGTCGAAAGGAGTGACCTGCGATGACGACGCCCGCGAACAACGGCCCGCACGGTGGGGCGAACAAGCCCGAGGACGATGATCCGTTCGGGTATCTCTACGCGGACGGCCAGGCGGCCGGAGCCACCCCGCCCGCTTCGGGTGGTGGATACGGCTATCCGGGCCCCGCGGCCGGCGGTCATTCCGGCCCGCAGCCGGGTGTTCCCCGTACCTCGCACCACCAGGTGCGTACGGTCGGCGAGCGCACGTACGGCGGCCAGCGCGGCCCCGTGCCCCAGCAGCAGGGTCCCGCGCAGCAGCCCCCCTACCAGGCCCAGTACCAGGCCCCCGAGGCGCTCCAGGCGGGCGGCTACGGCGTGCCGCCGCAGCAGCAGTCCCCGCAGCACCAGACCCAGACGATGTCGCACGCCGGCGGCCACGGTGGTCACGGCGGCGGTGGCGGGTCCAGCCGCAAGGGCGTGCTCATCGCGGCCGTGGCGGTGGTCGCGGCTGTCGCGATCGGCATCGGCGCGGCCCTGGCGTTCGGGGGCGACGGCAAGGACAAGAAGGCCGGCGACAACGCGGGGAACGGCAACCAGCAGTCGTCCGCCCCGCAGAACCCGTCGAACCCGCCCCCCAGCGGCTCTCCGCAGCCCTCGGAGGCCCCGCTGCCGAAGGCGGACTTCGCGGGCGCCGGCATGTCCCTCACGGGCGGCGCGATGCTGCAGAACACCGTGCCGGGCGCGAAGAGCGCCGGCGGCCAGTACGTGGGCGGCCTGAACGCGGTCGGCGCCGCGGCGACGTGGACCCTCGACATGCCCAAGACGGGCAAGTACCGGCTGAAGATGACCTACGGGGTGCCGGGCAAGGACGCCAAGACCACGCTGACGGTCAACGGCGAGGCGCATTCCAGGCCGATCAACATGGCGAACTTCTCCAAGGCCGCCGAGGGCGACTGGGCCAAGGGCTGGACCAACACCTACTCGATCGTGGATCTCAAGCAGGGCTCGAACACGGTCAAGATCTCGTGCGAGCCGGGCAACCAGTGCGACGTCGTCCTCGACCAGCTCTGGATCGAAAAGGACTCCTGATCAGGCCTGATCCGGCCTGACCCGAAGGACAGGCCCTAGCCGGCCGGAGTGACCTTCACCGACCCCCGTACCTCCTCGTAGGTGCGGGGGTCGAACTCTCCCGCCGCGGGGGCGGCGACCGTGGCCGCCGAGAGGGCGACCGCGCGGACCAGGCGGTCGGGCCAGTCCAGCCCCTCCACCAGGGCCGACAGCAGTCCGGCGACCGCGGAGTCACCGGCTCCGGTGGGGTTGCCGGACAGGGTGCGGGGCGGGGCCGCCTGCCAGGTGCCCTGGGGGGTGGCGGCGAGCAGGCCGTCCGGGCCCAGCGAGGTGACCACCGCGTGGGCGCCCCGGCGGCGGGCGTCGCGGGTGGCGGGGAGCGGGTCGCGGGAGCCGGTCAGCTCGGCCAGTTCGGCGGCGTTCGGCTTGATCATCTCGGGCCGGGCGGCGACCCCGCGGCGCAGGGCCTCGCCGCTGGTGTCCAGCAGGACCGGGACCCCGGCCGCGCGGGCGGCCCGTACGAGGACCGCGTAGGCGCCCACCGGGACGCCGGGAGGGAGGCTGCCGCACAGGGCCACCGCGCGGGCGCCGGCCAGCAGGTCCGCGTACCGGGCCAGGAACGCGGACCACTCCTCGGCGCTGATCAGCGGTCCGGGCTCGTTGAACTGGGTCGTGTCGCCCGAGGCCTCGTCGACGACGGCGACGGTGCGGCGGGTGGTGCCCGCGCAGGGGACCAGGGCGTCCACCACCCCGGGGGAGCCGGCCAGCAGCTCCCGTACGAGGGAGCCGGCCGGGCCGCCCGCGAAGCCGGTGGCGCTCACCGGGTGGCCGAGCGAGGCCAGGACCCGGGCGACGTTGATCCCCTTGCCGCCGGGGCGTTCGGTGACGGCGGTGACCCGGTGGGAGGCGTGCGGGCGCAGCCGCGGCACGCGGTACGTGACGTCGAGCGCGCTGTTGAGCGTCACGGTCAGGATCATGGGCTCCCCCGGGTCTGTCGGTGCCGGGATCATGCCAAACGGAAAGCGGCCGGCCCAGTCCGGGGGCCGGCCGCTCGGTCGTTTGCAGCCGCTTGGCCGTCAGATCGCCGCCCGGGCGGCGGGGCTGACGATCCATTCGCCGTGCCGCATGACGCCCCGGATCCCGAACTCGGCGTCGAGGACGACGAGGTCCGCGTACTTGCCGGGCTCCAGCGAGCCGATCCGGTCGTAGAGGCCCAGCAGCTTGGCCGGGTTGGCGGAGATCGCCCGGACCACGGACTCCACCGGCAGCTTGTCGAGGGTGACCGAGCGCTTGAAGGCGGTGTCCAGGGTCAGGGTCGAGCCCGCGATGGAGCCGCCCTCGACGAGCCGGGCCACGCCCTGCTTGACCTCGACCTCCAGCTGGCCGAGGCGGTAGGTCCCGTCGCCGAAGCCGGCCGCGTCCATCGCGTCGGTGATCAGCGCCACGCGGTGCGCGCCCGCGTGGTGGAAGGCCAGCTCCAGCATGGCGGGGTGCAGGTGGGTGCCGTCGTTGATCAGCTCGACGGTGATCCGCTCGTCCTCCAGCAGCGCCGCGATGGGGCCGGGGGCGCGGTGTTCCATGCCGGGCATCGCGTTGTAGAGGTGGGTGGCCACGGTCGCGCCCGCGTCGATGGCCTCGCGGGTCTGCTCGTACGTGGAGTCCGTGTGGCCGATCGCGGCGATCACCCCGTGCTCGGCCAGCAGCCGTACGGAGTCCAGGCCGCCCGGCAGCTCGGTGGCGAGGGTGACCATGCGGGCGGCGCCGTGCGAGGCGTCGAGCAGCTTGCGGACCTCGGCCGGGTCGGGGTCGCGCAGCAGGGTCTCCTCGTGGGCGCCCTTGCGGCAGGGGTTGATGAAGGGGCCCTCGAAGTGGATGCCCGCGATCTCGCCCTGCTGGGTCAGTTCGGCGAGCAGCCCGGCGCGCCGGGCGAGTTCGGCGAGGTCCCCGGTGACGGTGGAGGCGACCAGGGTGGTGGTGCCGTGCTCGCGGTGGGTCCGTACGCCCTTGAGGATCTCCTCGGCGGTGCCGGAGGTGAAGGAGGCTCCGCCGCCGCCGTGGTTGTGCATGTCCACGAAGCCGGGGACGATCCAGTGCCCGGTCAGGTCGATGACCTGCGCGCCCTCGTGGGCGCTGCCCGCGATGCGGTCGCCCTCGACGATGACCCGGCCGTTGGCCACGGTTCCGGTGGGCAGCACCACCCTGGCGCCGGAGAGAACAGTGCTGTGCGCGCTTCCGGACATCAGGCAGGTACCTCCGTGGCGAGTAGGTCCCAGGCGAGCAGCCCTGCGCCCAGGCATCCGGCGGTGTCCCCGAGGGCCGCCGGAACGATGTGGGGGAGGCGCTGGAACGTCACGCGCTCCTCGACGGCCTTCCGTAGTGGTGTGAACAAGGTTTCCCCGGCCTCGGCGAGCCCGCCACCGATGATCAGCGTGCGCGGGTCCAGCAGGGTGATCGCGGTGACGAGCCCGTCGGCGAGGGCGCCGACCGCGGCCAGCCAGACCTCGCGGGCGCGCGCGTCGCCGTCCTCGACGGCCTTGGCGCAGTCCGCCGCGTCCGCGTCGGGGTCCCCGCAGGCGGCGGCCCAGGCGCGGCTGACAGCGGAGGCGGAGGCGAGGGTCTCCAGGCAGCCGTGCTGGCCGCAGCCGCAGGCGGGGCCGCCGGGGCGGACCACGATGTGGCCGATCTCGCCCGCGTAGCCGTGGGCGCCCGCCTCGATGCGGCCGGCGATGCCGATGGCTCCGGCGATGCCGGTGCCCAGGGGCACGAAGAGGAAGCGGTCGGCTCCGCGGCCGGCCCCGATACGGCCCTCGGCGAGGCCGCCCGTGCGCACGTCGTGGCCGAGGGCCACCGGGATGCCGCCGAGGCGTCTGCTGAGCAGCTCGCGCATCGGTACGTCGCGCCAGCCCAGGTTCGCCGCGTAGACGGCGGTCCCGTTCTCGGCGTCGACGATGCCGGGGACGGCGACCCCGGCGGCGGAGGCGGCCCGTCCGAAGCGCTCGAGGCCGGTGTCGAGGAGCTCGGCGGCGAAGTCCTGGATCGTCTCGACGACGGCGTCGGGCCCCCGCTCGCGGCCGGTGGCGCGGCGCGCCTCGTGGAGCAGGGCGCCGTCGGCGGCGACCAGGGCGGCCTTCATCCCGGTGCCGCCCACATCGAGGGCGATGACGTGTTTCACGGGTTTCACAGGTGACAGTCTCGCGTGCTCGGCGGGGAAAGGTCTAGTCCATTGAGGGGGATTGTTGAGTGGCCATACAAATTTGGGCCCAAGGTCCGGGCGCGAACCGGACACGGACCGGATCCGGATGTGGACGCGCCGCCAAAGTGGTGTAGACCTTACGTGGATCGTACGTACAAGAAGGGGTGGATGGAGAACTGTGAAGGGCCGTTACCTGAGGCTGGCCGCGTCCGGCGCCGCTCTGTGCCTGACCGCCGTGACGCTGACCGGCTGCGGAGCCCTCGGCGGACTCACCGGGGACAACGAGGTGACCCTGCGGGTCGTGGCGGCCGACTACGGGGACAATTCGCAGAACTCGTCGGCGGCGTACTGGAAGGACCTCGCCGACACCTTCGAGAAGGACCACCCCGGCATCAACGTCGAGGTCAGCGTCTACAACTGGTCCGAGGTCGACGCCAAGGTCGCCGCGATGGTCAAGGCGGGCAAGGCCCCCGACATCGCGCAGATCGGCGCCTACGCCGACTACGCGGCCGAGGACAAGCTGTACTCCGTGGACGAGCTGCTCTCCGTGAAGACGGAGGCCGACTTCCTCGGCCCGCTCGCCGAGGCGGGCAAGGTCAAGCACGTCCAGTACGGCATGCCCTTCGTGGCCAGCACCCGGCTGCTCTTCTACAACGAGAAGCTGCTCGCGGACGCCGGCGTCATCCCCAAGGACGGGAAGACCCCCTGGCAGCCCAAGAGCTGGGCGGAGCTGGAAGCCGCCGCGAAGAAGCTCAAGGGAGCCGGCGTCCAGACCCCCTTCGCGCTGCCGCTGGGCCGCGAGGAGGCACAGGCCGAGACCATGATGTGGATGCTCGCGGGCGGTGGCGGCTACACCGACAACGAAGAGGCCTACTCCATCGACTCGGCCGACAACGTCAAGACGCTGGAGTTCCTGCGCGACAAGATGGTCGGCCAGGGGCTGACCGGCCCCGTCGAGCCGGGCAAGCTGGACCGCCAGGCCGCCTTCGACGCCTTCACGCGCGGCGAGGTCGGCATGCTCAACGGCCACCCGACGCTGCTCAAGCAGGCCGCGGGCAAGGGCGTGAAGTTCGGCATGGTCACCCTGCCCACCGCCGACGGGACCGAGCAGTCGGCGATGGGCGTCGCGGACTGGGTGATGGCCTTCAAGAACGGGCACAGGGTCGAGTCCGGCAAGTTCCTGGACTACCTGTACGAGGCGAAGAACGTGACGGCCTTCACCAACACCTACGACCTGCTGCCCGTCACCACCAGCGGCTACCGGGCCATGGAGGGCGGCACGGGCGGGGCGGCCCCGCAGCTGAAGACCTTCCTGGCGGCCCTGCCGAAGTCCAAGCTGTACCCGGTCGGCAAGAAGTCCTGGGCCGGCGTGAGCGAGGACATCAAGCAGAACATCGGCAAGACCGTCCAGCCGGGCGGGCAGCCGGCGAAGGTCCTCGACGAGATCGCGACGGCGGCGCGGGCGGCCGACCCGCGCTGACGCGGGGCGGTCCGGTGCGGGCGGGGCGGCGTGGCGGCCGGGGCGCCGCCCACCGCCCGGGCCGGTGTCGGTGGGCGGCGTTAATCTGGCGGTATGACGGACGACGGGCAGCTGACGGCCACGGAGGCCGCGGTGCTCGCGTACGAGGGACGTACCTGGCCCGGCCCCGGAGCCAAGGAACGGGCCATACGCGAAGGGCTGGGGATGACCCCGGTCCGCTACTACCAGCTGCTCAACGTGCTCATGGACGACCCCCGGGCACTGGCCCACGCCCCCGGCACGGTGAACCGGCTGCGGCGCATCCGCGAGGCCCAGCGGGCCCGCAGGTGAAGGGCGCGTGCCGGCCGCGGCGGGCCCGGTCCGCGCCGTAGCCGTCGTGCCGCTGGGCCGTTAGGGTCGTCCGTATGGGGAGCCATCCGCACGACTTGCCGATGCCCGTCACCGCAGCCGGACGCGAGGGACTCGAAGCCCTGCTCCGCGCACCACGCCGGTCCGTGGTCGCCCTCGACTTCGACGGCACCCTCGCCGACATCGTCCCCGACCCGGACCAGGCCCGCGCCCACCCGGGAGCCGTGCCCGCCCTCGCCGCGCTGGCCCCGGAAGTGGCCTCCGTGGCCGTGATCACCGGCCGGCCGGCGGGCGTCGCCGTCCGCTACGGGGGCTTCGCCGGGATACCCGGCCTCGAACACCTGGTGGTCCTCGGCCACTACGGGGCCGAGCGCTGGGACGCCGTCACCGGGACCGTCCACGCCCCCGCCGAGCACCCCGGGGTGGCGGCGGTACGGGCCGAGCTGCCGGGGTTCCTGGAGTCGATCGGGGCCTGGCGGGGCACCTGGATCGAGGAGAAGGGCCGGGCTCTGGCCGTCCACACCCGCCGGGCCGAGGACCCCGACGCGGCCTTCGCGGCCCTGCGGGAACCCCTGGCCGGGCTGGCCGCCCGCCACGGGCTGATGGTCGAGCCGGGCCGGGCCGTACTGGAGCTGCGGCCGCCGGGCACGGACAAGGGGGTCGCCCTGGCGGAGTTCCTCGCGGAGACGGGCGCGGAGGCGGTGCTCTACGCGGGGGACGACCTGGGTGACCTCGCCGCCTTCGCCGCCGTCGAGAAGCGCCGCACCGACGGGCTGCCGGGGGTGCTGGTGTGCAGTGGCTCGGCGGAGGTCCCGGAGCTGGCCTCCCGAGCCGACCTCGTCCTGGACGGGCCGTCCCAGGTCGTGGCCTTCCTGGCCATCCTCGCCGCGGCGCTGCGGGCCTGACCGGTCCGGCTGCGCCGTTGCCCTGGCGGGGGTGAGGGCTGCCGTCCGTGCGCGCCCGCGCCGCCGTTGCCGGGGGCCAGCCCCCGGACCCCCGCGCCTCAAACGCCGGCGGGGCTGGATTTGCCCTGGCGGGGCTGGATTTGGCTGATGCACGTGCCCGGCGGGCTGAAAGACAGCCTCGCCGGCGTTTGAGGCGCGGGGTCTGGGGCGGAGCCCCAGGAGCGGGCCGCGGCTAGGCCAGGGCATCCAGCTGGGCCGTGAACCAGGCTGACGGGGGAAGGGCGGTCGCGGCAGCGGCAAGGCGCTGCGTGCGGCCCGCCCGCTCCTCGTCCGGCATGGACAGCGCCGCGTGCAACGCCTCCGCCGTCTCCGTCACGTCGAACGGGTTCACCGTCAGCGCGTCCGCGCGCAGCTCCTGGTACGCCCCCGCCCCGGTGGACAGCACCAGCACGCACCCCGCCTCCGACACCACCGGGATCTCCTTCGCCACCAGGTTCATCCCGTCCCGCACCGGGTTCACCAGCGCCACGTCGGCCATCCGGTACGCCGCCAGCGAGCGCGCGAAGTCGTCCTTCACGGACACCAGCACCGGCCGCCAGTCCGCCGTCCCGAACTCCGCGTTGATCTCCTCCGCCAGCTCCCGCACCGACTCCGTGTACTCCCGGTACACCTTCAGGTCCTGCCGCGAGGGGTACGCGGAGGCCAGGTGCACGACCCGGCCCCGCCACTCGGGGTGGACCGTCAGCAGCTCCCGGTACGCCAGCAGCCCCCGCAGGATGTTCTTCGACAGTTCCGTGCGGTCCACGCGGACGATCGCCTTGCGGTCCCCGACCTCCGCCCGCAGCTGCGCCAGCTTCTCGTCGACCTCCGGCCGGTGCGCGAGCGCCCGAAGCTCGTCCGCGTCCACGCCCAGCGCGTACACGGCCACGTCCGTCCGCTTGTGCCGCACCGGGCTCCAGGGGCTCTTCTGGATGTACCGCTCCCCGCCCGTCCCCGCCGGGGACATCGGCTGGGCGATGCCGCGTTCGTCGTCCAGGTGCGCGCCGCCCATGAAGGTGTGCGCCCACGCCCACGTGTGGAAGCCCACCACGTCCGCCCCGAGCATCCCCCACATCAGCTGGCTGCGGATGTCGTCCGGGAGCATCCGCAGGAACTCGTACGAAGCCCACGGCGTGTGCGTGAAGTGCGCGATCCGCAGGTCCGGCCGCAGTTCGCGCAGTGCGCCCGGGACCAGGGCCAGGTGGTAGTCCTGCACCAGGACCCGCGCCCCCTCCGCGGCCTCCTCGGCGAGGGCTTCCGCGAAGGCCTTGTTGTAGGCGACGTACGACTGCCACTGCTGCCGGAACCGTGCGTCGAAGACCGGCTCGCGCGGGACGTTGTACAAGTGGTGGTGGGTGAACCAGAGCACCGAGTTCGCGATGCCGTTGTACGCGTCGTCGTACACGGTGGGATCGATGTCCAGCATCCGGACACCCGGCTCGGCGACCCCCCGGCGGACCGCCTCCCGGTCCGCCTCCGACAGGGCCGCGCAGATCCACAGCGCCTCCGGCTGCTGTGCCAGCGCGGCGGAGAGGCCGGAGACGAGACCGCCCCCGCCGCGCCGGGCACTGAGGGTGCCTTGGTCGGAGAGGGCGTAGGAGAGCGGGCCGCGGTTCGCTGCAACGAGTACCTGAGAAGCCATGCGGCCAACCTAGCCCGGCCCGCGCTCGCTCAAACGTCCGCAATCATCAGGCGACGCTGCGTCGCGTCGCGTACTCCTTGATGCCCGCCATCGGCGGCCGCTCCTCGGTGTCCACCGGGTACGTCCGGGGCACGAACCCGTCCGGCCCCCGCTCGAACTGCGTCAGTTCCGGCCGTACGAGGTGCCCGCGCGAGAGCCGTACCTGCGCGGTGCGGTAGATCGCCGCGGCCATCCGGCCGAGCGCCTGCCCGTCCTGGTGGCGGTGGAGCCGTACCCCGACGTCCACCTGGGCCAGCGCGTTCAGGCCGACCGTGTGCAGGGCGTCCACCAGCAGGCCCAACTCGACGCCGTACCCGACGGGGAACGGCAGCCGCTCCAGCAGGCTGCGGCGTACGGCGTACTCGCCGCCCAGCGGCTGCACGAAACCGGCCAGCTGCGGCCAGTGGAGGTTGAGGAGCGGGCGGGCCACCAGTTCCGTCACCCGGCCGCCCTGGCCCGGGGTGTCGCCCAGCGGGCGGTCGTACATCGCCTTGACGAACTGCACGTCCGGGTCGGTCAGCAGCGGTCCGACGATCCCGGAGACGAAGACGGAGGAGAAGTCCCGCAGGTCGGCGTCGACGAAGCAGACCACGTCCCCGGTGGTGGCCAGCAGCGAGCGCCACAGCACCTCGCCCTTGCCGGGCAGCGCCGGTATGCGCGGCAGGATCTCGTCACGGTGCACCACCCGGGCGCCCGCCTTCGCCGCGACCGCCGCCGTGCGGTCCGTGGAGCCCGAGTCGACGACGACCAGCTCGTCCACCAGCGGGACCGGGAGTCCCTCGATCAGCTCGCGCCGGATGACCTCGACGATGGCGCCGACGGTCGCCTCCTCGTCGAGCGCGGGCAGCACCACGCTGACCGTGGTGCCCGCTGCCCGTTTCCGCTCCAGCAGCTGGTCGAGCGGTCGGTCGGCGGCGGACCAGGAGCGGTCGGCCAGCCAGCGCTCCACCTCTTCCAGCACTTTCAGAACTCCCTGCCGTTCGGCGATTTTGACCCCATTGAGATCCATCTCGCGGTTCGGACGGCTGTCTCAACCACACGGGGCCTTCGGTTACAGTCTTGAACAACGCGAAGGACCATCGCATGTCGGGGGTCCTCGCGCACAAACGCCCGGACGCGCCATAGAGCGCGCGGCCCGGTGCCATACCGCTCATCCAGAGGGGCAGAGGGACACGGCCCGTTGAAGCCCCGGCAACCCTCCAGTCGGTCTCGCGATCGCGTACGTCAGCGACATCAGCGAGGTCCCCGGCTAGGGAAGGTGCCAATTCCGTCTCATGGCGAAGTGCGCCATGGGGAAGATGAGGAGAAAGGGCCTCGCCATCATGGCTTCACAGACTGCTCCCACCTCTGCCGACCAGGTTTCCGTCGATCTGGGACCCGCCACCGGCCTTTCCTGTCGTGAGTGCGGTACCCGCTTCGAGCTCGGCCCCATCTTCGCGTGCGCCGAGTGCTTCGGACCTCTGGAAGTCGCCTACGACCTCCCGACCGGAGACCCCGAGGCCCTGCGCGCCGCCATCGAGGCCGGCCCGAACAACATCTGGCGCTACGCCCCGCTGCTGCCCGTCCCCGCGGACGTGGCCTCCAAGCCCAGCCTGAACCCCGGCTTCACCAAGCTCGTGGACGCGGCCAACCTGGCCAAGGAGCTCGGCGTCACCGGCAAGCTCTACGTCAAGGACGACTCCGGCAACCCGACGCACTCCTTCAAGGACCGCGTCGTGGCCATCGCCGTCGAGGCCGCCCGCGCCTTCGGCTTCACCACCCTGTCCTGCTCCTCCACCGGCAACCTGGCCGGCGCCGTCGGCGCCGCCGCCGCCCGGGCCGGTTTCCGCTCCTGCGTGTTCATCCCGCACGACCTGGAGCAGGGCAAGGTCGTCATGGCCGGTGTGTACGGCGGCGACCTGGTCGGCATCGAGGGCAACTACGACGACGTCAACCGCTTCTGCTCCGAGCTCATCGGCGACCCGCTGGGCGAGGGCTGGGGCTTCGTCAACGTCAACCTGCGCCCGTACTACGGCGAGGGATCCAAGACCCTGGCGTACGAGATCTGCGAGCAGCTCGGCTGGCAGCTGCCCGACCAGATCGTGATCCCGATCGCGTCCGGCTCGCAGCTGACGAAGATCGACAAGGGTCTGCAGGAGCTGATCAAGCTCGGTCTCGTCGAGGACAAGCCGTACAAGATCTTCGGCGCCCAGGCCGAGGGCTGCTCCCCGGTGTCGTCCGCCTTCAAGGCGGGTCACGACGTGGTCCGCCCGCAGAAGCCGAACACCATCGCCAAGTCGCTGGCCATCGGCAACCCGGCGGACGGCCCGTACGTCCTGGACATCGCGCGGCGCACCGGCGGCTACGTCGAGGACGTCAACGACGAGCAGGTCGTCGAGGCCATCAAGATCCTCGCGCAGACCGAGGGCATCTTCGCCGAGACCGCGGGCGGCGTGACCGTCGGCGTGACGAAGAAGCTCATCGAGAACGGGCAGCTCGACCCGGCGCTGACCACGGTGGTCCTGAACACCGGTGACGGGCTCAAGACCCTGGAGGCGGTCGCCGCGGACAGCGGCCAGACCGCGACCATCCGCCCGAGCCTGGACGCCTTCCGCGCCGCCGGCCTGGTCTGACCACTTCTCCTCCGCCCTACCGGAAAGGCAGTAGCGCCATGAGCGTCAACGTCCGCATCCCCACCATCCTGCGCACCTACACCGGCGGCAAGGCCGAGGTCCCCGCCGAGGGCGCGAACCTGGCCGAGGTCATCGAGTCCCTGGACAAGAGCCACCCGGGCATCGCCGCGCGCGTCCTGGACGACCAGGGCAAGCTGCGCCGCTTCGTCAACGTCTACGTGAACGACGACGACGTGCGTTTCGAGGGCGGGCTGGAAGCCGTGACTCCGGACGGTGCGGGCGTCTCGATCATCCCCGCGGTCGCGGGCGGCTGACCTTCCCGTAGGTGACACGCGAAAACCGAAATTGCCCCCTCCGCTAAGAAGCGGAGGGGGCAATTCTGCTTGATTGGGCGCGGTAGAGTTGGGGAAGTCCCCTCCGCTGTTCTTGCCCGCCGCATATGAACGGGCCGCGTGAGGGTCGACATCGGGTCAATGTACGAGTGCGGTATGGGGCTTTGGCGCAATATGCCTGGCCCGAGTTGCCCTGCGATATGGCAAATTTTCACTCTTTTTCAATGTTTCTGGGTGTCCAGAATTCTCGTCGGATTGACCTGTTGCGGACAGCACTCGCGCAGATACATTCAGCCTCGGTCGACGCGTTCCGACGCAAGTGATGACCCGGGACCGCGAAGTGCGTTCCTGCGCAAGGGCCAGTAATAGGGGAGTTAGGCATGGCTCAGGGCACCGTCAAGTGGTTCAACGCGGAGAAGGGCTACGGCTTCATCGCGGTCGACGGTGGTGCGGATGTGTTCGTCCACTACAGCGCCATCCAGATGGACGGGTACCGCACCCTTGAAGAGGGTCAGCGGGTCGAGTTCGAGATCTCGCAGGGCCAGAAGGGTCCGCAGGCGGACATGGTCAAGCTCGCACTCGGCTAGTCCTGGCGCGATCGACCGCCACGCACTGTGTTCTGCGTTCCACGTTCCACACACGCACGAGGGGCCCACATCCTGGACACGGGATGCGGGCCCCTCGTGCGTCGTGGCCCGTGGGCCCGTGTCCCGCCTGTCTCCTCACCCGGCGTTGCCCGAAGCCGCTTGCACTCGCGGGGGTCGAGTGCTAATCATTGGCGTTAGCACTCTCCAAGTGAGAGTGCTACCAAACGAGGACCGGGTCGGTGAGGCCCGCAGGGTCCGGCGGGAAGGAACCGCCGGGCACGCAGGCCGTCCGTCGCGGGCGCGGGCGCGGTCCGGAGCAATCCACCCCTGTCCGGGAGGACCACTTCAGATGGCCAAGATCATTGCGTTCGACGAGGAGGCCCGGCGCGGTCTCGAGCGTGGGATGAACCAGCTCGCCGACGCCGTCAAGGTCACCCTTGGCCCCAAGGGTCGCAACGTCGTCCTTGAGAAGAAGTGGGGCGCCCCCACGATCACCAACGATGGTGTCTCCATCGCCAAGGAGATCGAGCTCGAGGACCCGTACGAGAAGATCGGCGCCGAGCTGGTCAAGGAAGTCGCCAAGAAGACGGACGACGTCGCCGGCGACGGTACGACCACCGCCACCGTGCTCGCCCAGGCTCTCGTCCGCGAGGGCCTGCGCAACGTAGCCGCCGGCGCCAACCCGATGGCCCTCAAGCGTGGTATCGAGAAGGCCGTCGAGGCCGTCTCCGCCGCCCTGCTCGCCCAGGCCAAGGATGTCGAGACCAAGGAGCAGATCGCTTCCACGGCCTCCATCTCCGCCGCCGACACCCAGATCGGCGAGCTCATCGCCGAGGCCATGGACAAGGTCGGCAAGGAAGGCGTCATCACCGTCGAGGAGTCCCAGACCTTCGGTCTGGAGCTTGAGCTCACCGAGGGCATGCGCTTCGACAAGGGCTACATCTCGGCGTACTTCGCCACCGACATGGAGCGTATGGAGGCGTCGCTCGACGACCCGTACATCCTGATCGTCAACTCCAAGATCGGCTCGGTCAAGGACCTGCTGCCGCTCCTGGAGAAGGTCATGCAGTCCGGCAAGCCGCTGCTGATCATCGCCGAGGACGTCGAGGGCGAGGCCCTGTCGACCCTGGTCGTCAACAAGATCCGCGGCACCTTCAAGTCCGTTGCCGTCAAGGCCCCGGGCTTCGGCGACCGCCGCAAGGCCATGCTCGGCGACATCGCCATCCTCACCGGTGGCACCGTCATCTCCGAGGAGGTCGGCCTCAAGCTGGAGAACGCCGGTCTCGACCTGCTCGGCCGCGCCCGCAAGGTCGTCATCACCAAGGACGAGACCACGATCGTCGACGGTTCGGGCGACAGTGACCAGGTCCAGGGTCGCGTCAACCAGATCCGCGCCGAGATCGAGAACTCCGACTCGGACTACGACCGCGAGAAGCTCCAGGAGCGCCTCGCGAAGCTGGCCGGCGGCGTGGCCGTCATCAAGGCCGGTGCCGCGACCGAGGTCGAGCTCAAGGAGCGCAAGCACCGCATCGAGGACGCCGTTCGCAACGCGAAGGCGGCCGTCGAGGAGGGCATCGTCGCCGGTGGTGGCGTGGCCCTGCTCCAGGCTTCCTCGGTCTTCGAGAAGCTCGACCTGTCGGGTGACGAGGCGACCGGCGCCAACGCCGTGAAGCTCGCGCTCGAGGCCCCGCTGAAGCAGATCGCCGTCAACGGTGGTCTCGAAGGCGGCGTCGTCGTGGAGAAGGTCCGCAACCTGACGGTTGGCTGGGGCCTGAACGCCGCGACCGGCGAGTACGTCGACATGATCGCCGAGGGCATCATCGACCCGGCGAAGGTCACCCGCTCTGCCCTGCAGAACGCGGCGTCCATCGCGGCCCTCTTCCTCACCACCGAGGCCGTCATCGCCGACAAGCCCGAGAAGGCCGGTGCCCCCGCGGGCGGCGGCATGCCGGGCGGTGACATGGACTTCTGATCAGCCCCTGGCTGATCGGCTGTTCTCGAACCGAGGGCGGCACCCACTCCGGACGGAGCGGGTGCCGCCCTCGGGCGTTTTGCCGGGTGTCTCAGGCGGCGGGGCGCGCGACGAAGACGACCTCTTCGTGGTCCGATCCCAGCGCGATGTTCAAGGACGCGTCCAGAGCGTGCGCGAGGCGGCGCAGCAGGGGCAGCGTGGGCACCGCGTCCGCCCCTTCCACCCGGGAGATCTTCGCCTGCGTGAGCCCGGCCCGCGCCGCCAGCTCGGCCTGGGAGAGGCCCAGCGCCTTGCGCCGGTCGTGGACGGCCTTCGCGAAGGCCATCGCCAGCCGGATCTCCGCCCGCTCGGCCTCGGCCTCGGCGGACTCGCGGTAGCCCTGCGCGGCCTTCCGCTCCCGGTCCAGCTTCCAGCGGGTGTGGTTCATGAGGCGTCCCCATTCTCGCTGCGGGTGTACGTCGTGTGGGCCGGCCCGTGCTCCCTTTCGCACACCGTACGGGCTGCCACTGCTCGGTTCACCTGGTCCGACTCGTGCATCCGCGTCTTGCGGAAGACGGTGAGCAGGACGATCCTCCGCCCAGGTGCGAACCAGTAGGTGATTCGCGTCGCGACCGCGTCGAGAGTGGGCCGCAGTTCGTAGACGCCGTCCCTGAGGGGGCGGGCGAACGGCATAGGGGTGAGGGTGCCGTACGTGACCAGCAGCTCTGCGTACTCCTCCACCTTCCGGTACTGCTTGTCCGGTAGCAGCTCGAGCCAGCTCCGCACTTCAGGCTCCAGCTCAATCTCGTGCACAACGTCCATGCGACGCAGCGTGGCATGTCGTCAACGACATATTATGCTCCGCGAGCCGGTATCACCTCATCAGCTGGTGGCGACTTCCCGATTGACGTGCGGCGCCCTCGGGCGCTTTTCCGTGTGCCGGCGTCGCGCATGGCGTGCCCGGTTGTTGGGACGGGGCGGCGGTGGGGGGCCGGGTTTGGTTGACTCGGGGGATGAGCGAGAGCAGTGGACCCTTCGTCAAGATCTGCGGGCTGAAGACCGCCCATGACGTCGACGTGGCCGTGGAGGCCGGGGCCGATGCCGTCGGGTTCGTCTTCGCGCCCGGCAGCCCGCGGACCGTCGGGGCCGGTCTGGCGCGGGAGCTGGCCGGGCGGGTGCCGGCCGGGGTGCTGACCGTCGGGGTGTTCCGGGGGCAGCCGGTGGAGGAGGTGCGGCGCTTCGCCGAGGAGAGCGGGGTGCGCGGGGTCCAGCTGCACGGGGACGAGGGGCTCGAGTACTACGAGGAGCTGCGCGCCCCCGGCCGGACCCTGCTGCGCGCCACCGCCGAGCACGTCGGGCGCTGCGGGGAGTACGGCGAGGACCTGCTGCTGCTCGACGCCCCCGACCCCGGCTCCGGCAAGCCCTGGAACTGGGGTTCGGCGGAGTTCACCGCGCCGCTGGGCCACTGGCTGCTGGCGGGCGGGCTCACCCCGGAGAACGTCGGCGAGGCCCTGCGGACCACCGGTGCGTGGGGTGTGGACGTGTCCAGCGGGGTCGAACGGGAGCGCGGGGTGAAGTCCCCCGAGCTGATCCGCGCCTTCGTGCGCGCGGCGCACGCCTCTGCCCACTGAACGCAGTCATGCGATGACCCAGCGTGAGAACCGGGGGTTGGACCGGTTCCAGCCGGGCACAGCTCAGGCATGGTCTCGGAAACGTTCGGATGGCTGCGGCGCCTGACCAGCCGCCTCTCCCCGCGGGCCGGCGGGGGCCCGGCGCCGTTCAGGCCCCGCCGCGCCCCCGTCTTCACCGCCGACTTCGCCTCGTCCGACCAGTGGGTCGCCGGCCGCTCCTGGGCCTATCCCGACGGCGGCCCGGTCAACCCGGGGGACAACAAGCTCGACCACCTCACCGCCGACCCCGACTACAGCCGCGGCGGCGTCTTCCGGGCGACGCGGCGCCCCGACGGCAACTGGGACGCCGGGCTGCTCACCACCGAGGGCAGCGAGGAGGGGTTCATGGCGCGCACCGGCGACGTGCTGGAGGCGCGGGTCAAGCTGCCGGTGGAGACGGGTGCCTGGCCCGCGATCTGGACCTGGCGGGACGGCGGCCAGGAGATCGACGTCTTCGAGTACCACCCCGACAACCCGGACCTGCTGGAGTTGTCCAACCACGTCCGCGAGGGGCACCGCTACCACCGCGACCCGTCGGTGCGGCCCGGCGCCTGGGTGGACCTGAAGTGCGAGTTCGGCCGCAGCTCGGTCGTCTGGTGGGTCAACGGCGCGCGCGTGTACAGCGACGGCAGGGGCGTGGGCCGCGGCTGGCACGCGTACCTCATCGTCAACCTGTCGGTGTCCGCCGGGAGATACCACCCGGCGCCGGGCCCGGGGCAGACGGAGATGTCCTACGAGGTCTCGCAGCTGCGCGTGTACCGGGGCTGAAGGGGGCCGGGGCTCGGCGCGGAGGTAGCTGCGCCCGCCCCCGATCGTGGGACGCTGAAGGACGCGGGCGTGGGCCGCGAAACCGTCGATCTACGCTCACGCCCATGGGCATGGGAGAGGGGACTCGCGATGACCGCAGCCATGGCCGAACCCGGCCGGAACGCCGGTGGCGGCGTGTGGGAGTACCTGCTGCAGAGCTGGCGTGAGCTGGACGTGCCGGAGGGCTGGCGCGCCGAGATCGACGGTGGACGGATCACCTTGGCGCCGCCGCCCCACCGACACCACAACGGGATCGCCGCGAGGGTGCAACGAGCTCTATACGGGGTGCTGCTTCCCGAGCGGGGTGTCTACCAGACCCTCGGCATCCACATCGCCCCGCTGGGCAAGCTGTACGTGCCGGACCTGGTGGTCGCGCCGAGGGAAGTGGTCGAAGGGGTCGACGCGGACGTCAGTGATCCGGTCGACGCGGCCGAGGCGCTGCTCGTCGTGGAGATCACCTCCAAGGGCAACGCCGAGGACGACCGGAAGAAGAAGCTCTGGGCCTACGCCCATGCCCCGGTCCCGGTCTACCTGCTGATCGACCGCTTCGACGAGCACGGCCCCACGGCCACGCTGTTCACGGGGCCCGAGAACGGTGCCTACCGGCACACCGAACGGGTGGCCTTCGGCGGGGTGCTGAAGCTCCCCGAGCCGTTCCCGGTGGCGTTGGAGACGGAGCAGTTCCCCCACTGATCCGCCGATGTGGGGGCGGTGCTCTACAGGACGGTGCCGGAGCCGGAGGCGGTGCCGTCTTCCTCTACGGACTCCACGACCGCGGTCCCCTTCAACGCCGTGACCTGCTCGGGGGAGAGGCGGGCCGCGAAGCCGTTCTTCGCGTCGCGGTAGACGTACACCGGGGTGATCCCGTAGGCGTCGGCGACGGCGGCCGGGTCGAGGCCGGGGTGCACGGTGACGATGTACGTGGGGTGGTCGGCCGGCGCCGGGGCCGCCGCGCGGGAGGCGGCCGTGTGGCCGGGGGCGGGTTCGGCGGCCTGGGCGGGCAGGGCGGCTACGGCGGCCAGTGCGGCGGCGGCGACGGCCGTGGGCAGGGTCCAGCTCGGACGAGTACGCATGACGGCGAGGCCATCACGCGCGGCCCGGCCGGTCAACGACCCCCGGCGGCGCGGCGGATGCGGGCAGAGGTGAACAACGAATGCGCCCCTCGCGGGGATGCGAGCGGAGCCTCCCGTACGGGTGAACTTGCCGGGCTGCGCCGAGCCGGCGCGAGGAGGGTATCCGCAGGTGACGGCCCCGGGCGCCGGAAGGCGTGAATCCTTTCTGCTGAGGGTGCGAAGATCTGTTCCCGCCCCCTCCGGCGCCATCGGCCAAGCGGCACGGGCCGTTTAAGTCCCGCCCGGCGGGCCACCGATGAAGGGGAAGGCCGCACTCCGGATCGCCGTCCGCGTCACCAGGAGTGCGGCTCTCGCATGCCGACATTCACCCCTCCTCCAGGAGCTCCCCTCATGCGCCTCGTCGCACGTGTGGCCACCGCTGCCCTCATCGCCCTCGCCCCGGTCGCCGCCGGCACCGCGTCCTCCTCCGCCGCCGCGCCGGAGCCGACCCCGGCTCCGCTCATGACGTCCGCCAACGCGGTTCCCGGCCAGTACATCGTGACCCTGGAGAAGGGCGTGGACGCGGCGAAGACCGCGGAGAAGCTCGGCCTGAAGACGTCCTTCCTCTACACCTCGGCGCTCAACGGCTTCGCGGTCCCGCTGACCCCGCTCCAGCTGACCATCGTCCGCAACAGCCTGGGGGTGAAGGTGGTCGAGGAGGACGCCTCGGTCCAGTCCGTGCCCAGGCAGACCTCCCCGGGGGCGATGCGGGCCCCGTCGAACTCGTGGGGCCAGGACCGGATCGACCAGGCAAAGCTGCCGCTCGACAACAGCTTCACCCCCCAGGGCAACGGCGCCGGGGTGACCGCGTACATCCTCGACACCGGCATCGACTACAACCACACCGAGTTCGGCGGCCGGGCCACCTTCGGTTTCGACGCCGTCGGTGACGGCCGCAACGGCCAGGACTGCCAGGGCCACGGCACCCACGTCGCGGGCACGGTCGGCGGCAGCACGTACGGGGTCGCGAAGAAGGCGAGCCTGGTCAGCGTCCGCGTCCTCGGGTGCGACGGCAAGGGCACGTGGTCGGGGATCATCGCGGGCATGGACTGGGTGGCGAAGAACGCCAAGCAGCCGGCCGTGCTGAACGGCTCGCTGGGAGGGGACCGGTCGACCGCGGTCAACGACGCGGCGACCGCCCTGTCCGACGCGGGCGTGCTGCCGGTCATCGCGGCGGGCAACTCCGCGGTCGACGCCTGCAACATCTCGCCGGCCTCCGCCGCGCGCGTGCTCACCGTCGCCGCGTCCAACCAGTGGGACGAGGAGACCTCCTTCTCCAACTACGGCCCGTGCGTCTCCCTCTACGCCCCCGGCGCGGCGATCGTCTCCTCGAAGCTCGGCGGCGGCAGCGTGGCCCTCGACGGCACGTCGATGGCCGCCCCGCACGTCGCCGGTGTCGCCGCGCTCTACAAGCAGGCGCACCCGGCCGCGGACCCGGCGGAGCTCAACGAATTCATCGACAGCGAGTCCACCAAGGACGTCCTGACCAGCGTCAGCAAGGGCAGCCCCAACCAGCTGCTCTTCCTCGGCGGTCTCTGACCTGACCGGCGTACGGGCGCCCGGTGCCGCAGTGCCGTCACGGCTTCGGCCCCGACCGCCCGTACGGGTGAACTTTCCGCGGCTGTCGTCCGACGCGAGGCCCCGGACGACAGCCCGGAATGACCCTTTCTGCACCATGTTCGACGGGGCTACCGCAGCCGCCCCGGAAGATCGGCCAGGCGGAGGCGGGCGGCTCAAGTCCTCTCACGGAGGAATCCGATGAACGGGAGGGCCGCAGCCCGGGACCCGTTCACCGGCGAGGGGTGCGGCTCATCCACGCCGTTCCACCAGAACTTCAGGGAGTTCCCTTCATGCGTCTGCTTGCCGCACGCCTGACAACGGCAGCTGTGCTCGTCATGACCTCCGTGGGGGCCGCCACCGCCTCCGCCGACACCCCGGAGCCGACCCCGGCGCCGCTGCACACCTCCGCGAACGCCATCCCGGACCAGTACATCGTCACCCTCGACAAGTCCCTCGACCCGGTGAGGTTCGCGGCCGAGGTCGGGGTGACGCCGAAGTTCACCTACACCCGGGCCATCAACGGCTTCGCCACCACCCTCACGGCGAGCCAGCTGAGTGCAGCCAGGCTGACGCGCGGCGTGCTGTCCGTGGAGCAGGACGCGAAGGTGACCGCCCCGCCGCTTCCCGAGGCGGGGGTCGGGACGAAGTCTCCCGCGAACTCCTGGGGCCTGGACCGGATCGACCAGCGGTCCCGGCCGCTCGACCACAACTTCAGCGCCAACGGCAGCGGCCAGGGCGTGACCGCGTACATCGTCGACTCCGGCATCGACTACGCGCACGCCGAGTTCCAGACCGAGCTGGGCAGCCGTGCCCGTCCCGGCTTCGACGCGATCGGCGACGGCCGCAACGGCGCGGACTGCAACGGCCACGGCACGCACGTCGCGGGCACGGTCGGCGGTAAGACCTTCGGTGTGGCGCGGAAGGTGAGCCTGGTCAGCGTCCGTGTCCTCGGCTGCAACGGCTCGGGCGACTGGTCCGGGATCATCGCGGGCTTCGACTACATCGCCCGCCAGGCCCAGCAGCCGGCCGTCCTGAACGCCTCCCTGGGTGGTGGCTTCCTCCCCTCGGTGAACACCGCCGTCACCAACGTCTCCAACGCGGGCGTGCTGCCGGTCGTCGCGGCGGGCAACTCGAACATCGACGCCTGCCGCGTCTCGCCCGCCTCCGCCCCCGCGGCGTTGACGGTCGGTGCGACCAACCGCTACGACGAGGAGACCGACTTCTCGAACTTCGGTACGTGCCTCGACATCTACGCCCCGGGCAAGGAGATCATCTCCGCGCGGATGGGCGGCGGCAGCTTGGCCCTGGACGGTACGTCCATGGCCGCGCCGCACGTCGCCGGTGTAGCCGCCCTCTACAAGGCCGAGCACCCGAACGCGCTGCCGGCCGAGGTGGCGGACTTCCTGGACGACGAGTCCACGAAGGACATCGTCGAGAACCTCAGCGACAACAGCCCGAACAAGCTGCTGTTCACCAACGGCCTCTGATCCCTCAGAGCGCCGCGACGAAGGTCGCCCAGGCCCGTGCGTGGAACACCACGTGCGGGCCTTCGGGCTGCTTGGAGTCCCTTACGGGGACGAGGTCGGGGTGGCCGTCGGCCACTTCGAGGCAGTTGCCGCCGCTGCCGTCGCTGTAGCTGGACTTATGCCATGTGGCCGTCGAGACGTCGTACTCAGGCGTGCTGGTCATGCGCGTCATCCTCCGCTACGGACTCGATCAAGGCCAGGGATTCCTCTGGTGACAGGGCACTGGCTGTAAGCAGATCGTAGGTCAGGGAGTGCCGCTTGACGGTGGCTGGATCGTCGAACAGCAAGCCCGTTCCGCTGCCTTCGATGTAGGCGAGCGGGGGAGCGTCCTCGAAGCTCATCAGCTTGATGGAGCCGCCGGTGGACGCATGGGCTCCCCTGCTGAACGGGAGCACCTGGGCAATGATCCGGTGGGAACGGATCAGACCCGTGATGCGCCTGAAGGCAGCGGCCATTACTGGTGGACCGCCGACGCTTCGTCGCAGAACGCCCTCGTCAAGCACGCACCAAAACATCGGGGTTGTTGGTTCACTCAACAGGGCGGTCCTGTCGAGCCGGTTCGTGAGCAGCTCGTCGATATCCGCCTCCGTTGCGGTCGGCTGATAGGCGCGGAACACGGCACGCGCATACGCTTCCGTCTGCAACAGCCCTGGGATGATCAGCGGCGCGTACTCCCGGATCGTCGTCGCCAGGGCCTCCGCTTCGGCGGCCTCGGAGAAGTGGTCCGGGTACTTCGACTTGGCCGCCGCGCCACAGTTGCGGGCGAAGAAGCCGGCGGTCTCCAGGATCTCGTCGATCCGGCTGGCGACCTCGAGGTGCATGCGGCGCGTGCCGGCCTCCAATTGGCCGATGAACGAGCCGCTGACGAAGAGACGTTCGCCCAACTCGGCCTGGCTCATACCGATGCGTTCGCGCGCCACGCGGAGTTCCGCGCCGAGCATCGCGCGGGGTGAGGACGAGGGGTCGAGGTTCTTTTTGGCTGTCATGCCAACTCCCTGAGCAACATGCGGGGGTGTTGCGGATCCGCACTTGAAAGGCTAACGAGCCCGTCGCCACTCTGTGTGAAGAAGTTGAATACTCAGAGTAGAAAGGTGACATGTCATGGTGCTCACTCCACAGGAGCGGATGCAGGCGGCCGAGGAGGCCGTCACGCAGCTGAGGGAGTCCCTGGCCGGGGTGGGGGTGCTGTTCCCCTCGCTCGACGTGGAGCGGGTCTCCGCGGCCGGTTCGTACGGGCTGCCGCTGGTCGACCTGGGCCGCTGCAACCTGGACACCGCGCTCCGGCTGGCAGCCGTCCTGCACGAGCGGGCGGCGCACGCGTGAACGAGGCGGTCGAGGCTGCGGAGTTCGCCTTCGAGCTCGGCTGGAAGCTGCGCGGCCTGGAGACGGCCCTGGCCCCGCGCGGGGCCCCCGGGCCGACGGCGGGGGGCCCACAGCCGCCTCCGCCACCCGGATGGCACCGGTTCACGCTGGTCCACTGGCCGGTGGACGGCTGTCCGGGGTTCGACGACCCGCGCTACGAGGGGCTGAAGGCGGTCCCGCCGCAGGGGTGCGTGGTCGAGGACTTCGGCGGGTACCTCGGGCTGCGGTGCGACCGGCCGGGCGGGCGGCTGCTGGACGCGGTCGCGGACCTGTGCGCGGAGATCCGTACGGGGCACGGGCTGCTGATGACCGGCCTCGGCATCGACAAGCTGTGGGAGTGGTCGGCGGACGGTACGGACGGCTGGGGCGCCGAGATCGTCGGGCAGCTGCTGCTGATGGCGGCCGAGCGGGGGCCGAAGCTGGGCTACGGCGTGGACGACCTCGCCCGTTTCCTGCGGGAGGCCGCCGGATCGGCCCACCCGTGAGCGGGCCGCCAGATGGCCCGGGCCGCGTCGCAGAGGCGTCGCAGATGGCGGCAGCCCTGCGGCGGCGATTCGTGGAGCTGATGGACGAGGGTGTCTTCGATGACCTGCGCGACCCGGAAGTGATGCGGGGTGCGTGGCGGTGACCACCTACCTGGTCGGCAGGAGCGCGTGGGCTCGGATACGTCTGCCCACCGTCAGGGTCAGTCCGTACGGAGGCGGGCGTGCAGGTGCTCGTCGTGCCAGCCGTCGACGTGCAGGAGGGCGCCGCGCATGGTGCCCTCCAGGGGGAACCCGGCCTTCGTGGCGATGGCGCAGGAGGCCGGGTTGGCCACGGAGTGCTCGATGCGCAGGCGGTGCAGGCCAAGGTCCTCGAAGGCCCAGCGGCTGACGCGGGCCGTGGCCGCGGTCATCAGCCCGGCGCCGCGCCCGGCGGGCAGGAGCCAGTACAGGATCTCGCCGCTGCCGCCGCGCAGATCGAGGTCGGCCAGGCCGATCAGTCCGACGGCCGGTCCTCCCGAGGCCGGGGCCACGGCCCAGATCGCGGCCTTCCCGTCCGCCCAGTGGCCGCGGTAGCGCGCGATGCGCTCCTCGGCCCGCTCCTCGGTGAACCGGCCCGTGCGGTTCCAGTGCTGGATGTCCGGGTCGAGGCCGGAGGCGATCAGCGCGGGGGCGTCGGACGGCTCCCAGGCCCGCAGCACCCACCCGCCGGGCAGGTCGAGCACGGGCTGGGCCAGGGCGCGCATCCGGCCGGCGGGTACGACTGCGGGTATCTCCATGGCGCCGAGTATGCCGAACCGGCCTCAGGTCAGGGCCGGTTCCTTGGCGGGTTCGGTGGCCGGGGTCGGGTCGGGGTCGGCGTTGAGGTCGGCCAGCATCTGGTGGGTGAAGCCGAAGAAGTAGGTGGCGAGGAAGCCCACCAGGTAGCCGACGCCCAGGCCGCCCACGTAGACGGTGAGGCTGGCCGCGAGGCCCGAGGTGCCGTCCAGCAGGGGGAACAGGGCCCAGCCCGAGGGGCCGATGGCGGTCGAGCCGAAGGCGACGCCGAGCTGGTGGGCGAGGCCCACGAAGGCTCCGCCGGCCGCGCCGCCGACGCAGGCGGTGACGAAGGGGCGGCCCAGGGGGAGGGAGACCCCGTAGATGAGCGGTTCGCCGATGCCCAGGAAACCGGCGGGGAGCGCGGACTTGACGGTGGCGCGGATGGAGGCGTTGCGCGGGAGCCGGTAGTAGACGGCGATGGCCGCGCCGACCTGGCCCGCGCCCGCCATGGCGAGGATGGGCAGCAGGACCGTGTAGCCGGACTGCTCGATGAGCGTGGTGTGGATGGGGATGAGGGCCTGGTGCAGGCCGAGCATCACCAGGGGGAGGAAGAGGCCGCCCAGGACCAGGCCCGCGAAGGCGCCGCCGGTGGAGAGGAGCCAGTTGGCGAAGGCGCCGATGGCGGTGGAGACCTCCCCGGCGAGGAACATCAGGCCGAAGAGGGTGACCAGGCCGGTGATCAGGACGGTGAGGGTGGGGGTCACCAGGACGTCCAGGGCCTCCGGGACCCCCTTGCGGCACCACTTCTCGACCTGGACGGCGAGGAGGGCGGCCGCGAGCGCGCCCAGTACGCCGCCCTGGCCGGGGGAGAGCTGCTGGCCGAAGGCGTCGATCTTGGCGACGCCCGGGAAGACGATGACGGCGGCGACCGCGCCGCCGAGGATCGGGGTGCCGCCGAACTCCTTGGCCGTGTTGTAGCCGACGAAGACCGCGATCAGCGACATGAAGCCGGAGGCGATGGCGGCGAGGGCGGGGACGACGCCGGGCAGCCAGCCGAGGTTCGCGAGCAGGCCGTTCAGGCCCGCGATGATGCCGCAGCCGATCAAGGCCGGGATCAGGGGGACGAAGACGTTCGCGATGCGGCGCAGCAGGAGCTTGAAGGGTGTCGCGTTCTTCGTCTTCTGAGCCTGCTTCAGTGCGGCGCCCTGGGCGGCGAGTTCGCCCGCGGTGACCGGGTGGGCGGCGTCCGTGGCGCCAGGCGCGTCGTCGGCGGTGGGCGTGGTGGGCGCGGTGGCTGCGGTGGCCGCGGCTGTGCGGCCCTCCTCGACCAGTGCCTCGAACTCCGGTGTCACCCGAGCGACCGTGCCCGGGCCCAGGACGATCTGGTACGTGTCGTCCTCGACCACGCCCAGGACCGCGGGCAGGGCCCGCAGGGCCTCGTCCTGGACCAGGCTGCGGTCGCGGAGGGTGATGCGCAGGCGGGTCATGCAGTGCGCGATCGAGGTGACGTTGTCCGGGCCGCCGACCAGAGGGAGGATCGCGGCGGCTGTGGCGCGGTTCTTGTCAGTGGACATGTGGGGTCGCCTTGGGGGGTCGGGGGAGGGCTGGGTCAGCTGGTTCGGGCGGGGGTGGCGGCGAGGGCGGCGCGCAGGTGGCCCTGCGCGGCGGCGAGCAGTTCGGCGGCCTGCGGGCCGTCCACCGCGCCGAGGATCACGAGGATCGCGTTCTTGACCTCGCCGCCGGTGGCGGCCAGCGCGGCCTCGATCTCCTCGTCGGGCGCGCCGGTGGCCAGGGCCACGATGCGGCGGGCGCGGGCGTACAGCTTCTCGTTGGAGGAGCGCATGTCGACCATGAGGTTTCCGTAGGTCTTGCCCAGGCGGATCATCGTGATCGTCGAGATGAGGTTGAGGACGAGCTTCTGGGCGGTGCCGGCCTTCAGGCGGGTGGAGCCGGTGAGCAGTTCGGGCCCGACGACCACCTCGATGCCGTGCTCGGCGGCGGCGGCGAGCGCGGACCCGGCGTTGCAGGACAGGCCGACGGTGAGCGCGCCGCGGCTGCGGGCGAATTCGACGGCGCCGATCGCGTACGGGGTGCGGCCGGAGGCGGAGATGCCGACGACGGTGTCCTCGGGGCCGATCCCCAGCGCGGTGAGGTCGGCGGCGGCCAGGTCCACGGAGTCCTCGGCGCCCTCGACGGACTTGACCATGGCGGAGGGGCCGCCCGCGATCAGGCCCACGACCTCGGCGGGGTCGGTGTTGAAGGTGGGCGGGCACTCGCTGGCGTCCAGGACGCCCATCCGGCCGGCGGTGCCCGCTCCCGCGTAGACCAGGCGGCCGCCCCGGGCCATGCGGGCGGCGATGGCGTCGATCGCGGCGGCGATCTGGGGGAGCGCGCCAGCGACGGCGGCGGGGACGGTGGTGTCCTCGGCGTTCATGGTGCGGGCGATGTCGAGGGTGGAGAGGCGGTCGATCTCGGCGAGGTCCGGGCGGAAGGCCTCGGTGGTCAGCGTTTCCAGTTGGGCGCGGAGTTCCGTGTACGGGGGCATGGGCGGCGGGCTCCTTGGCGGGGCGGGCGGTGGCCGTGGCGGGTGTTGGGCTGGGCTTCGAGGTCGGGGCTCCGCCCCGGGCCCCGCGCCTCAAACGCCGACGGGGCTGGATTTCGCCCGGCGGGGCTGGTTCAGCGGGCAGTGTGGCGGTGGGCCAGGGCCTCGTAGGAGGCGGCCAGGGCGGGCGCGGCGGTGTCGTAGGTCTGCTGGGCCACGCCGACGAACAGGCAGTCGACGACGAGGAGCTGGCTGGTGCGGCTGGACATGGCGGCCGGGCGCAGCCGGGTCTCGCGGGGGGCGGAGGTGGCCAGTACGAGGTCGGCGTAGTGGGCGACGGGGGCGTTCGGGCGGCCGGTGAGGGCGATGGTGGTGGCGCCGCGCTCGAAGGCCGTGCGCAGGGGTTCGATCACGTCGCCCGTGGAACCGGAGTGGGTGACGGCGACGGCCACGTCGCCGGGGCGCAGCTGGACGGCGCCCGTGACGGCGAGGTGGGGGTCGCTGTGGGCGTGGGCGACGAGGCCGATGCGCAGCAGCTTCTGGGCGAGGTCCTGGCCGACGAGGGCGGAGGCGCCGACGCCGTAGATGTCGATGCGGCGGGCGGTCGCGAGGGCGGTGACGGCGGCGGCCAGCTGGGTGAGGTCGAGTCCGGCGGCGGTGTCGGCGAGGGTCTGCGCCTCCTCGTGGGCCAGTTTGGCGACGACGTCGGCGAGGGGGTCGTCGACGGCTATGTCGACGGTGACGGCCGGGGCGGCGCCGGACTCCTGCTGGGCGGCGAGGGCGGCCAGCGCCAGGCGCAGGTCGCGGTAGCCGGGGTAGCCGAGGAGGCGGGCGGTGCGGACGACGGTGGCCTCGCTGGTGCCGGTTCGCTCCGCGAGGGCGGACACGGTGAGCGCGGCGCACCCGGCGGGGTCGGAGGCGACGGCCTCGGCGACGGTCAGCATGGAACGGGTCATGGAGGGCCCGAGGCTGCGGACGCGGGCGCGGAGGGCGGCGGGCGCCGGCGCTGCCGCGAGCTGGTCTGCGGGCTTGGCCGCCTGGGCGGGGGCCCGGGCTGACGGCGCGGCCGTGGGCTTCCGGTCGGTAGAGGCCGGGGCGGGCGGGGCCGGAGCCGGCGGAGTGGCCGGGGCCGGGGTCGGGGCCTGCGCGGCCGGGGTCGGGCCCGGACCCGAGGTCGGGGCGGGGCGCGGAGTGCCCGGGGCGGGGCCGGGCGGCGGGGTGGGCGAGGCCGGGCCCGAGGTCAGGCCGGTCGGCTCCGCGCCCGGCGCCCGGTCGGCGGCGGCCGAAGCCGAGGTCGGGGCCTGCGCGGCCGGGGTGGGGCGCGGGGTGCCTGCGGCCGGGGTGCTCCGGCGCTCCGTTCTGAAAGTTTCTTTCGGGTTCTCGCTCACGCCTGAAACCTATTTTCAGGGGTGGCGGGGGTCAAGGAGCCATACGTACCGGTATGAGAAGGACCTTCTCCCGTTGGGCCGTACGGGGTCACAATGGGCGCATGGACCACGCGACCCCCCTGGAACAGGCGCTGCATGTCGCCCGTGCACTTGTTCTCGCCGACCTCGCCGCCGGCGAGGTCGCCGATGCCGATGTCGTCTCCCTCGTCGAGGACTCGGTCACGCACCGCCGGTGGTGGGTGGAGCAGTGGCCGGAGGGGGTCGACTACCTCCCCGGGCTCGTTGCCCAGGACGTGAAGGACGCGCTGCTGGAGAAGTACGGGCGCTGGCCGCTGTGCCCGGTCTGCTCGCACGGCGACCCGCACGCGCTGGACGTGGAGCCGGAACTCGGACCCGACCCGCACTGGGTGTGCTCGGAGGCGGGCGTGAAGGTGGCGGCGGTGGGCACCCTGGGCACGGTCCTCGGCCGGTGACCGTCTACATCGACCCGCCGACCTGGCCGGGCCACGGCCGCATGTGGTCGCACCTGGTCAGCGACATCTCGTACGAGGAGCTGCACGCTTTCGCGGCGGGCATCGGCTGCCCGCCGCGCGCCTTCGAGCGCGACCACTACGACGTGCCCTCGCACCGGTACGCGGCCGCGGTCGGCGCGGGCGCGGTGGAGATCGGCAGCAAGGAACTCGTCCGCCGCCTCACCCAGGCCGGCCTGCGCCGCCCGAAGGGCCGGCCGGCGTAGGAGCCGTCGGCGGAGTTCGCCTCCTTCGAGGACGACCTCTTCGCGCTCTGCCGCCGAGGACCTCGGACTCGTTCCTCTAGTGCTGTGGCCGGGAAGGTTTGCCGGGTCGCGTCGTCCGGTGCGGTGCATCGCAAGGCGGAGGGCCGCGGCTCGTACTGGACGTACCGGCGCGGTCCGACAATGCGGCGAGGTGCCGTGCCGGGCGGCGCGACCCGGTGGACCTTTCCGGTCACAGCACTAGGCCGGCTCGGTCACGGGGGCCGGGGTCGATCCGGCCGCCGAGGAGGCGACCACGCGGGTCGCGCGGGGCGGGGTGCGGCGGTCCAGGCGGAGGGCGATCGCCGTGAGGACGACGGCGGCGACGGTCATGGCCGCGCCCGCCCAGGCGGTGGCGGCGTAGCCGAGGCCCGCGTCGATGACGGTGCCGCCCAGCCAGGGGCCGCCGGTGTTGCCGAGGTTGAACGCGGCCGTGGTGGTGGCGCCGGCCAGGGTCGGGGCGGCGCCGGCGACGTTGAACATGCGGGCGTTGAGCGCCGGGGCGGTGAAGAACGCCGAGAAGCCGAGCAGGAAGGACAGGGCGATCGCCGCCGCCTGCGCGGACGCGAGGAGGGCGAGCGCGGTCAGGAAGACCGTCGAGGCGGTGATGCCCCACAGCAGCACGCCGAACAGGTGCGCGTCGGCCACCCGGCCGCCGAGGGTGGTGCCGGCCAGCGCGCCGACGCCGAAGAGGCCGAGGATCCACGGCACCCACTGCGAGTCCAGCCCCGCCACGTCCGTGAGCAGCGGGGACAGGTAGCTGAAGGCGCAGAAGACGCCGCCGGCGGCGAGGGCCGTGATGACGATGGACAGCCACACCTGCCGGTCGCGGTAGATGCCCAGCTCCCGCCCGAGCCGGGGCTTCTGCGCGGGCAGCGGGATCTTCGGGACCAGTACGAGGATGCCTACGAGGGCGACCGCGGAGGCCGCGCCGACCGACCAGAACGCGGAGCGCCAGCCGAGGTGCTCACCGAGGAAGGCCCCGGCGGGGACGCCGAGGACGTTCGCGATGGACAGGCCGCCGATCATGACGGCCATGGCGCGGGCCCGCTGGTTGCGCTCGACCATGGCGATGGCGACGGCCGCGCCGACGGCCCAGAACCCGGCGCAGGCGAGGGCCGAGACCACGCGGGAGGCGAAGAGGAGCTCGTAGGAGGGGGCCAGCGCGCCCGCGACCTGCCCGAGGCCGAAGAGGCTGATCAGGGAGATGAGGGTGGTGCGGCGCGGCAGCCGCAGGGTGGCCACGGCCAGCAGCGGCGCCCCGACGACCATGCCGATCGCGAAGGCGGATATCAGCAGGCCCGCCTGCGGGATGGTGACGCCCATGTCGTCCGCGATGGGTGGCAGCAGCCCCGACAGCATGAACTCGCTGGTGCCGAGTGCGAAGACGGACAGGCCGAGGACGTAGACGGCGACGGGCATGCGGGTGCGAGCGGCGGCTTCGGGCATGTCCCTCACCAACCATGGCCAACGTGATCAAATTCCCTGCGCGGCTGTTACCTGTGTGACTGGAGCGAGGCGAGTTCCGCGGCGAGGTTCGCGCGGGCCGGGGCCTCCCAGTGCGCGGCTCCGTAGGGCGTGCGGAAGAGCCGCGGCAGGTCGAGCAGCTGGCGCAGTACGGCGGCGCGGCCGGTGCGGAAGGCCTCGTCCGGGACGAAGCCGTACTCGGCGCGGACGGCGGCGGCGTAAGCGGCGTAGGCCTGCGGCTCCCCGGCCAGGACGGCCAGGTCCGCGTCGCAGAGCACCTCGCCGTCGATGTCGCCGGGGGCGGGGTCGTGGGTGACGGTGAGCCGGACCAGGCGGGCCACCTCGGCGGTGCGCGCGGCGTCGACGCCGAGCTCGGGGAGGGCGCGCTCGGCGAGGGCGGCGCTGCGCTCCTCGTTCTCGGAGCGGTCGGGGCGGTAGACGGCGTCGTGGAACCAGGCGGCGAGCTGCACGGCGGCGGGATCGGCGGCGTACTGCTCCAGCGTGTCGATGTGGAGGAGTACGGCGGTCAGGTGCGCGGTGGTGTGGTAGCGGCGCTGCGGCTCCCCCCAGGCGGCGAGGAGGCGGTCGGCGTAGGGGGCGGGATCGCGGTCGGCGGGGGCGCCGGCGGCGGTGACGGTCGCCCGCCAACGGGCTTCGAGGGCCGCGGTGTCGGTGTGGGTGTCGCTGCTCGGGGCGCCTGTGTCCATGCGCACATTGTGGGGGTGGCGTGATTGTGCTGGTGAAGCGCGGGTGGAGGCCCGTACCCTGGATATTGGACTAGACCTATTTCCGAGCTACTTCCCGAGCTGTTTTCCGAAGGATGGGATCGAATGAGCAACCGTGCGCTCCTGGAGGTGATCGCCCTCGACGTGGAGGACGCGATCGCGGCCCAGGCCGGTGGGGCGGACCGACTCGAACTGGTCACCGACATGGCCGCCGACGGGCTCACCCCGCCGCGCGAGACCTTCGCGGCGATCAGGGCGGCGGTCGACATCCCGCTGCGCGTGATGCTCCGCAAGACGGACGGCTTCGCGGCCGGTGACGTGTCCGTCCTGCTCGAAGCGGCGCGGGAGCTGCGGTCGGAGGGCGCGCAGGAGTTCGTCCTCGGCTTCCTGAACCCGGACGGCAGCCCCGACCTCGTAGCCGTCGAGGCGGTCGTCGCGGAGCTGGAGGGCTGCCGCTGGACCTTCCACCGGGCGATCGACCGCGCGGCGGACCGGGACCAGCTGCGCAAGACGCTGGCGGACCTGCCCGGTCTGGACACGTACCTGACGGCGGGCTCCGCAGCCGGGGTCGACGAGGGCCTGCCGGTGCTGCTCGCGGAGGCGGCGCGGCGGGGCGAGCCGGGGTACGGGGCGCGGATCCTGGTCGGCGGCGGCCTGACGCTGGGGCACCTGCCGGTGCTGCGCGCAGGTGGCATCGACGCCTTCCACATCGGCGGCGCGGCGCGTCCCTCCGGGTGGGACGGCCCGGTCTCGGCTACGGCCGTCGCCGAGTGGCGGGCGGCGCTGGCCTGACCCTGCGGCCGGGGGGTCGGGGGGTCGGGGGCGCTGCCCCGGCCCCCGCTCCTCGGTCGGCCGGATCCGCCGCTTATCGGGGGCCGGGCCGACTGGCGGGGGCAGGAGTTGGCCGATCGAGTGCCATGCCGTGGTCAGCTGATGGATTCGCCGTCGTGACTGCCGCCCACGCAGATCCACTTGCCGGCACCGGAGTCGTACTCCACCGTTCCGTCACCCTGCACACACATCGGCTCAGTTACAGCAGGTACGGCCGCTTGTGCAACGGGACCCGCGACGCCAAGAGCGGCCAGTATCAGAGCGGCGGTAAACCCGAGAAGTCGTGTACGCATGCGAGTTCCTCTGAGTAGGGGCGACACCAAAACGTCATATCCAGCTTCACCCCGCACCGCGTCGAGCGCACCCCGATGGGTGCGACCCGCTGTGCGGTGCGCGCCGCTCCGGAGGCGGTTACCGCGGACAAGCGGCAGGCTGATGTCATGGCGTACACCCCCGAGGTAACCGTAGGGGTGCCTGACGACCTCGGCTGGCGGACAGTCACAATCAGCGGCAAGTCCGTGGGCAAAGTGCGGTCCCCCAGCGAACTCCAAAAACTCCTCTCCCATGCTGGTCAGCCATTCGGGCGCGACGTCCGTTGGATCGGCGGAGACAGTACTGTCTGGCCAGATCGAGCCGTGCGTCGACGGGCAGTCGGCGGCATCATGTTCATCGGCTTCTTCTTGTCCGCGTGCCTGCTCATCTGGATTGGCTGGAAGGACAGCTGTGATGCCCTGACCTTCGGCGGACGACTCGCAGGATATACGGTCCTTGCTGCGGGTCTGATGGTATTGATCGCCGCATTGTCCGCTGTCGACTATTGGCACAAGCGGGAAAGACGCTATTCGGGGGCCATTGTTCTGGCCGGAGTCGGCATCGTCTTTCTTGGTAGCTTCTCGCTTCTCCTGCTGCAGATCGGCGAGCAACTAAACCGCCGGTCCGTGATTGTGATCCTCTTCCTTGTCGGGTCGGTAGTGGCGGGGATTGAACTCATCAGATCCCGGGCGTGGAAGGGTCTTCGATATCCCGGTCGCATCGCGATCGGGGCGATCATCCCCACCCTCCTTGCCGGCATGAACCTGGCGTATACGCAGGTCTATGTCCCCTATACGGTCACCCCGCTGATCATGAGTGGGGCTGAGTTCAAGGAGGCAAGCCTGGACAGGGCGAGGGCGGCGATGCATGTGACGGTCCGTCTGCACGTAAGAAACGACGGCAAGATTCCGGTCTACGTACTCGGCAGTATCTACTGGATCCATGGCGGGCCCGCGAACCTTATTTCTGAGGACGGCCCCCCTTCGCTGAAATTGATCTACGATGGCGAGTTTGTTACGCCGGAGGGGCGCGTTCTGGATCCAGGGGAAGAAATTGCGCAGGATGTAGTCGTCGAGATCGAGAATCCCGAAAAGTTGAATTACGAGGCAATTAGAGCGCAGACCCAGGTGTACGTGATCAGGAAGGACAGGATGATACTTCCTGCCAATTACGGAGGATCCAGGGTGACTGTCGAGGAGCTCAAAAAGAGAGGCGAGAAGCTGGGTCCCCGGGAACCAAAAGGTACAGAATACAAGAATGAATCCGGGATTTCGAACAGCAGTGAGATCCTCAATGTGATCCGAGGTCCACAGCGTATAACGGTGTGGCGGGTGTCCGGTCGTGAGCGGTCGCGCATAGATGTGGCTATATCGCCACCGGGTGACAGGGTCAGGTTCAATCCCAACTTGCCCAAACGCAGCCAAGAGATGATTGACCGGTATGGTTTCGCGCAGGTGCGCGGCTCCACCGCGCAGACGCCCTTCAAGGAGCTCCTGGAGAAGGCCGGCTCCACCGAAGCGGGCGCAAGCAAGGACCAGTCGGGCCAGTGACGCGGCGGTCGCACGGTCACGGCAGACCCTCGCGAAGAGCGGCCCGGCAGGGCTCCGAACCGAGGCGGACCACCCGCCTCGGTTCCAGGTCGCCGCAGTTGTCGGCCCGTCAGGCCAGGGCCGCCGGGAGCGGGGCCGAGTGGAGGGCCGTCAGGCCCGAGACGGCTCGGGTGAGGCAGACGTAGAGCCGGCGCAGGCCCGTGCGTTCGTCCGGCTCGCCGTCCACGACCGCCGCGGGCTCGTCCAGTACCACGTAGTCGTACTCCAGGCCCTTCGCCAGCGACGCCGGCACCAGCGTCAGCCGGGACTCCGCCGTCGTCTCCTCGCCCGGCGCGAGGTACGCCAGGTCCGCCGCCCGCAGGGCCTCCGCCAGGGCCGGGATACGGGCGTCGGCCGCGATCAGGCCCACCGAGCCCTCGTGGGCCAGAGCCTCCAGACACGCCGAGACCACCGCCGGTGTCAGGTCCGCCGTCTCCGAGATGCGCAGTGAGCCCGGGGTCTCGCGGACCGAGGACACCGGGGCCAGCCCCGGCGAGATCGACGGCAGCAGGCGGGAGGCGTAGGCGATCACCTCGCGCGGTACGCGGAAGCCCGCCGTCAGCTCCTCCACCACCGCCTGCGGCTTCCCCAGGTGCGTCAGGGCCTCGTCCCAGCTGCGGGTGGCCCACGGGGTGGTGCCCTGTGCCAGGTCGCCCAGTACCGTCGCCGAGCCCGTCGTGCAGCGCCGCCCCACCGCCCGGTACTGCATCGGGGACAGGTCCTGTGCCTCGTCGAGGACGACATGGCCGAGGGAGTGGGTGCGTTCCACCAGGTCGGCCGCCTCGTCGATGAGGACCAGGTCCGCCGCCGACCACTTCGCGGACTTCACGCTCCGGAAGGGCTTCGTCCACAGCAGGAGCTTCTGCTCGTCGGCCGTGAGGACGTCCGCCGCGTGCAGCGCGAGGAAGTCGGGGTCCGAGAGCAGCCTCAGGAGGAGCTTCGCCGGTTCCACCGGCGGCCACATCTCCTTGACGGCCGCCTTCACCGCCGCGTTGCGGGCCACCGCGTCCTGCACCCGGTCGTCCGGCGCCTCGCCCGCCTGCTCCATCCGTACGAGCACCGAGTGCGCGATCCGCTGGGGGAGGGCCTCGCGGGCCGCGCCGTAGCGGATGTCCCGGTCGAGGAGCTGCGTGACGAGCTCCTCCAGCTCGTACGCGGGGACGCGCCAGCGGCGCGAGCCGCGGACGACCATCAGCGGCTCGGTGGGCAGGGTGACGTGCGAGCGGACGGCGCGGCGCAGCACCTCCGCCATCCGGGCGTCGCCCTTGACCACGGCGGTCCCGGCCGCGTCGGAGCCGCGTACCTCCAGGCCCTCGCGGGCGACCAGGTCGTCGACGGTGGCCTGCTGGACCTCCAGCTCGCCCAGGGCGGGCAGGACCTGCTCGATGTAGTGGAGGAAGGAACGGTTCGGCCCGATGACCAGGGTCCCGGTGCGGGCGAGGCGGTCGCGGTGCGCGTAGAGGAGGTAGGCGACGCGGTGCAGGCCGACGGCGGTCTTCCCGGTGCCGGGGCCTCCCTGGACGCAGACGGAGCCGGACAGGCCGGAGCGCACGATCTCGTCCTGCTCGGGCTGGATCGTCGCGACGATGTCCCGCATGGGGCCGACGCGCGGGCGCTCGATCTCCTGCTGGAGCAGCTTGCTGACGGCGGTCGCCTCTGAGGGGTCGGAGAGGTGCTCGTCCTCGTACGCGGTCAGCTCGCCGCCGGTGTAGCCGAAGCGGCGGCGCAGGGCGACGTCCTGCGGGTCGGTCTTGGAGGCCCGGTAGAACGGCTGGGAGACGGGCGCGCGCCAGTCGATGACCATCGGGTCGCCGCCCGCATCGTGGACGTGCCGGCGGCCGATGTAGAACTGCTCGCCCTCCCCGCCCTCGGCGAGGTCCGCGCCCGGCGCGTGCAGGTAGTTCAGGCGGCCGAAGAAGAGCGGGGTGTGGGCGAGGTCGGCGAGGGCCTTGATGCGGTCGTCGATCTGGGCCTGGAGGACGATCGCGTTGACCCAGTTCGCGGTGACGTCGCGGATGTCGAGGGACTCGACGTCCTCGCGCATGGCGCGGAGCGCGGAGCGGGAGGCGGCGAGGTGCGCGCGTTCGCGGGCGAGCGGGTTCGGGTCGTGGGGCGCGGTGCCGGTGCTGGTGCCGGTGTGGGTGTCGGTGTCGGGGGCGTGCGCGGGCACGGGACTGCCTCCAGCTGCTGGGTGCGAAACAGACGGCCCGCCGGTTGCCGACCGGCGGGCGGCTCTCCCCGGATGTGCGGCGGGAGGCGGCAAGAGCGGAGATTCTAGCCATCGCGGGCGGGCGGCGCGAACGATTTAGAGGGCCGTACCGGGGGGCTGGGAGACCTGCCGTCCAGGACCTGGCGTACCGACCTCCGTCCCGGACTCCGTACGGGTGGCGGGCGGGTCTCGTACGGGGGAGTGTCAGACCGGGGTAGGGGCCCTAGGGGACGGTATGGGTCGGGAGGAGGACGCCGGGGGCCTTGGGGTTCCGCCCCCAGGGCGATGTGCCGGGCGGGGGCGGAAACGCACCATGGATCCATGAGCACCGCAACCTTCACCCCGATCCAGGGCGGCCGCCCGCGCGGCGCCACCGCCATCTCCGACTCCCGTCCCCGCACCGGCCTCGGCGGCGTGCTGCGTGCCGCGAAGGTCTTCGCGGCGGCCGCCGTGAGCGTCGTCGTGCTGGGTGAGTACGCCGAGGATGCGGGCGTCATGCGCCGGTGACTGCGCTTGCCCTGGCCGGGCCGTCGCGGGTCGGGTGTGCCCTGCGGCGCCGTTGCTGGGGCTCCGCCCCAGGCCCCGCGCCTCAAGCGCCGGCGGGGCTGGGTTTGGCTCCGGCCCGGGTGTGACGTGCGGCGCCGTTGCTGGGGCTCCGCCCCAGACCCCGCGCCTCAAACGCCGGCGGGGCTGGGTTGGCCCCAAGTCTCAGGCGCCGACGGGCTGGGGGCGGGTTTGTCAGTCGCTCGTCAGGAGTTCGTCGGCGTCCATGATCCGGTAGGCGTAGCCCTGTTCGGCCAGGAAGCGCTGGCGGTGTGCCGCGAAGTCCTGGTCGATCGTGTCGCGCGCGACGACCGAGTAGAAGCGGGCCTCGTGGCCGTCCGCCTTCGGGCGCAGGACACGGCCCAGGCGCTGGGCTTCCTCCTGGCGGGAGCCGAAGGTGCCCGACACCTGGATGGCGACCGTGGCCTCGGGCAGGTCGATGGAGAAGTTCGCGACCTTCGACACGACCAGCACGCTGATCTCGCCCTCGCGGAAGGCGTTGAAGAGCTTCTCGCGCTGCGCGTTGGAGGTCTCGCCCTTGATGACGGGGGCGTCCAGGTGCTCGCCGAGCTCGTCGAGCTGGTCGATGTACTGGCCGATGACGAGGGTCTGCTCGCCCTGGTGCTTGCGCACCAGCGCCTCCGTGACCTTGCGCTTCGTGGCCGTCGTCGCGCAGAAGCGGTACTTCTCCTCCGTCTCGGCGGTCGCGTACGCGAGGCGCTCCGACTCGGTGAGGTTCACGCGGACCTCCACGCAGTCCGCCGGCGCGATGTAGCCCTGCGCCTCGATCTCCTTCCACGGCGCGTCGAACCGCTTCGGCCCGATGAGGGAGAAGACGTCCGACTCGCGGCCGTCCTCGCGCACGAGGGTGGCGGTCAGGCCGAGGCGGCGGCGGGCCTGGAGGTCGGCGGTGAACTTGAAGACGGGCGCCGGCAGCAGGTGCACCTCGTCGTAGAGGATCAGGCCCCAGTCCCGGGAGTCGAAGAGCTCCAGGTGCGGGTAGACACCCTTCCGCTTCGTCGTCAGGACCTGGTACGTGGCGATCGTGACGGGGCGGATCTCCTTGCGGGTGCCGGAGTACTCGCCGATCTCCTCCTCCGTCAGCGAGGTCCGCTTGACCAGCTCGTGCTTCCACTGGCGGGCCGAGACGGTGTTCGTGACCAGGATCAGCGTGGTCGCCTTGGCCATCGCCATGGCCCCGGCGCCCACCAGGGTCTTGCCCGCGCCGCAGGGCAGCACGACCACACCGGAACCGCCGTGCCAGAAGCCCTCGACGGCCTGCTGCTGGTACGGGCGCAGCGCCCAGCCGTCCTCGACGAGGTCGATGGCGTGGGCCTCGCCGTCCACGTATCCGGCGAGGTCCTCGGCCGGCCAGCCCAGCTTGAGCAGGGTCTGCTTGATCTGCCCGCGCTCGGAGGGGTGCACGGCCACGGTGTCGGGGTCGAGCCGCGCTCCGACGAGCGGGGCGATCCGCTTGGACCGCAGGATCTCCTCCAGCACCGGCCGGTCGGTGCTGGTCAGGACCAGCCCGTGCACGGGGTGCTTGGAGAGGGTGAGGCGGCCGTAGCGCGCCATGGTCTCGGCGACGTCGACGAGCAGCGCGTGCGGGACGGGGTAGCGGGAGTACTCGACGAGCGCGTCGACGACCTGCTCGGCGTCGTGCCCGGCGGCGCGGGCGTTCCACAGGCCGAGCGGGGTGATCCGGTAGGTGTGGATGTGCTCGGGGGCGCGCTCCAGCTCGGCGAAGGGAGCGATGGCCCGCCGCGCGGCGCCGGCGAGCTCGTGGTCGACTTCGAGAAGGAGGGTTTTGTCGCTCTGGACGATAAGTGGACCATTCACGCGAGGAGCCCCGTTTCACTCAGGTCAAACCTCCAGTGTGCCGTACGCCCGACCGGCGGGGAACCCGGCGCTCCCTGGAGTCACCCGGGACAGCGGTGCGGGAATGTCGCCGGTCAGCTCCTGCCGGGGCCCTGATGTCACATTCTCGGCAGCTGTCCTGTCCTACCTCCAGAAGCACCGTCCAGAAGCCTGGAGGCCCGAAATGACCGCCCGTATCTCCCTCACCCCGCCCCGTACCCTGCTGAACCGCATCGGGTCCTGGTACTCCCGCCGGATGTACGGCAAGGTGCTCGACCCCGGGCTCGCGATCGGCCACAACCGGAAGGTCCTGCTCACCAACGTCAAGCTGGAGCGCTCCGTCACCAAGTGGAACGCGCTGGAGCCGGCCCTGAAGCATCTCGCCGTGATGGCCACCGCCGCCCGGATCAACTGCTCCTGGTGCATGGACTTCGGCCACTGGGAAGGCAGCGAACTCGGCCTGTCGCTCGACAAGATCTCCCAGGTGCCGCAGTGGCGGGACCACCGCGAGGCCTTCACCGAGCTGGAACTCCAGGTCATGGAGTACGCCGAGGCCATGACCGAGACCGAGCCCAACGTCGCCGACGAACTCGCCGAAGCGCTGCTCCGGCAGCTGGGCGAGGCCGCCTTCGTGGAACTCACCGCCATGGTTGCCCTGGAGAACCTGCGCTCCCGGATGAACAGCGCCTTCGGCCTGACGAGCCAGGGCTTTTCCGAGGCCTGCGCGGTACCGTCACGTACGTGATCGAGATCGCCGTCTTCGAACAGCACCGACCGATGCTCTTCGGCATCGCCTACCGGATGCTCGGCAGCGTCGCGGACGCCGAGGACCTGGTCCAGGACACCTGGCTCCGCTGCAGCCAGGTGTCCGGCGAGATCGCCAACCCGGGCGGCTACCTGGCCCGCACGGTCACCAACCTCGCGCTCAACCGGTTGAGTTCGGCCGCCGTCAAGCGTGAGCAGTACGTCGGCCCCTGGCTGCCCGAGCCGCTGGTCACCGTGCCGGACGCCACCGGGGACGTGGAGCTGGCCGAGTCGGTCTCGCTCGCCATGCTGGTGGTTCTGGAGAGCCTCTCCCCGCTGGAGCGGGCGGTCTTCGTACTCAAGGAGGTCTTCGGCTTCCCGTATCGGGAGATCGCCGAGACGCTCGACCGCACCGAGACCTCGGTACGCCAGGTCGGCTCCCGGGCCAAGTCGCACGTCGAGGCACGCCGGCCGCGCTACGCGACCCCGGCCGAGGTGACGCGCCAGGTCACCGACGAGTTTCTCGCCGCGTGCCTCGGGGGCGACCTGAACCGCATGATGGAACTGCTCGCCCCCGACGTCACCGCATGGAACGACGGCGGCGGAAAGGTCAAGGCGGCCCTGCGCCCGCTGCACGGCGCCGACAACGTGGCCCGCTTCGTCGCAGCCGTGGTCGCCCAGCCGATGGAGGCCCCGCGCTTCGTGGCCGTCGACGTCAACGGCCGGCCGGGCCTGCTGCTCACCACGGCCGGACGGCCGGACACCGTCGCCTGCGTAGAGGTCGAGAACGGCCGGATCACCGAGATCCGGGTCATCCGCAACCCCGACAAGCTCCGGCACCTGGCCTGACCCGAGACCTACTGCCGGTCGGACGGTTGACGGGGCGGGCCGGGGCGGGTTGCCTGGAGCGATGGTTGATCTTCGTGTCGAACGGGTGGACGGCGAGGCCGGGCAGCGGGACTGGCGGTACGTCCACAACCTGATCATTCCCACGGACCCGCTCTCCGCCGACGAGGTCCGCGAGCGCGCCGGGCGCCACCGGCTGGACGTCGCCTACGTCGGGGACGTGCTGGTGGGCTGCATGACCGTACGCCCGCCCGAGGACGGGACGCCGGTGGCGACCGTGATCGCGCGCATCCTGCCCGAGCACCGGGAGCGGGGCCTCGGCACCCTGCTGTACGCGCACGGGCTGGCGCAGGCGCGGGAGCTGGGGGCCGAGCGGATCCGGACGGTGGTTCTGGAGTCCAATCCGCAGGGGCTGCGGTTCGCGCTGGCGCGCGGCTTCGTCGAGGTGGAGCGCTATCTGCTGCCCGGGGACAGCGTGCCCTTCATCGACCTCGAAGCCGGCCTGAAACCGGCCGGAGCGGAGGGGGCGAGGGGGAGCGGGTCCACGTGAGCTCGTGGGTGCGCGCCGACCGGGCCGCGCTCGATGCCCCGCTGCACGCGGCGGTCACCCGGTGGCTCGCGGAGGCGTGGCCCTTCGAGGCGGGGCTGATCGACTACGCCCCGAGGTGAGGCAAGGGGCCTGCCGGGTACGGGGTTTCCACGGGCAGCAGGGCGTGCGCGGCCTCGGCCTCGCCGCCGCGGAGCAGCCCGTGGATCTCCCGGGCCAGCGGGGTGACGTCGCGGATGGAGACGGTCCACTCGTCGGCGTACGCCCGTGAGGCGGGGCCGGACAGGCCCAGCTGGAGCGAGCGGTACGGCAGCGGGTTCAGGTGCAGGTCGCGCTCCGGGTCCCACTGGACGCGGGCCGGGCTCGCGCGCAGCGCCCGCTGCCAGGCCGTGCGGTCCGGGTGGACGCGGGGGGCGTAGTGGGAGAGGCAGGCCCCGCGCAGGGCCTCGTCGAAGCCCTCGCGGGTGATCTCGACCGCGAGCACCGTCTCCTGGTCGGTCTTGGTGGCCCAGCCGCAGCGGTACATCATCCACAGGAACGAGGGCTTGATCCACGTCATCCGCTCGCGCTTCCAGGCGGGCGGGAACCGGCCGGTGCCGGCAGCCGGCAGCCCTAGCGTGGGGGAGTACGCCTGGTAGACGGTGATCGTGGTGGTGGTGTGCGCGGCGCGGATCTGGTGTTGCGGGGTCGGTACGTCTGGCATGCGTCAAGGGTGGGGGCGGTTGGCTGGGTTGGCCAACCGTTTTCCCCGCCGTGCGGCGCCGTTGCCGGGGCTCCGCCCCGGACCCCGCGCCTCAAACGCCGGCGGGGCTGGATCTGTGGGTCAGAGGTGTTCGTCGGCCAGTTCGGCTACTCCCGTGATGCGGTGGAGGGCGTACGTACGGACCTCGTCGGCCGTGTGGTCGTAGCCGGTGACGAAGCCGCCCTCCACGCGGACCGGGGCGATGACGCGTTGGCTCGCCGCGCCCTCCGCGTTGACGTAGCCGATCCAGACCGCCGAGCCGGTCAGCGCGGCCGCCTGCACCGTCGCCAGGGTCTCCGCCGCGCTCGTGCGCGGGAGTTCGCCCGGCGCGCCCGTCGCCGCGGCGGGCTCCTTGCGGACCGCCGTCGCCGCCAGGTCGCCCGCGCGGATCGCGCGTACGGCCGCCGCCAGCAGCGTCGCGTCCGGGACCGGCGGGCCGTCCGGGACCGGGGCGGGCGCGGAGCGGGCCGGGGTGCGGTGGGCGTCGGCCCGGGACACCAGGACGTCGCCGGTACGGGACTCCGCGGCCGGGGCGTAGCCCATCGCCCGCAACCCGTCGAGGAGGGTGGTCGGTTCGGCCTGGGCGGCCAGGACGGTCGGGGCGAGGCGGCGCAGGCCCAGGCCCGCCGAGCGCTTGTCGGCCAGGATCTCGCCCAGCATGGCGTCGTCGTCGCAGCGGACGTAGGACGAGGCCGCGCCGACCCGCAGGTGCCCGTGGCGGCGGGCCACGTCGTCGATCAAGTAGGACAGCGGCTGCGGGACCGGGGTGCGGCTGTGCTCCTTCAGGAAGGCGTGCAGGTCGGCGGCGGCGTGCCCGGCGTCCAGGGCGCGGCGCACCGAACCGGGCGTGAAGCGGTACACCGTCGCCCCGCCCTTGGACTCCACGTCGGCCAGCACCGCCAGGGTGTCGCCGAGCGGGCGGCGCAGCGGGCCGGGGGCCACGGCCGTCAGGTCGGCCTGGAGCAGCACGTGGTCCACCGGCTCCGGGAGCAGCGGGGCCAGCAGCGGCGCCGGGTCGCGGTGTTCCAGCAGGGCCCGCCCGAAGGCGCTGATCGCGCCGCGGCCGGTGACGCCGAGGACCTCCGCCTCGGCCAGGGCCCAGTGCGCGAGGCGGGCGCGCAGGTCGCTCGTACCGCGTACGGGACGCTCCCAGGCGAGCCGTTCCAGCAGCACGTCCGGGTCGGCGGAGGCGCCCTCGGGCAGGGCGGCGAGGAGTTCCAGGACGCGGCGGCGCACCTCGGGGGCGGCGGAGCGGTCGAGGTCGGCGCCGAGCGTGGACAGGGTGCGGCCCTTGGCGTCCTGCTCGCCGACCAGGCCGGCCGTGCGGGTGGCGGGCAGCCAGGCCGCGGCGAGCGCCGACCACCGCTCGGGGGGCGGGAGTTCGCACCAGTCGTCGAAGGCGGGGGTGGGCGCGTACCGCTCGTCGGCCTCGCCGTCGCCGGCCAGCAGCCCGGCCGCGTAGGCGAGTTCGATCCAGAAGGAGGCCGAGGCCTCGGTGGTGTCCAGGGAGGCGGCGGTCCGCTTCAGTTCCCGTACGGACAGCCCGCCCGCCCGCAGCACCGGCGGACCGGAGTGCTCCCAGGACTTCACCAGCTCCTCGACGGTGGACAGCGCGGCCAGCGCCTGACCGGCGGCGTTCGCGTCCACAAGCTGTGGACGGTGCTCGCGGTGCGCGGTCACCGGCGGGGGCACGGGCGCGGTGTCCCGGTGCGCGAGGCCGCCGCGCAGGTGCAGTGCCACCTCGCGGGGCAGGACGACCGTCCGCGCGGTGGCGGGCAGCAGCAGGCCCCGGTCGCGCAGCCAGCGCACCGGAGGCGTGGGGCTCGGGGTGACCTCCCCGTACGGCGGCCCCCACACGAGCCGCCCCAGCACCTGGTGGGCCTCGGCCGGGGCCTCGTCCAGCAGGGCGGACATCCGGTCCGGGTCGGTGAACAGGCTGGTCAGCGCGGTCACCGCGGACACCGGGTCATGGGTGGCGGGCAGCCCGGCGGCCAGCACGATCTCCTGGATCCGGGTCGGCGACATCCCGGCCGTGGCCTCGGCGACGGTGGGTCCCAGCCCGGTCGGGGAGGGGCGCTGGGCCGAGGGCGCGAGCAGCTCGCGGGCCGTGCGGACCAGCCGCAGCCGGTCCCCGTCGCCCCACACCAGGGCCTGGTCGCGCAGGGTCTCCAGGGCCCGGGGGAGCGCGGCGCGGGCCGGTCCGCCGCCGGTGTCCGCGCCGAGGTGGCCGGTGAGCAGCGCCTCCAGCACGGGGTACGGGCACGGTTCGGGGGCCACCGCCAGGGCCTCGGCGGTCTGCAGCGCGAACCGGTCGAGGCGGTCCAGGGCCCGGACCACCGAGGCACGGGTCCCGGCGCGGGTGGCCAGCTGGGTCACGTCGCCCGGTACCGGGCTGATCAGGTCGGGCCGGGCCTGCAGCAGGGCGGCGAGGCCCGCGTCGTCGCGGGTGCGCAGGGCCTCGGCGAGGGAGCGGTGGGCACCTGCGCCCGTGGCCCCGGCCGTACTTCGGCCCGGACCCGCCCCCGCACTTCCCGCAGCAGTGCTTGCCTCAGGCACAGTCGCCTCCTGGTCGCGTCGGCCGGTCAGTCGGCCGGTCCCCATCCGGCCAACGGTATCCGCTGAGCCCGGGACCGCTCCACGGGCGCACGCGCTACGGTTCCGGCAGGCGGTACGGGAGGAGCCGGGGCATGGGGATCGAGAGCGACCACCTGGTCTACGAATATCTGAGCCGCGTCGGGGACTTGGCGCAGCGGCGGCAGCTGTCCTCGGGCGACCGGATGCGGCTGGTGGCGGGGCTGCGGGACGAGATCGACCGTCGGCGCGCCAAGTACGAACCGGAGACCCCGGCCGCCGTACGCCGCATCCTGGACCGGATCGGCACCCCGGAGGAGGTCCTGGACACCCTCGCGGCCACCGGAACCCCGTCGGCGGCCGCCCCCGACCCCGGTCCCGCCCCGGCCGTGCCCACCCAGCGCGGGCCGGGCCGGCTGCGGCGCAAGAGCACGCCCGAGCCGCGCCCGGCGGCGGAGCCCGTGAACGTGCCGCCGCACCTGGCCGGGCTCGACGAACTCGGCCCCTCCGGCGGGGCCGAACCCGACTGGTGGCGCGTCGCCGCCGGGCCGTACGGGGCGGGCCCGCAGGTGGAGGGCTTCGCGGGCGGCATCGAGATCCCGGACCTGTACGAGGAGGGGCGGGAGGAGGCGGAGGAGGCGCAGCCGGCTGCGGGGGCTGCGGCTCCGGCTTCGGCGGGGGAGCGCGGGCGGACCCTCGTACGGTTCCTGCGCGAGCGGCGGCGGGCGCGGAAGGAGGCGCAGGCGGCGAAGCCCGCGCCGGCGGCCCCGGCGGCGGCCGCGGCGGCCCCCCGGCCCCGGCCGAACACCTTCCTGCTCCTCGCGGCGGCCGTCCTCGTCGCCGGCGTGATCAGCAGCTACTGGCTGCTCCTCGTCGTCGGCTGGCTGCTCCCCTACGCCTCGCGGCTGCTGGGCCCGGCCGAGCGCAAGTGGGCCGTCTTCGGGCCGCCGGGGGTGGTCGTCGCGGGGGCGGGGGTGTGGCTGTGGGGCCGGATGAACGGCAAATGGGGCGAGGTCCTGGCCGAGGACCAGCTCAGCGGGGCGCTGACGGGCATGTGGCCGTGGCTCCTGCGGGGGGCGGGGCTGGCCTCGGCGGCGTACCTGGTGTGGCGTTCCCGCCGCTGACCTCCGGTCCGGCCAGCCCTTCCCACCTGCGGCCCGGCTTCCCGGGGCTCCGCCGCTGACCTCCGGTCCGGTCGGCTCGCCGTCTGCGGGCCGGTTGCCGGGGCGCTGCCCCGGACCCCGCGCCTCAAACGCCGGCGGGGCTGGAGATGCCCCCGGCAGGGCTTGAGATGCCCGCCTGCGGGCCGGTTGCCGGGGCGCTGCCCCGGACCCCGCGCCTCAATCGCCGGCGGGGCTGAAGATGCCCCCGGCGGGGCTTGAGATGCCCCGGGGGTGGAGATCCCCCGCCGGGGCTGGAGATGCCCCGGCGGGGCTTGGGAGGCGTTGGTCAGCCGCCGTGGGTGATCGTTTGTTTTTGTTCCATCGGGTGGCTGTCGGCCGTTTTGACGAGGCCGAGGAAGGCGGGGGACTTGGCCAGGGTCAGGAGCTGGTCCTTGGTGACGGGTGCGGAGGTGTTCGTCGTGGAGTCCGCGCCGATGTACAGCAGGACGTCGCTGGTGCCGTAGCGGAAGGAGACCCGGGACACGGTGACTGCGCCGTCGCCTTCGGGGTTGGTCGCCGCGGTGGCCAGGATGCCGCCGGGCAAAGTGGCCGTCCTGCAGGTCTGCCCCTTGACCTCGACGCAGACCCGTTGGCCGTCGCCGGACCCGCTCGTGGGCCGTACCGAGAAGATGACGGTGAACGTGCTGCCGTCCTTCGTGGCCTGGTACTGGCGCACCGCGAGGTCGGTCCGCTGCACGGTGCCGACCGACTCGGGCAGCAGGTCCTGGAGCACGGCGACGGCCTGGTCCTGGAAGCTCTCCTGCCGGATCCGTTCGGCGGGCGGCAGCTGGGCCATCGAGGATTCGCCCGGGCTCGGTTCGATGTGGACCGGCGGCGGCGGGCCGGACGGCGAAGTCGAGGCCTGGGCGGGTGCCGAGGCCGACGGTGCGGCGGCCACCTCGTCCACCCCGGCGGCCTTCCCGGAGCCGGCCGGCAGCGCGGCGGCCCCGGCCACGCCGAGCACGGCGACGGCCAGCACCCCGCCGCCGATCGCCGCCCGCAGGCGGGCCCTGCGGCGCCGTCCCTGGGCGCGGGCCGGGCCCGCCAGGTCGGGCAGCGGGGGCAGTTCCTCGGTGGTCCGGTCCATCGCCGCCCGGAGGAGCCGGGCGGCCATGGCGTCGTCCGTGGGGTGTTCGTTGGTGCCCATGACGTCTCCTCAGCTCTCGGTGGCGTAGATGTGGGCCTCGCCGAGCTGCGTGCGCAGCTTCGCGAGGGCGCGCGAGCACTGGCTCTTGACCGTGCCCTCGCTGCACCGCAGCAGCTGGGCGACCGTCTCGGTGCTCAGGTCCTCCCAGTAGCGCAGGACGACCATGGCCCGGGCCCGCGGCGGCAGTGCGGCCAGTGCGGCGAGCAGGGTGACGCGCAGCTCGGCGTGCCCGGGCACGGGCGGCGGGTCGGCGTGCGTGTGGGCCAGCAGGTCCCGCAGCCGCCGTCTTCGCTCGGCGAGGAAGGTACGCGTCAGCACGGTCCTCGCGTACGCCTCGGGATGGTCGGCGGCGGACACCCGCCGCCAGTGCTGGAACAGCTTCGCGAGCGTCGTCTGGGTCAGATCGCGTGCACTGTCCGCGTTCCCGCACAGCAGGTACGCGGTCCGGTACAGCCGGCGCTGAGTGGCCCGGGCAAAGGCCTCGAAGTCGTGCTCGGTGCCTGACGGCATCCGCCCTCCCCTTCAATTCGTGTCTCTCGTCCCTGTCCTGAGCGCTGCCGCACGGAAAAGGTTGAGCACGAATGCGAAGGTCTCACCCTGTGGTCACCACCGGGTCCGGGGGCTGGTGTCAGGCCGCCGGGGAGGACCAGGGCGCGGTCGGGACGACCAGCGGGGAGCCGGTGACCGGGTCGGGTATGACGATCGATTCGAGACCGAAGACCTCGCGGACCAGGTCGGCGGTGACCACCGCCGACGGGGGCCCCTCGGCGACGACGCGGCCCGCCTTCATCGCCACCAGGTGGTCCGCGTAACGGGCCGCCTGGTTCACGTCGTGGAGGACGGCGACGACCGTGCGGCCGCGTTCGTGGTTGAGCCGCCGGACCAGGTCCAGGACCTCCACCTGGTGGGCGATGTCCAGGAAGGTCGTCGGCTCGTCCAGCAGCAGCAGGTCCGTGTCCTGGGCCAGCGCCATTGCGATCCAGACGCGCTGGCGCTGCCCGCCCGACAGCGCGTCCACCGGGCGGTCCGCGAGGTCCGACACCGAGGTGCGGGCCATCGCGTCGACCACGGCCCGTTCGTCGGCCTGCGACCACTGCTGCCACCAGTGCTGGTGCGGCTGGCGTCCGCGCGCCACCAGGTCCGCCACCGTGATCGCCTCCGGGGCCACCGGGGACTGCGGGAGCAGCCCGATGGCCCGGGCTATCTGCCGGGTGGGCAGCGAGGACAGCGCCGCCCCGTCCAGCAGCACCGCGCCGGACCTCGGCTTCAGCAGCCGGCCCAGCGCCCGCAGCGTGGTGGACTTGCCGCACGCGTTCGGGCCGACGATCACCGTCACCTTGCCGTCGGGGACGGCGAGGTCGAGGCCCTCCACGACCACGCGGTCCTCGTAGGCGAGCGTCAGCGCGCTCGCGGAAAGCCGGCTCTCGGCGCTCAAGACTTGCCTCCGGTACGGCTGCGGACGAGCAGCCAGATCAGGTACGGGGCCCCGACGGCGGCGGTCAGCACGCCCACGGGGAGTTCGGTCGGCGACAGCAGCCTGCGCGCGAGGAGATCGGCGGACACCACGATCACCGCGCCCGTCAGGGCCGAGCACAGCAGCGGGATCTGCGCGGTCCGCGTCATGCGCCGCGCGATCTGCGGTGCGAGCAGCGCCACGAAGTCCACCGGCCCGGCGGCTCCCGTGGCCACCGACGCCAGGACGACGCCGAGGGCGATGAGCCCGAGCCGGACCCGGCCCAGGCGGACGCCGAGCGCGGTGGCCGTGTCGTCGTCGAGGGAGATCGTGCGCTGCGCCCGCGCCGCCCACAGCACGCCGGGCAGCAGGAGCAGCAGCACCCACGCCAGGGGTGCGGCCACGTCCCAGCCGCGGCCGTTGAGGGATCCGGTCATCCAGATCTGCGCCTGCTGCGCGACGAGGTAGTCGCCCTTGGTCATCAGCAGGGTCGTCACCGACTTCAGCGCGATGGCGAAGCCGATGCCGATGAGGACGAACCGGGTCGCGTGCAGACCGCCGCGCCACGCGAAGACGTAGACCAGCACGGCCGCGAGGACACCGCCGAGCACGGACAGGTAGGGCAGTACGGCGTACGAGGTCAGTCCGAAGGTCAGCGCGGCCACCGTGACCGCACTGGCACCCTGGCTGATCCCGATGATGTCGGGGGAGGCCAGCGGATTGCGGGCCACGGTCTGGATCAGCGCGCCCGCGACCCCGAAGGCGAGGCCGACGAGCAGTCCGGCCGTCAGCCGGGGCAGCCGCAGCGTGCCGACGACCAGCTCCTCCGGCGAGGGCTGCCCGAGGAGCACCTTGACGACCTCGCCGGGTGCGACGGTGGATTCGCCGAGGGACAGGTACGCGACGCAGACCCCGGCCAGCAGGACGGCGAGGGCCAGTGCCACGAGCGCCGCCCGGCGGTGCAGCAGGAAGGAGCCCCGGCCGCCGGCCCGCAGGAGCCGGTAGCCGTAGGGCACGGCGGAGGCGGAGGAGGTCCCTGCCGGGGCGGACGCGGACGCGGAGGAGGTCCCTGCCGGGGCCGACGAGGAAGGGGCGCTCATGCGGCGACCGCCTTCCGGCGGACCAGCGTGACCAGGAACGGCACCCCGATCAGGGCCGTCATCACCCCGGCCGGGACCTCGCCGGGCGGCACCACGACCCGCCCGATCACATCCGCGACCAGCAGCATCACCGGCCCGATCAGCAGGGCCATCGGCAGCACCCAGCGGTGGTCGCCGCCCACGACGGCCCGCGCGATGTGCGGGACCGCGAGGCCGATGAAGGCGATCGGCCCGGCCGCCGCGACGGCGGCGCCGGTCAGCACGGTGGCCCCGAGCCCGCCGACGATCCGTACGGCGGCCACGTTCTGGCCGAGCCCCTGGGCCACGTCCTCGCCGAGCGCGAGGGCGTCGAGCCCGCGGGCCACGGAGAGCACCAGCACGGCGCCGATCAGCAGGAAGGGCCAGATCTGGTGGACGACCTCCAGGTCCCGGCCGGCCACCGAGCCGACCTGCCAGAAGCGGAACTCGTCCAGCGCCCGGGCCTTCGTCGTCAGCACCGCCGTGGTGACCGACACCAGCAGGGCGTTGATCGCGGCCCCGCCCAGCGCCAGCTTCACGGGGGTCGCGCCGCCGCGCCCGCCGGAGGCGACGGCGTACACGGCGACGGAGGCGGCGGCCGCCCCGGCGAAGGCGAACCACACGTAGCCGCCCAGGGTGTGCACCCCGGCGAAGGCGATGGCGCAGACGACCGCGACCCCGGCGCCCTGGCTGATGCCGAGGATGCCGGGGTCGGCGATCGGGTTGCGGGTGATGCCCTGGAGGGCGGTCCCGGCGAGGGCCAGGCCCGCCCCCACCATCAGGGCGACGAGCGTGCGGGGCACCCGCAGGGTCCGCACCACCTCGGCGTCGGGGCCGGTCGCGCCGCGGAAGAGGGCGTCCCAGACCTCGGAGAGCGGCACGGGGCGCGCGCCGACTGCGAGGGAGAGGAGCACCGCGCATATCAGCGCGGCGAAAGCGGCTGCCGTCCACCCGGTACGACGGGTCGTCAGGGCACGTCGGAGGGCGGGGGCAGACATGTCACCCATTTCATGATCTGGTAAGGCGGACCTAAGTCTACGTTCTCCTTCCGGCGGCCCGGATCGGCACAATGGCCGGTATGAACCTCACCGTCGGCTTCGACCTCGACATGACCCTCATCGATTCGCGCCCGGGCATCAAGGCCGCGTATCTCGCCCTGTCGGCCGAGACGGGTACGTACATCGACGCCGACGAGGCGGTCACGCGCCTCGGTCCGCCGCTGGACCAGGAGCTCGCGTACTGGTTCCCGGAGGCCGAGATCCCGGCCATGGCGGACCGCTACCGGGAGATCTACCCCACGCACGCCATCGAGCCGACCCCGGCGATGCCCGGCGCCCGCGAGGCGATCGAGGCCGTCCAGGCGCTCGGCGGCCGCGCGATCGTCGTCACCGCCAAGCACGAGCCCAACGCCCGCCTGCACCTGGCGCACCTCGGCATCGAGCCCGACGCCGTCATCGGCTGGCTGTGGGCGGAGGCCAAGGCCGGTGCGCTGCGCGAGTACGGGGCGCAGGTCTACGTCGGCGACCACGTGGGCGACGTACGCGGGGCCCGTACGGCCGGCGCGCTGTCGGTGGCGGTGCCGACCGGTCCGTGCCCGGAGCCGGAACTGCGGGCGGCGGGCGCCGACGTGGTGCTCCCGGACCTGACCGCGCTGCCGGACTGGCTCACGCAGTACGTGGCCGGGCAGGCGGCCTAGGCCACCGGACCGGCCCGGGCGGGCTCAGGCCTGCGACTCCCGGGCCGCCCGGCGCTGCGCCGCGGCCGAGCGGAGCACGCCCGCCGCCGAGACGGCGAAGCCGACGCCCATCAGCATGCACACGGCCCACGCGTACGAGGGGAACGGGTCGATGTCCAGGAACAGCGGGGTCATCGTCACCAGCGTGGCCACGGCGCCCGCGATGAACACGATGCCGCCGGCCTTGACCAGTCCGTCGCCGGGCCGCGCTTCGTCGACGCGAGAAGTATCAGTCACCGCACCAGGGTAGTTCCCGCCGCGCCACGGGCCGGTCGCCTCCCTCCGGAGGGTCCGGCCCTCCCATGGACGAGTTCCGGGCAGAGGGCCTTCGGCCATGCTTGACGGGGTGGTTGTGAGGGGAGACTCTTCACAGCAATGGCAGGCAGTCACGGCCTTGGTACATGGATACCCTGACCTGCTGAGACATGTTGGTTCGGTTTCGGGTATGTGAGACGGGGTGCGTGCTTTGCCTACCGGCAAGGTCAAGTGGTTCAACAGCGAGAAGGGCTTCGGCTTCCTCTCCCGTGACGACGGCGGCGACGTCTTCGTCCACTCGTCGGTGCTTCCCAGCGGCGTCGAGTCCCTCAAGCCCGGTCAGCGCGTCGAGTTCGGTGTCGTCGCAGGCCAGCGAGGGGACCAGGCACTGTCGGTGACGGTGCTCGACCCGGCGCCGTCCGTCGCGGCCGCGCAGCGCCGCAAGCCCGACGACCTCGCCTCGATCGTGCAGGACCTGACGACCCTGCTGGAGAACATCACCCCGATGCTGGAGCGCGGCCGGTACCCCGACAAGGTGCACGGCGCGAAGATCGCCGGCCTGCTGCGCGCGGTGGCCGACCAGCTCGACGTCTGACGGTACGCCCGTCCGCACGGACCACGACGACGAAGCCCCGCCGCTCACTCCGAGCGGCGGGGCTCCGTCGTCAGGGGAAGTCCAGCGCCCCCGGCGCCAGGGCGGGCACCAGGCCCTCGGCCGCGGCCCGGGTCAGCAGCCCCCGCACCGCCGCGTATCCGGCGTCGCCGAGGTCCGCGGTGAACTCGTTGACGTAGAGCCCGATGTGCTGGTCGGCGACCGCCGGGTCCAGCTCCTGGGCGTGGGCGCGCACGTACGGGCGGGAGGCCTGCGGGTCCGCCCAGGCCATCCGTACCGACGTACGGGCCGCCTCGGCCAGCGCGTGCAGCCGCTCCGCGCCCAGCGCCCGCTTGGCGATGATCGCGCCGAGCGGGATCGGCAGACCCGTCGTGGATTCCCAGTGCTCGCCCATGTCGGCCAGGCAGTGCAGTCCGTAGTCCCGGTACGTGAACCGGGCCTCGTGGATGACCAGTCCGGCGTCCACCCGGCCGTCGCGGACCGCCGGCATGATCTCGTTGAACGGCAGCACGACCACCTTGCCGACGCCCTCGGGCAGCACGTCGGCCGCCCACAGCCGGAACAGCAGGTAGGCGGTGGACCGTTCGCTCGGCACGGCGACCGTCTTCCCGGCCAGCTCCAGGCCGGGCTCACGGGTGAGGACCAACGGGCCGCAGCCGCGCCCCAGCGCCCCGCCGCAGGGCAGCAGCGCGTACTCCTCCAGCACCCAGGGCAGCACGGCGTACGAGACCTTCAGCACGTCCAGCTCGCCGCGCTCGGCCATGCCGTTGGTGACGTCGATGTCGGCGAAGGTGACGTCCAGGGCGGGCGCGCCGGGGATGCGGCCGTGCGCCCAGGCGTCGAAGACGAAGGTGTCGTTCGGGCACGGCGAATAGGCGATGCCCAGCGGTTCACGGTCACCGGTGCTCATGGCGTTCTCCCCAGTTCGCGAGTACGGGTCCCAGTACGCGCAAGCCGTCGGCGAGGGCGGCGAGCGCGTCCCCGATCCGCCAGGCGGCACGGTCGCGCGGACCCACGGCATTGGACACGGCCCGGACCTCCAGCACCGGCAGCCCGTGCGCGGCCGCCGCCTCCGCGACCCCGAACCCCTCCATGGCCTCGGCGCCGGCCAGCGGATGCCGGGCGGCGAGCCCGGCGGCCCGGTCGGCGGTCCCGGTGACGGTGGAGACGGTCAGGACGGGCGCGAGCAGCGCGCCGGTCGCCTCGGCGGCGCGGGCGGCGAGTTCGGCGGGCGGCAGGTGCACGCTGCGCCCGAAGCCGAGGGCCTGTACGTCGAGGAAGCCCTCGGGGGTCTCGGCCCCCAGGTCGGCGGCGACGATCGCGTCGGCGACCACGAGGGAGCCCACGGGCGCGGCGGGGGCGAAACCGCCGCCGATGCCCGCGGAGACGACGAGCGAGTAGTCGGCGAGGGCCAGGGCGGTGGCGGTGCCGGCGGCGGCCGCCGCCGGTCCGACGCCCGCGACGACCACGTCGAAAGCGACGCCCGGAAGGTCCCGGCGGGTGATGAGGTACCCGCCGGGAAGGGTGCGCGGCTCAGGACCGGGAGTGTCCGGATGAGGGGTCAGACTGGCGACGACGGAGTCTGCCTCCGCCGCCACCGCGGTCACGACGAGCACGCGCACGGGTGCCGCCCGGTTACTTGAGCTTGAGGTTGAAGGACCAGACGGCGAGGGGCTTGCCGTCCTCGGCCACCTGGACGATGGCCAGCTTCTTCGAGCTGGGCGCCTCGCCCTGGCCGCCGGTCGCGAAGACGTCGGCGCCGGGGAAGCTGCGGTAGGTGTTGGAGGAGGGCTCGGTGATGGGCTGTCCGTCCAGGACCGCCTGCCACTTCTTGCCGTCCTCGACGACCTCCGGATCGACGCCGAGCCGCAGGGTGTCGCCGCGGGCGTACTCGATGGACTTGGCGGCCTTCAGGTTCGTGAGGCACTCCTGGACCTTGTCCGTGGAGAGCTCCGTGCCGTCGTGGCAGGCGGACTCTGCGGACACCGCCGAGGTGCCGACCGTGACGGTCGCCAGCGGTGTCGGCTTGTCGCCGCATGCGGAGAGGAGGAGGAGGCCGGCGGAAACGGCTCCGAGGGCCGCGACGCTGCGGCGGGCCCTACCCGAGAAAAGCGGTGCGGTCATGAGCCGAAGGCTATCGGGCGGTTGGGCTGCGCCGCTGCACGGGGTCCCCCGGCCGTGTCCCTTGCGGGGCTCGGCCTGTGCGGCGCCGTTGCACGGGGCTCAGCGGTGTCCCTGCGCCTCAATCGCCGGCGGGGCTGGGTTTGGCCTTGGCCCTGGCGGGGGCTTGGCGGGGTGTGGGTCGGTGCCGCTCCGGAGCGTCTCCTCGGCTCGCGCACTGAGCCCCGGCTACGCATGTCCGGCCCAGGTTGCGCGCTCGTCCTGCGGGGACCCTCCTGCGCGACCCCGCCCCACGCCCAGGCTTCGGAAGCGGAAGCCGTGGCGGAGGGGAGTGGGGACGCGCAGGGTTGTCCCCGCAGGACGAGCGCGCAACCTGGGCCGAGGACGTCAGATCGGGCTCAGTGCGCGAGCCGAGGAGACAACCCGGAGCGGCCCCGCGGACCGACCCCACCGACCAGGCCGCCTGCCCAGGCGAAGGCAGGGCCAAATCCAGCCCCGCCGGCGTTTGAGGCGCGGGGTCTGGGGCGGAGCCCCAGGGTTACGCCACGCGCGGGCGGGTCGTGCCCGGGTGATGGCGCGGGGCCGCGAGAAGGCCGCGGATGGCCATGGTCGTGCCCGCCGCAACCAGCGTCGCGGCGACGCACATGCCGAGGACGCCGTTCAGCGGCAGGGCGATGCCGATCGCGCCGCCCAGGACCCAGGCCACCTGGAGCACCGTCTCCGAACGGGCGAAGGCGGAGGTGCGCACGGACTCCGGGACGTCCCGCTGGATCATCGCGTCCAGCGAGAGCTTCGCCAGCGCCTGGCAGAAGCCCGCCGTGGCCGCCAGCACGGCCATGAACAGGCCGCTGAACAGGACCGCCGCCAGGACCGCGACGCCGAGGGTCACGGACAGCACCGCCGCGATGATGGCCTCCGGGGCCCGCGCCCGCAGCCACGCGCCCACCGCGGTGCCGCACGCGTTGCCGACGCCCGCCGAGACGGCCACGATGCCCAGCGACACCGCCGCGCTCTGCCCGGCCAGGGGGTGCTCGCGCAGCAGGAACGCCAGGAAGAAGATCAGGAACCCGGACAGGGCGCGCATCGAGGCGTTCGCCAGCAGACCGCACAGCACCGAGCGGCTGACCGTGCGCAGCCCCGGCCGTTTCGAGTGCGCCTCGTGGGTGGAGAGCCGGGCCCGGCGCTCGCCCTTGGCCTCGTCCACCTTGTGCGGCAGCGTGAAGGCGGCGAAGGTGCCGCAGAGGAAGACCACGCAGGCCCCGTACAGGGGCCACTGGGGGCCGATCGCGTGCAGGCCGGCCCCGACCGGCGCCGCGGCGCCCGTGGCGAGCAGACCGGCCAGCGTGACCCGGGAGTTCGCCTTGACGAGTGAGAAGTTCGGCGGCAGCAGGCGGGGCACCACCGCGCTGCGGACCACCCCGTACGCCTTGGACGCGACCAGCACGCCGAGCGCGGCCGGATACAGCTCCAGTCCGCCCGTCGCCACCGCGCCCGACATCATCACCGCCAGCAGCGCCCGGGTCAGCATGGCGGCCGCCATCGAGGCCCGCCGTCCGTGCGGCAGCCGGTCCAGCAGCGGCCCGATGACCGGGGCCAGCAGGGTGAAGGGGGCCATCGTGATCGCCAGGTACAGCGCGACCCGGCCGCGTGCCTCGTCCGTGGGGACGGAAAAGAAGACCGTCGAGGCCAGCGCCACGGTGATCATCATGTCGCCGGCGCCGTTGATGGCGTGCAGCTCGATCAGTTTGCCGAGGCCCGATTCACCGGCGCCGTGGGCGTGAGTGGCCCGCCGGATCCCGCGCGCCGTCCCGGTGATGGGCAGGTGCAGGGCACGCCCGAAGGCCCGGCCGGCCCGCCTGGCCGGTCCCGAGCCGTCACCGGACGACCGTGCGGGTGCCACCTGGCCATAGTGCCCCACGGGCCTCCCGCGGACCCCTCCCGGCGCGTCACGGCCCCCCGGTCGTGCACGGCCCGGTGCCCGCCCGGCGCTCGTTCGTTCCGCGAATCGGACCTTGCATGTGGGCCCGGGGCTTCGGAGGAGGTAGCGTGCGTAGCGCGCCACCGGCGGTTGCTCTCGGCCGCGCGCCTCTTCGCGATCCCGCAGAATGGATTGCAGGAAGGTGCGCCCGGGTCCGATCGGGTGCGGACGTCGACGCGGCCCTCTGGTCCGCTCCGCCCGCGCTACGTACGGACAGCACCGACGGGTCGTTGTGGACGACAGTACGGACGGCGCACACGTGAGACGGCGTAGGAGAGAACGAGACCAGTGAGTGCTGCGACGACGCGAAGCCGTACCCCGCGTACCCCCGACCGCCTGTGCGTCGAGGCGGTAGAACTCGCCCGTGCGGCGGCCGAGGAGGCCGCCTTCCCCGGCGTGGTGGGCGAGCACGCCTCCGTCGTGGCGGAGGGTGACCGGGTCGTCACCCACTACTTCGAGTGCAAGGAACCCGGCTACCGGGGCTGGCGCTGGGCCGTCACCGTGACCCGCGCCTCCCGCGCGAAGAACGTCACCCTCGACGAGACGGTGCTCCTGCCCGGCGACGACGCCCTGCTGGCGCCCGAGTGGGTGCCGTGGAGCGAGCGGCTGCGCCCCGGCGACATGGGCCCGGGCGACCTGCTGCCCACCGACGCCGAGGACCTGCGGCTGGAGCCGGGCTGGTCGGGCGAGGACACCCCGCCGCCGAACTCCGTGGTCTCCGCCGAGATGGCCGAACTGGTCGAGGCGGAGGACGCCGACGTCACCGACCGCACCGTGGTCCCGGTGCGCGGCTCCATCACCTCCGTCGCCGAGGAGCTCGGCATGCGGCGCGCCCGCGTGCTGTCGCGGTACGGGCTGCACACCGCGGCCGACCGCTGGGACGATTCCTTCGGCGCGAAGACCCCCATGGCGCAGGCGGCTCCCGCCTCGTGCGTGTCCTGCGGTTTCCTCGTCGCCATCGGCGGCTCGCTCGGCCAGGCCTTCGGTGTCTGCGCCAACGAGTTCAGCCCGGCGGACGGCCGGCTGGTGTCCCTGTCCTACGGCTGCGGCGGCCACTCCGAAGCCGCGGTCATGCCGGCGCCGCTGCGGCCCGCGCCGCCGGTGCTCGACTCCATGGCCTCGGACGAGTTCCCGCTGCGCCCGGCCCCGGACATGGGCTCGGTGCCGGTCACGGACCTGCCGCCGCCGGACCTCGGCCACTCCTAGGCCCTGTCTGCCGTAAACGACCGCGCCCGCCCGGGCAGGACCCGGGCGGGCGCGGTCGTACGGGTACGGGTGCGGGTCAGGCGGACACCGTGGAGGACTGCTCCGGCTTCGTCCCGTCCGCCGCCGGGACGGCTGCCGGCGTGCCGGGCTGCTGCGCCGGGACGGCCGGGTCGCGCCGCAGCTTCCGTACGAACCAGGGCGTCCAGTTCTTCAGCTTCATCGCGGGCGACTCGACCAGGTGCCAGGACAGGGCCGCCAGGGCCACCGTCCCGGCCAGCGCCAGCAGCAGGAAGACGGGCTTGCCGTACTTCGCGTAGCCCATCAGGGCCAGCGCCTGCTCGACGGTGAAGCCGTAGATGTAGATGCCGTACGAGTAGTCGCGCTTGCGCCCGACCTTCTGGAAGGGACGCGGCAGCCGCACCGCGAGCCACAGCAGCAGGTACGCGAAGGCGGGGTAGCCGAAGACGAAGACGCCGCCGAAGGCCAGCGTGCCGCCGAGGACCAGGGCGCAGAGCACGGCCAGGCCGTCGCTGATCGGCAGCCGGTCGCGGTACAGCTGGAAGCTGGCCCCGATCAGGAACACGAAGCACAGGTGGACGATGAAGTGCACCGACATGCTGCCCAGGAACGGCACTTGCACCGCGGCCGACATGTCACCGGGGATGCCGCGCAGGGAGGGGGCGGTGATCCAGTCGCGCAGGATCAGCAGGCCCAGGGCGCCGGCCAGCAGCGGGACGAACTTGCGGGCCCGGCGCAGGACTCCGCCGGCGGCCAGCACGCCGACCATGATGTAGCAGAAGATCTCGTACTTCAGCGACCACAGGGCGCCGTTGACGCTCTGGTCGAAGTTGGTCCCGCGGGCCTTTCCTTCGGCCACCACCCCGGATATGTCCCAGTGGGTGCTGATGGAGGTGTTCCACATGCCCTTGAGGTAGCTGAGGGGCCCCTCGGGGTGGTTCCAGTAGCCGTTCACCGAGCCGTGCAGCCAGTAGTAGAGCGCGGGGAGGATCAGCAGCGAGGAGATCAGCAGCGAGCCCCACAGGCCCGGCAGGATGCGCAGCGCGCGGTGCCAGGCGTAGCGGCCGGAGGTGGACCGGGCCCCACTGCCCGTGATCATGAAGCCGGACAGTACGAAGAAGCCGATCACGGCCATCTTCCCGACGTCGGTCTGCTGGCCGCTCCAGCGCCACAGCGGGTCCAGGGGACCCCAGCCGAGCGGCCACACGTGCGAGAGCACGACCGAGGAGGCGAGGACCAGTCTCAGCACGCCGAAGCTGTTGGCCCGCGAGGAGTACAGCTCGTCGAGGGTTCCGCGACGGCCGGGCAGGACAGGTGCTCTGCGTGACATAAGGAGGGGTCAGACTTCCTGAGAGGGGAGCGCCGGGTGGCCGGCTCGGCGTAGGGCCTGTATGCGCGGCCCGGAGGCCTCGCGGGATCCTACCGACGGACCGGGAGTCAGTCGCGGGCCGCGGCGGCGGCCGTCCACAGTTCGGCGACCGCGTCGCGCAGGCTGCGGACCGGCTTCCAGTCCAGCGCGCGCTCGGTGGCGCTGATGTCGAGCTGGTGCCACTCGGTCTCCGGGCCGCCGCCGTCCGGGGCGGGGACCTCGGTGATCCGCGTGGGGACCCCGCTCTCCTCGATCAGCAGCTCGACCAGCTCGCGGGCGGAGCTCGCCCGGCCGAGGCCGAGGTTGAGGACCGGCGGGCAGGGCCCGGCCGGGGCGAGGGCGGCGACCATGGCGTCGACCCCGTCCTGGAGGTGGAGGAACTCGCGCTGCGCCGTCAGCGGCATCAGCGACAGCTCGGCGACGGTGCCCGCGGCCCGCGCGTCGGCCAGCTTGCCGGCCATGACGCCGAGCAGGCTGTGGGAGGGCTGTCCGGCGCCGACGACGTTGCCCAGGCGCAGGACGACGGCGTCCAGGCCCTGGTCGCGGACGGCCTCGGCGATCAGCTCGGTGGCCTGGAGCTTCAGCTGCCCGTAGACCGTCGACGGCCGGGCGGGGGAGTCCTCGGTGTACGTCTCGCCGACCGGGAAGAGGCCGTACTCGTGCACGGTGCCGATCTGCACCAGCCGCGGCGGCTCCGCCATGGACCGCAGGGTCTCCAGCAGACGGCTGACCATGCCGAGGTTGGCGGGGACCATCTGCTCGTCCGTCAGGCCCCACATGCCGCCGGCCGCGTTGACCACCACGTCGATGCGGTGCTGCGTGAACAGCTCCGCCAGCGCGGCCGGCGCGTCGACGGTCAGGTCGAAGGCCGCGAACTCGCCGGGCAGCGCCTCGGCGGGCTGCTTGCGGGCAATGGCGAGCAGCCCGTGTCCGCGCTCGTCGAGCGTGGCGCACAGCCTGCGGCCGATGAACCCGGTGGCACCGAGGACGGCCACACGGGGCAGGGAGGGGCTGGTGACGGACATGGGCGTGGGCTCCCGGCGGTCGGAGGGGTGGGCGTACGGGGCCTGCGTCAGCGGTGGTCGTTGCCGGTGACGTGCCGCAGCAGGGTGCGGACACCCTCGCTCTGCTTGTTCTTCAGCGCGCCGGGCAGCATCGTCGCGGCGTGGATGCGGGAGGACAGGTGCAGCCGGGAGGCCTTGGCGGCCTTCGTCCAGCCCTGCGCGTCCAGCCGGTCCGCGACGTCCATGAAGAAGCGGTTGACCTCCTCGAACCGGCGGCCGGTGAAGGCCTGCTGGGAGGAGATGCTGACCGCGTGCCTGCGGTACTGGAAGCACAGGGCGTCGGAGATCAGCATCTGCTCGCCGGCCTGGACCAGGTCGATCTCCAGCGCCAGGTCCTGGGTGACCTCCAGGTTGTCCCGCAGGCCGGCCTTGCGGACCGCCTCGGTGCGCCAGCAGATGGACGGGAAGTACAGCCAGTTCCCGCGCAGCAGGCTGGTCGCGAGCCGCTCGCCGCCCATCAGCAGCTCACCCTTGACGCGGGGGGCGTAGATCCGCTTCTTGGACTGGTCGACGAGCCCCCCGGTGGGCTTGCCGTTGCCGTCGATCACCTGGACACCCGGCTGGATCATGCCGACGCCCGGGTGCCGGGTGAGGGCCGCCCGCACCGTCGCCACGTAGTCGGGCAGCATGATGTCGTCGGTGCCCATCATGACGAAGTGCTCTTCGCGGACCAGGCCCAGGCACTTGCGGTAGTTCCCGGTGACGCCGAGGTTCTGCTCGTTGCGCTGGTACGACACCCGCGGGTCGTCGAGCTCCGCGAACCAGCCCGGGACGTCCGGCTCCTTGCCGTCGTCCACCACCGTCAGCCGCCACTCGGGGTCGCTCTGGGCCAGGATGCTGCGCACGGCGGCCTGCATCAGGGCGACGTCGCCGTAGTACGGCAGCATGATGTCGAGAGTTGTCATGAGGGGCGCACCAGGGGATTCGGGAGGGACGGGACGGGGCTCAGCTGCCGTCGCGCAGCGACCGGCGGTGGCGCAGGCATTCGTCGTAGTCGGGCAGCAGACCGGACGCGATGGCCTCGGCGAGCGAGGGGGCGGCCGCGTCGCGGGCCGACAGCTGTGCGGCGGTGCCGGCCGGCCAGTCGATGCCCAGGTCGGGGTCGAGCGGGTGCACCGAGTGCTCGGCGGTCGGGTTGAAGGTCTCCGAGCACAGGTACGACAGCGTGGCGTCGTCGCTCAGCGCGCAGAAGCCGTGGCCCAGCCCCTCCGAGATGTACACCGCGCGGCGGTCCACGTCGTCGAGGCGGACGAACTCGTAGGCGCCGAAGGTGGGCGAGCCCACCCGCAGGTCGACGATGACGTCGAGGACGGCACCGCGCACACAGGTGACGTACTTGGCCTGGCCGGGCGGGACGTCGGCGAAGTGGATGCCGCGCACCACGTCCTTGGCCGACACCGACAGGTTGCCCTGCGCCAGGCGCAGCGGGTGCCCGACCGCCTCGGCGAGGTGGTCGAAGCGGTACCACTCCATGAACAGCCCGCGCGGGTCGCCGTGCTGGACCGGGGTGATCTCCCAGGCGCCCTCGATGGAGAGCTCGCGGAACTTCATCGGGCGTTCTCCTCGTCGAGCAGGTCCAGCAGGTACTGGCCGTAACCGCTCTTGAGGAGCGGCTCGGCGAGCTCGCGGAGCTGTTCGTCGTTCACGAAGCCGGACCGCCAGGCGGTCTCCTCGATGCAGCCGATCTTGAAGCCCTGGCGCTCCTCGATCACCCGCACGAACTCGGAGGCCTGGACCATGGAGACGAAGGTGCCGGTGTCCAGCCAGGCGGTGCCGCGGTCCAGGACCGTGACCTGGAGGTCGCCGGACTGGAGGTAGGCGTCGTTCACCGCGGTTATCTCCAGCTCGCCGCGAGCGGAGGGCTGGATGGTGCGGGCGATCTCCACCACACGGTTGTCGTAGAAGTACAGGCCGGGCACCGCGTAGCGGGACTTCGGCTTCTCCGGCTTCTCCTCGATGGAGATGACCTGGCCGTCCTCGTCGAACTGGACGACGCCGTACGCGGTCGGGTCGGCCACCGGGTAGGCGAAGACCATGCCGCCCTTGGGGTCGGTCCGCTGCGCGAGCCGGGTGCCGAGGCCGCTGCCGTGGAAGATGTTGTCGCCGAGGATCAGCGCGACCGGCTCGTCACCGATGAAGTCGGCGCCGAGCACGAAGGCCTGGGCGATGCCCTCCGGGCGCTCCTGCACGGCGTACTGGAGGTCCAGGCCGAGCTGGGAGCCGTCGCCGAGGAGCCGCTGGAACTGCTCCTGGTCCTGCGGCGTGGTGATGATCAGGATCTCGCGGATCCCCGCCATGACCAGCGTGGAGAGCGGGTAGTAGATCATGGGCTTGTCGAAGACGGGGAGGAGCTGCTTCGACACGGCTCGGGTCAAGGGCCAGAGGCGGGAGCCGGTGCCGCCCGCAAGGAGAATTCCACGCATGGGTGCCACCATACGTTGCGTCCCTTCGGGTGAGGTAACCCGCGAGGGCCGCCGACGGGCCGCCCAGTGAGCCGCCGGCCGGTCGCACAGTAAGCTGAACGCACTATGCGCATTCTCGTGACCGGTGGCGCCGGTTTCATCGGCTCGCAGTTCGTCCGTTCCCTCCTGTCGCAGGACCCCGCGGCCCAGATCACGGTCCTCGACAAGCTGACCTACTCCGGCGTCGAGGAGAACCTCGCCCCCGTCGCAGGTCACCCGGGGTACACCTTCGTCCGCGGTGACATCTGCGACGTCGACGCCGTCGACCAGGTGATGCCCGGCCACGACGCCGTCGTGCACTTCGCGGCCGAGTCCCACGTGGACCGCTCCATCGCGGGCGCCGGCCCCTTCGTGATGACCAACGTGGTCGGCACCCAGGTGCTGCTGGACGCCGCCCGCAAGCACGGCGTCGGCCGCTTCGTCCACGTCTCCACCGACGAGGTCTACGGCTCCATCAGCGAGGGCTCCTGGACCGAGGAGTGGCCGCTCGCGCCGAACTCCCCGTACTCCGCCTCCAAGGCGTCGTCCGACCTGCTGGCGCTGGCCTACCACCGCACGCACGGCATGGACGTCGTGGTGACGCGCTGCTCCAACAACTACGGGCCGTACCAGTTCCCCGAGAAGGTCATCCCGCTGTTCGTCTCCAACCTGATGGACGGCAAGCACGTCCCGCTCTACGGCGACGGCGGCAACGTCCGCGACTGGCTGCACGTCTCCGACCACTGCCGCGGCATCGACCTCGCCCTGCGCAAGGGCCGCGCCGGCGAGGTCTACAACATCGGCGGCGGCACCGAGCTCACCAACAAGGAGCTCACCGGCGTCCTGCTGGAGGCCGCCGGCGTCGGCTGGGACATGGTCGACCGGGTCCAGGACCGCAAGGGCCACGACCTGCGCTACTCCATCGACATCAGCAAGATCAGCGAAGAGCTCGGCTACGCGCCGCAGGTCACCTTCGAGGACGGCATCAAGGACACCATCGCCTGGTACCGCGAGAACCGCGCCTGGTGGGAGCCGCTCAAGGTGAAGGCCGCCCAGCAGTCGTGAACACGGCGGATGCCGCGGCGACCGTGAAGAGGTCGCCGCTGGCCAGACTGTCCGACACCCTGCCGCCGGGCACCCTGCTGGTGATCGGCGGCACGGTCGTGCTCGGCGCCGCCTCGTACGTCCACCTCATGGCGGCGGGCCACAGCCTCGACACCGAAGGCATGGCCTCGCTGTCCGTGCTGTGGACGATCCTCATGTCGGTGGGCATCGGCCTGTTCTTCCCCGTGGAACAGGAGCTCACCCGGATCGTCGCCGCCCACCGGGTCGGCGGCCACGGCGTCTCCGGCGTGCTGCGCCGTGTGACGGTCCTCACCGTCGCCATGTCGGCCCTGCTGCTGGCGGGCATGGCGATCGCGGCCCGCCCGCTCGCCGACACCTTCTTCTACGGCCGCGTCGACATGGTCGTGGCGCTGGGTGTGGCCTTCGTCGCCCTGGCCGCGAGCAACGTGACCCGCGGGGTGCTGGCCGGCCTCGGCCGCTTCGCGCCCTTCGGCTGGCAGCTGGGCATCGACGGCGTCCTGCGCATCGGCCTCGCCGTGGGCTTCGCCCTGGCGGGCGTCCGTTCCCCGCTGGCCTTCGCGCTGATCCTCGTCATCGCCCCGCTCGTCGCGGTCCTGGTCACCCTGCGCCCCGTACGGCAGGGGCTCGGGCCCGGCCCGGCCGACACCTGGACGGGGCTGCTCGGCGGCCTCGGCCCGCTGATCGCCTCGACGCTGCTCTCCCAGGTCGTCGTCAACGCCGCCGTCGTCAGCACCAAGCTGCTGGCCCCCGCCGAGGGTGCGCTCGTCGCCGGTCTGCTGAACGCCATCGTGCTGGCCCGCGTACCGCTCTTCGTCTTCGGCTCGCTCCAGGCCTCGCTGCTGTCCGGGCTGTCCGCGGCCGCCGCGGCCGGCGACCGGGCGGGCTTCTCCAAGCTCCTCGGCCGGACCTGCCTGGTGGTCACCGCGCTCGGCGTCGCCGGCGGCGTGCCCGCCACCCTGCTCGGCCCCTGGCTGATCCAGGTGCTGTTCAAGGCCGAGGACGGGCTGGGCCAGGCGGTGTTCTTCTGGATCTCCGCCGGCACCCTCTTCTACATGCTGGCCATGGTGCTCGGCCAGGCCCTGATGGTCCTGCGCAAGCACAGCCTCCAACTGCTCGGCTGGGCCGTGGCCACCCTGGTCCTGCTCGGCGTGACCCTGCTGCCCGGCGAGGTCGCCACCCGCGTGTCCCTCGCCTACACCCTCGCCGCACTCACGGCGGTCCTCGGCATGGCGGCGTCCCTGTGGCTGACCTTCCCCCGCGGACCCGCTGTCGCGGACTCTGCGGGCGAAGCCTCCCGGTCCACCCTGGTGGACTCGGCCTGAAGCCGATCCGGCGCCGTCCTGCGCGCCGTTGCCGGGGGCGCCGCCCCCGGACCCCCGCGCCTCAAACGCCGGCGGGGCTGGATTTGGCTGATGCCGCCCACAGGGCAAATCCAGCCCCGCCGGCGTTTTGACGGCGCGCCCAAACCCAGCCCCGCCGGCGTTTGAGGCGCGGGGTCCGGGGCGGAGCCCCGGCAGCGGACCGGCAGGCTAGTCCGCCCGGCGCCGCCGCAGGAGCCGCTTCGCCACGAAGCCCAGGCCAAGCGCGGCCGCCAGGACCAGCGCGCCCTTGGAGAAGCTGCCCGGCGCCTCCGGCGTCCCAGGCCCCCCCGGCGCGGGAGCCTCCGGCACGGAACCCGGCTTCGCCGGAGGGGCAGCCGAGGGGGCCGCGGCCGGCCCCGTCGGGACGGCCAGGACCCGGCTGGACGCCCCCTCCGCGCCGAACATCAGCGCCGAGCCGTCCGCCGCGTACGTCACCGACTCCGCCTGCCCCTGCCACGGCGCGTCCACCCGCTCGCCCCCGCCCTGCGGCCGCCCCTCCTTCCACGGGTACGTCTTCGCGAAGAAGTACCCGCGCAGCGCGAGCCGCCCGCCGTCCGGCGAGAACGCCCCGTCCGTCACCCACGGCAGGTCCGCGACCCGCCGGAACACGTTCGGCCCGCCCGTCGACAGCTCCGCCGGACCCTCGTACAGCCCGCCCTTGTCCTCGCTCTTGCTCGCGATGTACACCCGGCCCGTCACCGGATGCACCATCAGCGCCTCCGCGTTCCGCGCCCCGTCCGCGTACCGCACCGTGAACTGGCTGGCCTTGACGGTGACATCGCCCAGTTCCTTCGGCTCCTGGAACCGGTAGATCCACACGTGGTCCCAGCTCCCGTCCAGGTTGTCGCCGATGTCACCGACGTACAACTGCCCGTCCGGCCCCAGGGAGATCGCCTCGACGTCGCGCGGTTTGCCGATCCCCGTCAGCGTCACGCGGGCCACGGTCTTCCCCGTCGCCGAGTCCACCGCGTACACGTACGGGCCGTCGTCGCTGTCGTTGTGGGTCCAGTACACCCCCGGGTGGATCCGGCTGGCGGCCAGCCCGCTCGACTCCTTGATCCGGGGGTCGGAGATGGTGAACGACGCGGCCCCGGCGGCCTCCGCGGCGAGGGCCGCGCCCGGCGGCAGCGCGAGGACGGCGCTCGGCAGCAGGACGAGGACGGCAACAACGGCGGACGGCGACGGCAGCAGGCGCATCCGACCAGCTTGCCAGCCCGCCCCGGGTGTCCGGCATCACAGGGGCTCCCGCCCCGTGATCCGCGATGATGACCGGATGCGTTTCATGTTCGTCGGCGACTCCATGACCATCGGACGCGCCGGCGACTACACCTGGCGCTACCGGATGTGGCAGCACCTGAGCGCCGCCCCCGACGGCCCCCACGAGATAGTCGGCCCCCGCCGCGAGCTGTACGACACCGGCGCGGACGCGCCCGTCAGCCACGCGTACGCCGACCCGGGCTTCCCGGAGCACGCCCGCCGCCACCTGGCCGGCTGGGGCGAGGGCTGGCAGCACATGGCCCCCCTCGTCGGCCCCGCCGTACGCGCCACCGGCGCCGAGGTCCTGCTGGTCTCCCTCGGCCTGATCGACCTCGGCTTCTACACCCGCGCCGACCAGACCGCCGAGAACGCCCGCCGCTTCGTCGCCGAGGCGCGCGCCGCCCGCCCGGACATCCGGATGGTCTTCCTCCCGGTCATCCCGAACATCCGCGCCGAGGACGAGGAGCCCTTCGCGAGGGAGGTCGCACGGTTCAACGAGCTCCTGGCGAAGGCGGTCGCCGACCTGACCACGGCCGCCTCGCCGATCCTGCTGGCCGCGCGCCCGGACTCGTACGACATCCACCACGACACCTACGACGGCACCCACCCGAACGCCTCCGGCGAGCACCGGCTGGCGGGGGAGTTCGCGGCGGTGCTCCACCAGGCCTGGGGCATCGGCGGCCCCTACCGTCCGGAGCGGGCGCCGTAACACGCCCTTCACGACGGGGTCTTGCTTCGAGTGGACTCGAAGCAGTTGGCTTGGGCCCATGAAGTACACGCAGCTCGGACGCACGGGACTCAAGGTCAGCCGAGTCGTTCTCGGCACGATGAACTTCGGCCCCCAGACAGACGAACCCACCAGCCACGGCATCCTGGACGCCGCGCTCGTCTGACGGGAGAGCCGTCGCCCCCAACGGCAGGGGCGACGGCCGATGTACTACTGGATCACCAGGCGAAGGCTTCCGGGGACGGCCCCGGCCCGGGGAAGATCTCGTCCAGCCCGGCCAGCACCTCCTCGCTCAGCTCCAGCTCCAGCGCCCGCAGGGCACCGTCCAGCTGCTCCGCGGTACGCGGGCCGACGATGGGGCCCGTCACTCCCGGCCGGGTGAGCAGCCAGGCCAGTGCGGCCTCGCCGGGCTCCAGGCCGTGCTTGTCGAGCAGGTCCTCGTACGCCTGCACCTGCGCCCGTACCGTGCTGTTGGCCAGCGCGTCCGCGGACCGCCCCGAGGCGCGGCGGCCGCCCTCGACCTCCTTCCTGATGACCCCGCCGAGCAACCCGCCGTGCAGCGGGGACCAGGGGATGACCCCGAGGCCGTAGTCCTGGGCCGCCGGGATGACCTCCATCTCGGCCCGCCGCTCGGCGAGGTTGTAGAGGCACTGCTCGCTGACCAGCCCGACCGCGCCCCGCCGCGCGGCGGTCTCGTTCGCTTGGGCGATCTTGTAGCCGGGGAAGTTGGACGAGCCGGCGTAGAGGATCTTTCCTTGCTGGATGAGCACGTCGACGGCCTGCCAGATCTCCTCGAAGGGGGTCCGGCGGTCGATGTGGTGGAACTGGTACAGGTCGATGTGGTCGGTCTGGAGCCGCTTGAGGCTGGCCTCGACGGCCCGGCGGATGTTCAGCGCCGACAGCCGGTCCTCGTTGGGCCAAGTGTCGCCCTCGCGAGACATGGAGCCGTAGACCTTGGTGGCGAGGACGGTCTTCTCGCGCCGGCCACCGCCCCGGGCGAACCAGGTGCCGATGATCTCCTCGGTGCGGCCCTTGTTCTCACCCCACCCGTATACATTGGCCGTGTCTACGAAATTCAGACCCGCGTCGAGGGCGGCATCCAGGATTCCGTGGCTGGTCGGTTCGTCTGTCTGCGGACCGAAGTTCATCGTGCCGAGTACAAGTCGGCTGACCTTGAGTCCGGTGCGTCCGAGCTGCGTGTACTTCATGAGGCACAAGCCAACTGCTTCGAGTGCACTCCAGGCAAGAGCCACCCGCGTAGCCGCCCATTTATGCGACAACGCGCATAGTCGCGTCCGTACATGGACGGCCGCACACGCCACTCCGTACGGTCTTTGCTGTCCGGCCCCGACCGGGGCCGCGAACCAGGAGGTTCACATGGCTCGTGAGGAACTGACCCGACTCACCGGCAACGGGAACGGCGAGTGCGGACAAGGCGACTGCCCCAACGTGTACCGCACCGCCTCCGGCTCCTTGATCGTCCAGGGAGACTTGTCCGCTGCCAGGCGTCCACCGGTGCGCCCTTGCGCCTTGGCCGCGTCGAGACCTGCGCGCGTGCGCTCCTTGACCAGGCTGCGCGCGAACTCGGCCATGGCACCGACCACCTGAAGCATGAGACGGTCGGCCGTGCAGAGGCGAGACGGTCAGTTCTCGCTGTGCACCGCTGACAGGTCGCGGACGCGGCGCTGGAAGTCCATCGGGATCAGTACCTGCACTCGGTCCTTCGCCTCCTGCCACATGCCGTCGTGCCCCTCCGGGGAGATGGCTTGCACAGCGGTCATAGGCGGCAGCTTCTCGGCGTGGATGACCGCCTTGATTCCAGCGGCTCTGAGTTCCTTGCCCTTCTCGTGTTGGGTCGACAGCTTCGACCAGCGTTCCCGGTAGGTCTCGCCCGTCGGCATCTCTTCCCACGTGTCCGGGCGGGTGGGCTGAGCCAGGAGCTGTTCGCGTCGTGCGTCCAGCCGCTTGTACGTCTCCCGGTACTCCTGCTTGCCGAGCTCACTGGAGTAGAGACCGGCTTCGCGGTCCTCCCGAAGTTCGGCCAGAGATCGGTTGACCTCTTCGATGTCCCGCGTGAAGTCGACGCCAGGGCGGAAGACCTTCCGCACGATCTCGACGTTGCCAGCTGCGCGCAGGAAGACTTCCTCCACAGCCCCCTCGAGGACATGGGCCGCGATGCCCTTGCTGCCCGTGGGACACGGCTTGTGCGTGGTCCGCGAGGCACACCGGTAGTACGGCCAATTCCGCCCCGGGCCGAGGTACGCCGGTTCTCCGCAGGTACAGAAAGCGACCCTGAGCATCGGGGAGCCGCCCTTGCGGTTGCCGTTGCGCTTGCTGGTGTTCTCGTCCAGCTTCTTGTTTGCCAGTTCCCACTCCTCCTGAGTGATCAGAGGCTCCGCGCGCTGGAGAGGGTGGCCCTCCGCGTCACGGACGACGCGGGTTCGCTTCGTCTTCTGGCCGTCGATGACAACCTCCTCCGTCACCTCCATCTGGCCGAGAACGTTCAGGGAGCGCACCGCTTTTGCCGTGTTCGCGGCGGTCCATCGGCCGCCCTTCGGCGGCTTGCCATTCCTGATCAGCTGGGCATCGAGCGATACCGGGGTCTTGGTCGGGTCCTCGTTGAGCCACTGGGCGATGCTGTTCGCCGACTCGCCTTCGATAAGCCGGCGGATGATCTCGCGCAGCGTCCCGGCGGTGTCCGTTCCGTAGTCGTCCGGGACCAACCGCCAGCCGTCACCCGTGTCCTGCTTCTCCGCCCGGTAGCCATACGGAATCCGGCCCCCGCGCCAACGCCCCTCCTTCACCAGGTGGTTGTACGAGGACTTCGCCCGGGCCTTGATGGCTTCGAGCTCGCCTTCTGCGAAGGACGCGATCAGGCTGAACAGCAGCTTGCCCATCTGTGTGTTCAGGTTGATCCCGTCCTCGACGGTGGCGACCTCCTTGCCGTGCTTCTCGCACCACTCAAGGAGCGTGTGCACGTGGAGCACACGCCGCGAGAGGCGGTCGAGCTTCAGTGCGCAGATGATGTCGTACTCGTCGGCCCGGGACTCGTCCAGTGCGATCCGGTGCTCGATCGAGCTGACCTCCTTGCCGATGGTGGACGGCAGCCACTTGCTGAAGTCAGGGCGCTTCCACGGCTCGACACCGCCGGATACATCGATGTCCTCGACCCACCCGACGACGATGTGTCCTTCCTGGTCGGCCCATCGTTGAATCGATCGGCGCTGGCGCTCCGGCGATGTGGTCTCGTCCGAGATCTTTGACAGGCGGACCACGCCCAGGACTCTTGCCACCTTGTTCCCCCATCCCCTGTGGTGTTTGGGGAACGACGCTAGGGCCCTCGCGGGCGTGGCGTCAAAGTGGATTGTTTGGTACCGCCAACGTGTACGGCTGGGGCGCGAACAAGGGCCGCACCGAGGAGATCCTCTACGCGGGCTCCTCCAACTTCCCCGGCTGGAAGATCGCCCAGGCCAACGAGACCGCGGCCCGCCACGGCCGGCTCGGTCTGGTCAGCGAGCAGTGCCTCTACAACCTCGCCGAGCGGCGCGCGGAGATGGAGGTCATCCCGGCCGCCGAGGCGTACGGGCTCGGGGTCATCCCGTGGTCCCCGCTGCACGGGGGCCTGCTGGGCGGCGCCATCCGCAAGTCCGCGGAATCGGGGCGCACGGCGAGCGGGCGCTCGGCGGACGCGCTGTCCAACAGCACGGTACGGGCGCAGGTGCAGGCGTACGAGGACCTGCTGGACAAGCACGGGCTGGAGCCGGGCGAGGTGGCGCTGGCCTGGCTGCTGACGCGTCCCGGTGTCACGGGGCCGATCGTCGGCCCGCGTACCCCGGAGCAGCTGGCCTCGGCGCTGCGGGCGGTGGAGCTGGAGCTGAGTGAGGAGGTGCTGGCCGGGCTGGACGAGGTCTTCCCCGGGCCGGGGCCCTCGCCGGAGGCGTTCGCCTGGTAGCGGGCCCGGCGGACGCCCGGGGTCGGGTGGCCGGCGGGGCTACTGTCCGACGGCAGCCGCCACGGCAACGACGACGAACATCAGCACGAGCACACCGGCCATGACACGGTTTCTGGTCTTGGGATCCACCCGTCGAGACTAACGCGGCAGCCCCTGCGTCGTGGACGCAGGGGCTGTGCCGTACCCGGTGCGCGCTGCCCGGGAGGGCTTCGTCAGCCCTCCAGCGGCCAGGCCCCGACGGTCTCGTAGCGCGGCTGCTCCCCGGGGACCCCGCTCACGGGCAGGTTGCTGCGGACCAGGCTGAGCTCGGTGACCTGCCAGGAGGTGCCCTCGTAGGAGCCGAGGCCCTCCAGGTACGGGCGCAGGTCCGCGCCGTCGCGGCTGCGGGCCAGGGTCAGGTGCGGGGTGTAGCGGCGGTGCTGGTCCATGGGTACGCCGGCCCGCCGGGCGGCGGCGTCGGCCCGTTCGGCCAGCAGCCGCATCGCGCCGAGGTCCCCGGCCGCGCCCGTCCACAGCGCGCTGTCGCCGAAGTGCCCGGCGCCGTGCAGCCGCAGCGCGAAGGGCGCGGTGCGGGTCGCTGCGCGGGCGAGGCGGGCGTGCAGGTCGGGGAGCACCTCGTCGCGTACCTCGCCCATGAAGGCGAGGGTGAAGTGCCAGCCCGCTTCCGCGGTCCAGCGCAGGTGGTCGTCGCGCAGCGGGCGTACGGCCGCGGCCAGCTCGGCGAGGGCGGCCTCGGGCGGCAGCACTGCTGCGAACAGTCTCATGCCGCCGAGCCTAGCGGGGGTGCCGGGTGCGGCGCCGTTGCCGGGGGCTCCGCCCCGGACCCCGCGCCTCAAACGCCGGCGAGGCCGAAAGTCAGCCTCGCCGGCGTTTGAGGCGCGGGGTCTGGGGCGGAGCCCCAGGAGGCCGGGCCGCAGGGTCAGGCGGCGGGCACCAGCTCGCGGCTGCGTACCGCCGGGACGAAGGTGACGCCGTGGCGGTTCACGCTCAGCCGGAGGTTCCCGACGCGCGCCAGGACCACCGCGATGACCACGGACGCGGCCAGGGAGATCACGCCGCCGGCGGCCATGCCGATCCGGGCGCCGTACGTGTCCGTGATCCAGCCCAGCAGCGGGGCCCCCAGCGGGGTGCCGCCGGTGAACACCATCATGAACAGGGCCATGACCCGGCCTCGCATCTCGGGGTCGGTGGCCATCTGGACGCTGGAGTTGGCGGTGACGTTGACCGTCAGGCCGAAGACCCCGATGGGTACGAGCAGCGCGGCGAACAGCCAGAAGCCGGGTGCGAAGGCGGTCACGAGCAGCAGGGCCGAGAACAGCACGGCCGCGGCGACCAGCAGCCGCAGGCGGGAGTGTCCGCGCCGGGCGGCGAGGAGGGCGCCCGCCAGGGAGCCTGCCGCGATCAGGGTGTTGAACAGCCCGTAGGTGCCCGCGTCGCCGTGGAAGACGTCGCTGACGAAGGCCGACAGCCAGATCGGGAAGTTGAACCCGAAGGTGCCGATGAAGCCGACCAGCGCGATCGGCCAGATCAGCTCCGGGCGGCCCGCGACGTAGCGCAGGCCCTCGCGCAGCTGCCCCTTGGCGCGGGGCTGCGGTTCGACCGGGTGCAGCTCGTGCGTGCGCATCAGCAGCAGGCCCGCGATGGGCGCGGCGAAGGACAGTCCGTTCAGCAGGAAGGCCCAGCCGGAGCCGACGGCGGTGATCAGCACACCGGCGATCGCCGGGCCGACCAGCCGCGCGGACTGGAAGTTCGCCGAGTTCAGGCTGACCGCGTTGGCCACCTGGTCCTTGCCGACCATCTCGGGGACGAAGGTCTGCCGGGCCGGGTTGTCGACCACGGTGACGAGGCCGAGCAGGAAGGCGGCGAGGTAGACGTGCCAGACCTGGACGTGTCCCGCGAGGGTGAGGACGGCGAGGGCGATGCCGGTCAGGCCCATCGCGCTCTGGGTGGCGAGCAGCAGGGGCCGCTTGGGCAGCCGGTCGGCGAGTACGCCGCCGTAGAGCCCGAACAGCAGCATCGGCAGGAACTGCAGGGCGATGGTGATGCCGACGGCGGAGGCGGAGCCGGTCAGGGAGAGCACCAGCCAGTCCTGGGCGATGCGCTGCATCCAGGTGCCCGTGTTGGAGACGACCTGGCCGGTCGCGAAGAGCCGGTAGTTCCGTATCTTCAGCGAGCTGAACATCGAGTTCTTGCCCGCGGGTACGGCGGTAGAGGGGGTGGATGTGTGGCCGGGTGCGGAGTCTGCTCCGTTTCCCGTACTCAAAAGCGTTCGCCTCCTGGCGTCGTTCCTTACAGGTGGGCGAGCTTCTCCAGGACGGGCGCCGCTGCGCGCAGCTTGGCCCATTCGTCCTCGGTCAGCTCGGCCGCGAGCCCGGCCAGGAAGGCGTTGCGCTTGCGGCGGCTCTCTTCGAGCATCGCTTCGGCCTCCTCCGTCTGGCGGACCACCTTCTGGCGGCGGTCGTCGGGGTGCGGTTCCAGCGTGACCAGTCCCTTGGCCTCCAGCAATGCGACGATGCGCGTCATCGACGGCGGCTGGACGTGCTCGCGCCGGGCCAGCTCACCGGGGGTGGCCTGGCCGCACCGGGCGAGGGTGCCGAGGACCGACATCTCGGTCGGGCTCAGCGATTCGTCGACGCGCTGGTGCTTCAGGCGCCGGCCCAGTCGCATGACGGCGGAGCGGAGGTCGTTCACGGCGGCGGCGTCGTCACCATGGGAGAGGTCGTGCATGTCTTTAGAGTAACTCATTACCCTCTCTAAAGAACAACCGATATATCTCGTCACTCGTACGGGTGAGTCGGCGGCGGAAAGTGACACGCGTCCGCACCCGCTGCCCCGACCCTTTCGGCATGGGGACACATGTGCTGAGCATGCGCATAGACGGGGAGCTCCTCGAACGGCTCCGGACTCATGCCGCCAAACGCGGAATGAGCGTCCAGGACTATGTGGTCCGGACGCTCATTCGCGACGACTTCGACGAGCGCTTCAAGGCGGCCGTCGACGAGACGGAGAAGTTCTACGGGCTCACGTGAGGGTTCGCCTCAGGCCTGCCGCAGGGCTTCCGTGAAGGGGCTTGCGTGAGGGGGCTTACGTGAGGCCGAGAGCCGGCATCGCGTAGTAGAAGACGAACACCGCCGACACCACGTACATGGCCGCCGGGACCTCGCGGCCCCGGCCGGTCGCGGCGCGCAGCGCGCAGAAGCTCACGAAGCCGATGCCGATGCCGTTGGTGATCGAGTAGGTGAAGGGCATCGTCACCATGGCCAGGAAGGCCGGGACGGCGATGGTGAAGTCGCTCCAGTCGATGTCCTTGACCGAGCCCGCCAGGATCAGGAAGCCGACCGCCACGAGCGCCGGGGTGGCCGCCTGGGACGGGACCATGGTGGCGAGCGGGGTGAGGAAGAGCGCCACGGCGAAGAGGCCGCCCGTCACGACGTTCGCCAGCCCGGTACGGGCACCCTCGCCGACCCCGGCCGTGGACTCCACGAAGCAGGTGGTGGCCGAGGAGGAGGTCGCGCCGCCCGAGGCGACGGCCAGGCCGTCGACGAGCAGGACCTTGTTGATGCCGGGGAACTCGCCGGTCTTCTTGTCGATCAGCTTGGCCTCGTCGCCGACGCCGAGGATGGTGCCCATCGCGTCGAAGAAGCAGGACAGCAGCACCGTGAAGACGAAGAGGGCGCCGGTCAGCATCCCGACCTTCTCGAAGCCGCCGAACAGGCTGACCTGTCCGACGAGCCCGAAGTCGGGCGCGGCGACCGGGTTGCCCGGCCACTCGGGCACGGTCAGGCCCCAGGCCTCGCCCGGGAGCCCGGCGACCAGCTGGACGACGACCGCGACGACGGTCATGACCACGATCGAGATCAGGATCGCGCCCGGCGTCTTGCGGATCAGCAGGGCGAGGGTGAGCAGCACGCCGATCACGAAGATCAGGACCGGCCAGCCCTCCAGGTGGCCGTTGCCGCCGAGCTGGAGCGGGACCGTGGTGTGCGCGGCGTCCGGGATGCGGGAGACGAAGCCCGAGTCGACCAGGCCGATCAGCATGATGAACAGGCCGATGCCGATCGCGATGCCCTTGCGCAGGCCCAGCGGGACGGCGTTCATGACGCGCTCGCGCAGGCCGGTGGCGACGAGCAGCATCACCACGAAGCCGGCCAGGACCACCATGCCCATGGCGTCGGCCCAGCTCATGCGCGGGGCGAGCTGGAGGGCGACGACGGTGTTGACGCCGAGGCCGGCGGCCAGCGCGATCGGGACGTTGCCGATGACACCCATGAGGAGGGTGGAGAAGGCGGCCGTCAGGACGGTGGCGGTGACGAGCTGGCCGCCGTCGAGCTGGTGCCCGTACATGTCCTTCGCGCTGCCCAGGATGATCGGGTTCAGCACGATGATGTACGCCATCGCGAAGAAGGTCGCCAGCCCGCCGCGGACCTCGCGGGCCACGGTGGATCCGCGCTCGGAGATCTTGAAGTAGCGGTCCACCGCGGAGGCTGCGCGGGGGGCGGGCTCCGGGGCCGCTGCGGTGGGGGTGGGGGCGGGGGCCGGGGTGCTCATACGGTCCTCATTGGGTGGTTCATACGAAGAAAGTGGGCCTCGCCCAAACCGTTTCAGTATGAACACATGAGCGAAGGAGCGTCCATCTCCGCGCGTAGACCCCGAAACGGCGGGCCTAGACTTGCCGCATGGCGAAATGGACTGCGAAGCACGAGGCGCCCGAGCCCCTTGAGGGCCCGGTGGTCGCGACCGTCACCGGCGGCACGATCATCTGGTTCGTCCTCTTCCTGGTCCAGCTCCCCTTCTACGGGTGGTTCGCCGACCGCGGCCAGCTGTGGTGGGTGTGGACCTGCGCGGCCGGCGGCTTCCTCGGGCTGATCGGCATCTGGTACGTCCGCGGCCGCGAGGCGGCCCTCAAGCGCCACGCCGCCGAGCAGGCCGAGCAGGCCGAGCGGTCCGACGAGGCGTAGCCGTCCCAGCCCCGACGAGGCGTAGCCACTCCAGCCCCGCCGGCGTTTGAGGTGCGGGGTCCGGGGCGGAGCCCCGGGAAGCGGACCCGCACCCGGCATCCGCACCCGGACCCGGCGAACGGCGAACGGCCAACGGCAAACGACCAACGGCTACCCAGGGACGATTCAGGTCATCCCGAAGTCGGATCTTCCGACCGCTCGGGGGGTGAACCGTTCGAACCCCGCTTAACGTCGGATGCATGACGCAGCGGGCGAAGACCGAATCCGATGGGCCGGAGCCGGGTGGCGGCGGGTCCGCCTCGACCGCCATCGACGCAGGGGCGGAGCTGGACCCCGTACATCCGGTGCAGCCGCCCGCACCGAAATTCAGGCCCGGCGGCCTGACCACCGCCGAAGTCGCCGAACGGGTCGCCCGCGGCGACGTCAACGACGTGCCGGTCCGGAGCAGCCGCTCCACCACCGAGATCGTCCGCGCCAACGTCTTCACCCGGTTCAATGCCATCATCGGCGTCCTCTGGGTGATCATGCTCTTCGTCGCGCCGATCCAGGACAGCCTCTTCGGCTTCGTGATCATCGCCAACACCGGCATCGGCATCATCCAGGAACTGCGCGCCAAGAAGACCCTCGACGGCCTCGCCGTCATCGGCGAGGCCAAACCCAGCGTCCGCCGCGACGGCAGGACCGCCGAGATCTCCACCTCCGAGATCGTCCTCGGCGACGTCATCGAACTCGGCCCGGGCGACAAGGTCGTCGTCGACGGAGCCGTCGGCGAGGCCGACGGCCTGGAGATCGACGAGTCCCTGCTGACCGGCGAGGCCGACCCCGTCCTGAAGAAGACCGGCGACCAGGTCATGTCCGGCTCCTTCGTGGTGGCCGGCGGCGGCGCCTTCACCGCCACCAAGGTCGGCCGCGAGGCCTACGCCGCCCAGCTCGCCGAAGAGGCCTCCCGCTTCACGCTCGTCCACTCCGAGCTGCGCTCCGGCATCTCCACCATCCTCAAATACGTCACCTGGATGATGATCCCGACCTCGATCGGCCTGATCATCAGCCAGCTGATCGTCAAGGACAACAACCTCAAGGACTCCATCGCCCGGACCGTCGGCGGCATCGTCCCGATGATCCCCGAGGGGCTCGTCCTCCTCACCTCCGTGGCCTTCGCGATCGGCGTCATCCGGCTCGGCCGCCAGCAGTGCCTGGTCCAGGAACTCCCCGCCATCGAAGGCCTCGCCCGCGTCGACGTGGTCTGCCTCGACAAGACCGGCACCCTCACCGAGGGCGGCATGGACGTCACCGAACTGCGCCCCCTCGGCGGCGCGGACACCACGTACGTCAAGAAGGTGCTCGGCGCGCTCGGCGAGTCCGACCCCCGCCCCAACGCCAGCCTCCAGGCCATCATCGACGCCTACCCCGCCAGTACGGAGTGGCGCTGCACCGAGTCCCTGCCGTTCTCCTCCGCCCGCAAGTACAGCGGCGCCAGCTTCAGCGAGGGCGACGGCGAGAACAACACCTGGCTGCTCGGCGCCCCCGACGTGCTCCTCCCGGCCGGGGACCCGGCCCTCGAAGAGATCGACGACCTCAACGAGCAGGGCCTACGGGTCCTCCTGCTGGCCCGCTCCGCCCGCGAGCTCGACGACGACGCCGTCGCCACCGGGGTCAGGCCCACCGCCCTGGTCGTCCTCGAACAGCGGCTGCGCCCCGACGCCGCCGACACGCTGCGCTACTTCGAGGACCAGGACGTCAAGGCGAAGGTCATCTCCGGAGACAACGCGATCTCCGTCAGCGCGGTCGCCGGCAAGCTGGGCCTGCCGGGGGCGGAGAACACCGTCGACGCCCGCGGGCTGCCCACCGGCCGGGCCGGCATGGCCAAGGTCCTCGACGAGAACTCCGTCTTCGGCCGCGTCACCCCGCAGCAGAAGCGGGACATGGTCGGCGCCCTCCAGTCCAACGGCCACACCGTCGCCATGACCGGCGACGGCGTCAACGACGTCCTGGCGCTCAAGGACGCCGACATCGGCGTGAGCATGGGCTCGGGCTCCGAGGCCACGCGCGCGGTCGCGCAGATCGTGCTGCTGAACAACAGCTTCTCGACGCTGCCCTCGGTGGTCGCCGAGGGCCGCCGGGTCATCGGCAACATCACGCGGGTGGCCACCCTCTTCCTCACGAAGACGGTCTACTCGGTGCTACTGGCCATCCTGGTGGTCTGCTCACAGGTCGAGTACCCCTTCCTGCCCCGCCACCTGACGCTGCTCTCCACCCTGACCATCGGCATCCCGGCCTTCTTCCTCGCGCTGGCCCCCAACAAGGAACGCGCCAAGCCGCACTTCGTGAAGCGGGTGATGCGGTACGCGATCCCCGGCGGCGTGATCGCGGCGACGGCCACCTTCGTGACGTACCTGGTCGCCCGGCACTACTACACCGGCCCCGACGCCCTGAAGGCCGAGACCAGCGCGGCGACGCTCACGCTGTTCCTGACCTCGATGTGGGTCCTGGCGATCATCGCCCGCCCGTACACGTGGTGGCGCGTGGGCCTCGTCGGCGCGATGGGCGGAGCCTTCCTGATCGTCCTGGTCGTGCCGTGGCTCCAGGACTTCTTCCAGCTCAAGCTGGAGGGCACGACGATGCCGTGGATCGCGGTGGCCGTCGCGGCGGGCGCGGCGACCCTGATCGAGTTCAGCTTCCGCTGGGTGGACCGCAAGTTCCCGGCCTGACGGTGTGACCACGCTGCCCGGGCTCTGCCCCTATACGGGCCCGGGCGGCGTGGTGGTCAGGCGGCGACGAGGCTGTGGGCCCCCTCCTCGCGGGCGGCCACCCGGGTGCGCAGGGTCAGGGTGACCGCCGCCGAGACGAGGCCGACGGCCAGGGCGGTCCACCACAGGGCCGCCGCACCGAGGCCGGTGTAGAGGCCCACGCCCAGGGTGAGCGCGGCGAAGCGGGCCACGCCCCAGGTCCAGCTGAAGGCGCCCTGGTAGCGGCCGCGGGCATGGGCCGGGGCGAGGTTCGCGACCACCGCGGCCGCGACCCCGGACAGGACGACCTCGCCGACCGACCAGACGGCCACCGACACCACGTAGCCGGCGATCCCGTCGGCCAGACCCGTCAGCGCCACCCCGACGGCGATCAGCGCAGTGCCCGCGGCCTGCACCGGTAGCTGCGGCAGCTTCGCGACGCGGGCCGTCACGAACGGCTGGAGCCCCACCACCAGCACCGCGTTGACCGCCGCCAGCGCACCGTAGACGGCCGGCGAGAGCCCGCTGTCCCGGACCGCCAGCGGCAGCGCGACCTCGGTCAGCGAGTACACGAACAGCTGGAAGCCGAAGACCGGGAGCAACAGGAGCATCAGCCGGTCGCGGAACACGACCCCGTAGCCCACGCTCGCGTCCTCGCCCGGCGCGGCCGGTGCCCGCTCCGGCTCGCGCACCCGGGCTGCGACCAGGGCGGCGTAGACCAGCAGCGCCCCGGCGTCGACCGCGAAGAGCAGCCAGTAGCCGTGCGCGGCGAGGAAGCCGCCGAGCACCCCGGCGACGGCCGTGCCGATGTTGATGCCCCAGCCGAAGAGCGCGTACGCCTGCTGGCGGCGCTGCCCGTCGACCGCGTCGGCCATCAGCGCGTAGGAGGCGGGGCCGACCGTCGCCGCGGCGGCGCTGAGCAGCAGCGCGGCCGCGGCCATCGTCCACACCCCCGGCGCGAGGAAGAGGGCGCCCTGCGCCGCCGCGGCGCCGATCAGCCCGATCAGCATCGTGGGGCGGCGGCCCATCCGGTCGGAGAGCATCCCGCCGAGCACCGGGCCCAGCAGGTTGCCCGCGCCCAGGGCGCCGAGGACGTACGAGGTCTCGGTGCCGGTGACACCACGGTCGGCCAGCATGAACACCAGGAACGGGGTGACGAGGTAGCCGAGCCGGTAGACGATCATGCCGGCGAACAGGGTCCAGACGATGGGCGGGAGTCCGCGGAAGGTGGAGGGCATGGGAGGAGCGTGCGCCCTCCGCCGCCGCCCCCGAATTGATTAAGCTCAGACCGAATCCAAGGCGATCACGGGGGTGCGGGCATGGAGTCGGTACTGAGTTTCTCCGCGACGGATCTGGCGCAGACCAGGTTCGCCGTTTCTCCGATGTGGGAGGTCGTCACCAGCTTCCAGCTGCTCAGGGCGGCCACCGATCCGCCGCTGCACCGCCGTTGGGCCGCGCAGGTGAGGCCTCGGGTGCAGCGCGCGGGCCTGGACCGGGGCTGGCTGGCCGCGCTGATCCCCGGCGAGGGCTACCTCGCGGACTTCCTCAACCCCACCCCGTCCGGCCCCTTCCCCGGACTCCCCGCCGAACTCGACGCGATCCGCGCCAGCAGCCCCGAGCAGGTCCGCGCCGACCTCGCCATGCTCCGCCGCACTGCCTCCCGGCCCTCGCCCCGGCTCCGGCTGTTCGAAGAGGAGCCGCAGGCCGCGCTGGAGAAGGTCACGGAGGAGATCGAGACGTACTGGGAGATCGGCCTCGCCCCCTACTGGTCCCGCATCCGCCAGGTGCTGGAGGCCGACCTGTTCCACCGCGCCCGGCAGGTCGCCGAGCACGGCTCGGCACACGTACTCAACGAGCTGCACTCCACGGTCAGTTGGGACGCCGGAACCCTGCGCATGGTCCGCCACCAGTGCACCCTGACCCGGGACCAGACGGGCTCCGGGATGCTCCTGGTGCCCTCGGCCTTCGCCTGGCCCCGCATACTGACCCGCACGGTTGCGCCCGACCCGCCCCAACTCGCCTATCCCGCAAGGGGCATCGGCCACCTGTGGCGGCCCCGAGCATCCGGGGCCGCCGCCGAGGCGGTCGCCGGGGTCCTCGGTCGTTCCCGCGCGCAGCTGCTGGCCGAACTCGACACCCCGGCCTCGACCACGCTGCTCGCCCGCAGCTGCGGACTGTCCGCCGCCGCCGTGTCCCAGCACCTGACGGCCCTGCGCAACGCCGGCCTGGTCACCGCGCACCGCAACGGCCGCTCGGTGCTCTACGCCCGGACGGCCGTCGCCGACGCGCTCCTGACCCCGGTGGCAGTGCCTTAGGGGGCCTTGGGCGGCCGCGTCTAGTCGAACCAGCGGTCGCGGGCCAGTTCCGCCGTGCGCGACGGGTCCTCCAGCAGGGCCGCGACCTCGAAGCGGCGCGGCCACTGGCCCGCCGACCAGGCCAGACCCGCCGCCACACCCTCCAGCGTGGAGGCGTGGAGGGTGCCGTCGGGCGTGCGGCGCCAGTCCAGTTCGGTGCCGCCCGCGACCAGTTCCTCGTGCTCGACGTACGTCAGCGGGGTCGACGGGCCCAGCAGCAGGAGCACCGACTCCGGGACCTCGTGCTCCTCGCCCGGGGTGGTGACCTCCGCCGGGACCGTCTCCGAGAGACGCCGCACCTGGAGCAGCTCCGCGAGGTCCGCCGCACGGGACGGTGTGACCGGCAGCAGGGGCAGGCCCGCCGTCAGCGGCAGCAGGTCCGGGGCGTCGGCGATCACCGCGTCGGCCGCGTCCACCACCTGCACCTCGCCGTCCACCACCGCCCGCAGCTCGTCCGGCAGGGTGACCTGCTCGGGGTCCAGGTCGGCCAGCGCCCCGTACAGGCCGTACAGCTGGCGGCCCGTCACCTCCCGGTCCGGGTCGGCCAGCCGGCCCAGCAGCTCGGCCGCGCCGCCGGGCTCCTCCAGCAGGGCGGCCACGGAGGTCCGTACGCCCAGCGCCCGCAGGACCTGCTCGTCCTCGAAGCCGGTGGCGTCCGCCGGGGTGTACAGGCCGTCCAGCAGCGGGTCGCCGCCCGCCGCGCGCAGGCCCGCCGGGCGGCGGCCGTCGAGCACCGGGTGGTCGCGCAGCCACCAGGCCGTGTACGAGCGCACGGACTGCGTGGTGCCGTCCGGGAGCAGGATCCGCACGGGCTGGGTCAGCGCGTCGCGCAGCGGGGGCTGCGCGAGCATGGCGAGGGCCTGCGGCCAGCAGTCGTCGTCGACCAGGTCGAGATCGCGTACGGCCACCAGCTCGGTCGCCACCGGCGGCACGGGCAGCTCCGGCAGCTGGTCCAGTACGTCCTCGCACCACACGTCCACCGCGTCCAGCAGGCCCGCGTCGTCCGGCTCGGCGAAGTCCCCCTCGCGGGGCTCCAGTTCGTCCGGGTCCAGGACCAGGTCGGTGGCGCGCACCAGCTGGAACTCGGCCAGCACCCCGCAGGCGGTCAGCGGGCCAGGGCCCCAGCGCTCGACCAGCCCCTCGTCCACGTACGGGACCTCGTCCTCGCGGATGACGGAGGCCAGCGGGGAGCCGGGCAGCAGCAGTTCGCCCGCCGGGGTCGGTTCGCCGTCCTCGTCGGGCAGGGCCAGCGCGCCCAGCCAGGGCTCGTCGCCCGGGGCCAGCTCGGCGTCGCGGACCAGCCCCAGCACCACCTCGGCCAGCTCCTCCGGGTCGAGGGCGTCCTCGTCCCAGATCTCGCCCGCGTCCAGCGACGCCGCGACGGCCGCCCGCACCTGCGGGGTCGTCAGGATCGCCCGCGGGGTGGCGGGCAGGGCGCCGAGCTTCTCCAGCAGCGGGTGCGCCGCGTCCGGGTGGGCCACCTTCAGGCCCAGCCGGGCCAGGTCGGCCGGCGTGTCTGCGTCGGGCAGGAGCAGATGGCGGGGTCCGATCGCGGTGCGGCCGTCGGCCAGCGGCACGGGCAGCCCGGACAGCCGGTCGGGGTCGACCCCGGCGAGGCTGTCGTAGAGCCGGTGCCACCAGTCGGGGGTCCGCTCGATGCCCGCGATCCGCTCGATCGCGTCACCCAGCGGGAGCCGGCCCACGCCCAGGGTGCGCAGCTCGGCCCGGCGCTCCAGGCCCGCCGGGAGCAGCGTCGGCAGGACCTCGGCGAGGACCCGTACGGTGTCGGCGCCCGCGCCCTCCACCACCTCGGCCTCGAAGGGGCGCAGCGCGGCCCGCTCCTCGGCGTGCTCGGGCGGGGCCGCGGCGGCGAGGAAGGCCGTACGGGGAAGCCGGCGGAGCACGGCGGCGCGCAGGGCCCCGTCCAGCTCGCCCTTGCCGAGGGGGCCGGGAACGAGGTCCACCAGGGCGGTGGTCACCGGGTCCCAGGCGCCGAGGAGTTCGGCGTACGCGTCGGCGGCGCGCTCCACGAGGAAGTCGGTCAGCGGCCCGGGCGCCGGGTGCCGGCGGGTGGGGTCCAGCGGCAGGGTCGCGATGAGCAGGGCGGGGATGCCCAGCGGCTCGTCGGTGGGCGTCGGCGCGTGCACCACGGGTGCGGTGGCCGGGTGTAGCGGGGCGCCGTCGGTGTCGACGGGCACGGCCCAGGACACCGCCCAGGCGGGCCGCAGCCTCTCCTCCACCGGCCGGCCGACGAGCAGCGCCTTCTCGATGGGGCCGCCGTGGCGGACGGTGCGCCAGCGGTTCGTGCCCGTCAGGGAGTCCTCGATGACGGTGTACGGGCCCTCGTCGCGGCGCAGCAGGGTGCGGGCGGGTGCGGCTGTGCTGCCCGACGGTGTCTCGATGACGATCTCGCGCAGCCCGGGCAGGGTGAGCAGCAGGGCGTCGTCGATGCCGGCCAGCAGCCGCTCGACGAGGTCCTGGGCGGCGGCGTCGCGCAGCGGGAGCACGACGACGGTGTCGTAGCCGTCGGGGGCGGTGCCCTCGGCGGGCAGCGGGAGGCGCAGCAGCGGGACGTGGCCGTCGCGGCGGCGCAGTTCGTCGCCGAGGCCGGGGCTGCCGACGGCGGCGCCCCGGGCCAGCTCCCGGGCCTCGGCCAGGGACCAGCGGACCCCGCCGTGGCGGCCCAGTACGGCGGGTTCGTCGGAGACGGCGAGGACGGCGGCGAAGCCGACGCCGAAACGGCCGACGCTCTGCCCCGCGTCCGCGGCGTCCGCCGCCCCGGCGGGCCCCCGCTTGGCGGAGGCGCGCAGGGTGCTCAGCGACTCCACGCCCGTCGCGTCCAGCGGGGAACCGGTGTTGGCGACGGCCAGCACCGCGTGGCCGCCCTCGGCCGCGTACAGGGTGAGCCGCAGCCGGCCCGGCACCTTGGCACGGGCCGCCGCGTCGGCGGCGTTCTGCGCCAGCTCGACGACGAGCCGGTCCCGGTAGCCGCCGAGCGCCAGGTCCTCCTCGGCGTTGGCGTCCTCGCGGAACCGGGCCGGGCCCGCGCCCCAGGCGTCGAGCACCCCGCGCCGCAGCCGGGCCGTGCCGAAGGGGTCCACGCCGCTCTGGGCCGCCGTCACTCGCACGCTCACGCCGCTGCCTCCATGCTGTGCCGCCTTCAAGAATGCCGGGCCCTCGAACCTGCCCGAACCTCCAGAAGGTATCGCGTGAGCGGCAAGGGGGTGTGTGGTGGATCAGGGTCGGACAGTGCGGGTCGTCTGGTGCCGTGGATTGCAAGGCGGAGGAGGGAGTCGACGCGGAGCGTCGGCGACCGACGACAACGCGGCAAGGCGCGGTGCCAGACGACCCGAGCCCGGCCCTGATCCACCACACACCCCCTACCGCTTACCCGTGAGGTGGGAGAACACGAGGACGTCGGCGTCGCAGCGGCTCGTGACCGCTTATTCACGAGTGATTCGATCACTCGCCGCCTAGGGTCTGCCGCATGACTCTTGCTTATGACGCATCCGGAGACGGCCCCGCACTGGTACTGCTGCACTCCGCGGTGTGCGACCGAAGGATGTGGGATCCGCAGTGGCCGGTCCTTGTCGACGCCGGATACCGGGTGGTGCGCTGTGACTTCCGGGGCTTCGGCGGGACTCCCTTGCCGGACCGGCGCCACAACGATGCGGAAGACGTGCTGGAACTGCTGGACGCCCTCGGAATCGAGCAGGCGGCGCTGATCGGCGCCTCGTACGGCGGACAGGTCGCCATGGAGATCGCCGCACGCCGTCCGGACCGGGTGTCCGCCATGGCGCTGCTGTGCGCCAGCCTGCCGGGGCATGAACCCACCGATGAGCTGCGCGCGTTCCGCGAGCGGGAGGACGCGCTGCTGGAGGCGGGCGATATCGCGGGAGCCGTGGAACTGAACGTGGACACCTGGCTGGGGCCGGACGCCGACGAGGCGGCCCGGGAGAAGCTGCGCGGGATGCAACGGCGCGCCTTCGACGTGCAACTGGCCGCCCCCGAAGGGGCCGGGCGCAACAAGGTCGAGATCGACCTGTCAACGATCAAGGCACCCTGTCTCGTCGTGTCGGGCCCCCACGACGTGGCGGACTTCCGGCAGATCGCGGCCCGGCTGCCGGGTCTGCTCGCCGACGCCCGGCACCTCGAACTGCCCTGGGCCGGTCACCTACCCAACCTGGAGCGGCCTGCCGCGGTGACGGACCTGCTGACCGACTTCCTCCGCGAGACGGTCCCCGCCGGCTGAACCCGATGGCCGGGTGTCCGCCGGACGACCGGCTCGGCACACGGCCCGGCCGGAGGGACGCCCTACTCGGCCGTCCGCGTGGGCGAGGCGAGCGCCGTCTCAGCAACGCCAAAAGAAGCCGCGGGAGTTGCTGCACCGGGCGTTGACGAGTGGGTCGTGCCGCAGGGCCCGTTCCTGCTACGGTCATCCGTTCGCCGAGGAGGTCGTGATGACTGTTTCCCTGCCGGTCGCTGCCCGGGTGGACCTGCGCCGTCAGCCGGTTGAAGACGTGCTGGAACGCGTGGAGGAGGCCCTGCACGTGCGATTGGATCGGCAGGCGCTGGTACGTAAACGGCGTTCCTTGGGTGGCCGCACGGAGCGGGGTACGTGGGTGCGCATCGAGCGGCGGGGGTTCGAGCGGATCGGCCTGCAGGGCTGGAACGGGACGGAGGCCGCCGCCGTGCTGCAAGGGGTCGCGATGCCCGAGTGGTACCAGGGCGTGGCATGGCGCGAGCCGGGCCAACCGGTGATGTGGCGCGCGGATGAGCTGGAGCTGATCGCGTCGCCGTCTGTCGCCAAGGGCGCTCTGGTGCTTGAAGACCCGGGCCTGCCGGATGCGTGGTGGGAGGCGCTGAACGCCTCCCTAGACGCCCTCGCTGAACAGCAGACGCCGCGAATCGCGACGCCGGACACGGTGACGATCACGCAGGAGCAGGTGACGCAGACACTCGGCGAGGTCTTCCCCGCCATTGCCGATACGCGGATCGAGCGGTGGACGCCGGCTCATGCGGATCTGACCTGGGCCAACGTGATGGGGCCGGAGTTCTCCCTCATCGACTGGGAGGACTGGGGCATGGCGCCCCGGGGCCTGGACGCCGCGATGCTGTGGGGCAATGCACTGGCCGTCCCGGCGCTCGCGGACCGCGTCCACCGGGAGCGGCGTGCGGACTTGGAGGGCCGGGACGGCAAGCTGATGTCGCTGTTCTTCCTGTCGAAGATCGTCGGACCCCACGCATACGAGGAGGATCCGCTGCTGGTGCCGGCCCGGAAGGAGGCCGAGCGCCTGGTGGCCGAGCTTCAGCTCTGACGGAGCCCATGCAGGCCGCGCAGATACTGACTGACGGCGGCGGGGTCCACCTCCGCGCCCAGGGCCTGGACCAGCTCGCCCAGGTGACCGGGATCGTCGGTGCCGACCGCCACCGCGGCAGCACTCGGCAGGTGGAACGCCGTACGGAATGCTGCCTGCACGCGGGACAAGCCATCGTGGGGCGGTCGAAGGAACGGGCGAGGGTCGAAGGCCTCCCAGACCTTCCCGTTGCCACCCCCGAAGGGGCTCATGCCCCAGGTCTCGCCCGCCTGCCAGACGCTGCGCAGGACGGCCGTGGTATCGAGGAGGTCGATGCCCACGAGGAACCCGGCCCGGACCATGAGGACGTCCGGAGACGGCAGGTCGTCCACCCCGACCATGCCGAGCGGCCGGGTGTCCCAGGAAGACACACCCCAGGTGCGGCACAGGCCCTCGCGGGCCGCGTCGACCAGGGCGGTGCAAGCGCCGCCGAGGAGGGCGTGGCCATCGGCCGGGGACAGACCCGTGAGGCTCCGTTCGGGGTTGTGGAGGAGCACGGTGTCAGGTTCCCTGCCGAGTTCCCAGACCGCCTTCTCGACGGCCAGGCGCAGCCGACTTGGATCGAGGGAGTGCTCAGCACCTCCGGCGCCTGGGAAGAAGCCCACCTTCGTGGACAGGGCGAACTTCGGCAGCAAATCAGCGGCCGTCTCGGCCAGCACCGCGTGCGAGCGGAAGCCGAGGTAGGCAGCCGCGGTGTCCAGGGAGGTGACGCCAAGGTCGAGTGCGGCCGTCAGGATGTCGCGGTGGTGACGAGACCGGTGTAAGCCGAGGACAAGGCGGGGGTCAGCTCCGTGCACAGTTCCTCCTTCAGCAGGATCTCGGCGAGCTGCTCCACGTCCAGGCCGGTCTTCTCGGCAGCGTCGGCGATGTCGACGGGGTGGCCGCTCAGCAGCAGGGCGAGCGCGGGGTACGCCTTTCCGGAGAAGGAGACCTTCTTGCCTGCCGCGAGGACGTCCACGGTGTCGGCGTGCTGCTCGATCACGGGCTCGAAGTCGGTGACGCACACGACGGCCGCGGGCTTGCCGAAGAGGCCGGTGGCCGGGACATGCCGGGCCGCAAGGCGTTCCCGCTCCCGGGCATCGAAGAAGTCCTGCGGGGTGAGCTCCGTAGCCATCTCGGCAACGGTGTCGGCCAGGAGCCGCTGCTGCCCCTCCCACTGGCCAGGGGAGTTCCAGCGGTCTAGGTCGTACCGGAACAGTTCCTGCGTGCGGGCTTGGTCGGCGAGCCAGGCCAGCCAGTTCACTCCGACGCGCTTCACGATGCCGAAGGTGGCGTGAAGGCTGTAGCCGTCGCCCTGGTCGTCCCGCGTGGCCTGGTGCCAGAAGCCGCGGGGGATGTGCATCACGTCGCCGGGCTCCATGACGCCCTGCCACACGATCTCGTCGCTGGGCTCGGAGTTGGGGGCGGAGTCGCGGTACATCGGAGCCTTGCGCGAGGCATCGCGGACTTCCCAGCTCTTGCGGCCGGCGAGCTGGACGATCACGACGTCGTGGTCGTCCCAGTGGAGCTTGAAGCCGCTGGCGTCCTGGGTGGTCAGGTAGGCGTTCACCTGCACCAGCTCACGGGCCCACCACTGGAGCGCGCGGCAGGTCGCTTCCATGGCCGGGTCGAAGAAGTCGACCTCGTCCAGAACCATGGTGCAGCCCTCGCGCATCAGCGCGCCGACCCGGTGCATGTCGGCCATGGGGATGGCCTGTCCCCTCCGTGTGACGGAGGCGTGGATGTAGCGGCCAGGGTGCAGTTCGGCGCCTTCCTGGAAGATGCGGAACTGTGGGGTGGTGACGCTGCGGCGCATCACCAGGTCCAGCAGCTTCTTGGGGTTGAGCAGGCGATCGAGCAGATCGAGGTCCTCGATTGTTCCCCGGGCGAAAGCCGCTCCGAGTTCCCTGGGGCCGTCCCAGCCGAGGGCTTTCTCCATCGCGGTGACGAAGTGGTGGTCCACGTGTTCCTCCGGTCTGAGTCATGGGCGTGAGGCCGGGGGCCCGCCGTGGTTGACGAGCCCCCGGTTGGTGCTGTGGCGTGCTGGTGGTGCTACTCCTGCGGGAGGTTCAGGCCGTCGCGGTTCTCGCCGTCGTCTCCTGCGGAGGTGCCGGTGGAGTCGGACTCCGCCGCCGCGGCGGTGAAGCGGTCCTGGACCTTGATCAGGCTCTCGACGCCGATCAGCAGGTCTTCCTTCTGCGCTGCCATGTGTGTCTCCGTTTCCTGGAAGTCCAGGGCCGACGGGTGCCGGCCCAGCCCCGATGGGGCGTGCCTCACCAACCCGCTTTTCCGGGCCGGTGAGGAGACGGGGGGTGGCGCGAGGCCACGGATCGAGCGAACTCGGGATTCGTGCCGGAGCCGGTTGCAGGTCAGCGGCCGGGATCACCAGCGATGGCCAGGTGACCACCAGGACGATGACGGCAGCGGCGTAGAGGAGCACGGCGAGTTGTTGGCGCCACCCCCACGGCGCTCGACGTGAATCCGGGAATCCCGCTCCAAGGGGGCCCTTCACCGTCGGTTAGGCGGTCACTACGCCGCTCCCGGCGTGATGGATGCCGACCGAAGGGCACGGGCCGACGCCGACGTACCGCCGCAGCGGGGGCACTCGCACGGGGGGTAGCGGCCAGGGTCCGAGAGAATGACGTACGGGTCACCCGACCGGACACGGGTCATCTGGGACCACGTACGACCGGAGTCACGGGAAACGCGAAGCGTCATGAGGATGCGGGGCTCCCCAGCGAGGTCGAGAGACGGAGAGAGTCGTTCGCGGTCGTGTCCCTCAGCGCCGTTCTGCGTTGCCATATCCGCACCCTTCCGCAGCGTCATGCCCGGTCTGTTCCCGACAACTCCCAGGAAAGCGGCGGAAGTCGACGGACTCCACGGCATGCATGCCGCATTCTTGGAGCAGATCCGTGCACGGGTGCCGCAGGCTTCGAGGTCGCGGGAGGGGGTCGTCATGGGGCTAGCCGAACGGCGCAAGACCCTGGGCTACAGTCAGGAGAAATTGGCCGGGTTACTCGGCGTGGACCGCACGACGGTCGGGCGCTGGGAGAGCGGCAGGATCAAACCGCAGCCACCCCAGCGGCGAGGCTTGGCCATCGCCCTCGAAGTCAGCCTCCAAGAGCTTGACGCCCTCCTGACAGGGCTACGAGCCGCAGGACAGGAGGCCACAGGGCAGCAGTCCAGTGACCACCCGAGCGCGGGAGACCCCGACGAAATGATCCGCCGCGAATTCCTCCGCATCCTCACCGTCAACGGGGCACTGACGGCCCTGCCGGTCGGTGAGGCCGAAGCCCTCACCGACGGGGTGCTGAGGGGGATGCCCGCCGACTTCGAGCGGATGAACAGCCACCTGTGGCAGGTCTACCAACTGGCACGTTCGAAAGGCTCGGTCTACCCGGTAATCCGTGACCAGCTGACGACACTGAACGAAGCCCTGGCCGCCAGCCGAGGCAGTTCCCGCCCCCTCCTGAGCGCGGCGGCCGACCTCTTCCAGATGGCCGGCGAAGTCGCGTTCGACGGGAACCGGTACACCGACGCCGCAGCCTCGTACTCGCTCGCTGCCTCGGTCAGCAAAGACGCGGGCGCGTACGACCTGTGGGCCTGCGCTCTCGTACGCCACGCCTACGTGGACATGTCCGAGCAGCGCTACCGCCAGGCGGCGCAGATGCTGGGCGCGGCCGAGCGGCTGGCCGGTCGAGGGGACAGCGACCTCTCGACGCGGCATTGGGTCGCGTCGGTCCAAGCGGAGGCGTACGCCGGTCTTGGCGACCTCACGGCGTGCGAACGCGCACTGGACCAGGCCGAGAAGGTCAGGGACCTCACCACGGACAGTACGAATGGCGGATGGCTTCGCTTCGACGGCATCCGTCTGGCCGAGGAGCGCGGAGCGCGGTACGTGCAGCTTGGACGCCTGGACCTGGCGGAGGCGACGTTGAAGACCGCACTGGCGCAGACGGCACTTGCGTCGGGGCAGTCGTATCGGCGCCGGGGTGCAGTGCTGACCAGCCTGGCCGCCATCGGCGCGAAGCGGCGTGACCCCGACCAGGTTCTTGCGTACGGGCGGGAAGCCGTCAGCCTGGCCCGAGCCTCAGCATCCGGGTACGTCGCCCGTAGACTCCAAGCCCTGTGCGACGAGTTCGGTCCCTTGAGCCGCGACCACCGCGTAGCGGAGCTGGGGGCGGAGATCGTCACGCTGAGCACGCCGTGACGAGAGGGGTAGGCATGTCGCAGACCGAAGGTGCACGACTGTTCCGGGAAACCTGGATCGCGGGAGTGCACCAGCACTTCCCCGGGGAGCCGAAGGCTGGCTACGTCACTTCGTGGGACGAGACCCCGCGGTGGGAGCGGGAGGCCGCTGGCTCGGTCTACGACCAGGTCCGGCAGTTCATCGAGATCAGCGCCGGCCAAACGTCGAGGCTGTCGCGCGAACAGAAGAGCCGGTTCGTTGCGACGTGCTGGACGGCCCAGATGTTCAAGCACTTCGAGGACCCGAAGCCGGGCTACGTTGCCGACTGGCCTGACCTCCCGTCCTGGCAGCAGGAGACCGATGCGGACATCTTCGAGGCCATCGAGAAAACACTCCCCTGAGGTCATGCCGGGATCCTGTGCTGGTAGCAGTTACCAGCAGCACTGCTACCGGCAACGTCCGAGCATGACCTAATCTGCGGAAGCGCTATGTCGCCGAGCGTGGACTTGCAACAATACGCGCATGGAATCCCTGCCTGCTGGTGTATTCAGTCCGGGATCGCTCCGTGCGGTCGTTCTCGATACAAATGCTTTCGGTAAGGGTCTGCCAGACCTGGAACACTTGCGTCACCTGTCTGATTTAGCTGCCCGTGTCGGAATCGAGACGTGGGTGCCAGAACCTGTTGCTTGGGAATGGGCCGAACATCTCGCCAGAGAGGTAGAGGTGTTCCGTAGGGCCGTTTCCCCCGTTTTTCGCGCCATGAAGCGAGGTGGCCTCAAAGGTAAACCTCCTACCCTGCCGGCTGGTGGGGAAAAAGAGGTTATCGAAGAGTTCCTTTTTGAGCTTTCTGGTGTCCCAGGTGTCGCAGTCGTCTGGCTAACGGGCGACTCGGCGATCAATGGGCTGCGTGACCAAATATTGCAGACGGGGGCGGGCCGCCGAAAAGACGGGGTCAAGACTGGAGCATCGGACTCGGCCTGGCTCCGTGATGTCCTGGCCAAGGCTGGTGGTGACTTCACCCGTGTTGTGCTACTTAGCAAGGACCGTGACGTTGCGGCGGCGTGCAAGGCGTTGCAGGTGGATCCGCCCTACATGCTCAGGCTCTACGATTTGAACAGATATCTGTTGCGTTTCGTGAACGGGTCAGAAGGTCTCGCTCGTCGAATCACTGTGCACTTCGCCAATCTCATTTCCGAGTTGCAGGCGAACTTGTATGACGGTTGGGTTGAGCCTGATTTCAACCTAGGGGATTTCGAAGCGGATCCGGATTTCCTGCTGGGTGATTTTTGTGAATCACATCATCTGGTTCACGCTGTCACGCTCCGTCATGTCCACGAGGTGTTGGACGTCTCGGATGTTGGTAGGGATTCTGAGGCAGGCGAGGAGGGGTCGGGGGAGGGGGTGGCAGCTCTCGGTGATGTCACTTTGAAAGCCGTGGTTGAATTTCGTGTTGACGTCGATGTGTCAACCTACGAAATCGACGCCGATGGGGAAATTCAAATGGATGGGCATACGCTTTACGATGTGCGCGTTACTGCATCGCTTCTCATGGAGATGTCGAAGGGGGTAATCAGCTACTGCACCCCGCTGACGAGTGCCCGAATCGAGCCCCTCGTGAAGCCTCAGCGCTCCGCGCTTTCGTTGAGTCCCCTGCCCGAAGGTCGTGTGTTCGAGTGACGCACCGGCCGGACTCCGCTTGCGGTACCAGTGGACCAGACGTGGACCGCCGAGTAGCACGAGAGCCCTCGACGGCCTGGATCTAGCAGGTCAGCGAGCCGTGGGGTGCCTTGGGCAGCACCCTCTTGAAAACGTCATGACACTCGTGAGCGCGGCAACGATGACGGCGGAGTCCGGGCCGTCGGCAGAGCGGGCGTCCACGCAGAACGCCCGGCTGGGAGACCCCAGCCGGGCGTTGGCCTGAGCTACTGCGGGTGGATCCGGTCAGTTCAGGGTGACCGGGGTGCTCTCGATGCCGGTGTCGGTGGCGCGGAAGTACACGGCGGCGCCGTGGGCGGTGGTGGCCGTCAGGTCGGCGCGTGCGTCGCCGGTGAGGTCGCCGGAGGTGCCGAGCGTCGGGTAGGCCGCGCGGGTGAGCCCGGAGCCGATCGCGGTGCGGGGGCCGGAGCCCCAGCCGGCGGTGTCGAGCGTGCCGTCGGCGCCCGCGCTCCCGCGCACGGCGAAGAGCTCGCCGGTGGCGTCGTCGCGTACCCACAGGTCGGCGAGGCCGTCACCATCGGTGTCGCCCGGGGCGACGACGGTGAGGCCCTCCCAGCCCGAGCCGCCCGAGCCGCCCACGGCGACGGGCGCGACCCAGTCCACGTAGCCCGAGGCGCTGCCGTAGTACAGCCACAGCTGCGCGCCCTGCCGCACGAGCAGTTCGGGCGCGCCGTCGCCGTCGAGGTCACCGGCGGAGGTCACCTGGTCCGCGTCCGCCCAGTGGGCGTTGGCCTCGTCGAGGACGGAGAGGTCGAAGCGGTTGAGGGTGTCGACCGCCCCGAGCCCGGTGTTCGGGTAGACCCACAGCTTCCGGCCGCCGTCACCGGGAGCCAGTACCACCAGGTCGTTGTAGCCGTCCTGGCCCCAGTCCCCGCTCGCCACGATCTGCGAGCCGGCGTCCAGGGTCACTCCCGCGTCGGTGGGGGCGGCGAAGGTGCCGTCCCCCTTGCCCGCGCGGAACAGGAGGCGGCCGGCGGCGTCGAGGGTCCACAGGTCGCCGTGGCCGTCGCCGTTGAGGTCTCCGGCCGCGTCGGGCTTCGGGGCGCGGTTCGCGACGAAGAGGTAGTGAGCGGTGTCGGAGAGGTTGCCGGCCTTGTCCACGCTGTAGGCGTGGACGCTCTGCGGGCCGGCGCTCAGCGGGGTGATGACGGCGCTGCCGCCGGGGGCGACGGAGCGGCGGGTCTGGTCGGCGTCCGTCCAGTAGACGATCTCCGCGAGGTCCGTGTCACCGGCGCCGCCCGTGAAGGTGAAGGTGCCGGGGGTGCGGGCCGTGCCGGTGTGCTCGGGCTGCCCGTTGTCCGCGGAGGGGAACTCCGCCGAGCTGATCACCGGGGGCGTGCCGGGACGCGTACGGTCCACCGAGAAGGCGCAGCTCGGCGACCAGGCGGAGGCCGGGGCGCCTTCGGCGACGCCGCGCACGTTCCAGGTGTAGTCGCCGGTGGGCAGGTCGGTGTCGGGGACGGCCAGGGTGGCGATCCGGTTCGAGTCCGCCTGCACGGAGACGGCCCGTACGAGGGCGCCGGTGTCGGCCCGGAAGACCTGGAACTCGGCGGACGGCCAGCCGGTCGCCGGGCTGTCGACGGTGGCGAACAGCTTGACCTGTGACGTGTTCCCGATGAGGCCGCCGGTGCAGGCGGTGGCGGGGTCGGTGCGCAGCCCCGAGACGACCGGTGCGGGGGTGACGGGGACGGCGGGGGCGACGGTGGTCTCCAGGACGGCGCTCTTCGGGTCGAAGCGCTTCCACGCGGAGGTGTCGTTCTCGTCGGCGGCGAAGAGGCCGACGGTGACGGCGGTCCGGTTCGTGGCCGCGGCGTCCTTGAGGAGGGCGGTGACGTCGAACTCCAGGTCCCCGGCGGCGCAGCCGGGGCGGCCCTTGGCGGCGGTGACCGTGGCGAGCTTCGCGCCCTTGGCGGGCTGGTTCTTCCAGGTCGTCGTCGCCGAGACCGGGTCCACGCTCCACAGTTCGACGGGCTTGGCCGTGCAGGTGGCCGCGGCGGTGTTGCGGACGCGCAGGATGGCGGCGGTGACGTCGGCGCCCTTGAGGTTCGCGGTGCCGAGCTGGAGGAAGGAGCGGGACAGGCCCTGGGCGCCACCCTCGTTGCCGGCGCGCAGGGCGTCGGCGGACTTCCAGTAGGCGGAGTTCGGGTGCTTCTTCGAGACCCGAGTCCAGCTCTCCACGGCGCCGACCGTGCTGCCCGCAGCGGTGGCCCGTACGGTGCCGGCGGCGGCGGCCGTGGTGGTGGCGGTGTCAGCGGCGGCGGACGCGGGCGCCAGGGCGATGAGCCCCGTCGTCACCGTGCCCGCTGCCAGGACGAGCGACAGCGCGCGTCTGGGCGCGCCGCCCGCCCGGCCCCCCGGCCTGGTGTTTTGCATGGTCATGAACCCTCCCCGGTCACACAAAAAGACAATCAGCGTGACCTTAATCGGTGGCTGAGCACAGGCCTATTCGATATCGGGGGAGGGGGGAGGCCCGGGCCAGGACGACCGCCGAGCTGAACGGCCGCCCACGCAAAACGCTCGGCCGGGAAGCCCCGGCCGAGCGCTTGCACACACTCTTGTCAGAGCTTCTCGATCACGTAGTCGATGCACGCGGTCAGCGCCTGCACGTCCGCCGGGTCGATCGCCGGGAACATCGCTACGCGCAGCTGGTTGCGGCCGAGCTTGCGGTACGGCTCGGTGTCCACGATGCCGTTGGCGCGCAGCACCTTGGCCACGGCCGCCGCGTCGACGTCGTCCGAGAAGTCGATCGTGCCGATGACGGCGGAACGCTTGTCGGCGTCCACGACGAACGGGGTCGCGTACTTCGACGCCTCCGCCCAGCCGTACAGGTTGCGCGCGCTGGCCGCCGTACGGCCCGTCGCGAACTCCAGACCGCCCTGGCCGTTGAGCCACTCCAGCTGCTGGTTCAGCAGGAAGAGGGTGGACAGGGCCGGGGTGTTGTACGTCTGGTTCTTCAGCGAGTTGTCGATCGCCGTCGGCAGCGAGAAGAACTCCGGGATGTGCCGGCCGGAGTCGTGAACGCGCTGCGCGCGCTCCAGGGCCGCCGGGGAGAACGCCGCCAGCCACAGCCCGCCGTCCGAGGCGAAGGACTTCTGCGGGGCGAAGTAGTAGACGTCCGTCTCGGTGATGTCCACCGGCAGACCGCCGGCGCCCGAGGTCGCGTCCACCAGGACGAGGGACCCGGCGTCGGCGCCCGCGACGCGCTTGAGCGGCGCCGCGACACCCGTCGAGGTCTCGTTGTGGGTGTACGCGTACACGTCCACGCCCGCCTCGGCGACCGGCTCGGGGTGCGTACCCGGCTCGGAGGAGATCACGCTGGGCGCGTCCAGCCACGGCGCGAGCTTGGCGGCCTTGGCGAACTTGGAGGAGAACTCGCCGAAGGTGAGGTGCTGGGACTTCTGCTCGATCAGCCCGTGCGTCGCGATGTCCCAGAAGGCGGTGGAGCCGCCGTTGCCCAGGATCACCTCGTAGCCCTCGGGCAGGGAGAAGAGGTCCCGGACACCCTGACGCACCGAGCCGACCAGGTTCTTGACCGGGGCCTGGCGGTGCGAGGTTCCGAGCAGGGAGGTTCCGGTGGCGGCGAGGGCGTCCAGCGCCTCGGTCCGCACCTTGGAGGGGCCCGCGCCGAAGCGTCCGTCGGCGGGCTTGATGTCAGCGGGAATCTGGATCTCGGCCACGAACGGAGCGTAGCCGGTCGCGGACCGGGGTCCGGAGGCGCGTCCACCCGATGAGACGAACGGCCGCGGTGGATGCTTGGCACCGTGACGTCACCCGGTGAACTCCAAGAACTCGAAGAACTCGAACGGACCTTGCGGGCGGAACTGCGCGGACAGGTGGATTTCGGAGCCGCCGCGCGGGCCCTGGTGACCATGGACGCCTCCAACTACCGCCGGGTCCCCGTCGGCGTGGTCGCCCCGCGGGACGCCGAGGACGTGGCGGCCGCGCTCCGGGTGTGCGCCGAGGCCGGCGTCCCGGTCGTCCCGCGCGGCGGCGGCACCTCCATCGCGGGCCAGGCCACGGGCCTGGGCGTGGTCCTCGACCTCACCCGGCACATGAACGCCCTGGTCTCCGTGGACCCGGCGGCCCGCACCGCGGTCGTCCAGCCGGGGCTGGTCCTCGACCGGCTGCGGGACGCGGTGCGCCCGTACGGGCTGACCTTCGGGCCCGACCCCTCCACGCATTCCCGCTGCACCCTCGGCGGCATGATCGGCAACAACGCGTGCGGGGCCCACTCGGTGGCCTGGGGCACCACCGCCGACAACGTGGCCGAGCTGACGGTGACCGCGTACGGGGGCACCTCGCACCGGATCTCCACCGGCTGGGCGGGGGCCCCCGCGGGGCTGCGGGAACTCGTCGACGGGAACCTGGCGCTGCTGCGGACGGGAATGGGCGGCGGCTTCTCGCGGCGGATCTCCGGCTACGGCGGCCTCGACTCGCTGCTGCCCGAGCGGGGCGCGGAGTTGGCCCGCGCGTTCTGCGGGAGCGAGGGCACGCTCGGGGTGGTGACCGAGGCCCTGGTGCGCCTGGTGGAAGCGCCGCGCGCGCCGGTGCTCGCGGTGCTCGGGTACGCCGACGAGAGCGCGGCGGCGGACGCGGCGTCGGGGCTGCTGCCGTTGGGCCCGCTGACGGTCGAGGGGATGGCGCAGGACCTGGTGCGCGGGGCCGCGGGGCTGCCCCGGGGCGGGGCCTGGCTGTTCGTGGAGATGCCGGACGAGGGCGGGGCGAGGTCACTCGTACGGGGTGCCGACGCGCTCGACTCGGTGGTCGTCACCGACTCGGCGGGGCAGCGGGCGCTGTGGCGGATCCGCGAGGACGCGGCCGGCACGGCGACCCGGATGCCCGACGGCTCCATGGCCTGGCCGGGCTGGGAGGACTGCGCGGTGCCGCCGGCCCGGCTGGGGGCGTACCTGCGGGAGTTCCGGGCGCTGCTGGCGGCGCACGGGCTGCGCGGATCCCCGTACGGGCACTTCGGCGAGGGCTGCGTGCACGTACGGATCGACTTCGACCTGGCATCGGCGGGAGGCGTGGCCCGCTTCCGGACGTTCTCGGAGGAGCTGGCCGACCTGGTGATCTCCCACGGCGGCTCGCTGTCGGGGGAGCACGGGGACGGGCAGGCCCGCGCGGAACTCCTGCCGAGGATGTACGGGGCGGAGGTGGTCGGGCTCTTCGCCGCCTACAAGGACGTGTGGGACCCGGCGGGCGGCATGAACCCCGGGATGCTGGTCCGGCCGCGGCGCCTCGACGAGAACCTGCGCTTCACCGTGCTCCCGCCGACGCCCTTCGCCCGGGAGGTTGCACGGTGCGTCGGGGTCGCGAAGTGCCGTACGGCCGAGCCGGGCGGGCCCGGGGTGATGTGCCCCTCGTACCGGGTCACCGGCGAGGAGCAGCACTCCACGCGCGGCCGGGCCCGGCTGCTGCACGAGATGCTGGCCGGGGAGGTCATCACCGACGGCTGGCGCTCGAAGGAGGTGGCCGAGGCGCTGGACCTGTGCCTGAGCTGCAAGGGCTGCCGCAGCGACTGCCCGGTGGGCGTGGACATGGCCGCCTACAAGGCGGAGTTCCTGCACCACCACTGGGCCGGCCGGATCCGCCCGCTGTCCCACTACACCCTGGGCGGCCTCCCGGCCTGGCTCCGCCTGATCACCCGCCTACGGGCGACGCGCCTCGCGAACGCCCTGGCCCGCCGCCTCCCCGTACCGGGCCTGACCCGCAACCCCACCCGAAGCCTGCCGGAACTGGCGGGGCAGACGTTCAGGGGGTGGTGGGGGGCGCAGGCCGGGGCGGGGCCAAAGCCAGCCTCGCCGGCGTTTGAGGCGCGGGTCCGGGCAGAGCCCGGGAGCCGCCCGCAGGGTCAGATCAGGCCGGGCCAGGCTCCGCCAAAGGGCCAGGCTCCGCCCGAGCGGCAGGACAAGGCCCAGACTCCGCCCAAGGACCACGCTCCGCCGACACCGACCGTCACCCTGTGGCCCGACACCTTCACGGAGTACCTCAGCCCCGACACCGGCCGCGCAGCAGTACGCGTACTCCAAGCGGCCGGACTCCGCGTAGCGGTCCCGCCGGGGAGGGTGTGCTGCGGCCTGACCTACGTGTCCACCGGCCGCCTCGACCGCGCCCGCAAGGTCCTGCGCCGCACCCTGGACGCGGTGGACGCGCTGGGCGCGCTGGGCGAGGCAGACGGCCCCGTACTGGTACTGGAACCCAGCTGCGCCGCAGCCCTCCGCACCGACCTCCCCGCCCTGCTCCCCGACGACCCCCGCGCCCCCCGCCTCGCGGCCGCCGTCCGTACCTTCGCCGAGACCCTGGAGGAGCACGCGCCGCACTGGCAGCCGCCCCGCCTCGACCGGCCGGTCGCCGGCCAGACCCACTGCCACCAGCACGCGGTCCTCGGCGACGGCGCCGACCGGCGGCTGCGCGAGCGGGCCGGGCTGGTCGGCGAGCTCAGCGGCGGCTGCTGCGGCCTGGCGGGCAACTTCGGCTTCGAGCCGGGCCACCACGAGGTCTCGGTGGCGTGCGCGGAGGAACAGCTGCTCCCGTCCTTGCGGGCGGCTCCCCCCAACGTCGTGGTCCAGGCGGACGGGTTCTCCTGCCGGACCCAGATCGCCCAGCTGGGCGGCGGCGGCCACCGGCCCCGGCACCTGGCGGAACTGCTGGCGGAGGGGCTGGACGGGGGCGAGGGTCCGGGCGAGGGCACAGCGGGCGCAGCCGACACGTAGTCGTAGCGAACATGTAAGGCAAAACACGCGGGTACAGCCCTTACTCACCCCTTAATCTGGATAAATGCCCGCACCCTCCTCATCCTCGACGACCGCCGCCCCTTCCGCGGAAGCCTCCGTTCCGCTCCCCGCGGGCGGCGGCAGCGGCGGCAGCAGCCGCGGCGGCCTCGGCAGCGGCCTCGGGCCGGTCGCGCTGGTGATCTCGGCGGGCATCTCGGTGCAGTTCGGCGCCGCCCTCGCGGTCATGATCATGCCGCGGGCCGGCGCGGCGGGCGTGGTCACGCTGCGCCTCGCGGCCGCCGCGCTCGTCCTGCTCCTCCTGTGCCGGCCCAAGGTGCGCGGCTACTCCCGCGCCGACTGGGGCACGGTCGTCGTCTTCGGCATCACCATGGCCGGCATGAACGGCCTCTTCTACCAGGCCGTGGACCGGATCCCGCTCGGTCCGGCCGTCACCCTGGAGGTCCTCGGACCGCTCGCCCTGTCGGTGATCGTCTCGCGGCGCCTGGTCAACCTGCTCTGGGCGGGCCTCGCCCTGGCCGGCGTCGTGCTGCTGTCCAGCCACGGCGGGGGCGGCTTCGGCGGTCTCGACCTCGTGGGCGCGGCCTTCGCGCTCGGCGCGGGCGCGATGTGGGCCGCGTACATCGTCTTCAGCGCGCGGACCGGCCGCCGCTTCCCGCAGGCGGACGGCCTGGCCCTGGCCATGGCGGTGGCCGCGGTGCTCTCGCTCCCGCTGGGCATCGTCGAAGCCGGCTCCGACCTGCTGGTCCCGAGCACCCTCGCCCTGGGCGTGGGCGTGGCCGTACTGTCCTCCGTGCTGCCCTACACCCTGGAACTGCTCGCCCTGCGACGGATGCCCTCCCCGACCTTCGCCATCCTGATGAGCCTCGAACCGGCCATCGCCGCCACCGCCGGGTTCCTCGTCCTCAACCAGGCCATGTCCGCCCTGGACGCGCTGGCCATCGCCCTCGTGATCGCGGCCAGCATGGGGGCGGTCCGGTCCCAGATCCGCAAGCAGCCCGCCGGAAGGCGGCCCACCGGAAAGCAGCCCGCCGTATGAACCCCGTCACCGTCGACACCTACCTCGCCGCTGCCCCGGATGCCCGCCGCGAGGCCCTCACCCGCCTGCGGGAGCTGTGCGTGGCGGAGCTGACGGGCTTCGAGGAGCACATCGCCTACGGCATGCCCGCGTACACCCGGCCGGGGGCCGAGGCCGGGGAGATCGCCTGGGCGAACCAGAAGCAGTACATCTCCTTCTACCTGCTGCGTACGGACATCCGCGACGCCTTCGCGGAGCGCCTGGCCGCCCACGACATGGGCAAAGCCTGCCTCCGCTTCCGCAACCCCGCCAAGGTCGACTTCACCCTCCTGCGCGACCTCCTCCGCGCCACGGCGGAGGCGGGGCCGGGGAAGGTCTGCTGAGGGGAGCCGGCGGGCGCTAACGGCCGTCGTACCGGGCCGCCATGGCCGCCAGTGCGGTTCTGATGCGTGCGCGGAGGGCGGGCGGGGAGAGGACCTCCGCGTCCGCGGCCAGGGCCAGGAATTGGGCCTCCGCGGCGTCCGCCGACTCGATCGGGAGGGTCGCGCGGGTCCAGCCGGGAGTCTCCGGATCCGGGCGGCCGGTGGCTGCCAGGGCGCGCGCCTGGGCACCCGTCAGCCGGTCCGCGGCGCGCGCGGAGAGCCGTACCTCCGCCTCCTCCGGGTACAGCCGCGCGTGGAAGTCCTCCTGGCTCCGGCGCCAGTGCGCCGCGAGGTCGAAGCCTTCCGGGAGCTCCACGGTCCGCGCCGTCTGCGTCACCGACAGGATCTGGTCCACCCGGTACGTCCGGGCGCCTTCCGGGCCCGCCACCAGGTACCAGCGCCCCGCCTTCAGGACCAGACCGTAAGGGGCGAGGACCCGGTCCACCTCCCGGGGCTCCTTCCACCTGCGGTAGCGCACCTCGACCACCCGGCCCCGCCACACGGCGTCGGCCACCTGCGCGAGGTGCGGGGTCTCCTCGTGCTCCGCGTACCAGCCCGGCGCGTCCAGGTGGAACCGCATCCGCATCCGGTCGGCCTGCGCGCGCAACTCCGGCGGCAGCGCCGCCCGCAACTTCAGCTGGGCCGCCGACAGGGCCCGCCCGAGGCCCAGTTCCGCCGCCGGTCCCGGCATTCCGGTCAGGAACAGGGCCTCCGCCTCGCCCGTACTGAGCCCCGTCAGCCGGGTCCGGTAGCCGGCGAGCAGCTGGTAGCCCCCACTGTGCCCGGCCTCCCCGTACAGCGGGACGCCCGCCGCGGCCAGCGCCTCCGCGTCGCGGTAGACCGTACGGACGGACACCTCCAGCTCCCGCGCCAGCTCGGCGGCGGTCATCCGCTCCCGGGTCTGGAGCAGGAGGAGGATCGACAGCAGGCGGCTCGACTTCACTGCCACATGGTGTCAGTGGAGTGGTTCTACGGTCCTCGCATGAACGATTTCGACTTCCTCATCGGCACCTGGGACGTCGCCAACCGCTGGCGCGCCGACTTCCTCGACGCGGACAGCGCGTGGGAGGAGTTCCCGGCCGTGTCCCGCGTCTCCCGCCACTTCGACGGCGGCGCCAGCTTCGACGAGATCGACTTCCGGACGAAGGGCTTCGGTGGTCTGACGCTGCGCCTCTTCGACCGGGAGCGCGAGCAGTGGTCGCTGTACTGGTCGAGCCGCAGCACCGGCCTGCTGTTCCCGCCCGTCGTCGGCCGGTTCGACGGCGGCCGCGGGGTCTTCGAGGGGGAGGACACGCACGACGGGAAGGCGGTCCGCGTGCGGTTCGTATGGTCGGGGACGGCGGCCGGGGAGTCCCCGCGCTGGGAGCAGTTCTTCTCCGTCGACGAGGGCGACACCTGGCTGCAGAACTGGACGATGGACTTCACCCGTAGCCCCTGAAACCGTACGCCCGCCCCGCCGGCACGGGGGTCCGGCGGGGCGGGCGTACCTCCTCGGGGTGAGCTAGCCCAGCGGCAGGTCCAGGTACGACGGCGTTGCCTCCGGGGAGGTGAAGGAGAGGGTGGCGCGGGGGAGGTTGGCGTCGCCGTAGAAGGGGTCGCGGGCGTCGATCACCAGCATCAGGCGGTGGTCGCGCGGGACGTCGTACGCCGTGGCCTGGAGGTCGATGTCCGCGCTGATCAGGCTGTCCGGCGGGGAGTCGAGGTCGGTGTACGGGGCGTGCGTGACGATGTGGGCGGTGTTGTCGGCTGCCACGTCCAGGAGGTACGCGACGAAGGTGGAGCCGGGGTTCGCCGCCCGGTAGGTGACGCGCAGCCGGGGCGTGCCCCGTAGCCGGGTGATCTCGCGGCCCGGGGCCGAGGCCCACACCGCGGCGACCGAGCGGTCGATGTCACCGGTCGGGTAGACCTTCGGGCGGCCGGCGATCTCCTGGTAGCCGGAGGTGACGACCGAGTCGGCGACGGTGGCCGGGGTGTCCATCCCGCACAGCACGCCCGCCGTCCAGCCGGACTCCGGCTGTTCGGTCAGCTCGCCGCCGCCCGCCAGGTGCAGCCTGCGCACCTCCTCGGTGACGGAGTGCCAGGTGGGGCGGGGTTCCAGGGTCTTGTTCCACATGACCTCGCCCAGCACCTGGCCCTCGGCGTCGATGCCGTTGTCGATCCCCTTGAGGTGGCGGTCGAACCAGCGGTGGGCGTCCGTCCATATCCGGTTCGGCAGGCCGAGCATGCCCGAGGCCTCGGGGCCGGAGTGGTCGCCGATGGAGAGGGCGAGGCGTTTGGGGCCGGTCAGCTCGTTGAACACCTTCAGGGTCTGGTTGGACGGGAAGAGCGTCTCGTGCCAGGCGTGCGAGTAGAAGACCGGGACCTGGCGGCGGTTGAGCTCCTTGATGTGGGTGAAGGGCGAGCGCGGCTCCGCCCAGCGCAGGGTGCCCCGGATGTCGCGGTTGGCCAGGACGTTGTCGAAGACGCTCTGCGTCTGCGGGCTCAGCCGGGCCTTCGCGGCGGCGGCGAGCAGGGCCCGTACGGCCGCGACGTGGCGGGTGGAGTTCTCGTAGAACGCCTCCCCGAGGTCGCCCCAGCTGCTCAGCGCGACCACGGCGTCGACGCGGGTGTCGTGGGCGGCGACCAGCTGGCTGATGCCCGAGCCGTACGAGTCCCCGAGGAAGCCGATCTTCGTCACCGGGCCGGCGCTGCGCTCGATGAGGTGGTCCAGGGCCCGGCTGCCGTCGGCGACGTCGAGCGGGCCCGCCACGTCGACCTGGCCTTCGGAGCCGGCGAAGCCGCGGGCGGAGTAGGCGAGGACGTCGTAGCCGCGGATCGCGAAGAGGGTGGCCTGGACGGCGTACGCCAGCCAGCCCAGATCGGTCCACGGCGAAGGCATGATGATCACCGGCCGCGGCTGGACCCCGGTGTGCCGCCACAGCGCGGCGTCGAGCAGGTCGCCGTCGGCGCCGGTCACCTTGCCGCGGGTGAAGACGGCGCCGGCGCGGGACTCGGCGACCTCGGCGGCGCGGGCGGGGGAGAGGCCGGTGACGTCGCCGCTCTCCAGGGCGCCGACGAAGGCGCCGAGGGCGGTCGAGTCGAGTTCGGGGTAGAGGGAGACGGGGACGGGGGCAGGGGTTCGTCGGGCTGCGGTCACGTCGGTTCATCCTCTGCGTCGAGTGACATGAACGTGGTGTGCTCGCCCGGGCCCGGAGCGGAACGTCCAGTATCGACGGGACATCCGGTGACGTATCGCGAGTTTCCCGGTTACGGCCTGAATCGCCCCCTCCGTACCGGGTGGCCGGGGTGCGGCGGGACCTGCGGCCGTCGCGTGTCGCCGCAAGTCGGTTCTGCAGTAAGGGGGTTGGTGCCGGTGGCGGGAACGTGCCGGATCGCGGCCAAATCATGCAAGCGTGCTTGATTGTTTTGGTGGAGGCTGCCACTCTTCCCCTCACGCCGAGAGGGGAGCGCACCGTGCCCGATCCGTCCGCCGTCGATGCCGTCCATGCCGTTGCTTCCGACGCCGCCGCCGTCTTCGTCGATCTGCGTGAGGAGGGGCGGGAACTCGACCTGCTGGTCGGGGAGTTGCCCGAGGGCGACTGGGTCCGGCCCACCCCCGCGGCGGGCTGGAGCATCGGGCACCAGATCGCCCACCTGCACTGGACCGACCGGGCCGCGCTGCTCTCCCTGACCGACGCCACCGGCTTCGGCCGCATGGTCGAGGAGGCCCTGAAAGCCCCCGACTCCTTCGTCGACGAGGGCGCCGGGGAAGGCGCGGCGCTGCCGCCCGCCGAACTGCTGGCCCGCTGGCGGACCGGGCGCGCCGCCCTCGACGAGGCCCTGGCCGCAGCCTCGCCCGACACCCGGTTCCCCTGGTACGGGCCCCCGATGAAGGCCGCCTCGATGGCCAGCGCCCGGCTGATGGAGACCTGGGCGCACGGCCAGGACGTCGCCGACGCGCTCAGCGTACGCCGAGCCCCGACCGCCCGGCTGCGCCACGTGGCGCGGATCGGCGTACGGGCCCGCGACTACGCCTATGCCGTACGCGGACTGCCCGCGCCCGCCGGGGAGTTCCGGGTCGAGCTGGCGGCCCCGGGCGGCGCCGGGGTGTGGGCGTACGGCCCGCCGGACGCCCCGCAGCGGATCGCCGGCCCGGCGCTCGACTTCTGCCTCCTGGTGACCCAGCGCGCCCACCGGGCCGATCTCGCGCTGACCGCGACCGGCCCCGACGCGGACGCCTGGCTGGACATCGCGCAGGCCTTCGCCGGCCCGGCGGGTCCCGGACGGGCACCGGAGGCCGCCCGATGACCGGCCGTCCGATGACCGGCCGTCCGATGACCGGCCGTCCGATGGCCGGCCGCCCGACGGCCCGCCGCCCACTGCGCATCGGCAACGCGTCCGGCTTCTACGGGGACCGCTTCGACGCCCTGCGCGAGATGCTGACCGGCGGCCCGCTGGACGTGCTGACCGGGGACTACCTGGCCGAACTGACGATGCTGATCCTCGGCCGCGACCGCCTGAAGAACCCGGACCTCGGCTACGCCAAGACCTTCCTGCGCCAGTTGGAGGAAGGGCTCGGGCTCGCGCACGAGCGGGGCGTACGGATCGTCGCGAACGCGGGCGGGCTCAACCCGGCCGGACTCGCCGACGCCATCCGCGCGCTGGCCGCCAAGGCGGGCGTGCCCGTCACCGTCGCGCACGTGGAAGGCGACGACCTGATGCCCTACGAGGAAGGGGCGCTGACCGCGAACGCCTACCTCGGGGGCGCCGGCATCACGGAGTGCCTGCGGGCCGGCGCGGACGTGGTCGTGACCGGCCGCGTCACGGACGCCGCGCTGGTCAGCGGCCCGGCGGCCTGGTGGTTCGACTGGGCCGCGGACGACTACGACCGGCTGGCGGGGGCGGTGGTCGCGGGCCACGTCCTGGAGTGCGGCACGCAGGCCACCGGCGGCAACTACTCCTTCTTCACCGCGCACGACGTCCGCCGCCCCGGCTTCCCGCTCGCGGAGATCTCCGAGGACGGGTCCTCGGTGATCACCAAGCATCCGGGGACCGGCGGAGCGGTCACCACGGGAACGGTCACCGCCCAACTCCTCTACGAGACACAGGGCGTGCGCTACCTCGGCCCGGACGTGACCGCCCGCCTGGACACCGTCCGGCTGGCCGGGGACGGCCCCGACCGCGTCCGCGTCAGCGGCGTCCTCGGCGAGCCGCCGCCCGCCTGCCTGAAGGCGGGCGTCACCCGTATCGGCGGCTGGCGCAACGAGGTGGTCTTCGTCCTGACCGGCCTGGACATCGAGGCGAAGGGCGCCCTGGTTCGCGCCCAGCTGTCCGAGGCCCTGGACGGCGTGGCCGACGCGGCCTGGACCCTCGCCCGTACGGACCACGAGGACGCCCCGACGGAGGAGACGGCGAGCGCCCTGCTGCGCCTGGTGGTCCGCGACCCGTCCCCGGACCGTGTCGGGCGCGCCCTGACCTCGGCGGCCGTGGAACTCGCCCTCGGCAGCTACCCGGGCTTCCACGTCACCGCCCCACCGGGACCGGCCCAGCCGTACGGGGTCTTCACCTCGGCCCTGGTCCCGGCCGCCGTGGTCCCCCACACGGCGGTCCTCCCGGACGGCACCCGCCTACCGGTCTCCGCTGCGCGGGGCCCTTCCCCCACCCCGCCCCTTCCCGGCTGTGCTGTATTTGCGGCTACCGCCGCGTGGGGGGGCTCCGCCCCCAGACCCCCGTCCCGGGGCTCCGTCCCGGACCCCTCGGGGGCTCCGCCCCCGGACCCCCGCGCCTCAAACGCCGGCGAGGCTGTGTTTTCAGCCCCTCCGGCGTTTGAGGAGCGGGGTCCGGGGCGGAGCCCCGGTATTTCAGCCCCGTCGGCGGAACCCGCACATCCAGCCCCGCCGGCGTTTGAGGCGCGGGGGTCCGGGGGCGGAGCCCCCGAAGGGGTTCGGGGCGGAGTCCCGGCGGGGTCCGGGGGCGGAGCCCCCGGGGCCACCCGGCGGGCGCCGCTCGGCGCGGTGGCCGGGGCCCGCTCCGGCGACAAGGGCGGGGACGCCAACATCGGCGTATGGGTGGAGTCCGACGCCGCCTGGCACTGGCTCGACCGCACCCTCACCGTCGAGCGCCTCCAGGAGCTGCTCCCGGAAACCCGCGCGCACGCAGTGCACCGCCACTCGCTCCCCAACCTCCGCGCCCTGAACTTCACCGTCACCGGCATCCTCGGCGACGGCGTCGCCTCCGGCCACCGCTTCGACCCCCAGGCCAAGGCCCTCGGCGAATGGCTGCGCGCCCGCCACCTCGACATCCCGGCCCACCTGCTGCCCGAACCAGCCGCGCCCGAACCCGCCCCCGAAACCGCCCCGGAGGGGACCGGCCCATGACCCGCCTCGGCACCACCGTCGACCCCCGCAGCCCCGAGCACGCGAAGGCCCGTAGCGCCGCCCTGGAACGCCTGGCCGCACTCGACGCCGAACACGCCAAGGCCCTGGACGGCGGCGGCGAGAAGTACACCGCCCGGCACCGCGGGCGCGGCAAGCTCCTGGCCCGCGAACGCATCGAGCTGCTCCTCGACCCGGACACCCCCTTCCTGGAGCTGTCCCCGCTCGCCGCCTGGGGCAGCGACTACCCCGTCGGCGCGTCCATGGTCACCGGCATCGGCACCGTCGAGGGCGTCGAGTGCCTGGTCACCGCCAACGACCCGACCGTGCGCGGCGGGGCCAGCAACCCCTGGACCCTGAAGAAGGCCCTGCGGGCCAACGAGATCGCCCGGCAGAACCGGCTGCCCTGCATCAGCCTCGTCGAGTCCGGCGGCGCGGACCTCCCGTCGCAGAAGGAGATCTTCATCCCGGGCGGGGCGATCTTCCGCGACCTGACCCGGCTGTCGGCCGACGGCATCCCGACCGTCGCCGTCGTCTTCGGCAACTCCACCGCCGGAGGCGCGTACGTCCCCGGCATGTCCGACCACACGATCATGATCAAGGACCGTTCCAAGGTGTTCCTCGGCGGCCCGCCCCTGGTCAAGATGGCCACCGGCGAGGAGAGTGACGACGAATCCCTCGGCGGCGCCGACATGCACGCCCGCACCTCCGGCCTCGCCGACTACTACGCCCTCGACGAGCACGACGCGATCCGCCAGGCCCGCCGCGTCGTCGCCCGCCTCAACCACCGCAAGCCGTACGCGGACCCGCCGAAGGCCCAGGAGCCCCTCCACGATCCCGAGGAGCTCCTCGGGATCGTCCCGGCCGACCTGAAGACGCCCTTCGACCCCCGCGAGGTCATCGCCCGGATCGTCGACGCCTCCGACTTCGACGAGTTCAAGCCCCTGTACGGCACCAGCCTGGTCACCGGCTGGGCCACCCTCCACGGCTACCCGGTGGGGATCCTCGCCAACGCGCAGGGCGTGCTCTTCAGCGCCGAGTCGCAGAAGGCCGCCCAGTTCATCCAGCTCGCCAACCAGCGCGACATCCCGCTCCTCTTCCTTCACAACACCACCGGCTACATGGTCGGCAAGGAGTACGAGCAGGGCGGCATCATCAAGCACGGCTCGATGATGATCAACGCGGTCTCGAACTCCCGCGTCCCCCACCTCTCCGTGCTGATCGGGGCCTCCTACGGCGCCGGCCACTACGGCATGTGCGGCCGCGCCTACGAGCCCCGCTTCCTCTTCGCCTGGCCCAGCGCCAAATCGGCCGTCATGGGCCCGCAACAGCTCGCCGGGGTGCTCTCCATCGTGTCCCGGCAGTCCGCCGCCGCGAAGGGGCTCCCGTACGACGAGGAACAGGACGCCGGGATGCGGGCCTTCGTCGAGGCCCAGATCGAGTCCGAGTCCCTGCCGATGTTCCTGTCCGGGCGGCTGTACGACGACGGGGTCATCGACCCCCGCGACACCCGCACCGTCCTCGGCCTGTGCCTGTCGGCCGTCCACAACGCCCCCGTCGAGGGCGCCCGTGGCGGCTTCGGCGTCTTCCGGATGTGAGCCCGCACATGACCCAGTCGATCACCTCCCTGCTCGTCGCCAACCGCGGTGAGATCGCCGTACGGATCTTCCGCACGGCCCGCGCACTCGGCCTGGACACCGTCGCCGTCCACTCCGACCCGGACGCCGACGCCCTCCACGTCGCCGCCGCCGACGCGGCCGTGCGCCTCCCCGGCGCGGCCCCCGCCGACACCTACCTGCGCGGCGACCTGATCATCAAGGCCGCCCTCGCCGCCGGGGCCGAAGCCGTCCACCCCGGCTACGGCTTCCTCTCCGAGAACGCCGGCTTCGCCCGCGAGGTCCAGGCCGCCGGCCTGACCTGGATCGGCCCGCCCCCCGAGGCCATCGAGGCCATGGCCTCCAAGACCCGCGCCAAAGAGCTGATGCGCGCCGCCGGGGTACCCCTCCTGGAACCCGTGGACCCGGCCGCCGCCACCGCCGCCGACCTGCCGCTCCTCCTCAAGGCCGCCGCGGGCGGCGGCGGGCGCGGGATGCGCGTCGTCCGCGACCTCGACGCCCTCAAGGAGGCCCTCGAAGGAGCCGTCGCCGAAGCCCGCTCCGCCTTCGGCGACGGCGAGGTCTTCGCCGAGCCCTACGTGGAGCGCGCCCGCCACGTGGAAGTGCAGATCCTCGCCGACGCCCACGGCACCGTCTGGGCCCTCGGCACCCGCGACTGCTCCCTCCAGCGCCGCCACCAGAAGGTCATCGAGGAGGCCCCCGCGCCCGGCCTGCCGCAAGCCCTGCGCGAGAGCCTCCACTCCGCCGCCGTCGCCGCCGCCCGCGCCGTCTCCTACCGGGGTGCGGGCACCGTCGAGTTCCTCGTCACCGCCGACGGCCGCCCCTGCTTCCTGGAGATGAACACCCGCCTCCAGGTCGAACACCCCGTCACCGAAGCCGTCTTCGGCCTCGACCTCGTCGCCCTCCAGCTGCGCGTCGCCGAAGGCGCGGCCCTGCCGCCGTCGCCCCCGGAGCCCCACGGCCACGCCGTCGAGGCCCGCCTCTACGCCGAGGACCCCGCACGGGACTGGCGTCCGCAGGCCGGCGTCCTGCACACCCTCGACATCCCAGGCACGGTCCGCGTGGACACCGGCTTCACCGGCGGGGACAGCGTCGGCATCCACTACGACCCGATGCTCGCCAAGGTCGTCGCCCACGCCCCGACCCGCGCCGAGGCCGTCCGGATCCTCGCCCACGCCCTGGCCGGAGCCCGGATCCACGGGCTCACCACCAACCGCGAGCTCCTCGTGCGGTCCCTGCGCCACCCGGAGTTCACCGCCGGGCAGCTCGACACCGGCTTCTACGAGCGCCACCTCGCCACCCTCACCGGGGGCGCGCCCGACGCCACCCTGGCCGCCCTCGCCGCCGCCCTGGCCGACGCGGCCCCCGCCCCGGACGCCCCGCTCGCCGCCCGCCTCGGCGGCTGGCGCAACCTCCGCTCCCAGCCGCAGACCCGCCGCTACACGGCGGCAGGCGGAGCGACCACCGAGGCCGCCGAGGCCACCGAGGCCACCGAGTACACGGTCCAGTACCACCCGGTGGACCACCCGGGCGTCCGCGTCCTGGCCGCCGCACCCGACCTCGTCACGCTCGAAGTCGACGGAATCCGCCGCCTGTTCCACGTGAAACATAATTCGAACACGTCAGAGGTCTACGTCGACTCCGTACTCGGCGCCCACACCCTCGTCCCCGTCCCCCGGTTCGCGGACCCCCAGGACCGCACCGAACCGGGCTCCCTGCTCGCCCCCATGCCCGGCACCGTCATCCGCGTCGCCGAGGGCCTCGCCCCCGGCAGCCCCGTCACCGCCGGGCAGCCCCTGCTGTGGCTGGAGGCGATGAAGATGGAACACCGCATCCTCGCGCCCGCCTCCGGCACGCTCACCGCGCTCCACGCCGCCACCGGCCAACAGGTCGAGTTCGGCGCCCTGCTCGCCGTAGTCCAGGAGGAACCGCACGCATGAGCCCCGTCACGGAAACCCAGGAACACCAGGCCCTGCGCAAGGCCGTCACCGCGCTCGGGCAGAAGTACGGCCGCGAGTACCTGGCCCGCGTCGCCCGCGAAGGCGGCCACCCGGACGAGCTGTGGGCGGACGCCGCCAAGCTCGGATACCTCGGGGTCAACCTGCCGCAGGAGTACGGCGGCGGAGGCGGCGGCATCGCCGAACTCTCCATCGTCCTGGAGGAGCTCGGGGCCGCGGGCTGCCCCCTCCTGATGATGGTCGTCTCACCCGCCATCTGCGGCACGGTCATCTCCCGCTTCGGCACCGAGGGCCAGAAGCAGGCCTGGCTCCCCGGCCTCGCCGACGGCAGCCGCACCATGGCCTTCGGCATCACCGAACCCGACGCCGGATCCAACTCCCACCGCATCACCACCACCGCCCGCCGCGACGGCGACGACTGGATCCTCACCGGCCGCAAGGTCTTCATCTCCGGCGTCGACATCGCCGACGCCACCCTCGTCGTCGGCCGCACCGAGGACGCCCGGTCCGGCCGCCTCAAGCCCTGCCTGTTCATCGTCCCGCGCGAGGCGCCGGGCTTCACCCGCACCGTCATCGACATGGAACTCCAGGCCGCGGAGAAGCAGTTCGAGCTGGTCCTGGACGAGGTACGGCTGCCCGCCGACGCCCTCGTCGGCGACGAGGACGCGGGCCTGCTCCAGCTCTTCGCCGGACTCAACCCCGAGCGCATCATGACGGCCGCCTTCGCGATCGGCATGGGCCGCTACGCCCTCGCCAAGGCCGTCGACTACGCCAGGACCCGCCAGGTCTGGAAGGACCCCATCGGCGCGCACCAGGCCGTGGCCCACCCGCTCGCCCAGGCCCACATCGAGCTGGAACTGGCCCGCCTGATGATGCAGAAGGCCGCTGCGCTCTACGATGCGGGCGACGACATGGGCGCGGGCGAGGCCGCGAACATGGCCAAGTACGCCGCCGGCGAGGCCTGCGTCAGGGCCGTGGACCAGTCGGTCCACACCCTCGGCGGCAACGGCCTCACCCGCGAATACGGCCTGGCCTCCCTCATCACCGCCTCTCGCGTGGCCCGCATCGCCCCGGTCAGCCGCGAGATGATCCTCAACTTCGTCTCCCACCAGACCTTGGGCCTGCCCAAGTCCTACTGACGGTGAGCCCTGCGGGCGGCTCGGCGGTGTCCGGGCTCGGCTGCGGCCGGGCCCCTGGGGCTCCGCCCCAGACCCCGCGCCTCAAACGCCGGCGGGGCTGGATTTGGCCGTGCCTTCGCCTTGGCAGGTGGCCTGGTCGGTGGGGTCGGTCCGCGGGGCCGCTCCGGGTTGTCTCCTCGGCTCGCGCACTGAGCCCGATCACGAAAGGTCAGGCCGGTTGCGCGCTCGTCCTGCGGGGACAACCCTGCGCGTCCCCACTCCCCTCCACCACGGCTTCGCCTTCCGAAGCCCGGGCGTGGGGCGGGGTCGCGCAGGAGAGTCCCCGCAGGACGAGCGCGCAACCCAGGCCGGACATACGCAGCCAGGGCTAAGTGCGCGAGCCGAGGAGACGCTCCGGAGCGACCCCGACCCACACCCCGATGCTGCTGAGCCGCCCCGACAGGGCAAAATTCAGCCCCGCCGGCGTTTGAGGCGCGGGGTCCGGGGCGGAGCCCCGTGCAACGGCGCCGCACACACCGCTGAGCCCCGGGCAACGGCGCCGCAGACGCATAACTCGCCCACGTAACCTCCCGGGAGGACCCGGGAGACCCACCCGACCCGCACCCCTCCGGAGGAGACATGGACACACTCGTGCACGCCGCCCAGGCGACCGGCGTCACCACCCTCACCCTGGACTCCCCGGCCAACCGCAACGCGCTCTCCGCGGAGCTCGTCGCCGCACTCCGGGCGGCCCTCGCCACCGCCGGGGCCGACCCGGCGGTCCGGGCCGTCGTGCTCACCCACACCGGCACCACCTTCTGCGCCGGGGCCGACCTCAAGTCCCCCTGCGACCCCGCCGACTTCCTGGCCCTGCTCCGCGAGATCGCCGAGCTGCCCAAGCCCGTCGTCGCCCGAGTCACCGGGCACGTCCGGGCCGGCGGCCTCGGCCTGCTCGGGGCCTGCGACATCGCCGCCGCCGGGCCGCAGTCCACGTACGCCTTCACCGAGACCCACCTCGGCCTGGCCCCCGCGGTGATCTCCATGCCGCTGCTCCCGCGCCTGGACCCCCGCGCCGCCGCCCGCTACTTCCTGACCGCCGAGCCCTTCGACGCCCCCGAAGCCGCCCGGATCGGCCTGATCACCCTGCACGCCGAGGGCGTCGACAAGGCACTGGAACCCGTCCTCGCCGGCCTGCGCAAGGCCTCCCCGCAGGGCCTGGCCGTCACCAAGGCGCTCACCGCCGCCGCCGTGCGCGAGGCCCTGGAGCGTGACGGTGCCCGCCTCAGCGAGCTGTCCGCGCGGCTCTTCGCCTCAGCCGAAGCCCGCGAGGGCATCACCGCCCGCTTCGAGCGCCGGGACCCGTCATGGGCGCTGTGACCGGCGCAACCGGCGCAACCGGGGCCACGGGCGCGACCGGCGCCATCGGCGCCATCGGCGCCACCGGACCCAAGCAGGCCCGCAGTCGTGTCACCCGCCGCCACCTCCTCGAGGCGGCCGTCTCCTGCCTGGCGGAACACGGCTGGGCGGGTTCCACCGTCGCCGTCGTCGCCGAACGCGCCGGAGTCTCGCGGGGCGCGGCCCAGCACCACTTCCCGACCCGCGAGGACCTCTTCACGGCCGCCGTCGAGTACGTGGCCGAGGAGCGGTCCACGGCCCTGCGCGAGCTGTTCCACTCCGCCCCGACCGCCCGCCCCACCGCGGTGGAGGCGCTGGTGGACCTGTACACCGGCACGCTCTTCCGGGCCGCGCTCCAGCTGTGGGTCGCCGCCTCCAACGAGGAGCAGCTGCGTCCCCGCGTCACCGAACTGGAGGCCCGGGTGGGCCGCGAGACCCATCGCATCGCCGTGGAACTGCTCGGCGCGGACGAGTCCGTCCCCGGCGTACGGGAGACCGTGCAGGGCCTGCTCGACATGGCCCGCGGCCTGGGACTGGCCAACGTTCTCACCGACGACACGGCCCGCCGGGCCGGGGTGGTGGCCCAGTGGTCCCGGATCATCGAGAGCACCCTGACTACCGGCCGCTAGATCGCCGCACCGGCCCCGGCCCCGCCGCCGCGCAGTCGCAGCCGGGACCTCCTCCACAGGCTGTGGAGGACGATCCCGGCGACGCCGGTGGCGACGAGGTCCCGGAACCGGAGCGCGGGAGGGATCTTCAGCGGTCCGCGATGCCCTCGTAGCCCTGGATGTCGCGCGGATTGCGCCGGCTCGGCCCGGTGTAGCGGGCAGAGGGCCGGACCAGGCGGCCCGTGCGCTTCTGCTCCAGGATGTGCGCCGACCAGCCGGCGGTGCGGGCGCAGGTGAACATCGACGTGAACATGTGCGCCGGGACCTCCGCGAAGTCCAGCATGATCGCGGCCCAGAACTCCACGTTGGTCGCCAGCACCCGGTCGGGGCGCCGCGCGTGCAGTTCCTCCAGTGCGGCCTTCTCCAGCGCCGCCGCGACCTCGTAGCGCGGCGCGTCCAGCTCCTTCGCCGTGCGGCGCAGCACGCGGGCGCGCGGGTCCTCGGCGCGGTAGACGCGGTGCCCGAAGCCCATGAGGCGTTCGCCCCGGTCCAGCGCCTGCTTCACGTACGCCACGGCGTCGCCGGTGCGCTCGATCTCCTCGATCATGCCGAGGACACGGGACGGCGCCCCGCCGTGCAGCGGCCCGGACATCGCGCCCACGGCTCCGGAGAGCGCGGCCGCCACGTCGGCGCCGGTGGAGGCGATGACGCGGGCGGTGAAGGTGGAGGCGTTCATGCCGTGCTCGGCGGCCGAGGTCCAGTACGCGTCGACGGCCTTGACGTGCCGCGGGTCCGGCTCGCCCCGCCAGCGGATCATGAACCGCTCGACCACGGACTCGGCCTTGTCGATCTCCCGCTGCGGCACCATCGGGCGGCCCTGGCCGCGCGCGGACTGGGCGACGTACGACAGGGCCATGACGGCGGCCCGCGCCAGGTCGTCGCGGGCGGTGCGCTCGTCGATGTCCAGGAGCGGTTTCAGGCCCCACACGGGGGCCAGCATGGCGAGGGCGGACTGTACGTCGACACGGATGTCACCGGAGTGGACGGGGATGGGGAAGGGTTCCGCGGCGGGCAGGCCGGGGTCGAAGGCACCGTCGACCAGCAGGCCCCAGACGTTCCCGAAGGAGACGTGGCCGACGAGGTCTTCGATGTCGACGCCCCGGTAGCGGAGGGATCCACCTTCCTTGTCGGGCTCGGCGATCTCCGTCTCGAACGCGACGACACCTTCGAGCCCGGGTACGAAATCGGACATCAGGCGGCTCCTCAGATAGTGCGAACACGCGCGGCTCCCGGCGTGATTCGCGGTCCGGCGCGGTCATCCCCGTTGATGCCCGGCACGGCCGAAGGTCACCCGCATGGGGACGTCCGGACCGGCCCCAAGATTTTGTCGGCTCCTGATGGTGTGTGGAAGCGTGACGTCCGGCACACCCCGGGAAGTCGTACTGGGGCAGGATGGCCCGCGTGACCGACCATGACCTTGACCCCGCTGTCATGCGCAAGCAGTACCGCTCGCAGATCGTCGCCGAGGAGAGCCTCGCCGAGGATCCGATGCGGCAGTTCGCCCAGTGGTTCCAGCAGGCTGCCGACGCGAACCTCTTCGAGCCGAACGCCATGGTCGTCTCGACGGCGACCCCGGACGGCCGGCCCAGTTCCCGCACCGTGCTGCTGAAACAGTTCGACGCGCGGGGCTTCGTCTTCTTCACCAACTACGACTCCCGCAAGGGCCGCGAGATCGACGCGAACCGGCACGTCGCCCTGCTGTTCCCCTGGCACCCCATCGCCCGCCAGGTCATCGTCACCGGTACGGCGGCGCGGATCGGCCGCGACGAGACGGCGTCGTACTTCCGTTCCCGCCCGCACGGCTCCCAGCTGGGCGCCTGGGCGAGCGAGCAGTCCGCCGTGGTCGGCTCCCGCGCGGAACTGGACCGGCGCTACGCGGAGCTCGCCGACCGCTACCCGGAGGGCGAGCAGGTCCCCGTACCGCCGCAGTGGGGCGGCCTGCGGGTCACCCCGGACGCGGTGGAGTTCTGGCAGGGCCACGAGAACCGCCTGCACGACCGCCTGCGCTACGTCCTGGAGGCCGCCCACCCCGACAAGTGGCGCCTCGAACGCCTCTGCCCGTAGCCGGGCGGCGTCGGTGCGCGGGAGCGGGAAACGCAGACGACCCGCGGGCTCAGGTCTCTCTCCTGCAGTGAGAGAAGCCGGCCGGACGTACCGGCGAGCCCGCGGGTCGGGTGACTGCTTGGGATTGGCGCCTGGCGATCCCGCCGGGCACCGCACTGGGTGCGTGCGACGACGGGCGCTTAGCCCGCAGTCACCTCACGCGTCCGGATTTCATACATTTCCGGGATCACCTCCTTTCAGTGTGCGACCACTTTAAGCAGGCCCTCGCTCTCCGCTCAACCGAATTTCGGGGGCGAATCCGTAGGTGTGTCCATCGGCCCTCTGGAGCAGTCTCAGATTTCGGTGAGAGACATCGAAACGGCTGGTCAGCGTGGTGAGCCGGTGTTGACCGCTCGCCCGGACAGCGATGCGCCCCACCCAGTTGCCGGCCCATTTCCCTCCGGGAACGGAGGCCCGCACCAAGTCGCCGGTCGAGAAACCATGGTGGATCTTGCGTCGAGGCCGTCGTAGGCGGGGGAACCCGAAGCGGTCCGGTGTGGTTCTGGCGTACGCACCTCGCCCTGTGGAAGTCACGACCAGGATGTGTGCGGGTACCCGTACGATCGCGTCTCCCCGGTCGTGATCGAGGAGCCCAGTCGCCAGCGCATCGAGGGTGTGGCTCTTCGGCAGTCCCGTCACGGCACGGTTCCAGCGGGTCCGGCCGCCCGACCAGGCATGCACCGGCACACCGGTGCTGGCGAGGGTTCTCACCAGCTGGCACCCGGTGGCATTCATGACGGCGACGTCGTGCAACGGTTTCCTGAGCTGGGCGATCACCCTCTCCAGGCGCGTCGGCCGATCAGCGAGAAACTGCTCGACAGGCAGCGTTCCCTTTGCCTGATTGCAGGGAACGCACGCGAGGACGAGATTCGTCACCCGGTCTGATCCTCCGTGGCGCTTGGGGCGGACGTGTTCGATGTTGAGTGGCACCCCCGTGGCGTCGCAGTAGGTGCACGATCTGTTCCATCTGGCCAGGAGGAATTCACGAATTTCCGATCCGGCGCGAGTCGATTCCGAGAGTCCGTCGGGCTGACCGACTCCTGCGAAAGACGCCGTATCGAAGGCGACCTGCTCCACGTGGATCTCAACCACCGGCGCATATCGGCACAGCCTCGTCACGAGCGACATCGTGGAGTCGATGCGATGGCGCAGGGACGGGGGGAGCCAGCCGACCGGCCGGGTGCGGTTGTGGTGCCGAGGAGCCCGATGCCGGAGGTTCGCCGAGCGCCGTCGGCGACGGTAGTCCGCGCGCCGCATCATGCCGCCGTGGATCTGCCGCCCCCGATGTCGGAGTTCAATGGCGATCAGCCCCTGGCGCGCGAGGCCCGACCGTCCCTCCGCGGTGCCGTTCGGGCACTCATCGGTCACGGCGATTCCCGTTGCCTTGGATCCCGGGTCGAGGCGTAGCTGTACGCCTGCGACGTCGGAACCCGCCCGGGTCCGGTGTTTGAGCCGGATGGTGAAAGGAGCCTGACGGGCCACGACGGCTCGGCCCCTGCCGAGCAGCTCGCGGGCCCTGGCAGGGTGGCAGGGCATCAGCGGTTCGCCCCCCTTCGCCAGAACGAACACCCTGTTCGCTGTCGGGTTGGGAGCGTCACCGCTCCCGGTCTCTGCCGTGGCCGCTGTCGCAGCAGCGGATCCGGCGTGCCGCCGACGGGTCCAGGTGCGGTTCCCGCCGGTCTCCCCTCGCCCATGTTCCCTACCGGCACCCGGCCGTGCGGCCGGGAGTCCGTGAGCCGTTTCGTCCCTGCTCCCGGGGGTGTCTGCGCTCGCGGATTCCAGAGCAGGCTGCTGAGGAAGCACAGCCTGGTGGGTCTGCTCACCTGCAGAGAACGTAGCCATCGAGGCACCTCGTCTGATCCGTGGATCGTGATGACTGGGGCTGGTCACTCCATAAGGGAGCGAGTGACCTCCCTTCTCGTGATGCAGCTGAAGCTATCCGCCCCGGCCGTCTGGTTCGGATGGATACTTCCGAGCTCACTCGAACGTGTGGTCGCCCCGTGACAGCGGCCAGGAGCGTACCTATTCCGGGGAACGGGGTGTGGGCTGCGTCACGTTCCAGTTCAATGATCTGACGTGCCGCACACGCGAACACCTGCAGGGGGTGCCAGGTGAGTGCCTTCGGACGTAGTGAGACCGCCGACGATCTGCTCGCAGCGCTGTTGGACGGGATGGACGCCGCCTTGTGCGCGTTCGACTCCGACGGCGTGATCACGCACTGGAACCGGGAGGCCGAGCGGATCCTCGGCTGGTCCGCCGCCGAGGCGGTGGGGCGCAAGGGGTTCGCCGGGTGGGCGGTGCGGGCCGCCGACGCGCAGGACGTCCAGGACCGGCTCATGGCGGCCCAGGACGTGCCGGGGCGGCAGGTGCACGAGTTCGCCCTGGTGACCAAGGACGGCGGGCGGGTCCTCGTACGGACCCAGTCCGCCGGGGTGCCGGGGGCCGACGGGAAGCCCGCCGGGGTGTACTGCGCCTTCAGCGAGGTGCACGCGCAGATCGACCTGGAGCGGTCCATCGCGCTGAGCGAGGCGCTGATGGAGGACGCCTCGTGGGGTGTCGTCCTCGTCGACGTGGACCTGCGGCCCGCCGTGGTCAACGCGCACGCCGCGCGCGCCTTCGGCACCGGCCGCACCGCGCTGCTCGGGCGGCCGCTCGGGGAGCTGCTGACGCAGGGCGTGGAGGAGCTGGAGGGCGCGCTCCAGCACGTGCTCGCCGAGGGGGCGCCGCCCGCGCCGGTGGAGCTGTGGGTGTCGGTGCGTACGGCGGAGGGGGTGCGGCGGCGGTGCTGGCGGTGCGGGTTCCTGCGGCTGGCCTCGCCGCTGGCGGAGGAGCCGGTACCGCTCGGGGTGGGCTGGCTGTTCCAGGACGTCACCGAGGCACGGCAGGCCCAGCTGGACACCGCGCAGCTGCGCTTCCGTGCCCATCAGCTGCACCGCGCGGGGCGGGTCGCCGCCGAGTGCGAGGATCCGGCCGAGGCGGCGGCCGTACGCCTGGACTTCGCCCTCGCCGGCTTCGCCGAGCACGCGCTGCTGGACGTACTGGACCCGTCGGCCGACCCGGAGCGGCGCAGGCTCGTACGGTCGGCCGCGTCGCCGCCGGTGCTGCCGGGGCCGGGGTCGATCCCGGTGCGGTACGAGGCCGGGCATCCGGCGTTCCAGGCGCTGGACCGGATCGGCTCGGTGCGGACGTCCGCCCCGCGCGGGGAGCCGGACGGGGAGTGGGCGCGGGCCCGGCAGTGGCCCGGGGACGCGGTGCACGTGCTGTGCACGGTCCTGCGGAGCCGGGGCCGGACGGTCGGGGCGCTGACGTTCGTGCGCGGGGCCTCCCGGGCCGCCTTCGAGCGGGCGGACGCGGAGTACGCGGAGGAGGTCGCGGCCCGGATCGCGGCCGACCTGGACCTGGCGACACGGCCTGGCGGTTCCGGCCGGCCAGGGCCGGGGGGTGCGGGCTCCACGGGTGGTCCGGGGTGACGTTGCGGGTGACGGCGACGGCTCCGCCGGTCGTGGTGTTGTACGAGCCGCCCGCGAGCCCGCCCCTGCGCCCGCCCCGACGCCCGCCCCGGCACCGGCCTTGCGGCCGGCCGGTCAGTGCCGGAAGAAGATGCGGTCGCCGTACTCCTGCATGACGCGGCCGTTCCACTCGTGGCCGCCGTCGACGTTGCCCGAGCGCAGCAGCGGGGGCTCCACCCCGCGGGCGGCGAGCTCGCCGGCGGCCGCCGCCATGACGGCCTGCATGATCGCGCTGGTCACGACGGTGGAGGCGGGGGCGAAGGGGGCGTCGATGCCGTCGAGGGTGAGCTCGGCGTCGCCGACGGCGATCTTGCTGTCGAGGACGACGTCGCAGTGGTCCTTGAGGAAGGTGCCGGAGACGTGCCGCGACTTGGTCCCGGTCGCGTACGCCACCGAGGTCACGCCGATGACCTTGAGGCCGATGGCGCGGGCGTTCATGGCCATCTCGACGGGCAGGGCGTTGCGCCCGGAGAGGGAGATGATCACGAGGACGTCGCCCGCGGAGGCGGGGCTGCTGTCCAGGACGGCTCCGGCGAGGCCGTCGACCCGTTCCAGGGCGCTGCCCAGCGTCGCGGGCATGACGTCGATGCCCGTGGTGCCCGGGACGGCGAGGAAGTTCATCAGGGCGAGCCCGCCGGCTCGGTAGACCACGTCCTGGGCGGGGAGCGAGGAGTGCCCGGCGCCGAAGGCGAAGAGCCGGTTGCCGGCCGCCACCGCGTCGGCGACGAGGGACCCGGCCTCGCCGATGTGCGCGGCCTCCTCGTCCCGGACCCGCTCCAGCAGGCCGATGGCCGCGTCGAAGAACTGACCGGCCAGCTTGCTCTCGCTCATACGCCGATGGCCTTCCGGGGGTGGGGGGCTTCCGTGTCCGCCGCTCACCGTGCGGTCTGGACCAAGGGCGTGTCAATACGAACGTCAATCCAGGGGCGAAAGGCCTGGACGATGTGTGCGCGGATGTCCGCGGTCGGGTCGGCGGACGGGTCGGCGGGCGGGGTCCGGGGGCGGGGTCCGCGGGAAGGTCCGTGCAAGGGCTTGCCCGCCGCACGGGACGGTTCCGCGCCCGATGCGTCAGAATTGGGGGCAGGGCCAGCGCACGCAATCCGAGGGGCACGAATGTCCGGACTGATCGATACCACGGAGATGTATCTCCGCACCATCCTCGAGCTGGAAGAGGAAGGTGTGGTCCCCATGCGCGCCCGCATCGCCGAGCGGCTCGACCAGAGCGGTCCGACGGTGAGCCAGACCGTGGCGCGGATGGAGCGGGACGGCCTGGTGGCGGTCGCCAGTGACCGGCACCTGGAGCTGACGGAGGAGGGGCGGCGGCTGGCGACGCGCGTGATGCGCAAGCACCGGCTCGCGGAGTGTCTGCTCGTCGACGTCATCGGCCTGGAGTGGGAGCAGGTGCACGCGGAGGCCTGCCGCTGGGAGCACGTGATGAGCGAGGCGGTGGAGCGGCGGGTGCTGGAGCTGCTGCGTCACCCGACCGAGTCGCCGTACGGGAACCCGATCCCGGGGCTGGAGGAGCTGGGGGAGAAGGCCGAGGCCGATCCGTTCCTGGCGGACGGCATGATCAGCCTGGCCGAGCTGGACCCGGGCACCGAGGGCAAGACCGTGGTCGTGCGCCGGATCGGCGAGCCGATCCAGACCGATGCCCAGCTGATGTACACGCTGCGCCGGGCGGGCGTTCAGCCCGGTTCGGTGGTGAGCGTGACGGAGTCCGCGGGCGGTGTCCTGGTCGGCAGTGGCGGGGAGGCCGCCGAGCTGGACGAGGAGGTCGCTTCGCACGTGTTCGTCGCGAAGCGCTGAGCGGAGCCGATGGGCTTGGCTGCGAATGGCTGACCGCAGTCGTCGATTCGCCCTTACGGGCCAGTCTGCGTCTGCGAGCCTGGTAGCAATCCGGTGTGGACGGTCCCGGCGCCTCGCGGCGCCGGGACCTGTCCTCCCCTTTTGACCTGGAGCCCCGAGCTCTCAAGGTCATCCCCTTCGGACCGTCTTCCCCGAGCGGCCCGCCTCCCTGTTGAAAGGATCTCCATCGGCAGCGGCGGCCAATCCTTGAGCAAGGTCACTCGAAAGAGCGGTGTTGTCGGCGAGTACCCCGTTTTCGAATACGGGTTCGATAGTCTGGCCGGGAGCGAAGGGGGTGCATCTGCGGTGGTACAGCGCATCGATGTGACGGCGGCCGACGGCGTGCGCCTGGCCGCCTGGGAGTTCCGCGAACCGACTGCGGAGCCCGTCCGGCCGGCAGGGCACGCCTGGCCGGCAGGGCACGCCCGGTCAGCGGGGCCCGCCCGCCCGGCAGAGCCAGGACCGGCCGCGGACCCGCAGCGGCCCGCGGTCCTGTTACTCCACGGCCTGATGGGCCGTGCCTTCCACTGGGCCGGGACCGCCCGCTGGCTCTCCGAGCACCGCCGGGTCGTGGCGCTGGACCAGCGCGGCCACGGCCAGAGCGACCGCCCCGCCTCGGGCCCCTACACGCGCGAGGCCTTCGTGGCCGATGCCGAAGCCGCCGTCGAGCAGCTCGGCCTGGCCCCCGTGACCCTGATCGGCCACTCCATGGGCGCCCTCACCGCCTGGCAGCTCGCGGCCCGCCGCCCGGACCTGGTCGAGGCCCTGGTGATCTGCGACATGCGGGCCTCCGCGCTCGGCGAAGCCTCCCAGCAGGAGTGGGAGGACTGGTTCCACCGATGGCCCCTGCCCTTCCCCACGCAGGACGCGGCCCGCCGCTGGTTCGGCGAGGACGACCCCAGGGTGGAGCGCCCCGACCCCGGCCGCGGCGCCTTCTTCGCCGAGGTCATGCACGAGGCGCAGGACGGCTGGCGCCCGCTCTTCTCCCGCCGCCAGATGCTGACGGCCCGGGAGACCTGGGTCCACGACGCCCACTGGGAGGAGCTGGCCCAGGTCCGCTGCCCCGCCCTGGTGGTCCGCGGCCTGGACGGGGAGCTGGGCCGCGCCGAGGCCCAGGAGATGGTCCGCGTCCTCCCGGCCGGGCGGTACGCGGAGATCCCCGACGCCGGCCACTACCTCCACTACGACCAGCCGGCCGCCTGGCGCGCGGCGCTGGAGCCGTTCCTGGACGGCATCAGGGCGACCAGCAACTGAAGGCCGGCCCGGCCCCGTCGGCGGGGCCGGGCCGGGCGGCCCGTCAGGGAGCGGCGGGAGCGGGGCTGCCCGAGGGGAGCGGGGTGGTGGCGGACCAGAACTCGTCCTGGGTGTCCGGCCGCTGGGGGAACTGGCCCTTGCGGTGATGGGTGTTGGGCTTGGTACGGGGCTCCTGGACCGGGTGGTCCGTCAGGCAGGGGGTGCCGGCGTCCAGGAAGAACTGGCCCCCTCCGACCTTCACCGAGAGGGTGTAACCCTCCGGGGTCTCGGCGTGGATCGCCGGGACCTCGGCACTGTTGTTGACGCTCGTGATCGTGTAACCGCGCCCCTTCCAGTCACGTTCGATCACTCCCATGAGGGCGCCGCGGCGCTGCTCGGACACGATCGTCATGATGCTGACGGTCCGCTTCGCTGCCCCGGTGCCGGTAGGCGCGCCCGCCACCCCCTTGGTGCAGCCCGCCTCGCCGCCTGGGCTGTGGTTCCAGAGCACCTCGGGCTGGATGGCGGCCAGGGTCTCCTGAAGGATGACGTCGGCGCGCTCGGCGCCCTGCTGCATGTTCATGGTGCTCTTGCCCTCGGCGGACCGGTCGTCGGCGCCCGGGCCGCCGCAGCCGGCGACGAAGCCCGAGAGCGCGAGCAGGGCGAGCGCCGTGCGGGGGAGTCTCATCGGGTTCCTCAAGGAGTGGGGCTGCCGGAGGGGAGCGGGGTGGTGGCGGACCAGAACTCGTCCTGCACGTCCGGCCGTGGTGGGAACTGGACATTGCGGGTCGGGGTGTTGGGCCTGGTGGTGGGGTCCTGGACGGGGTGGTCCTTCAGGCACGGTGTGGCGGCGTCCAGGAAGAACTGGCCCTCTCCGCCGACCTCCGCCGTGAGGATGTAGCCGTCCGGGGTCTCGGCGAAGATGGCCGGAACCTCCCGGTCGGCCCGGACGTTTTTGATCACGTAGCCGCGCCCCTTCCAGTCGCGTTCGATCACTCCCATGAGGGCGCTGCGGCGCTGCTCGGACACGATCGTCAGGATGCTGATCATCCGCTTTGCCGACCCTGTGCCGGTGGCCGCGCCCGCGATTCCCTTGGTGCAGCCGGCGTCGCCGCCCGGGCCGTGGTTCCAGCGGAGCTCCGGCTGCACGGCGCCCAGGGTCTCCTGGAGGATGGCGTCGGCCCGCGTGGCGCCCTGCTGCATGTTCAGTTTCTCGGCGCCCTTGTCCTTGGCGGATCCGGCGGCGGCGCCCAGGCCGCAGCCGGCCGCGAGAGCCGCGAGCGTGAGCAGGGTGAGCGCCGTGCGGGGGAGTCTCATCGGGTTGCCTCAGGGGGTGGGGCTGTCCGAGGGGAGCGGGGTGGTGGCGGACCAGAACTCGTCCTGGGTGTCCGGCCGCGGCGGGAACGGGACATTGCGCACCGGGGTGTTGGGCTTGGTGGCAGGGTCCTGGACGGGGTGGTCCGTCAGGCACGGCGTGGCGCCCTGGAGGAAGAACTGGCCCTCTCCGCCGACCTTCGCCGTGAGGATGTAGCCGTCCGGGGTCTCGGCGTAGATGGCCGGCATCTCCGGGTCGGCCCGGACGCTCTTGATCACGTAGCCGCGCCCCTTCCAGTCGCGTTCGATGACTCCCAGGAGGGCGCCGCGACGCTGCTGGGACACGATCGTCAGGATGCTGATCATCCGCTTTGCCGACCCTGTGCCGGTGGCCGCGCCCGCCACCCCCTTGGTGCAGCCGGCGTCGGTGGCGGGGCCGTGGTTCCAGAGCAGTTCGGGCTTGGCGGCGGCCAGGGTCTCCTGAAGGATGACGTCGACGCGATCGGCGCCCTGCTGCATGTTCATGGTGCTCTTCCTTTCGTCCGGCCCCTTGCCGCCGGGTCCGCAGCCGGTGGCAAGGGCGGTGAGCGCGAGCAGGGAGACTGCCGTGCGCAGGATGCGTGCCATCGGAGTGTGCCGCCGGCTCGGGCTCATCGGTGTTCCTCGGTCGTGATCTTGTGCGCCTTGCCCGCGATGATCAGCGCGATGTTGTCGGCTGAGTCGGGGTCCTTGCTCGGGTTGAAGTAGTTGGAGTGCGCGTCCATGAGCCCACTGCCCCCGAAGACCGGCAACGGGCCGTCGTCCACCAGGAAGCGGTTGGCGCCGAAGTCCTTGTTCGCCGGGTCCATGCCGAAGTAGATCTGATTGTCGTCGGTGACCGCGTCGCCGATGAAGTAACCGGCGGCGCCGCCCACGAGGGCGCCGGGGATTCCTCCGGTGAGGAGGCCTGCCCCGGCACCGCGCAGCAGGCCTTGGGATTCGGTCTTGTTCGGGAGCATGGACACGGGGTCGTGGTCGGACGCTCCCACGTACACGTGCTCCTTGCCCACGCCCAGCTGGTCGGCGTGCTGCGCGCCGGTGCCGGGGCTGCCGACCAGGATGATGTCGTCGGCGCCCGGGATCCCGCCGTTCAGCTGCGCTGCCTGGCCCACGGTCAGCGAACCGTACGAGTGGCCGACGGCCGTGACGTGCGGGTCGGCGTTCTCGTTGGTGGCGCTGATCCCGGCCATGAACTGGTTGTAGGCGGGGGCACCCTTCCGGGCGTGCTCCTCGGACATGACGGCCAGGTTGTCGAGCGGTTTGTCGGCGGGCAGCTGCGGTGCGTCGTAACCGAGCCAGACGATGGCTGCGGAGCTTATGTCCACTGATCGCGCCCCTGCGGCGGTGTCGCGTGCCCGCGTGAGGTCGTTGCGTGCGAACTCCGCGTCCAGCGCCGTGCCCAGCCCCGGCACGTACGCCGACACGTTGCGCGAGGTGTCCGGGTTGCCGAAGGCGACGATGGCGCGGCCGCCGCCCTGGTCGCCGATGCCCAGCAGGTACATCGGGGGGTCGGTCGGCTTCTGGTTCCACAGCTGGCTGTCGATCGAGCGCATGCCCGCGAGCTGGGTCTGGGACTTCTCGTCGTCCTGACCCGAGAGCTTGCCGATCAGCATCTGCAGGTTGTCCTGGTTGGCGTCGTGGCGGACGCTGACCGGGATGCCGTCCAGGTTGCCGATCACGTCGGGGTAGACCGCCAGCAGCTCGGCCCGCTGCTCCTCGGTCAGGCCCTTCCACCAGCTGTTGCGGTCGGCGGGGGAGGACTTCTCCGGGATGGTGTCCCGCAGGTAGTCGGCGGCCTCCTTGCGGACCACTTCCGCGTCGCCCGCCGCGTCGGCCCAGGTGGCGTCCGTGACCTCGATGCCGTCGGGCGCCTTGAGGCGGTTCAGGGCCCGGGTGAAGCGGGAGTCGACCTCCTGGGCCGCCGTCACCGCGCCGACGAGCCGGTTGGCTATGTCCAGGGCGACGGCGTGGTGGGGATTGGGGTTGATGAGGCTCGGCTGCTGCGGGCCCAGCTGGTGGGGCGGCGCGTTCAGCTGCAAGAGGGGCCTGGCGGCACCCTTGACGGTCCCGCCGGGAACGGGCTGCTTGGTGAGCGAGTTCTCGCCGCCCTCCGGGTACTGGACCGATCCGTCGGCGTGGACGGTGTAGCCGCGTGCCGCGGCGTCGTCCAGCGCGTCCTTCAGCCGCACCTGCTCCTCGGAGAGCTCGTGGGCGAGCGAGTTCAGGGTGGTGCGGATGAGGCCGCACTCGGTGTGGATGAAGTCGAAGTTCCGGTCGAGCCGCTTGAGACGTTCGCGCGCCGCCACCGCCGACACGCCCTTCTGTTCCTCCAGCGACTTGATCATCTGCATGCTGATGCGGTCGCGCGCCGCGTCGGCGCGGGTGGAGGCCTCGGCCCACGCGGTGGCGGCCTCGGTGTACTCCTGCGTCTTCAGGTCGCGCAGCTGCTGCCAGGTCACGGTCACGGTGTGGGCTCCTTCTTCGTGATCAGCTGAGTGAACGAGACCCGGTTCTGTTCGTTCACCTCGCCGATGCCTCGCGCGACGCTCAGCAGCTCGGGCCGCAGCGCATCGCACTCGTCGCGCACCGCCCCCAGCCGCTTCTCCCAGGAGGTCCGTACGGTGGCCAGTGCGGCCGTCGCCTCGAAGCCGGCCGTGCCCGCCGCGACTCCCTCGTGGGCGGCCGCCATCGTGCCCAGGGCGCTCGCGGTGCTGATCCGCAGGTCACCCGCCGCTGCCGCGGCCTTGCTCCAGGGGCCCCCGGAGATGGCCAGGTCCTTGTCGTCCCCCTGACCGCCGCCGCCGCCTCCGCCCCCGCCGCCGCCGTCCGCCGACGCGAGCCGCATGCCCGCGGGCTCGCCGAACACTTCCTGCCAGCGCGGTGGCAGTGCCTCTGTGCTCATGTGGTGTGCCGCCCCTCCCGGTGCCCCCGTAGGCACTGTGGTCCGTACAAAATCAAGACAGGTACGTCGTAGGCAAATTCGGTGACCGAACACGCGGTCGCAGCTCCCGCTCGCGCCGCGTTCCCCGGGGGCGCACTCTGGAAGGAGGTGACCCCCTGGAGGTGATGCACCATGTCCACGCTCGTCGGATGGCACGTGGATCTTGAGTTCACCGAGGAAGGGCACCGCACCAGTGCGGCGGCCCTGGTCAGACTCGGGGACGGCTCCGAGATCAGGGCGCACGGCTATGCCATGCGCCACCCCTCCGACCCGGAGCAGCTGCGGGTCGGCGAAGAGATCGCGGGCGCTCGCGCGCTCATGGATCTCGCTTCCCAGATGTTGCAGAAGGCCCATTCGGAGATCGACGAGGCAACGGGCCGGCACTCATACCCGCTGAACCGCTGACCGCTGAACCGCTGACCCACCGGGTCGCTTCCGGCCGTTTCGGCGGGCGCTCCCGGTGGGAATGTGGCGGGCATGTCGCGAACGATGCGTTGGATCCTCGTCGTGCTGGGTGCGGTCGTGGTCTTCGGGGGGTGCTTCTGGCTGGGCCGGTGGGACCCGTTCCACTGGGTGCCGGACGAGGACGGTGTCGAGATAGCCGGGGCGTTCGCCGGGGCCATGACCGCCATCGCGCTGGCCGCGGGCAGCGCGTGGGCGCTCGCCGGGCCGCCTGCGGCTCCCCCGACTCCCCCGACTCCCCCTGCTCCCGCCCCTCTCGCCCCTCCCGCCCCTCCCGCTCCTGCGGCCCCCGCCGCACGGTCCGCGAAGCAGAAGGCGCGGGCGAGCAAGAAGAGCAAGGTCACGCAGACCATCACGGGCACCGCCCCCGACCGCAGCGTCCAGAACGCCCGGACGAGCGGTGAGGCGACCGTCGAGCAGCAGCTGGGGGACCCGCCGGCCCCGGGTGCCGGTACGGCCGCCCCGGGCGGGACGGGGCCCACCACCTAGTGGCCGTCGACAAGCCCCCGCAGCATCCCGACCGGCTGGACCAGCGGGCCCGCGCCGAGGGCAGCGCACGGATCACCCAGATCACCCGGACCACCCGCATCGGCCAGCAGTTCGGCGGGGACCTCAACGTCTTCGGGCCCGGCACCGGACCCGCCCCCACGGCCCTGTACGGGTTGCCCGACGCGCCCGTGGCGCTGGTCGGCCGGGCCGAACAGGTCGAGGTCCTGTCCGGCCTCCTGGGACCCGCCGGGACCACCCCCGTAGCCGTCGTCGCCGGGCTCGCCGGCGTCGGAAAGAGCGCCCTCGCCCTGACCGTGGCCCAACGGGCCGCGCAGCAGGGCTGGTTCCCGGGCGGGGTGCTCTACGTACCGCTCAACGGCTACGCCCCCTCCGGGCAGGTGAGCCCCGGCCAGGCCGTCGCCGCGCTGCTGCGCGCCCTCGGCATCCGGGACGCCGACCTGCCGCCCACCTACGAGGAGCACCTGGCGCTCTACCGTTCCGAACTGGCGGGCCGGGCCGCCGCCGGGCAGCGGGTGCTGGTCGTCGCGGACGACGCGGGCGACGTGGCGCAGGTCCGGCCGCTGGTACCGGCGGGCGGGGGCGGCCACCGGCTGCTGGTGACCTCCCGGCACGGTCTGGTCGCCCCGGATTTCCCGGCCCGGCTGGTGGACCTGGACGAGCTGTCCGCCGACGCGGCCACCGAGCTGATCACCGGGACCCTGCTGCGGACCCGCCCCGCGGACCCGAGACCGGAGCGGGACCGGGCCGCGCTCGCGGAGATCGCGACGTACTGCGGACGGCTGCCGCTGGCCCTCACCGTCGTCGCCGCCCGGCTGGCGGGCGATCCGGGGCTGTCCCCGACCACGCTGGCCGAGCAGCTCGCGGACACCCGTACGCGGCTCGCCGCCCTGCACTTCGAGGGCCCCGCGGGCGGGCTGCCGGTGGGGGTGCGGGCTGCGTTCGACCTGTCGTACCGGTGCCTGGCTCCCGACGAGGCGCGCTTGCTGCGGCTGCTGACCGTGAATCCGGGCGCCGACTGTTCCACGGAGGCCGCCACCGCCCTGGACCGCGAACCCGAGTGGGACACCCGCGTGCTGGCCTCCGCCCTTCGGGGCGCGCCGGTGCGGGGGGTACGGGAGCTGCTGGCCGCGCTGGCCACCGCCAGCCTGGTCACCGAGCAGCCGGTGGGCTCGGGCCGCTGGCGGATGCACGACCTGGTCCGGCTCTACGCGGCGGAGCAGGGCGAGCGGGCAGCGCGGACCGACGGGCGGGAGACGGCGCTGAGCCGACTGCTGCGGGCCTACCGCGAGGCCACAGAGGCGGCGGTCCCCCAACTCCAGCAGCAGGCCGGAAGATCGGCAGCACTGGCCTGGCTGCAGCGGGAACACCTGACCCTCATTGCCTTGGTCGCTCTCTCCGAGGGGGAGGGCCGGACGGAACAGATGGTCTTCCTCGCGACGGCGCTGCTCCCCTATCTGGACAGCCAGCGGCACTTCGAGGAGGCCCTCGCCGTCGGCGAGCGGGCCCTGGCCGGCGCACGAGTCCTTGGCGAACAGGGCTACGCGAACGCCGCGCTCCTCCACCTGGGCAACGCCCACAGGGAGGTCCGAGATTTCGAACGGAGCGTGGCGTGCCTCGAAGAGGCGACGGCCGGCTTCCGGGTGGACGGGTTCCTCGGCGGCGAGGGCATGGCACTTGCCTCGCACGGCTGCCTCCTCGCGATGCAGGGTCGCCACGCGGAGGCGGTCACGATGCTGGAGTGGGCCCTCGACCGCTTGAGACGGGCGGAGTCCCAGCGGGCCGAGGTGACTGTCCTGGTCAACCTCGGCCTGGCGTTTACCCAGCTCCGCCGCTTCAGCGAGGCAGTAGAGGCACACGAGCAGGCCGCCGTGCTGTCCCGGAGGATCGGCGACATGCAGGGCGAGGCCGACTCGTACCGCAATCTCGGCCTCTGCTTCAGCAGGATGGGGAGGCTGGAGGAGGCCCGCGCGGCCGTGGAGCGGGGCCTCGGCATGTGGCGTGAGGTGGGTGACCAGCACAGCGAGGGGCTGGCCCTGGCGGCCCTGGGCCTCGTCGCGCGGGAGCACGAGAGCTATGAGGAGGCAGCCGCCGCGTACGAGGAGGCGGCAGCCCTGCTCCTGGAGGCGGGCGACGAGCACCGGGCGGAGCTGGCCACGCGCGACCTCCAGGAAGCGCTGGCACTGGCCGCCGCCCGGCCCGGACCCCCGCGCCGGGCCTGGCGGTGGCTCGTACGGGTGCTCGCGGCCCCGTTCAGGCGGTCCGGCGGCGGAACAGGGCCCCCGCCAGAGCCACCGCCACGGCGGTGATGGCCGCGCACCAGCCCAGGGCCACCCAGGGCGCGTTCCCGGCGGGCTGCGCCAGGAGCAGCGCGCGCAGGGATTCGATGACCGGGGTCAGCGGCTGGTTCTCGGCGAAGCCGTGCAGCCAGCCGGGCATGGTGTCGATGGGGACGAAGGCACTGGAGGGGTACGGCAGGAACATCATCAGGAAGGTGAACCCGCCCGCCGCCTCAGGCGTCTTGGCGAGCAGTCCGAGCGCGGCCGCCAGCCACGAAATGGCCGTGATGTAGGCGACGAGGAGCCCGGCGGCGGCCAGGAAGCCGGCCGCCGAGGACTGCGGGCGGAAGCCGATGGCGAGGGCGACGGCCAGCACCAGCACGGTGGACACCAGGTTGCGCAGGACCGAGGCGCTGACATGTCCGGCCAGGATGGGGACGCCGCCGACGTCCAGGGAGCGGAAGCGGTCGATGACCCCGTTGCGCATGTCGTCGGCGACGCTGACGGCGGTGCTCGCCGCGCCGAAGCCCGCGCAGAGCAGCATCGCTCCGGGGACCACGTAGGTCACGTACGTGGTGCCGGTGTCGATGGCCCCGCCGAAGAAGTAGACGAAGATCAGCATCAGCATGACCGGCAGCATCAGCGCGGTGATCAGCGCGTCCGGCTGGCGGCGGCTGATGCGCAGGCTGCGTCCGGCGAGGGCGAGGGCGGCGGTGCTCATGCGGGAACTCCCGTCAGGCTGGTCGGGCTGGTCGGGCTGGTGGGGCTGGTGGGGCTGGCAGGGCTCGTCGGGCTGGTCGAACTCGTCAGGCTGAGGAAGACGTCGTCGAGGGTGGCGCTGCGGACCGCGAAGCGGTCGACGGCGGTGCGGTCCGGGTCGATCTCGTCGAGCAGGGCCCGTACGTGGAGGGCGCTGCCGTCGGTGGGCAGGCCGAGGGTGAGCTCGTCGGGGGCGAGGTGGACGGCGCGCGGGGCGAGCGCGTCGTAGGCGGCGCGGCCGGTGAGGGTCAGGTCGAGGCGGTGCCCCGCGACGCGGGACTTCAGCTCGGCCGGGGTGCCCTCGGCGGCGATCCGCCCTTCGGCCAGCACGGCGACGCGGTCGGCGAGCTGATCGGCCTCCTCCAGGTACTGGGTGGTGAGCAGCACGGTCGTGCCGTCGGCGCGCAGTTCCCGTACGAGGTCCCACAGGTCCTGGCGGCTGCGCGGGTCGAGCCCGGTGGTCGGCTCGTCCAGGAAGATCACCTCGGGCCGGGAGACCAGGCTCGCCGCGAGGTCGAGGCGGCGGCGCATGCCGCCCGAGTACGTCTTCGCGGTGCGCCCGGCGGCCTCGGCGAGCCCGAAACGGTCGAGCAGTTCGGCGGCGCGGGCACGGGCGGTACGGGCGGGGAGCCCGGACAGGCGGCCGGTCATGTGGAGCATCTCGGCGCCGGTCTGGAGGTCGTCGACGGCCGCGAACTGCCCGGTGAGGCTGATCCGTTCGCGGACGCGGGAGCGCTCGGAGGTGACGTCGTGCCCGGCGACGCGGGCGGCGCCGGAGTCGGCGGCGGTGAGGGTGGCCAGGATGCGCACGGCGGTGGTCTTGCCCGCGCCGTTGGGGCCGAGGAGGGCCAGGACGCTGCCGCGCGGCACGGCGAGGTCGATCCCGTCGAGGACGCGGAGCTCCCCGTAGGACTTGGTCAGGCCGGTGGCGTGGATACCTAGGTCGTTCGTGGTCATCCGGGACCACACTCCCTTCTGCGTATGTCGTACGCGCTTCTGTGTAAGTAATACACAGAACTAGGATGTGGGTCAACGACTTACGAGGGAGAGGGGGCGGCGATGGCGAAGGAACCGGCGGGCGACACCGGGCTCCCGGCGAGCCTGGAAATGGCTTGGGGCCTACGCGAACGCCCCGGCAAGGGCCCGCGCCCCGCGCTGACGCTCCCCAAGATCGTGGACGCCGCCGTCGCGCTCGCCGCAGCCGAGGGCATGGAGGCCGTCTCCATGGGCCGGCTGGCCAAGGAGCTGGGCGTCTCCACGATGTCCCTCTACCGGTACGTCACGGCGAAGGAAGAGCTCTACATCCTGATGTCCGACGCGGGCGTCGGCACCCCTCCGCCGTTGCCTCCCGGCGGGGAGGACCGGGGCTGGCGGGAACTGCTGTCGGAGTGGGCGTACGCGCAGCGGGCCGTCCTGATGGCCAACTCCTGGATCCTGCGCATCCCCATCACCGGGGCCCCGGTCAGCCCGAACCAGCTCGCCTGGATGGAACGTGGTCTCGCCGCCATGGCCGGCACCGCCCTGGAGGAGGGCGAGAAACTCTCGACGATCATCCTGATCGGCGGGCTGGTACGGAACGAGGCCACCATGGCCGCCGACATGATGGACGCCATCGTGAAGTCCGGCGTCTCACCGGACCAGGTGATGGGCCAGTACCTGCGCACGCTGCGGCTGATGACCGGCCCGGACACGCACCCGGCCGTGACGCGGCTGCTGGAGTCCGACGCGTTTGCCGGGTCCGGCGAGCCTGATTTCCAGTTCCGCTTCGGCCTGAACCGCATCCTGGACGGCCTGGCCGCGCTGATCAGCTCGCGCTGACCCAGCCGGTGAGTCCCGCCCAGGCGGCGGGGGCCAGGTCCAGGACGGGGCCGTCGGTGACCTTGCTGTCGCGGACGTGGACCTGGGTCGCGCCGTTGGCGACCTCGACGCAGTCCCCACCGTCGCTGCCGCTGTAACTAGACTTGAACCACGTGAGTTGGGTACTCATGGATCTCCTAGCAGCCGTTTCAACAGGTCCCTGGTTTCCTCGGGGTTGAGGGCCTGTGTCCGCAGCATCGCATACCTCTGCGACAGGATGCTGACCTCTTCGAGGTCAGAGACGACCAGGCTGCCGCGTTGGCTCTCGATGTACGCGATGTGCTGGTGTTCCGGGGTTTCCAGCAGAACGAAGGGTCCGTCCAGGGCCGGGTGGTGGGTGCGGCCCAGGGGCAGAACCTGGATGGACACGCCCGTCAGCTCGGAGCAGGTCAGCAGGTGGCGGAGCTGGTCCCGTAGGACCTCCAGGCCGCCCAGTGGGCACTGGAGGGCTGGCTCCCAGATGACGAAACTGGCGAGCATCGGTTTCTCGCGCCTCAGTGTGGTCTGACGGTCGAGTCGGGCCGTCATCTGGTCCGCGACCTCGTCGTCGGTGTAGAGCGGGAGGCGGCTGCGGAAGACCGCCTCGGCGTAGGCCTTTGTCTGGAGCAGGCCCGGAACGACCTGGTTCTGGTACGAGGACAGGGTTGCTGCCTTCTGCTCCAGCTTGATCAGCGGCTCTGCCCATGGCGGGATCACATCGACCTGCGGCATCTTGTGCGCAGCGACCGCGAGTACGCCGGGCAGCCCCAACTCCCGGTCCATCAGCTCCGCCACGTCCGGCATCAGCGGCCGCCGGCCCTGCTCGATGGAGGCGACGCTCTCCTCCTGGAGGCCCACCCGCTTCCCTAGTTCCTTCTGGGTCAGTCCCTTGGCGAGTCGGCAGACGGCGACCTGCTCGCCGACCATCCGCATCGCTGTCGAGTTGGGCCGTGCCCTTTTCCTTGGTGGCATGAACGTGAACTCCCCACCTGCGCCCGCGAAGTACCCGTACCAACCCGTACTGGATATGCGCGTACGGGTTGGCGTACTGCCACACGCTAGTCACGGAACGCGACGATCGTCCCGTGAAACCAACTATTCAGGCGGCCCTCGTGCGCGACCGGCTCTACCTGCGCTCACCCCGAACGGTCGCGGCCGCGCGGCAGTTCACACGTGACACCTTGCACGCCTGGGGTGTGACATCGCGCCGGGACGAGATGTTGCTCTGCGTGAGCGAGCTGGCCACCAACGCCCTGCGCCACGGGGTCCCGCCCGGCCGTGGGTACCTGCTGCGGCTGTTCGGCTTCGAGGACGCCGCCGTCCGCATCGAGGTGCACGACAGCGGACCCGGGCTGTCCAGGACCACGGCCCTGCCACCCGGCGCGGAGGGCGGGCGGGGGCTCGACCTCGTTGCCGCGCTCGCCGACGCCTGGGGCGTGCTGCCCCGCGCCCCGGGCAAGGTGGTGTGGTGCGAGTTCCGTTGAGCCGCTAGCTTCGGCCGTGTGGGTGTCGAGCAGTGGGCCAAGGCCAGCGGCGAATCGCAGATCACGCAGATCGCCGGGGACCAGTACGTGTACGAGCCCGGCGCCGGGCCCGCACCACAAGCCCTGCTCGGCCTGCCCGAGGCCCCCGCCGTGCTGGTCGGGCGGGACGGGCCGGTCCGGGAACTGCTCGCCCTGCTCGCCGACGGTGGATCCCCCGTGGCCGTCGTGGCCGGGCTGGCGGGCGTCGGCAAGAGCGCGCTGGCCGTGGCGACGGCCCATCGGGCCGTGGAACTGGGCTGGTTCGCGGACCGGGTCTTCTTCCTGTCCCTGCGCGGCTACGCCCCCGACGGCGGCGTGAGCGGGCCGCAGGCCGTGCAGGAGCTGTTGGGCCACCTCGGGATCCGGGACACCGACCTGCCGCCCTCACCGCAAGGCCAACTGGCCCTGTACCGGGCGCGGCTGGCGGCGTACGCCCAGGCCGGGCAGCGGGTGCTGGTCGTCGCGGACGACGCCGGTTCGGTGGCCCAGGTGCGGGACCTCGTACCGGCCGGGGACACCCACCGGCTGCTGGTCACCTCCCGGCACCGGCTCGTCGCGCCCGGTTTCGCGGCCCGGCTCATCGCCCTGGACGAGCTGGAGGAGGGGCCCTCGGCCCAGCTCCTCGCGGGCGCGCTCCTGCGCACCTGGCCGGACGACCCCAGGACCGCGCGGGAGCCCGAAGCCCTGGCGGCCGTCGCCGAGGCCTGCGGGCGCCTCCCGCTGGCCCTGACGGTGGCCGGGGCGCTGCTCGCGGGCGATCCGGGCCTGCCCGCGGCGGCCCTGGCGGGCCAACTGGCCGACGCCCGGACCCGGCTGGAGGCGCTGACCTTCGACGAGGGCGACGGCGGGGTCCCGGTCGGGGTCCGGGCCGCCTTCGGGCTCTCGTACGAGCGGCTCCCCGCCGACCAGGCCAGGATCTTCCGGCTGCTCACGGTGAACCCGGGACCTGACTGCTCCACCCACTACGCCCAGCTGATCACCGGCCAGGCCGTCGGCCTGCGTTCCAGGCTGGCCGGTCTCGTCCGGGCCAGCCTGCTCACCGAGCAGCCCCTCGGCTCGGGACGCTGGCGCATGCACGACCTGGTCCGGCTGTACGCGCAGGAGCGCGGCGAGGAGTGCGCGCAGCAGGACGGCCGGGACGCGGCGGTCGACGCCCTCCTGACGAGCCTGATCGCGGATGCGGGCAGGACGCAGCAAGCGCTGGGGATGAGCGGCCGTGCGCCTGGGGGGCCGGGGCTGCCGTCGACGGCGGAGGCGCTGCGCTGGCTCGATGCCGAACGCCCCCTGCTGGTCGCCGCCGTGGACCTCGCCGCGGCCGAAGGAAGACCGGACACCGCTACACGGCTGGGCCAGCTGGTGAGGCCGTACCTCCTGCTCTACGGACACGTGGAGGAAGCGGTGGCCGTGGCGCGGCGGCTGCTGGACGTGGCCCGGCGGACCGGCACCCGTGAGGACGTCGGCGTGGGGCTGTACGACCTGGCGCTCGTCCTGGTCAACGTGTTCGCGCGGGAGGAGGCGACCGATAAGGCGACGGAGGCCCTCGCCGTGTTCCGTGAGGTACCCCTGCGGATGGGGGAGGGCAAGGCGCTGAACCTGCTCGGTGGCCTGCACCGGGACGGGCACCGCTTCGAGGAGGCCCTCCAGGCGTACGAGGGCGCGCGGGAGATCCTGAGCGAGCTGGGGATCACGCATGCGCTGGGCGCGACGCTGACCGGACTGGGCAAGGTCTACGAGAAACTGGGACGGACGGAGGAGGCCGTCGCCGCGTACCGGAAGGCCGTCGAGTTCCTGCGGGACACGAACGACCCCCACCGGGAGGCGGAGGCACGGGCGTTCCTCGCGGACGCGCTCTGGGAGGCCGGCCGCAGGCAGGAGGCGCTCGCCGTACGGGAGGAGGTCCTCGCGCGCGTGCGGCGACTCGGCAACCGCAAGCGGGAGGGCTGGGCGCTCAACGGACTTGCGAGCCTCCTGCGGAGCGACGGCAGGACGCAGGAGGCGCGGGCCCGCTACGAGGAGGCCCTCGCCGTGTTCGTGGCGGAGGGCGACCGGCACGGGGAGGGCGGGACCCTGCACAACCTGGCGCAGATCGACCAGGAAGCGGGGCGGCTGGAAGAGGCCCTGGCGGCCCAGGAACGGGCTTGTGCGCTCATGGCCGGGGTGGCGGGTCCCGCCCATGAGGCGCTCGTTGCCGCCGGGCTCGGGAACCTGCTGGCCCTGCTGCACCGCCCCGCCGAGGCCGCGGAGGCCTGGGAGCGGGCGGCGGGGCTGTACGCCTCGACGGGTGACGAGGGGCAGGCGACCAGGGCCCGGGCGGAGGCCGCCCGCCTCCGCGGGTGACACCTCGGCTCCGGCCGGGCCGATGCCCGGCCGGGGCCGAACCCCCGGGCCGCCGGACCCGGCCGCGCGGGGCCGCGTACGGGCGCACCGCGGCCTCGCCGGACCGCAGCCCCGCCCGACCGCCGGACCGCCGGACCGCCGGAGGCATGGCGCGTCAGGCCGGCGGTTCCGGGGCCGTGGCGTTGATCACCGCGAAGGGGGCGCCCTGCGGGTCGGTGAGGACGGCCATGCGGCCCACCGGCATGTCGAAGGCGGGGGCGAGGACGTTGCCTCCGGCCCGGGTGGCGGCGGCCTGGATGCTGTCTACGTCGTCCACCTGGAAGTACGCCATCCAGTACGGGGGCGTGCCGGGCGGCATCTCGTCCAGGCTCATCATCCCGGCGACCGAGCGGCCGCCGACCTTGAACTCCGTGTACCCCTCGGCGCCGTCCATCTGCGCGGGGGCCGTGGTGACGGGCAGCACGGCGGAGTAGAACGCGGCCGCCGCGTCCTTGTCGCCGGTGCCCAGCTCGTTCCAGATCAGCGCGCCGTGCTCGTTGACGATGCCCGCCCCGTCGAAGGAGCCCGCCTCCCACAGGCCCACGACCGCGCCGGTCGGGTCGGCAATCACGGCCATCCGCCCGAGCTCCATGACGTCCATGGCGGGCATCATCACCGTGCCGCCCGCGTCCGTGACCGACTTCAGGGTCGAGTCGAGGCTGTCGGTGGCCAGGTACGTGGTCCACACGGTCGGCGGCATCGGGTCGGGGACGGTGCCGTCCGGGTTCATCGCCTTCATGATCCCGGCGACGGGCTTCCCCTTGAGGGTGCAGACGGAGTAGCCGCCCGTCTCGGCCGGGCCGATCTCGCCCTGCCAGCCGAAGAGGTCGCAGTAGAAGTCGAGGGCCGCCTGCTGGTCGGGAACCATGAGGTCGATCCAGCACGGGGTGCCGGGCTTGTAGGGGCCGTTCATGTCGGGCACGGAGGCCTCCGGGGAAGGGGTGGGGTTGGACGGGCCGTCCCCTACCCGGCCCGTACGGCCCGAACCGGGCCGTACGGGTGAAGCCGGGAACGAGGACGGCCCCTGCCTGCCGCCGGGCGGAGGCGGGGGTGGGATGCGTCAGGCCGTGGTGCGGCGACGGTGGCGTCCGGTGCCGGCGACCAGGGCCGCGCCCAGGACCAGGGCCGTACCTGCGCCGCCGAGGGCCCAGGTGGTGGCCGGGTCGGACCCGGTGGCGGCCAGCCCGCCACCGCTCGCGGTGGTGCCGGTGCCGGTGCTCGTGCCGGTGCCCGTGCCGGGGGTGCTGGTGCCACCGTTCGGCTTCGGCACGTTGCCGCCGGGGGTTCCACCTCCGGGGGTGCCCCCACCGGGTGTGCCGCCTCCCGGGGTTCCGCCTCCGGGTGTGCTGCCTCCGGGGGTTCCGCCTCCGGGTGTGCTGCCTCCGGGGATCTCCCCACCGGGGGCGCCTCCGCCCGGGGTCTCTCCGCCGGGTGTCTCGCTCCCGGGGGTTCCTCCGCCAGGTGTCCCGCCCCCTGGGGTTCCTCCGCCCGGGGTTCCGCCTCCGGGTGTGCTGCCTCCGGGGATCTCCCCACCGGGGGCGCCTCCGCCCGGGGTCTCGCCTCCAGGTGTGCCTCCACCGGGAGTGCTTCCGCCCGGGGTCTCTCCGCCGGGTGTCTCGCTCCCGGGGGTTTCCCCGCCGGGTGTCTCGCCCCCAGGGGTGCCGCCGCCCGGAGTTTCCCCGCCCGGCGTCTCGCTCCCGGGGGTGCCACCGCCCGGGGTTTCCCCGCCGGGCGTCTCGCCGCCTGGGGTGCCCCCACCGGGGGTGCCGCCGCCGGGAGTCTCCCCGCCGGGTGTCCCGCCGCCAGGGGTGCTGCCACCTGGGGTTTCCCCGCCCGGGGTCTCGCCCCCGGGGGTGCTGCCACCCGGGGTTTCCCCGCCCGGGGTCTCGCTCCCAGGGGTGCTTCCGCCCGGGGTTTCCCCGCCGGGCGTCTCGCCCCCGGGGGTGCCGCCGCCCGGGGTTTCGCCGCCCGGGACGGTGGCGGGTTCCAGGAGGGTCGTCAGCTGTCGCTTCGAGCGGGAGCCGGCCCACGGCGGGGGTGTTTCCGCGTCGACCTGGGACGTGCCCCAGGCGAAGAAGGAGACCGAGCCGGTCGGGGCGTCGGCGGAGAAGCGGACGCGGACCGGGACGTCGAAGGCCGCACCGGCGGCGATCGGGCCGCCCGCGAGGCCGCCCGCGAAGAAGTAGCCGTCCTCGTCCGACGTGATCTCGACGGACTGCCAGGCCGCGGCCTGTCCGTCCGCGCCCGCCCGCAGCACCTCGACCGTGATCTGCGAGGCCTGCATGGACACGAAGTCGGGCCGGGCCAGGACAAGTCCCAGGTCGAAGGCCGCCAGTTCGCCCTTGCCCGTGTTGTCCACCCGGACCGAGAGGTCCGTCCAGTCGCCGCCCGCCCTGACCGATCCCGGCACCCCGCTCACCGTCAGGGCGGGACCCTCGGTGAACAGCGGATCCTCGTCACCGCCGGGCGCGCCCGCGATCCTGGTCGCGTACGAGGACGTGGGAGAGGTGCCGGTGGAGGTGCCGACCCGGCTCCTGCCGTCCGCCGTCAGGTCGAACGGCACGACCGGGGTGTCCGCGGCGAAGCTGATCCGGACCTCGATCGTCTGGACCTCGCCGGAGGGCACCGCGGCGCCGCCGCCGAGGGCGTAGCCCAGTGCGGGGGCCGACGCCGAGTCCTGGACGGCAGCCGTCCACGGCCCGCCCGCGGTGCGGTACTCGACCTTGACGTGGGCGGGCGCGAACTGCCCCGCGGCCTGCGAGACGCCCAGCATCGGGGTGTAGCCCGGTACGGCGACGTGGCCCGAGTTGTCCACGGTCACGGTGAGCGCGGTCCAGCTGCCGTCGGCCTTGAAGCCGTCCGCGGGGATGCCCTGGACGGTGACCTCGGGGCCCATCAGCATCCGGTCGGACCCGGTGTCCTGGTCCTCCTCCACAGCCTCGGCTGCCTCGGCCGCGGCCTCGGGCAGCGCCTGTGTCTGCGGCTGCGCCTGCGCCTCCGGCACGGCCGGGACGTCGGGCACCTCCGGCGCGGCGGCCACGGCGCGGGCGGCAGGTTCCTGCACGCCGCTCTCCGCGGCCTGCCCCGTCCCCCCGGCCTTCCCCTCGGCCTTCTCCCCGACTTCCTCCCCGGCCTTGTCCTTCGCCTGGGTTTTGTCCTTCGCCTGCTCCTTCGCCTGCTCCTTCGGCGGTGCCTTCGCCGGTGCCTCCGCCCGGGCCGGTGATCCGGCCGCCTCGGCGGTGTCCGCGGGCACCGCGTCCGGCACGGTCACCGCCGGCTGGTCCTCGGCCACCGCCGGTGCGGCCATCAGTAGCGTCTGGCCGGCCACCGCTGCTGCTGCCACGACGGCCATGCGCTTGAACTGCATGCTCTTTACCTCCCCGGGATCCGGACAGTCGCCCGGATCCACCCCAAACCCCTTGGGAGGCGCCAAGGTTAGTGAGACGGGAGGTGCTTGCAGAGAGCTACGGGATTGCGAAATACGTACGGTCCCGGCAACAGCTGCGGGGGCCGCTCCGGCGGCGGGGCGGAGGCGAGGACCACCTCGGTGGACGTGAGGACTACGGGCAGAGCCGGCCCGGCCTCGGGTTGCACTCGCCCGGGTCCGGGTCCACCGGGCCGCCCGGCCGGAAGTTGGACCACCACAGCGGGGTGGAGCCGTAGTACACCACCAGGTTGCCGCCGTTCTGGATCGCCAGGTGCGCGCCCCAGTGGCGGTCGGTGGCGCTGTTCCACAGGGGGCGCATGGCGGCGTCGTAGGAGACGAGGTTGCCGTCGGCCTGCATGTAGAAGGTGTTCCCGTAGCCGTAGCTGCCGACGGCCGTCCAGATGGCCCGGCCCTGGTGGTAGAGCACGACGTGCCCGTCGGTCTGCTGCACGAGCATGGTCTGCCCGTCGGGCGAGAACCAGGCCTCGCCCCGGTTCAGCCCGGTGGTACCCGTGATGATCGTCTCGGTGTTGTCCGCCGAGGCGGTGACGCCGGGCTGGACCGCGGCGGGCGCGGCGGCCGCCGATGCTCCGCATCGACTCCCTCCTCCGCCTTGCGATCGCAAGCACCAGACCCCGACAGCACCGCCCTACGGGCGGCCGACGCCACTTTGACGACACTCCCTGGCCCTCCGTCCCCGGCCCGGGCCGGGGAACGCGACGGCCCCCGGGGCGGGTGCGCCGGGGGCCGTCGGGTGGTGCGTCAGAGCTTCTCGGGGGTCCGGATGCCGAGGAGGGACATGCCCTTGCTGAGGGTGCGGGCCGTCAGCTCGCACAGGAAGAGGCGGTTCTCGCCCACAGTCAGCTCGGGCTCGGGCTTCACGACCGGGCACTGGTCGTAGAACGTCGTGTACAGCGAGGCCAGCTGGTAGAGGTACGCGGCCACCTTGTGCGGGGCGTGATCCGCGGCCGCCTCGGCGATCAGCTCGCCGAAGTGGTCCAGGTGCAGGCCCAGCGCACGCTCGGCCGGGGCCAGTGCCAGCTCCGGGTGGGGAACGGCCTTGCGGTCGCCCGCGTTGCGCAGGATGGACTTGATCCGGGCGTACGCGTACTGGAGGTACACGGAGGTGTCGCCGTTCAGCGCGACCATCTGGTCCAGGTCGAACTTGTAGTCCCGCGCGGCCGAGGTCGACAGGTCGGCGTACTTCACCGCGCCGATGCCCACGTACTGGCCGTTCTCGACGATCTCCGCCTCGGTCAGGCCCACCTTCTCGGCCTTCTCCCGCACGACCGCCGTCGCCCGCTCCACGGCCTCGTCCAGCAGGTCCACCAGCCGGACCGTCTCGCCCTCACGGGTCTTGAACGGCTTGCCGTCCTTGCCGAGCACGGTGCCGAAGGCCAGCTGCACGGCCTTGACCTCGTCGTTCAGCCAGCCCGCGCGGCGCGCCGTCTCGAAGACCATCTTGAAGTGCAGGGACTGCCGCGCGTCGACCACGTAGATCAGCTCGGTCGCGCCCAGCTCGCCCACCCGGTTGCGGATCGCGGACAGGTCGGTCGCGGCGTAGCCGAAACCGCCGTCGGACTTCTGGACGATCAGCGGGGTCGGGTTGCCGTCCTGGCCCTTGACGTCGTCGAAGAACACGCACAGCGCGCCGTTGGAGCGGACGGCGACGCCCGAGTCCTCCAGCAGCTTGCAGGTCTCCACCAGCATGTCGTTGTAGCCGGACTCGCCGACCACGTCCGGGTCCTGGATGTCCATGTCCAGCTTGTTGAAGACGGAGTAGAAGTAGATCTTCGACTCGTCCACGAACCGCTGCCACAGGGCGAGGGTCTGCGGCTCGCCGGCCTGGAGGTCCACCACGCGCGCCCGGGCCCGCGTCTTGAACTCCTCGTCGGAGTCGAAGAGCGCGCGCGAGGCCTTGTAGAGGCGGTTCAGGTTGGACATGGCCTCCTCGCCGGAGACCTCCTCGCCCGCCTTGTGGTCCAGCTCGTGCGGGTGGTCCAGCAGGTACTGGATGAGCATGCCGAACTGGGTGCCCCAGTCGCCGATGTGGTGGCGGCGGATCACCTTCTCGCCCGTGAACTCCAGGATCTCGACCATCGCGGCGCCGATCACGGCGGACCGCAGGTGGCCGACGTGCATCTCCTTGGCCACGTTCGGCTGCGCGTAGTCGATCACCGTGGTGCCCGGCTTCGCGGCGAGCGGCACGCCGAGGCGGTCGTCGCCCGCCCGCGCGGCGAGGGTCTCGATGATCGCCCTGTCGGTGATCGTGATGTTGAGGAAGCCCGGGCCCGAGACCTCGATCTCCTGGATCAGGTCACCGGTCGGGATGCCTCCGACCACGGTCGTCGCCAGCTCGCGCGGGTTGGCCTTCGCCTTCTTCGCGAGGGCCAGGATCCCGTTGGCCTGGAAGTCGGCCCGGTCGCTTCGTCGCAGCAGCGGGTCGGTGGCACCGGCCTCCGGCATGGCGGAGGCGAGGGCGTCCGCGACGCGCTGATTGACGGAAGAAGCGAGGGAAGGGACCGAGGCCATGAGCTGCCGTTCCTGTGAGGGTGTGCCGGTGGGTGCACTTGGGTGTTCCGACAAGTGCCGAGTATCCCACGCGGGGGCTGTCCGTTTCCCGGGATAAGTGGAGCGCCGAGCAACCTCGGAGCGGCCACTTCCGTCTGGGAGAATGGCTGAAGCCAGCATTCGAGATAGAAGGACGTGTCGTGGCGCAGAGCAGCACCGAGACCGACTGGGTCTCCCGTTTCGCGGACGAGGTCATCGCCGAGGCGGAGCGCCGAGCCCCCGGCAAACCGCTTGTCGTCGCGTCCGGACTCTCCCCCTCCGGCCCCATCCACCTGGGCAACCTCCGCGAGGTCATGACCCCGCACCTGGTCGCCGACGAGATCCGCCGCCGCGGCATCGAGGTCCGCCACCTCATCTCGTGGGACGACTACGACCGCTACCGCAAGGTGCCCAAGGGCATCCCCGGTGTCAGCGAGGAGTCCCACGCCCAGCACATCGGCCGCCCGCTGACCGCCGTACCCGCCCCCGAGGGCTCCGCCCACCCGAACTGGGCCGAGCACTTCAAGGGCGCCATGGTCGAGGCGCTGGCCGAGCTGGGCGTCGAGTACGACCCCATCAGCCAGACCGAGCAGTACACCTCCGGCGTGTACCGCGAGCAGGTGCTCCACGCGATGAAGCACCGCGGCGACATCGACGCCGTCCTCGACCAGTACCGCACCAAGCAGAAGCCGGGCGGCAAGAAGCCCCAGCAGAAGCAGGTCGACGAGGCCGAGCTGGAGGCCGCCGAGGGCTCCGGCGCCGCAGCCGAGGACGACGGCAGCAGCGCCGAGGGCGGCTACTTCCCGTACAAGCCGTACTGCGGCCAGTGCGGCAAGGACTTCACCAAGGTCACCTCGTACGACGACGAGACCACCGAGATGACCTACGTCTGCACCGAGGACGAGTTCACCGAGACGGTCAAGCTCAGCGAGTTCAACCGCGGCAAGCTGGTCTGGAAGGTCGACTGGCCGATGCGCTGGGCCTTCGAGGGCGTCGTCTTCGAGCCCTCCGGCGTCGACCACTCCTCGCCCGGCTCCTCCTTCCAGGTCGGCGGCCAGATCGTGCACATCTTCGGCGGCGAGCAGCCGATCGGACCGATGTACGCGTTCGTCGGCATCAGCGGCATGGCCAAGATGTCCTCGTCGAAGGGCGGGGTCCCCACCCCGGCCGACGCGCTGAAGATCATGGAGCCGCAGCTGCTGCGCTGGCTGTACGCGCGCCGCCGCCCGAACCAGTCCTTCAAGATCGCCTTCGACCAGGAGATCCAGCGGCTCTACGACGAGTGGGACAAGCTGGAGGCCAAGGTCGCCGACGGCTCCGTGCTGCCCGCCGACGCGGCCGCGCACGCCCGCGCCGTCCGCACCGCCGCCACCGAGCTGCCGCGCACCCCGCGCCCGATGCCGTACCGGACGCTCGCGTCCGTCGTCGACATCACCGGCGGCCACGACGAGCAGACCCTGCGCATCCTGACCGACCTGGACCCGTCGCAGCCGGTCACCTCCCTCGACGCGGTACGGCCGCGCCTGGACCGCGCCGAGAACTGGATCACCACCCAGGTCCCGGCCGACCAGCGGACCCTCGTACGCGAGGAGCCCGACACCGAGCTGCTGTCCTCCCTGGACGACGAGGGCCGCGAGTCGCTGCGGCGGCTGCTGGACGGCCTGGACTCGCACTGGTCCCTCGACGGGCTGACCACCCTCGTCTACGGCGTGCCGAAGGTGATGGCCGGCCTGGAGCCCGACGCCAAGCCGACGCCGGAGCTCAAGGTCGCCCAGCGGACCTTCTTCGCGCTCCTCTACCGGCTCCTCGTGACCCGGGAGACCGGCCCGCGACTGCCCACGCTGCTGCTGGCGGTGGGCGCGGACCGCGTGCGCAAGCTGCTCGCCGTCTGAGCCCGCACCGGCATCTGATCCGAGCCCGCACGGGCATCTGATCCGAGCCCGGCATGTGAAAGGGCCCGCACCCCTCGGGGTGCGGGCCCTTCCGCTTGGCCGCCGCGCGTCGCTTACGCGATGTGCTCGTTCTCCAGGTCCTTCTGGTACCGCTGCTTGAACGCCGGGATCATCCGCCGCAGCAGCGAGCCGCTGCGCGGGTGGGTCACGTCGTAACCGTCCGAGAGGTGTATGTCCAGGGCCTCGGCCGTCGGGAAGTCGTTCTGCTCGTCGACCAGCGCCCGGAACACCTTGTACGCCACCTCGGCGAACTCGGCCTCGTCAGGCCCGTCCACCGGCTCGGCACCCTGGGCCTCCTCCTGGCGGGGGGCCGGGATCGGCAGGTCCGGCTGCTGGACCTGCTGGTCCTCCGGGCCCGCCGGGGGCATGACCGGGATCGGCTCCAGGCCCTCGACGTACTGCGGGTTGTAGGCCCCCGCGTACGCCGCCTGCGGGGCCAGCGGCGCGGCGAACCAGGCGCTGTTGTGCGCCGCGGGCATGGCCGTCGGATCCACCGCGAAGGGCGGCTGCGCATGGGTGACGGGCGCGCCGGCCACCTGCGCACCGGCCTCGGGCCCGTCGGACAGCCCGGCGCCCGGGACGGAGGCGGCCTGCGGGTGCCCGGCCTGCGGGTGACCTGCCTGCGGACCTGCCTGCGGACCGGCCGCCAGGCCGGCCTGCGCGCCTCCCGCCACCAGCGCCGGGGCCGACGCCGGGGCCGGCGCCGGGGAGGCGGCGGCCGCCGGGGGCAGCAGCGCCGGGTCGATGCCCGCCGCCGCCAGACCCTCCGGAGCCGTCTGGGCGAGCGGTACGCCGATCCGGGCCAGCTTCAGCGGCATCAGCGCCGCCACCGGCGCCTTGCGCCGCCACGAGCGCCCGTACCGGGCCTGCAGCCGCGCCTGGTAGATCAGCCGGTCCTGCTCCATGCCGACCGCCTGCTCGTAGGAGCGCAGCTCCCACAGCTTCATCCGGCGCCACAGCTTGAAGGTGGGGACGGGGGAGAGCAGCCAGCGCGTGATGCGCACACCCTCCATGTGCCGGTCCGCGGTGATGTCCGCGATCCGGCCCACCGCGTGCCGGGCCGCCTCCACCGTCACCACGAACAGGATCGGGATGACGGCGTGCATGCCGACGCCCAGCGGGTCCGGCCAGGACGCCGCCCCGTTGAAGGCGATCGTCGCCGCCGTCAGCAGCCACGCCGTCTGGCGCAGCAGCGGGAAGGGTATCCGCATCCACGTCAGCAGCAGGTCCAGCGCGAGCAGCACGCAGATGCCCGCGTCGATGCCTATCGGGAACACCAGCGAGAAGCTGCCGAACCCCTTCTGCAGGGCGAGGGTCCGCACCGCGGCGTACGAGCCCGCGAAGCCGATCCCGGCGATGACCACGGCTCCCGCGACCACGACGCCGATGAGTATCCGGTGCGTACGAGTCAGCTCCATCGCGGCCACGCGCGATCCCCTCCCCTTGTCGGGCCCTTACCGAGCCTTTACCAAGCTGCGGCAGGCACAGCGTACGGGTGACTGGATGTCAGCGCTCCGGTAGGCCCCCGGTCCCCGCGAGGACCCGCCGCCGGCCCTACTGCGCGGGCTGCGCCGACTGCTGCTGCGAAGCCTCCTGCGAGGGCTGCTGCTCCGGCTGCTTCTGCTGGTTGGCCGCGTCGACCGATCCCACTGCCTCCTTCGCCGCCGCGATCGCGTCCTGGAGCAGCTTCGCCTGGTCCGGCGCACCGGCACCCTCGTACGCGGCACCGTTGTAGTCCAGCGTGATCACCACGTTCTGGGTGCGCGCCACGATCGTCGTGTTGAAGAAGTCCACGTCCTTCTTCACGCTGTACGTGACCGAGCTCCCCTGGTCACCGATACCGCCGGCCTCCTCGGCCTTGACGTTCTGCGCGCCCTCGGACGCCTTCGCGGCCTCGACCTGCTTGGTGAACTGCTCCTCGGCACGCTTGTTCGCGGCGCCGAGCGAGGCGTGCGAGTCGTAGCGGAAGAGGGAGATCGAAAGCCAGCGGTACTGCGAACCCTTCAGGCCGTCCTCGTCCAGACCGTTCCAGGAGCAGCTGGCGCGGCTGGCCAGGTCGTTCGACTTGGTCGCGGTGCCGTTCTTGTCCTTGGCCTCCGGAACGAGCGACTCGACGGTCTTCGTCTGGACCGCCTTGCACGGGTCGGGCAGCGTCGCGAACGCGGCCTTCTCCAGCGTGGGCGACGGCTTCGCGCTCGGCTTGGCGGAAGCGGAGGAACCGGACTTCTTGTCGCTGTCCGAGCCCGAGGCCTTGCCCGAATCGGAGGAGCACCCGGCAACGGTGAGGATCACCGGGACGGCTGCGCAGGCGAGAACGCGAGTGAGGCGCGAGGCTGATCGGTGCATGTTTCCTTCAGTAGCTCAGTGGGTCTTCTTCGGGCGCGGAACCCGGGCAACGGTAGCCCGACCGGGTGACCGGCTGCTGTGCGCGCCGTCACGCCGGGCCGCGGCGCGCACCGCTCATTCGTTGAAACGCTCGACCAGTGCCTGCGCCAACTCCTGTGCGCTTTCCTGGGTTTCAGTACTCGGGGGGACCGTTCCGGGCAGCGCGGGCTGCACGCTGTACTCGACGGTGACGATGACATTCGAGGTACGGAACACAATCCGCACGGTGCGGGACTGAGCCGCCGTGGCCCCGGCGGGGCTCAGCTTGTCGTCGAGGAACGCGTCGTTCCCCAGCCCCTCCAGGACCCGGGAGCCCAGCTCGGGCGGGGGCGAGGGGCTGCCGCTCGGGGTCGCGGCCGGACTGCCGGAGGGGTTGGCGGGGCCGGCGGACGGGCTGCCGGACGGACTGCCGCCGGGGGCCGGGGTCCCCGGCGCGGGAGGAGCCGAGCCGCCGCCCGCGGCGCCCGTGCTCGGCGTGGGCGCCGGCGACGTCGGGGCCGTAGGGGCCGTCGGGGTCGTCGCCGGCCCGGGGAACGGCAGGTGCGCATCCGTGAGCTGGCGTACGTACACCTGCCGCGCCTTGTCGTCGTCGCTGGCGACGGCCCGGTCGTACGAGACCACGCGCTCGAAGCCGACCGACAGCAGCCGGGTCTCCTCCGGCGTCTGCGCGGTCCAGCGGCAGCCCACGCGCCGGTCGCCGTCGAACGAGGCGTCGGCGGTGCCCGCGTACAGCTGCTGGCGCTGCTCCTCGGTGAGGGAGTCCCCGGCCGGGAGCATGGCCTTGACCCGCTTGGCGTCGGCGGCCTTGCAGGGCTGGGGCAGGCTGCGGTACTTCCCGGGGGGCGCCGGGGGTGCGGCGGTGCTGCCGCCCGGCTTCGAGTCGCTGGTGCTCCTGGTGTCGCCCCCGCCGGTGCACGCGGCCAGACCGGCCGCGCCGGCCAGGAGCGCGGTGAGCATCGCGATGCCTGGCAGGACTCCCCGTACCGCCTTGCGCTGCACGTCCAATGGCTCCCTTCGACCGGCCGGCTGCCCGGCGGTCAGGAAAATGCGTTGCCGCGACTCGGGCGCGGATGGACACAATGTCTATCGCACACGCTGGTGCTGGCGCCGGTCCTCTGTCGTATTTGGGGCCAAGAGCGAGGCTTTTTGCGTATAGAGACTTTTCTTGGGCTTTCGGGGGATTGAGACAACATGTCGTATGTAGAGGTACCAGGGGCGCAGGTCCCCATCCGGATGTGGACCGACCCGGCGTCGGTCGAAGCGGGCGCGATGCAGCAGCTGCACAACGTCGCCACCCTCCCGTGGATCAAGGGCCTGGCCGTCATGCCCGACGTCCACTACGGCAAGGGCGCCACGGTCGGCTCGGTGATCGCGATGAAGGACGCGGTCTGCCCGGCGGCGGTGGGCGTGGACATCGGCTGCGGCATGTCGGCGGTGAAGACGTCCCTGACGGCGAACGACCTGCCGGGGGACCTGTCGAAGCTGCGGTCGAAGATCGAGCAGGCGATTCCGGTGGGCATGGGCCTGCACAAGGAGGCGGTGGACCCGTCGCGCCTGTACGGCTTCTCGGTGGAGGGGTACGACGACCTCTGGAAGCGGTTCGACTACATCACGGATGCGGTGAAGTACCGGCGGGAGCGTGCGGCGAAGCAGATCGGAACGCTCGGAACGGGCAACCACTTCTGGGAGCTTTGTGTAGATATGTCCGATTCGGTGTGGATCATGCTGCACTCGGGCTCCCGGAATATCGGCAACGAACTCGCCGCGCACCACATCGGAGTGGCCAGGGGTCTCGCGCACAACCAGAACCTGGTCGACCGTGACCTGGCGGTGTTCCTCGCGGCCACGCCCCAGATGGAGGCGTACCGCAACGACCTCTTCTGGGCGCAGGAGTACGCCAAGTACAACCGCGCCGCGATGATGAGCCTCTCCAAGGAGGTCATCCGCAGGGAGTTCCGGAAGGCGAAGGTCTCCTTCGGTCAGGAGATCAGCTGCCACCACAACTACGTGGCGGAGGAGCGGTACGAAGGTATGGACCTGCTGGTGACGCGTAAGGGTGCGATCCGGGCCGGCAGCGGCGACTACGGGATCATCCCGGGCTCCATGGGCACGGGCTCGTACATCGTGAAGGGCCTCGGCAACGAGAAGTCCTTCAACTCCGCCTCGCACGGCGCGGGCCGGAAGATGAGCCGGACGGCGGCGAAGAAGCGGTTCTCTGCGCGGGACCTGGCGGAGCAGACCAAGGGCGTGGAGTGCCGCAAGGACTCGGGCGTCGTGGACGAGATCCCGGGCGCGTACAAGTCGATCGAGCAGGTCATCGACCAGCAGACCGACCTCGTCCAGGTCGTGGCCAAGCTCAAGCAGGTCATCTGCGTCAAAGGTTGAGGTCCGGCCCAGTTGTCTGGCGAGCAGAGGGGCCCGGACCGATCACGCGATCAGGTCCGGGCCCCTCCGTGTTGCTCTCGCTCAGATGCGGCCGTTCTGCAGACGCCACAGGCGCACGGAGCAGCTCTTCTCGGTTCGATTGAGGGCGATGCCGGCGGCTGCCGGATCGTTCAACCCCAGTAGTTCTTGGTCATCCTGCGGGGTCCAGCGGCGTCGCGGCGGAGCGATCCGCATCGTCGCAGGACGAACCCAGGCCTGGATCGCCTCCGCATTCGCCTTCTTGTGCGCGAGCGCGAGGCAGTCGTCGTAGTAGAAGTGTGCGGCTAGCTGCTGAGCTGTCTCCTTGTAGTAGCAGACGTTGTAAACGCCATCTCGCGTGTTGCGTGAGATCGTGCGCTCTGTTCCGGTGACCTTCTTGCCGTAGTGGCACAGGTAGGCGGCGATCGCTGTGCTGGCCGAGGTCAGGGAGAGGAAGGGGAATCCCTGGGCGGTCCAGCCGAGGGACCCGTCCGCATCGATGATTCCCCGGAGGTAATCGGGGCGGGAGAAGTCCGCACGCGGCGGTTTGATGGTCAGGGACTTCTTGCCGTAGGGGATCCCGAGCTCGTTGACGATGGTCCTGGCTTCGAGTGAGCAGACGGTCCAGGTTGCCGAATGGGCGCGGGCGGCGAAGTTCGTGCTGCGGACGCGCTCGATGATGGAGCTGTAGTAGGGCGTGAGCTGCTGGAACTCGCGGAGGATGTGGATATCCCGTGCGTTGATCTCAGCGGTGAGTTTGCCCTTCTGTCCCTTGCCCTGCGCGAGGTGGCCATCGGCTTGGAGGAAGCCGAACATGTAGGCGTAGCACGGGTCTTCGAGGTTCATGAAGCGTGCGGAGGCGCTAGGGTCCTGGTCAGCCATGAGGAAGTCCTTCTTCCCTGTTGGTGAGGCCCTCGGCCGGGAGTGCCATCCCGGTCGGGGGCCGTTTGTGTTGTGGCTGAACCTAGGTGGGGGCTTGGCGTGCCGTAGGTGGATCGGACGCCGTTCACTCGAACGTATGGCGGAATGTCACATGGCCTGGAAAGGGCTCGGCTGGCTCAGCTTTCGTCCCCGTCGAGGAGGCGGTCAACGGGGAGTTCGAGGGGGATGCCGATGGATTCGGGGAGGGGGACGGACGTGCCGCGCTTGAAGGCCTTGCGGGAGCGGTATGCGCCTCCGTGGGGTCGGTGTGGAGCACGGCTTCGTCGTGGCGTCGGTCGGCGACCAGGTACACGGGGATGCCGGCCTGGGCGTAGCACTCGGCTTTGGTGCCGAGGTCGTCGGACCAGTGGGACCAGGTGACCTCGACGACCATGCGGAAGCTGGTGGGTGCGTAGCAGTTGTTCTCGACGTGGCTGTTCTGGAAGTCGGCCGCGACGAGGGAGAAGTCCGGGATGGCGAAGTCGTCGGGGCCGGTGGGCAGCCAGAGGCCGATGGCCTGCAGGTATTTGAGACCGGCCTGTCGGGCCCCGGCGGCGTGGAAGGTGGTGATCAGTCTGGTCAGGATGAGTGCGTGGGTTCCGTCGGCGTGAGGTGTGGCGGTGAGCCGTCCTTGGAGGATCTCCACTCGGTGGCAGGGGAGTTCCCGGGAGAGGCGGTCGGCGGCTTGCGAGATGTTCACGGCTTGCTCCTTCTCGCGGCTCACGCTTTCGGGCCGTAGGTGTGGTCGACGACATTCCGCGAGGATTCACCGATACGGACCTGGGGTGCGTGGGTCGTCAACCTCCGTTTGTGGCAGGAGGGTTGATGATCGAGTTGATCTCCAGGGTAGAGCGGCATGGGGAGATCCCGCGCGCTTCTCACCGGGCTCGCGTCGTTGTCGCTCGCCCTCGGGGCCGCCGGGTCGGCTCAGGCGGGGGTGGGGCTGCCGCCCGTCGTGTCGCACGTGCCGACACCGGAGAAGGTCGTCTTCATCACCATCGACGACGGGTGGAACCGGGATCCGCAGGCCCCGCGGCGACATCGTGCTGCTGCACTTCACGCCCACGCCGGCGGCCGACCTCCAGCGGGCGCTGGACGTGGCGAGGGCCGCCGGGCTGGAGCCGGCGGCCCTGATGCCGCGGCTGAGGGCGGCCGGGCTGGTCCCGTAGGGCCGGGTGGTGGTTACAGGTCGCGGTGGACCTTCGTGTTCGAGGCCTGGGCGCGGGGGCGGACCACCAGGAGGTCGATGTTGACGTGGCTGGGGCGGGTCACCGCCCAGGTGATGGTGTCGGCCACGTCGTCGGCGGACAGGGGGTCCGCGACGCCCGCGTAGACCTTGGCCGCCTTCTCGGCGTCGCCGCGGAAGCGCGTGGTGGCGAACTCCTCGGTCTTGACCATGCCGGGGGCGATCTCGATGACGCGGACCGGCTGGCCGACGATCTCCAGGCGCAGGGTCTCGGCGAGGACGCGGGCGCCGTTCTTGGCGGCGACGTAGCCGGCCCCGCCCTCGTACGTGGAGTGGCCCGCGGTGGAGGACAGGACGACCACCGTGCCGTCGCCGGAGGCGGTGAGCGCCGGGAGCAGGGCCTGGGTGACGTTGAGGGTGCCGATGACGTTGACCTCGTACATCGTGCGCCAGTCGGCGGGGTCGCCGGTGGCGACGGGCTCGGCTCCGATGGCGCCGCCCGCGTTGTTGACCAGTACGTCACACCGGTCGAGCGCGGCGGCGAAGGCGTCGACGGCCGCGCGGTCGGTGACGTCGAGGGCCTGGGCCGTCGCGGAGTGGCCCGCTGCGGTGATCTCGGCGGCGAGGGCCTCGATGCGGTCCTTGCGGCGGGCGGTGAGGACGACGTGGTAGCCGGCGGCGGCGAGCTGCCGGGCGGTGGCCGCGCCGATGCCGCTGCTCGCTCCGGTGACTACGGCGGTCCGGGTGGCCGTGATCATGTGCGGGGCTCCTCGTTCGTTCGTACGGGCGATTCCTCGCCAGCATAGGCGGGCGGGGCGGCGGTCAGCGGCCGCGTGGCGCGTCCCTGGTCACGGCCGTCCCGGCGGGGCGGAGGGGCGCGGCGACGGCGTCCCGGCGGGCGATCGACGGCGATCGGTACGGCTCGAAGGTGCGTGGGCAGATGGGGGCAGGCGCGCCCTCGTTCGTGTGATGGTCTGACCGGTTGCTCCCGGTGCGCTCTAGCGTTCGCGCGAGGAGGTGGTGTCGGTGCGCCGTGGTGCCGTACGAAGTGTGGTGGTGGCCGGGGTACTGGTCCTGGCTGCGGGAGGCCCGGCACGGGCGGCGTGGGCCGGCCCGGAGGCGGACGTGGCCTACCACGGCAGGGTGGCCCTGTCCCAGGGTCACCTGCGGGTCTGGCTGGTCCCGGAGAACGACGGGCCGGCGGCGCTGCCGAACGCGACCCTCCGGGTGCGCCTGTCGGCCGATCTCGCCGACCGGCAGAACCTGGCGGGCGGCTGTGCGCGGGCCGGGCTGCGCGAGGTGGTGTGCGAGACGGGACCGCTGCCGCTGCACGGGCGGGGCCGGCACATCGGGCTGGCGCTGGAGCTGCGGGAGCCGGTGGCGGAGGTGGTGGTCCGGGTCGACACCTGGTGGAACGGCGGCGCGACGGACCGCAACCACGCGAACAACGAGCACGTGGTGCTGGCCCTGGACACGGGCGACGCCTACGCCTTCTGAGCCCGGGTCCGCTCCAGCGCGGCGTCCGGGCCGAACTCGGCGACGGCCTCGTCGACGATCCGCTCCAGGCGGGCGTGGTGGGCGCCGCGCCAGTAGACGCGCTCGCAGTCGGTGCACTGCGCGAAGACGTCGTAGGAGCGGTGCGTGCCGTGTTCGAGGCGGTCGCCGACGCTGTCCTTGTCGGCCGCGTGGAGCGGGCCGTTGCAGGCGGTGCAGCGGGTCCAGGGGGCGAGCTCGGGTGCGAAGCGGCCCAGGATGTCGCGCAGTTGGTCGTCGGGGTTGTCGCTGTAGACGTAGGCCCCGGCGAAGATCTCGCGGCGGCGCAGCAGGCCGCGGTCGCGGGAGAGCAGGACGCGCTGTTCGGCGGCGGAGCGGGTGGCGAGGGCCGGGTCGCCGATGTCCTCGTTCTCGTAGGCGGCGTCGACGCCGAGGAGGCGCAGGCGGCGGGCGAGGGTGCCGAGGTGCACGTCGAGGAGGAAGCGCAGCGGTGCCCCGGGGACGTGCTGGGGCCGGTCGACGCCGAGCACCTCGACGGACTGGCCGTCCCGGGGCACGTAGGAGACGGGGACCTCGTGGCCGTCGACGAGGAGGCGGCCGACCTCGGTGAGCGGCACGCCGGCCGATTCGACGACGTGGCCGAGGCTGGAGGCGCCGTCGGTGGTCGTCGGTACGCGTTCGGCCCGCCGGCTGGGCGGGGCGAAGAGGCGCAGTTCGGGGGCGAGGGTGAGCTGAATGCCGGGTCCGTTCACCCTGTCAGCATGCCATCGGGGGCGGGGTGCCGCGGCCGATTTACGGGCCGCGGCGGCCCCGCCCGTACGCGCGCCCCGCGCGGCCGTCCCTGCTCGCGGGGCGGCCAGGGCCCGCGCCCGCCTGTCGGGGCCGGGGGTACGGGGGTCCGGGGCCGGGGCGTCCTCGTCCCGTGGCCCCGGGAACCCGTGCCCGTGCCCGTGCCCGTGCCCGCGGCTGCGGGCGTACGGCGTACTCAACCGACGCGCTCGGCGAGGAACTGCTCCCAGGTGCGCTTGCCGACGAGGGTGCCGGTGAGGGCGAGGTTGTCGCCGGCGCGGTAGGCCTTGCCGGCCTTTCCGGGCATGCGGATGGGGAGGAGGGGGCGGCGCTTGCCGGTGGCGGTGAGGTAGCTGCGCAGGAGGTCGCCGAGGGGGTAGACCTTGGGTCCGGCGATGTCGGCGACGCGGCCGGCGGGCTGGCCGAGGGTGAGTTCGACGAGGCGGGCGGCGACTTCGCGGGAGTCGACGGGCTGGAACTGGAGGCCGCCGGGGGCGGGGACGATGGGCATCTTGGACATTTTTTCGCCCATCATGAGGACGATGTCGTGGAACTGTGCGGCGCGGAGCATGGTCCAGGGGATGCCGGAGCCGGTGATGGCGTTCTCGGCGTCGAGCTGGGTCTTGAACCAGCCGATGGGCATGGTGTCGGCGCCGATGACGGAGATGTAGACGAGGTGCTTGACGTGGGCGCGCTTGGCGGCGTTGACGAGGTTCTGGGTGACCTTGTCGTCGCCCTTGGTGCCGCCGGCGAGGTGCAGGACGGTGTCGACGCCCTTGAGGGCGGGGTCGATGCCCTCGCCGTTCATGAGGTCGACGGCGAAGTACTCGATGCCGGTGGTGTTCTCGCGCGGGGTCCGGCACAGGACGCGTACGTCGTGGCCGGCCGCCCGCAGGAGGGGGACGACGTGCTTGCCGAGCGTGCCCGTGCCGCCGGTGACCAGGATGGGTGCGGTCATGGCTTCTTCTCCCCTGGGTGTGAGGACCGGGGGTGCCCCGGTCGCTTCAGCCGTTCTGCTGTTCTGCCTCCCTGACGCCTGGGGTGCGACGAGTGTGACCGGCGCGCGTCATCGAATTTCTGTTCGAGTATTCGGGGTGTGATCCGGGGCGTGATCCGCCGGGCCGTCAGCTCCGCTGGAAGAACTCCACCTCCGCCAGGGCGACATGGCGGTCCGGGGTCAGCCCGGCGGGTGCGCCGAGGGTCAGCCGGATCGTCGTGGCGTCGCTGACGCCGGTGGGGAACGTCTGGGGACCGGGCTTGTCGCTCAGGGTGAGCTTCTTGCGGACCGTCCGGCCGTCCCGTGCCGTCACTTCCATGTCGACCTGGAGCGCCCGCCCCTGTTTCGCGTACTCCTCGGGTGAGGGCGAGGCGCCGTTGGTGATGATCACGTCGACCAGGCGGAACGGCTTGGCGAAGGTGTAGGTCACCGAGGCGCCGGGGCCGGGCGTGCCCCAGTAGCGGTTGCTGAGCCCGTCCGTGCTGTGGCCGACCGGGTGTCCGGGCAGCTCGGCGCTCGCCTCGACGCGGGTCGGGGTCACCGCCTTGGCCTTGGCGAGCTTGTCCCGGGTGTCCTCGACCAGGTGGCGTCCGGCGGGCAGCAGCAGGAAACCGGCCGCGCACAGGGCCAGCACCACGGTGAGGATCACCAGGAAGCGCACCAGCCGGCCCGAGCCCGCCCGTGTGCGGCGGCGAAACGGCCACACCGTCCGCCACCAGGGGAGGGGAGGCGGAGCGGTGCCGGGCTTCAGCGGGGCCGCGCAGCGGCGGCAGAAGCGGCGGTCCGGCGGGTTGGGCGTGCCGCAGGCGGGGCAGGGCACGCCGGCGACTTCGTCGCTCACCACGGGGGGACGTACGACGGGGCGCGGAGCGATGGGCTTCGCGGGGCGGACGGGCCGGGGGGTCGTGTGCGGCGGGGTGTCGGGGCTCTGCCGTGGGCCCCGCGCCTCGATTGCCGGCGGGGCTGGAGTGGTCCCGGTGGGACCGTTGCCGCTTCGGGGGGCGGGCGGCGATGTGGCGGGGGGTGTGTGCGGCTGAGTGTCGGGGCTCCGCCCCGCGCCCCGCGCCTCAAACGCCGGCGAGGCTGGAATGGCCCCGTCGGCGGTCTGGGCGGCGGGCGGTACCGCGGCGGGGGGCGTGTGCGGCGGGGCGTCGGGTGGAAGGGCCTCCGGCGCTTCGGAGGGGGGTGCGGTCGGTGGGGGTGGGTTCGTGGGGGTGGGGTCCGACCAGCCCAGGTAGGCGCCGCAGTTGCCGCAGAAGTCGTCCGTCGCGCCGTTGGACGCCCCGCACACGGGACACGCGCGCAACGCCGTCACCGCCCTTCACCCGCGGGCGGCCCGGACAGGACCTCCACCCGGCAGACCGTGTGGACAGGGCACAGGGCGCGCACGAGCGAGCGGACCCGGTCGGCGTCCACCGCGTGCGCCGCTCCCTCGCGCCGCGGCCACACCCGTACCAGGACCTCATCGGCCGGGGCAGGGGGCAGCTCGGTGCCGGCCGTACGGGACCAGGTGGCCGCGCCGTCCCCGCTGACCTCGGCGGACACGCCCAGCACCAGGCGCAGGGCCTCGGTCAGGCCGCGCCGGGTGCCGCGTCGGCGGTGCAGTTCCACCGCGCGTGCCACCGCCTCGCGCCGCAGCCCGGTCGGCCACCGGGGATCGTCGACGCCGCCGACCCAGGTGGCCAGCCAGGACAGGAAGTCGGCCGGGGCCAGCCGGGGGTCGAAGTAGGAGGGCAGGTTGTCGAGGGTCGTGAACACCGGGGCCAGGACCGTGTCCAGGCCCGCCGTGAACCGCTGGGCGAAGTCGTCGTCGGCGTACAGCGCGGGGAGTTGCTCACCGATCGGGTGCCGGCTGGGCAGGCCGGGGACGGCGGCGCGGCTCATCCGTACACCCCCGTCTCCGGCTCCGTCACGACCACCTGGTGCTGGTAGGAGAAGACGAGCGTGCCCGCGCCGATGTCGATCCGGTCGACGGGGGCGCCGCGCCGCCCGGTGACCGGGTCGGCGGCGAACATCCGGATCTCCTCCACCAGGACGTCCCCGATGGCGCGTTGCAGTACGCCGAACACCTCGCCGTACTGCACGGGCCGCCCGAAGGGCCAGCCGGTGCCGTCGGGTCCGCCGTGCAGCGGGTTGAGGTGGCGGAACAGCGCGGCGAGGGCCGCGTCGCGCACCCGGTCGGCGTCCCCGGCGGGGGCCGACAGCCGGGCGACCACGGTGACGCCCTGGTAGACGGGCGGCTCCACGACGAGACGGGTGCCGATCAGGCGCCGTTCGTCGAGGGTCGTGGCGATCTTGGCGAGTACCTGGTCGGAGGGGATCAGCTGCTCGAAGCGGAGCCGGTCGTCTCCCTCGTCGGCCACCGCGTCCGGCACCACCAGGACCCGTACCGCGCCCGCGCCGCCCGCGCCGCCCGCGCCGCCGGGACCGTCCGTGGCGGGCAGACAGCGGACCCGGCGCACCGAGGGCGCCGCCTGGCGGGCGATGATCTCGTAGTCCTCGGCGGTCACCGCGCGTTCCTGCATGCGCAGCGCCTCCGGGGCCCGCAGCTTGGCGTTGTCGATCGTCTCCCCGGCGACGCCGCCGCGCGCCGCCTCCCGGTTAGCGACCCGGGCGACGTACGGGACGGAGCTGCGCAGTACGGAGATCGCCCCGCGGGAGACGTTGCCCGCCGGGCCGCCCCCGGTGCGGTAGCGGGCCACGCGGACCTGGGAGCCCTTGGGCGGTACGGCGCCGCAGGGGCGCAGGGTGCCGTCGGCCTCGCGCAGTACCGGTGGGAAGCCGAACTCGCCGGTGGTGGCGTCCACGCGCACGTGCCGGTCGTCGGGCCCCGAGCGGCCGAAGTGCTCCACCACGTCCCAGCGCTGCCAGCCTTCGGGGGAGGACACCTCCACGACCGGGGGCTCCCCGTCGAGCAGTACGGGCGGCCGGCCGAGCCGGAACGTCTGCCCCGCCACCCCCTCCGACGCGCCGAGCGGTACGTCGGTCACCCGCTCGGCGTGCTCCACGGCCATCGTGCCGCCGACGGTGAAGACGGCGGCCTCGCGCACGGTCGGGGACTCCGAGTAGAACGGCTGGCCGGGCTCGGCCTCGGTGACCCGGCAGCGCAGCCAGCCCGCGCGGGTCCCGCTGATCACCGATGCGGCGTGCCCGGCCGGTACGTGGACGATGACCTCACCGGGCCGGTTCAGGCCGCCGGTGCTGTCGGAGCCGGTCTCGCAGCGCTGCCACCGGCCGCCGTCCCAGGCCTCCCACACCAGCGGGGGCTGGCGCGGATCGACGCCGACGCCCTCGACGCGGCTGTCGAGGCGCACCGCGACCACGCAGCGCGGTACCGCCGTCGGCAGGCCGAACAGCAGTGCGTCGCCGGGCTCGGGGGCCGCCTGGAAGCACGGTATGCCGCGGCCCTCGGCGAGGGCGCCGGTCCGGTCGGTCTGCTCGCCGGTGCGGGGCGCGGTGACCAGGCGCGTCAACTCGCTCGGCACGATCCGCAGGTCGTCGGTGGTGGCGAAGACCACGGCCTCCTCGGTCTCGCCGGCGGCGGTCGTCACCTCGGTGCCCGCGGGCAGCGTCACCGTGTCGGGCTGCGGAGCCGACAGCCAGAAGTCGACGTCGGCGACGGCGGCCGAGGGCGGGTACAGCCGGATGCCCAACAGGTCCAGGAACGCCAGGTAGTTCTTGTCCGGGACCCGGTTCAGCCGGTACAGCAGCTGGTCCACGAGGTAGGCGAACGTCTCGATCAGCGTGACGCCCGGGTCGGAGACGTTGTGGTCGGTCCACTCCGGGGCGCGCTGCTGCACGTACCGCTTCGCCTCGTCGACGAGCTGCTGGAACCGTCGGTCGTCCAGGTTGGGGGAGGGCAGGGCCATCAGTCCGCGACCATTTCCTCGGCCCCCTCCTCGGAGGGGATCGTGTAGAAGGGGAAGACCAGGTTGCGCCGGTCGTTGGTGGTGCGCACCGTGTAGTGCACATCGATGTAGAGGGTGCCTGCCTCCACGGAGTCGAAGGCCACGACGACCTCGTCCACCGCGATCCTGGGCTCCCACCGTTCCAGTGCCTCGCGGACCTGCTGGGCGACCCGTCCGGCGGTGTCGCCGTCGCCGGGGGCGAAGACGTACTCGTGGATGCCGCAGCCGAACTCGGGCCGCATCGGCCGCTCGCCGGGCGCGGTGCCCAGCACCAGGCGGATGGCCTCCTCCAGTTCCCGTTCCCGCTCGACCATGGCGATCCCGCCGGTGGGCCCGACCCGCAGGGGGAAGGCCCAGCCGCGGCCGATGAACCGTTCGCTCATCACACGCCTCCGATCAGGACGTTCGGGGCGCCGGTCAGGACCATCGCGCCGCAGGCGGTCTGGTCGCGGGCCCGCGCGGCGGGCAGCCCGCCGACGAGCACCACGCCGGCGGTGGCCGCGGCCGGGTTGGGCAGGAGCACGTTGGCCGGTCCCAGGGCCGCGTGCGGCGGGACGGGGCAGACGTGCAGGCTGCCCACGACGGCGGCGGGCAGGCCGCCGATCAGTACCGTCGCCACCGCCGCGGCGGCCCCGGGCGGCGGCGTGGTGATCCGGCCGGCGTGGTTGGTGGGGTCACCGGTACGGGCTGCGGCTGGCATCGGGTGCTCCTGGGGGAAGGCGGTCGGGTCGGGGTACGAGGGCCATGGGGGCTCAGTTGATCCGGATGAGGCGGGCCTTGAGGACACCGAGCAGGCCGCCGTTGATGGTGACATCGGACTTTCCGGACACCCGTACCGACCGGCCGCCGATGCTGACCCCGGCGGTGCCGTCGATGTCCACCTGACGGCCGGACACCGTCACGGTGCCCCGCGGGGCGTCCAGCGTGATGCCGTTCCCGTCCAGGAGGACGGAGGTCAGCGGACGGTTGCGGCCCGCGTACACGGTGAGTTCGATCCGGTCCCGGCGGTCGTCCATGCGTACTTCGAGCCGCTCGTCCCCGGTCACCAGCCGCAGCCCGGAGGGGCCCGGTGCCGCCGCGTCCAGCAGCTCCACTCGGTGGCCCGAACGCGACACCACCGAGCGGCGGTTGACCTTGCCGCTGGTCTTGTCGATCAGCGGTACGTCGTGCGGTGAGGGCTGGTCCACGCCGTTGTAGAGCCCGCCGATGACGTAGGGACTGTCGAGCAGTCCCTGCTCGAAGCCGACCAGCACCTCGTCGTTGACCTCGGGGCTCACCACGCCGCCGCCGCCCTTGCCGCCCCACTGGACGGTGCGCACCCAGTCGGTGACGTACGTGTCGTCCAGCCAGGGGAACTTCAGGCGTACCGCGCCGCGTTGGGAGCCGTTGGGCTCGCGCACGTCCGTGACCACGCCGATCGCCAGGCCGGGGATGCGGGGGCCGCGTCCCGGCGCGTTGGCGCCGGTCACCAGGCCGGTCAGGGAGCGGTCCGGGCTGGCGCTGACCCATACGGTCGTGCGGTAGCCGCCGTGCGGCTCCAGGACGTGCTGCACGGCCGTCGCCGTGTACCGGCCGGAGAACGCCTGCCCCACGTTGCCGAGTGCCACCGGCTTGCCGGCCCGCAGCATCGGGTTCCCCTCGGCCACCGCCTCCAGCTCGCCGAAACCGGCGCTGACCTGGTCCGCCGCCGCCTTCGCGACCGCCGTGGTCTCGGCCTGCGTACGGTACGGGGTGTCGGTGACGGCCACGGCGGACTTCCCGAACCGGGCGGCGAACCGGGGGCTGAGGCCCGGCACCACCGTGTCGCTGACCACGGACGGCTGCTCGGCGACCAGCGGCCGCTTGGTCGTCACGTCCCAGCCGCGCACCTGCACCTTCGAGGCGCCGTCGGCGGCCGACAGGGAGGCCCGCAGGGCGAGCAGGTTCCGCCCGTACTCCAGGACCATCGGGTTGCGCGTCGCCGACGTGGACGGGGCGGGCGCCCCGGACGCCTTCACGGGCTTGGTGAACTGGAGCAGCCCCTTGTCGTCGACGCGCACCTGCGCGCCGCTCTCGCCCGCGAGGAACTGCAGGAAGTCCCAGTCGGAGACGTTCGCCTGGGACAGCTGCTTGTACGTCACCGGGGCGGCCTCCACCTTCCCGACGGCCAGTCCGGCTCCGGCGGCCACCTTGCGGACGATGGCGGCGGCCGTCATGTTCCGGTACGCCACGACCTTGCGGCCCCGCTGGAGGCGGTGCGCCTTGGAGTAGGCGCGTACGACGGTGAACGAGCCGGTGCGGTCCCGGTCGATCTCCAGGGCCGTGACCTCGCCGTTGAACAGCCGCTCCCGCGCCTGTCCCTTCACGGTCATCACCGACACCCGCAGCGGGGAGCCGATGGTGACGCCGGTGGCGCGCAGGAACTCGTGGTCGGGGTCGCGGTAGGTCAGTACGGCCGTGTCCGGCAGGCCCACGTTCTCGTCCACCACACAGCTCACCAGCTGCGCCGCCCAGATCGGGGGCAGTTCGCCGGGTGCCTCCACGATGGGGTCGGCCGCGAACGACCGGCCCCCGGATTCGGATGTGCTCACCACTGCTCCTCCTCGACGGCGCCGTGCCCGGCGTCCTGCATGCCCGGCACGACGAGTTCGGTGCCGGGGGCGAGCGCCATGGGGTCGTCGATGCCGTTGGCCTCGGCGATGGCCCGCCAGGCGGTCGCGTCGCCGTACTCGTGCCAGGCCAGCATCGCCAGGCTGTCGCCCGCCACCACGGTGTGCGTGCTGCGGGCGGTGCGTGCGCCGGAGGTCGGGTTCTGGCCGGGCGGGTCGACGCTCGCCTCCTCGATGGACAGCGAGCAGGTGGCCCGTAGCGGCTTGCCGTCCACGTCGAAGAGCGTGTACGACACCGACAGGTTCGACAGGACCCCGTCGAACGACGTCGTCCGCGCGCTGCCCCACTCGAAGCGCACCCAGGGGCTCGCCGGCTTCTTGCGGCCGAGGCTGGCCGGGGTCGGCACGCACGCCTTCATCAGCTTCTCCACCGTCTGTTCCACCGAGTTGTCGTGGGTGGCGGTGGCGTCGAGGAACACCTCCAGGCTCAGGGTGCGCGGACCGCTGCCCACGAACTCGGGCAGCGCCGACTGGCCCGCCATCCGGGACGGGGTGCGCCGCCACTCGGTGGTCTTGCCGAGCTGCAGGGTCGACGGGTTGAACTGGAGGTTGAGCTTCGCGATCGTCCCGCCGGGCTTGGCCCCGACCGAGGCGGGGGGCTCTTTGAGGGTGAGCTGGGCCCGGGCGCGGCTGGCGCGTGCCGAAGCGGCCATGGCGTGGACTCCCTTCCGGAGCGGCGAGGACGAGGAGAGAGGGGCGGGGGCGGCGGAGTGGTGGGGTGGCGGGCGGTCAGGAGGGCAGCAGGCCCGCGTGGGCGATCTCCAAGGTCTCCACCGCCGCTTCGGAGTTGGCGGGGTCGAAGGACGGCCCCTGCCACCGCACGGGGACGATCCCGAACACCTGCCAGCTGATGATCCGGCTCAGATCGGGCCGCAGTGCCACGATCTCTCCGTCCTTGGGCTCGACCCGCCGCAGCGTCTCGTCCAGCCAGCGGCCGATCTTCGCGGTGTCTGCGGTGACGGGCCGGGTGAGCGTGATGTTCGACCAGGTCACGCGCCCGGGCAGCTGCCAGGTGAAGCCGTTGTTGCCGCCCTCGGCGTAGCTCTCCATCTCGACCTCTGCGCCCATGCCGGAGCAGGTGTGGAAGGCGCCGAGGTCGTTGCCGCCGATCGCCAGCCGGAAGAACACGCTGGTCGCGAAGATGTTGTCCGTCATCGGTCCGTGGTCCGTTTCTCGTTCGTCCGTGTTCTCAGCGTGCTCAGCGTTCCCAGCGCGTGCTCAGCTTTCTCAGCGCGTTCCCAGCTTTCTCAGCGGCGGCCGTCGAAGGGCCGGCCCGCGCGTTCCCGGCCGCGCCGCAACTCGGTGCGCAGCAGACGGGCGACCGGGTCGAGCAGGCGGCGTGCCAGGTCGTCCAGGTCGAGGTCGCCGCCCTGCGGCACGGCGTCGTGCGGACCCTCGGGCCGGCCGCCGCGGGTGGCGGGCGCGGCAGTCCGGACACCCCTCGCCCCGGGGCCGCCCCGGCTGCCACCCGTGTCGCGCTGCACCGGTGGCGGGCCCGCCCGGTGGGGGCCGGTCGCCGGTGGCACGGGGCCGGTTGCTCCCGGGACGGCGGCGGGGGCCGATGGCCGGGGCCGCACCACGGGTACGGGTACGGGCTGCGCCGACGGCGCGGCCAGGGCGGGCTGGACGGCGACGGGCGGTGCGTGCGGGGCGGTCACGGGCAGGGGCGGGCCCGGTGCGGGCGCCGGGTGCGGGCCCGGCGCCGGACGCACGGGGTGCGCGGGACGCGGGGCGTGGCCCGGGGAGCCGGAGCCGGAGCGGGGGCCGGGGGCGCGTGCGGGTGTCGGCACGGTCGTTCCTCGTGGCCCGTCCGTGGCTCGCTGGACCTGCGGTGCGGCGGGCGAGGCGGGCCAGCGCGCCGCGACGACGGGACGGCTTGCCGGGCGGGCGGCGGCGGGGGCGGCCGCGCTCCCCATGTCACGGGTGCCGAGGGTCAGGGGCCGTGCCGCGAGGAGTTGGAGGGTGCGGGGCACGGAGGGCGCAGCCGCGTCGGGCGTGCGGTGCGGGGTTCCGTCCGGGGCGCTGACGGTGCGGGCGACGACGAGCGGGGCCGGGCGGGCGCTTCCGGCCGCGGACGGCCCCTCGGCACGGCCGGGTCCGGCGGGGGTGGCGGAGCCGCCCGCGCGGTGCTCCGCCGTGGGCGCGGCGCCGCCCCGGGCGGGAGCGGCGTGCTGCGGCGCCGGGAGGTCCGGCGAGGCGGTGGCCCGCTCGACGAGCGGGGGAGCACCGGCCGGGCCGCCGCCCCGGGGAGCGTGGGGCGCGGGGGTCGCGGCGCCCGGTGATGAGTGCTGTTCGGCGGTACGGCGTTGTACGTCGCCTCCCCCCAGCAGGGGCGCGTGGCCGTTCGGGGCGTACGTACGCGCCGGCGCGCGCTGGACGTCGGCAGGGGAGGCGGAACGCGCGGCGCGGGACGGGGACGACGGGGAGGCGGGCACGGCGGCGCTCGGCGGCAGCGCGGGCAGGGGTGCCCCCAGCCCGGTGCGTACGCGCGGCTTGGACGGCCCGGGGCCGGGCCCGTGGGTCGTCTCGGGCCGGGGTGCGGAGCCGGCCGGGGTGGCCTTCGGCCCACCGCCGGGGGGAGCGGCCGCACCGTCGGCCGAGGCCTCCGCCTGGCGCTGGACCACGGGCATCGCCGGGCCGGGAACGGAACCGGCCGTCGCTGCGGGGCCGCCCGACGGCACGGCTGTGGCGGGCAGTTCGGCCAGGGGGGCGCCGAGCGGTGGACGGCTTCCCGCACGCTGCACGGGGGCGGGGTGCGGGTCGGCGCCGTGTGCCGGGGGGACGGTGGGACGTACGACGGACACGCGCCGCCTGGGCGTGGCGGGGACCCGGGCGACGGTCAGCGAACGGCCGACGGCGCGGGGCCGGACCACGGCGTACGCCGCCGCTTCCGCGCGGGGCGGGGCGGTACTGGTGGTGCCGGCTGTGCCGCCGGAGCCGGTGGTGCCCGGGGTTCCGGCGCTGCCCGAGGCGGTGCTACGGGTGTCGGCAGTGCGGGAGCCGGTGGTACCCGGGGTACCGGTGGTGCCGCGGGAGCCGGGGGTGTCGGCGCTGCCAGGGGCCGCTGGGGCGGGCAGCTCCTTGCCGCCCCGGCCGGAACGGGTCTTGGAGGTGGCCGGGGCGGACCCGGACCCCGTGGAGCCCGAGGGTCCGCTGGACCCGGACGGGCTCGCCGCGGTCCGCTGGGCGGGTGCGGTGGACGCGGGGGACGGGCCGGAGGGGGACGTGGCGGACCCGGATCCCGTGGAGCCGGGGGATTTGGTGGACGTCGGCGGGTTCGTCGCGGATCGCTGGGCCGGTGCGGTGGACGCGGGGGACCGACCGGACGAGGACGCGGCGGACCCGGATCCTGTGGAGCCCGGGGTTTTGGTGGACCTTGACGGGTTCGTCGCGGCCCGCTGGACGGGCGGCGTGGACGCGGGGGACCGACCGGAGGGGGCCGCAGGGGTACGCCCGGCGGACGCTCCCCGGGCCGGGGTTCCTTCGGTGGCTGCTCCGGGGACGACGGCGATACGCCGGACCAGGGGGAACCGGGGAGGCATCGGCGCACGGCCGGGCGCGGCAGGGGACACGGCGGCGGCGCTGCCCGCCGCCCCGGCCCGCTGCACGGGAGGAGCGGGAGTACCGAGCACCGCTGCGGAGTGCGTGGGCGTGAGGCCACGGGTACCGAGCGCCCCGCCGGACCCGGACCCGGACCCGGACCCGGACCCGGACCCGGACCCGGACCCGGACCCGGACCCGGTCTCGCCCGGCGCCCCCGACGGGGTCCGGTGCGCAGGCGTCGGCGGGCCCACGCGCGTCGGCGTACCCGACGTCCCGGCCCCCGGGTGCACCTCCCCCGCTTCGCCGCGGGCGGCGGCCCGCGCGATGACCGGGCCCGGTGCGCCAGCGCCGGACCCGCCCGCGCGGGCGTCGGCGTCCTGGCCACGGGCGCGGTCGCCGCCACGGGACGGCATCGGGCCCGGTGCGCCGGTGGCGGAGCCTCGCCCGTCGGCGGCGGCCCGCGCGACGACCGGGCCCGGTGCGCCAGCGCCGGAGCCGCGCGTGCCGGCGCCGGCGTCCTGGGCACGGGCACGGCTGCGGTTGCCGTCGCGGGACGGCGGTACGGCGTTCGGCAGGGATCGGCCCGGGCCCGGGCCCGGGCTCGCCGCGGATGCGGGTGCGCCCGATCCGGACGCCTCCGGATCGGCGGCCGGGCCGCGCGGGCCCGAGGGGCTCGGGCCGGGCGGCGTCGCGCTCGACGAGGGCGCGCCGGATCGCGCACGGCGCGAGATCTGCGGGGTGTCGCCGTCGCGCTTGCGCGGCGAAGCCGGAGCCTGAGCCGGAGCCGCGGAACGTACCGGCTCGACCGGCGCCTCCGTCCCGGGCGCGGCGTCCGCTTCGGCCGGGCGCAGCGCCCGTAGCAGCAGCGGGCCGCCGCCGCTGTGGTCGGGGCGAGCGGTGGCGGGGCGGACGGCGGGGCGGGCGACCCCGCGTACGAGACCGGCCGGGGCGGACGGCAGCAGGGCGTGGGCGAGCCCGGTGTCGAACGACGGATCGCGCCACGCGGCCAGGCCGGACCGGAAGGCGAGCCCGTCGCTGACGCCCATCGGCGCGCGCGACACGGTCAGTTCGGGTGGCGCGGTCATGCGCCAGCCGCCGTCCCAGTCACCGGGCAGGCCGGGTACTCCGGGTACGCCCGGCACGCCGGAGCCCTGTGCGGCGGACGCGCCGCCCGAAGGCCCGGCCGACGCCGCCCGCCCGGCGGCCGCCGCGTCCGGCACGGCGGCGCGCCGACGCAGCCTGTCCCGCCATGCCATCTGCTCAACCGCCTTCGTTCACACGGGTGTTGATACGGGCGATCTCGTTGACCCACTCCTGGCGCTCGCCGTGGGTCAGGTCGAGGATCTCGTCGCGCTGCCAGTGGAAGTGGTAGGCGATGTACGCGATCTCCTCCCTGAGCCGGGGGAGGGCGTACGTCACGATTCCCCCAGGCGCCCACCGGAGAGGTCGACCTCGAAGCCGCCGTCGCAGTGCGGGCAGGTGACCGCCGCGCGGGTGTGCCCCTCGCTGTTGACGCGCCGGTAGAAGTCCTGGAGGAACGCGACGTCGGTCGCGTACATCCGCTCGACGATCCCGGCGTGCACGTCGGTGATCGTGCCGAGCCGGGTGATCACCTGGCTGAGCAGTACGACGCTCAGGTACGCCGGGTTCTCCTTGACCCGCAGGTCGATCTGGGGGCGCAGCTCGTCGCGGGCGGTGGCCAGGCGCATCGCGCCGTGCCGGTGCACGGTGCCCGCCTCGTCCACGTACCCGCGCGGCAGCTCGAACTCGAACTCGGTGCGCAGCCCGTGGTCCTCGCGCGCCGACGGAGGGGCGGCGGGAGGTGCCGCCGCCTGCTCCGGGGCCGTGGCGGGCGCCGTGACCTGGAGGATCTCCTCCAGGTTGCCCGCCGTCACCGTACGGCGCCTCATTCGACGATGATCTCCTCGAACACGATGGTCACGGACTCGGTGGCCGCGGCGGACTCGCCGGCCTTGAGGGAGGGGCCCTCCCACTTGGAGGCCCAGCCCTGCATCAGCTGGATGCGGCGGACGGTCGCACCCGTGGAGTCCTTGATCTCGATGGTGAGGTTCTGCCGCGCGGTGTCGACGGCCCCGTTGTTCAGGGTCTCCTTGATCCACTTGGTGAACTCGCTGCTCTTGTCGAGTCCCCGGGTGATCGTGACCTCGCCCGCCTGGCGCGCGCCGGGCTGCTTGCGGATGATCTGCTTGCCCTCCGCGCTGACCTGGCGGACCTCGACGACCTCCTCCTCGACGGTCAGGCCGCTGATCTCCTGGATCGACTCGACCAGGTAGCCACCGAGCTGCACGCCGAAGATGTGGGTGGAAAGAGCATCGCCCTCTGCCATGACTGTCCTTCACCTTTCCTTGCTGTTCCGGCCGTCCCGGATGTCACTCGTCGACGAGGCTGGTGCTGTCGGAGAACTGGGCCAGCCGGAACACCACGAACTCGGCGGGCTTGACGGGCGACACGCCGATCTCGCAGACCACGCGGCCCTGGTCGATCGACTCCTGCGGGTTGTTGTCGCGGTCGCACTTGACGTAGAACGCCTCCGCGGCCGTGCGGCCGAACAGTGCGCCACGGCGCCACTCCTCGGTCAGGAACGCGGTGACGTTGCGCCGGATGCTCGACCAGAGCCGGTCGTCGTTCGGCTCGAAGACCACCCACTGGGTGCCCAGGAGGATGGACTCCTCCAGGTAGTTGAAGAGGCGGCGCACGTTCAGGTAGCGCCAGGCCGGGTCGGAGGAGAGGGTGCGGGCGCCCCAGATCCGGATGCCCCGGCCGGGGAAGGCCCGTACGCAGTTCACGCCGATCGGGTTGAGCAGGTCCTGCTCGCCCTTGCTCAGGCGCAGTTCCAGGTCCACCGCACCGCGGATCACCTCGTTGGCGGGGGCCTTGTGCACACCGCGCTCGGCGTCGCTGCGCGCCCACACGCCGGCGATGTGACCGCTCGGCGGGACGGTCGTGTTGCGCCCGGAGGCCGGGTCGAAGACCCGCACCCACGGGTAGTAGAGGGTGGCGTAGCGGGAGTCGTAGCCCGCCTCGTCCTTGCGCCAGGTGCGCACCTGCTGCGCGGAGAGCCCGGGCGGGGTGTCCAGGACGGCCACCCGGTCGCCCATCTGCTCGCAGTGCGAGATCACCGCGAGCTGCACGGTGCGTACGCCCTCGGAGTCGATGTCGCCGCGCTGGTGGGCGCTCATCAGGTCCGGCACCGCGACCATGGTGATCTCGTCGATGGTCTCCAGGCCGGCGAAGCCGGTGCGGGCGCCCGCGTCGCCGACGTACTCGGCCGGGTCGAGCCGGGACACGTCGCCGTGGCCGGTCGCGGCGGGCGCGGCCGGGGCGTCGGGGACGGCCACGGTCTGGCCGGCGGGCCGGGTCTGGGCCGCGCCCCGCTGCTCGGTGACCTCGATCAGCTTCGAGGCGCGGGCCTGGGTGACGAGGTAGCCCTTGACGTTCTTGCGGGCGGACACCTCGTAGCTCTCGGCCACCTGCTCGCCCTGGCGGACCAGGACCTTGAAGCGGTCCTCGGGAGGGTTCTCGCCGTCCGCGTCGGTGATCTCCACGCTCACGCCGGTGACGCCCGGCCGCGCCGCGACCAGGAAGCCGCCGAACTCGACCTGCTCCGCCGCGCGCTGGTGAGGCAGGCCGGTGCGGGCGGCCGGTGCGGAGGTGTCCTGGGCGGACCCGCCGATGCGGACGACGTACGCGGCGCCGCCGCCGTTGGCGAAGTAGCCGTAGACGGCGTGGGGCAGATAGGTGCCCTCGGTGAAGCCGCCGAACCGCTGGGTGTACTGGTCCCAGCTGGTGACCAGCGTCGGCTCGTGGAACGGGCCGCTCTGGGCGAACCCGACGAACGCGGCGACGGCCGTGCCGACCCCTTCGATCGGGCGAGCACCGGACTGCACCTCCTCCACGTACACGCCCGGGGTGAGGTACGTCGGCATGCTCGCTCCTTCGCGTCACGGCTCTGCAATCAGGTCTGTCCACAGCCTTTCCGGCGGTCGTCGCCGACGGCAGGGGCGTTCGGACCTGGCCGGGGGCACGTACGCTGCCCTCCCGGTCGGCCCCGCCGGACCGGCCAGGCAGCACGCCCGGCCCGTCCGCCGCCCGGCTCACACGTGCGTGACCTGGTCCACGTACGGCCCGAACTCGCCCTCCAGGACCAGGCGGCCGAGCTTGCGGTACTCCTGGGCGACCGCCGTCACCACCTGGGGCATGGTCAGCGGCTCACCTGACGCGGCCGCGAAGTAGGCGGCGGTCACCGCACAGGCCCGGATGGAGCCTCCGGCCAGTTCGAACCGGTCCGCGCAGAAGCCGAGGTCGAGGTCGTCGGCCCGGGGCAGCCGGTCGCCCAGGCAGCGCTCCCACAGGGCCAGCCGCTGGGTGGCGTCGGGCACCGGGAAGTCCGCGATCACGTCGAGGCGGCGGGTGAACGCCTCGTCGAGGTTGGCCCGCAGGTTGGTGGTCAGGATGGCGATGCCGTCGAAGGACTCCATCCGCTGGAGCAGGTAGGCCGACTCCATGTTGGCGTGCTTGTCGTGGGCGTCCTTGACCTCCGAGCGTTTGCCGAAGATCGCGTCGGCCTCGTCGAAGAGCAGCACCGCGTTGACGGCCGACGCCTCGGTGAAGATCCGCTCCAGGTTCTTCTCGGTCTCGCCGACGTACTTGTCCACGACCGTGGACAGGTCCACCCCGTACAGGTCCATGCCCAGGTCGGCCGCCACGACCTCGGCGGACATGGTCTTGCCGGTGCCGGAGGAACCCGCGAACAGTGCGATCACCCCGCGCCCGCGCCCGCCGCCGGGCCGCATGCCCCACTGGCCGAGCACCTGGTCGCGGTGGCGGGCGCGCACCGCGAGCTCACGCAGCCGGCGGTGGGTGGGGCCGGGCAGCACCAGGTCGTCCCAGCCCACCGCGGGCTCCACCCGGCGGGCGAGGCGGGCGAGCCCCGCGCCGTTCTGGGACCGTACGGCGGAGCGCAGGTCGTCGGGGGAGACCGGGCGGCCGTCGAGCGCAGCCGTGCGCACCGCGGTGTCGGCGGCGCGCCGCAGCTGTCCGGCGTCGAGGCGGTGCGCGGACACGGACCGGGCGAGCGCGTCGGCGTCCCCGCCCGCGCCGTATGCTCCGGCGGCCCGCTCCAGCGCGTGGCGCCAGCGCACGACGTGCCGGTCGGGGGAGGGGGCGGCCACCGTCAGGGTGACGGGGGTGTCGGCCGCCCAGGCGGGTTCCCAGCCGCCCGCTCCGTACGTGAACAGGGGGATGCCGCGCAGCACCGTGCACAGGGTGCGCAGGACGCGGGCCCGCTCGTCGGGCTTGTCGGGCAGTTCCTCCACCGGACCGAGCAGCACACCGGCGCCCAGCAGGCGGGCCTCGCGGGCGGCGGCGCGGGCGAGTTCGGGCACGGCCCGGGTGGGGTGGGTCAGTGCCGCCGCGTCCAGGGCCAGGGGGCGCAGCCCGCTCGCGCGCAGCGCGGCGGCGGCCAGGCCCGCGGGGTCGCCGCCGCGGGTGCGCAGGTGGACGTGGCCGGTGCCGCTCGTGGCCGCGGCGACGGCCCGGTGCAGTTCGGCCGGGTCGACGGCCGGGTCGTCGGCGGCCTCGCCCAGTACGTCGGCCAGCCGAGGGTCGGGGGAGGCGTCGCCGAGGAGGTGGGCGGTGACCCGGTCCGGGACGGCCAGCACCCGTGACAGGGGCGGCCGTTCGGGCTCGGTGACCTCCAGCAGGCCGCCCGCGACGAGCGGTGCGGTGGGGGAGAGCCGGAACCGCGCGGCCGCCGGCCCGCCGTGGCCGCACAGTTCGAGGGCGAGCGCGACGGTGGGCCGGCGGCGGGTCAGGTCGTCGTTGAGGTAGCCGTAGAGCTGCTCGAAGCGGGCGTCCAGGTCCGGAGCCAGGGCGACCAGGAGCAGGTCCAGGTCGAGCGGGGCCAGCGCGAAGCGCGTGGCGAGGACGTCGAGCGGCGAGCCGGGCGGGGGACCGGCCGGTGCGGGCGGGGGCAGGGCGGGGCCGTGCGGTGCGTCCAGGACGCGGATGACCGCCTCGGGGGTGAGGTACTGGCCCCGGTAGGGGTCGTCCGGGTCGGGATCGACGGCCCGCCGGAGCGCCACGGCCTGCCGTACCCGCTCCTCGATGAGCTGGAGCCGCGCCCACAGGTACGGGGTCGCGCCCGCCGGGGCCCCGGCGCCGGCCGGGGGCGTGGGCGCGGGCTGGAGGGTGTGCGTCACGGCTGCCGTTCCCCCCGCCGGCGGCGCGCGGGGGCCTTCGGCCGCTCCCGGGAGCCGCCGAATCCCTCCGGTCCCGGCGCGCCCAGCTCTGCGTAGCGCAGCCGGCGCGCGTCCTCGGTCCCGTCCGGTTCGGCCCGCGGTACGGAGCGCACGACGAGCCCCTCGGTGACCGGCGGGGCGGTGACCCTGCTGATGCCCGCCAGCGGTGCCTTCACGCGCAGCCCGAGGGAAGGCTTCAGCTCGCCGCCCAGCGCCGACCACACGTCGGAGGCGGCCGGTGCGTCCATTCCGGTGGCCCCCGCGTCCACGTCCACGAGCAGCCCGAGTTCGGCGAGCGTGCCGGTGAGCAGGCGCGGGGGCAGCGAGTCGGTGGACACGAGGCAGGACAGCACCTGGGAGAGCAGCCGGTGCTCGTCCTGCGGCCTGCTCGCCCACGCGGTGACCAGGTACGTCAGCTCGAACCAGCGCGGCGGGGTGCGGCGCGCGATCACGAACCCGTCCGCGTCGTACACCTCGCCCGCGCCGCTGCCGCGCCGGGTGTGGTCCTCGCGGATGTCGTACAGGAACACGCAGACCGTGGGCGCGCTGCGGCGCGCCGCCCAGTCACGCGTCGGCGAGTCGAACACCACCTCCACGCCCGACGCCTCCAGGCCGGACTCCGCCAGCAGCCGGCGCAGCCCCTCGTCGACTTCGTGGATCACCGGCGGGTCACCTCGTCGGGCGGCTGCACCGTGCCGTTGACCACGAGGAAGTCCGTCTGCACCGGGGAGAAGCCGGGGCCGGCCGCGGTGATGACCCGGGGGCCGGTCTGGTCCTTGGCGAGGATCAGCAGCTGGCCGATGAACGTACCGTCGCGGCGCGGGAAGGTCGGTGCCGCCGCTGCCGTGATGCCCGGCTTCCACGTGAACCGCACCGGCACGCCGGGCGGGAAGTCCTCGCCGCGTACGGAGGTGACGAAGCCGGGCCTGCCGATCGGCGGGACGGCGACGATGCGCGGCTGGAGGATGCGCAGCTGCTGCTCGGCGGTGTTGTCGCGGGGGTCGGCGTCGGTGCCGGTCGTGGTGAGGCTGCCCGTCACCCGGTCGGTGAGCGCCTTGTCGGGGCTGAGGACGACCTGGAGAACGGTCCGGGCGCCGGGGGCCAGGTCCGGCAGCGCGCACGTCCAGCTCTGGTCGCAGCCCGGCGGCGGCCCGTTGTGGGGGACGCCCTGGGGGAGGCCGATGCGCAGCCGCAGGCCGGTGGCCAGTGCGTTGCGGCCGTTGCGGACGGTGTAGGTGACGACGACGCGGCCGCCCACGTAGCCGGGGTTCGGCTGCGCCGTGACGCGCACGCCGGGGCCGGCCGGGGGCGCGGGGGGCTCCGGCGGTGCGGGCGTCGGCGTGGCCGTCGGTGTCGGAGTCGGCGTCGGAGTCGGCGTCGGAGTCGGCGTCGGAGTCGGCGTCGGAGTCGGCGTCGGCGTCGGCGTCGGGGTGGGTGTCGGCGTCGGCGTCGGGGTGGGTGTCGGGGTGGGTGTCGGCGTCGGGGTGGGCTCCGGGGGTTCGGGGGCCGCGCGCACCGGCACCACGGTCCGGTCGGCGTTGTCGCTGGGGCGGGGGTCGAGGACGGTGCCGGTGACCGACCAGTCCACCGGCTGGTCCCCGGGGGTGACGCCGGTGAGGGTGACGGTCACCGGGACGGTGGTGCCGGGGGGCACCACGCCCAGGGCGCAGGTCAGTGCCTCGGCGTCACAGGTGGCGCCGGGCGCGGTGAGCGCGGTGACGGTCGCACCGGCCGGGGGCGCGACGGTCAGCCGGGTACCGGGCGAGGCCGCCGGGCCGTGGTTGACGACGTCCACCCGGACGGTGGCGGAGTCGCCCACGGTCAGGGGCGCGGCCCTGTCGGGTGCCCGGACCGCGAGGTCCACCGACTGCTGGACGCTGGGTTCCTTCTGGCGGCCCGGCAGGCCGGTGACGAGCAGGCTGTGGGCGCCGGAGGCCACGTCCACCAGCTTCAGTTTCTCCGGGCTGTTGGGGGCCCGGGAGCCGCGGGCGCTGAGCACCAGGCTCTTGCCGTCGGCGGTCCAGGCGGCGTCGCGGGGCTGGAACGGTCCGCGGTCCGGGGTGCCGGGCAGTTCCCGGCCGCAGGCCCCCGGCACGTCGCGGGCGGCGTCGGGCAGCAGGACCCGGCAGGCGTCGCCCGCCGGGGAGGCGAGCAGGATGCCGCCCTCCTCGTCGAGGCGGCCGCCGCCGTTCTTGCGGTTGAAGGCGAGGGTGGCGCCGTCCGGTGAGAACACCGGGCTGTCGTCGATGACTTCGCAGGCACCGGGGCAGACGGCGGCGCTCAGGTCCCGCTGGCGGTCCAGGCGGTCCACGGGCACGGTCCAGACGTGCTTGTTGCCGCCACCGCCGTTGATCACGTGGTTGCGGGTGAAGGCAAGTGTCGTGCCGTCGGAGGACCACGTGGGCTGGGCGTCGCCGCCCCGGGGCCGGCCCTCGGGCGGGGTGATCTCGCCGCGGACCGCGCCGGTGGCGGCGTCCGCGATCAGGATGCGCGAGGGGCCCGCCGCGCCGCCGACGCCGCCGGGCGAGGTCCGGGTGAAGGCGAGGGACCTGCCGTCGGGGGAGAACGTCGGGTCGGTGTCCCAGTCCTTGGGGCCGCGGCCCGCGAGCGGCAGGGGCGCCGCGTTCGAGCCGTCGGCGTCCACGATCCAGATCCGTTCGATCCGGCCGTCCGGCGTGTCCTCGAAGCGGGTCACGACGATCCTGCGTCCGTCGGGCGTGTAGTTCTGCCGCTCGGTCCACGGGTCGTACCCGGGGGCGGGCTGGAACAGCGGGTCCTTGGCCGGGTCGGTGTTGGTATCGGCCGCCGGGTCCTCCTTGAGGATGGTCAGGCCGAGGTCACGGGGGTCGGAGCCGTCCATCCGGGCGTCTTGCAGGGTCACCACGTGCGGCCCGGCGGCCGAGGTCCGCTCGACCACGGCGCCGCCGCCCTTCAGCGGACCGAGCCAGGTGGGCGGGCCGACCTCGCGGTCCTCGCTGAGCACCACCTCGGGCGTCTGCGCCGAGTGGGCGGGCACCCGGAAGACGTGGTCCCAGTCGCCCTCGCAGTCACAGGTGCGGTCCGGGCTGAGGAAGAGCACACCGTCCCCGTCGGGCAGCCAGGCTGCCCCGTGGGTACGCCAGCCCGCCTGCGCGCCCGCCAGCAGCGGCCCGTCGCCGCGCCCGTCGGTCCACCTCAGGCGGGGCCCGGCGGGTCCGGTGGCGGTGTAGGCGATCAGGTCCCGGTTCGCCGCGTCGTCCACCGGGTTCCACACCGGCTCGGTGGCCGCGCCGTTGCCGGGGTCGGTGACGCGGGTGGCGGCGCCGCCCCGCAGGGGGCGTACGTAGACCTGCCGCCCCGCGGCCCGGTCGCCGTCGCTGGAGTACGCCAGACGTCCGCCCTCCGGCGAGACCGTGGGGTGCTCCTCGTTCTCGGGGGTGTCGGTCAGCCGGGTGAGGCCCGTGCCGTCGGTGCGCACCAGCCACAGGTCGCGCTGGGTGCCACCGGACCCGGCGGGCCGGGCCGCGTCGAATACGACCGCCCGGCCGTCCGGGGTCAGCCGGGGGTGCGCCGCGTCCAGGCCGCTGGTCAGGCGATGCACCGAGCCGTCCGCGGACCGCAGGTAGACCTGCGGGTTCCGCTCGTCGCGGCGGCTGGCGAAGACCAACTGGTCGCCCAGGGCGGCGGGCTGGAGGTCCTGGTGCGCCGGGCCCTCGCCGAACAGCGGGGTGCTGGACGTACCGGTCGCCACCCGGCCCAGGCTGCGGTGGCGCGTACCGGCGTACGCGACCCGGCTGTCACCGGCGTCGGCCGGCAGGGCCCGCGCCTCGGCGTCGCCCGGGCCGGTGGCCGCCGTCACCGCGAGCAGGGGGGCCAGCAGCAGCAGCGACGCGCCGGCCCTCCCCCAGCGGTGTCGCCGACCGTCGGAGCCACCCGTGCCCATCACGGTCCACCTCACTGTCCGGGTGCAGCATCTGCGCATGATCCCGCCACCCTGCGTCCCGGCACCCGCGGACCGGCAGGGCCGCGGGGCCGGACCCGGGGGAAGCACCCGGTGCGCTTTCGGGCAGCGGCGGGGGCGGCCGACGCGGCGGCGGCCCCTCGGCAGCCCGGCGGCCGGACCGCTGCCGCGCCCCCGCCCGTACGGTCAGATCAGCCCGTTGCGCAGGGCGTAGCCGACCGCATGGGTGCGATTGCGCAGCTGCAGCCGCGTGATGACCTCGTGCAGCACGTTCTTGACGGTCCGCTCGGAGTACGCGGTCTTGCGCGCGATCTCCGCGGTGTCCAGGCCGTCCGACACCAGGCGCAGCATGTCCGCCTCGCGCGCGGTCAGGGTGGACAGGGACACGGCGCGCGGGTCGAGCGCCGAGCGCTGCAGGCTGCCGACGTGGTCGAGGAGTTTCGCGAGCAGGTCGCCGGGCAGCACGCCCTCGCCGTTCGCTATCGCCAGGACCAGGCCCAGGAGCCGGTCCTGGTCGGCCTCGGCGCGCCGCAGCACCGCGGTGACCCCGCATTCGATGGCGCGCTGTAACGCGTCCCCGGATTCGAACGTGCCGACCACGAGCCCGGTGCGCGTGTCGGAGTTGTGCCGCAGCCGGTACAGCAGGGCGGCCGTCTCGTCGTCCACGCTGTCCACGGCCACGAGCGACACCTGCGCGCCGTCGGCGTCTCTGTCGTCGACGAGCTCGATCTCGGGGCGCTGGCGCAGCTGGTGGACGACCCCGACGTGCAGGATCGGGTCCGACGCGTACACGGCCACGGTGACCCGTCGGCCGGCGCCGGTTGAGGAGGAGGGACCGTTGCTCTCGGGCTGGGGCATGTGTCGTACCTGTTCCGTGATGCGTAAGTGAGGACACGAAAGGGGGCCGATGGCCAACAGGTGGTCCACGGCGAGGAGTTGAGGAGAGCCCGCGGGGGCATCGGGGCTGCCCGGGGCGTTGCCCTCGCGTCCTTGGAAGTGGCCGCGCCGTCGTCGTAGCGTCGAGGTGTGATATCCCCAGCAGCCTCTCCCAGCCCTGGCGCGCCCGGCCTCGACATCCCGCCGGTGTCGGTGACGCCGGGCGGTACCGCATCCACCAGCCTGACCGTCCGCAACGACAGCGACATCGTCGAGGCGTACCGCCTGGAGGTCGTCGGCGACTGCGCTGCCTGGACCACGGTGGAACCCGAGCGCGTCTCCCTGTACCCCGGCACCTCGGAGACGGTGACGATCCGTCTGGCGCCGCCGCGTTCCCCGCAGGTGCGGGCCGGGGACGTGCCGCTCGCCGTGCGCGTGCTGCCCACCGAGCACCCCGAGTCCGTACGGGTCCCCGAGACCACCGTGCACGTCGAGGAGTTCCGGGAGCTGCGCGCAGAGAGCGCTCCCAAACGCCGCCGCGGCTGGCTGCGCGGGCGTTACCGGCTTGCCGTGCGCAACGAGGGCAACTCCCCCGTACGGCTGGGTTTCACGCCCGCGCAGCCGGGCGAGGAGCTGAAGTTCGACTTCAGCCCCGCGGCGCTGAAGCTGGAGCCGGGGGAGTCCGCCGAGGTGGTGCTGCGGGTCCGCACCGGCAAACCGGTGTGGTTCGGAGCCCCGGTGACCTGGCCGTTCACCGTGGAGGTGGCCGAAGCCGCCCACGGTGACGGTGCCGGTGCGGGTGCCGGAGGGGACGGCGAGGAGCGGCCGGAGCCGGACGCCGTCCGGGCCCCGCTGGAGGTGGAGTTCATCCAGATCCCGATCTTCCCGACCTGGCTGCTCGCGGTCCTGGCCGCGCTGCTCGCGCTGCTGCTCGCCTGGTTCCTGCTGGTACGCCCGGCCGTGCGCAGCACGGCCAAGGAGGCCGCCGACCAGGCGGTGCAGAAGCGGCCGACGCCCAGTGCGGACGTGAACGGGCAGATCCCGGGGGCCGGTGACGCCCAGCAGCAGGGCGGCGGCAAGAGCCCCGCGCCCGGGACGGGCGGAGGCGGTGCCGGAGCCGGTGCGGGCGCCGGAGCCGGTGCGGGTGCCGGAGCCGGCGGGGGCGTCGGCGGGCAGCAGAGCTCGGCCACCGTCGACCTGCAGACCGGCGCCGGGCAGACCAGGACCGGTGCCTACACGGTGCCGGCGGGCAAGGCGTTCGGGATCACGGACATCGTTGTCGCCAACTTCCAGGGCGACGAAGGCGTGGTGACCATCAGCTTCGGCGACCGCAAGATCACGACGATCGCGCTGGAGACGTTCCGCAACCAGGATTACCACTGGGTCACCCCCATCAGCATCACCGAGAGCCAGACTGTGACCGTCCAGGTGACCTGTGCGAAGCCGGGCACCCCCGCCACCGGCCGTCAGGCGCAGGATTGCCACGAGGTGCTCAACGTGAGCGGTGTGCTGAGCGACCTCAGGTGATCCGGGCGGCACGCACATCGTCGGACAGGTTTTGTGCGATGGCAAAGGGAGCCTTTGCTCCACCGTCCGGAAACCGGCAGTTCGGGGAATCGATCAACAGTCCGCTTTGTGGCCTTACGTTCTCATCTCGACGCCCCCGGAGCGGTGAACTCCGGGGAGCTCAGTGATAGTTGAACAAGAAACCAAGATGGCTTGATCCCGGCGGGCCCCTCCTGCGCCCCGGTCAGTGCGTGGCGGCTCCCACCTCCTGACCGGAGGACAGGACCACCGAGGCGGCGCTGAGGTCGACCGAGTTCGGCAGCATCGCCTGCGGCCGCAGGAGGTCCTTGAGCAGGAACCGCATCAGCTCGTCTCCGGACATCGCCCTCAGCTTGGCCGCGAGCTGCGGATTCACCTCCCCGAGGCGCTGGATCTCCACCACGGCCCGCTCCACCAGGCCCGGCACGATGTCCCGCCCCATCAGGGTGTTGGACCGCAGCCGCTCGGAATGGACCTGCTCCTGCGCGCCGGATCCGTAGGCCATGGTGCTGTGCGGGTCCGCCAGCGCCTGGGTCATGGCGAACATGACCTGGCTCCTGCGCTCCGGGTCCTGCTCCGCGCCCATCGCGTCCATGACCTTCTCCATGTCCATCGGGGCTGCCTTCCCGGCCCCGACATCGAACTTCCGCACCGGCAGGGAGAACCCCTCCGAGAAGGTGTCCTCGCGCGTGCCCAGCCTGCTCTGCGTCTGCGCCGGGTCCTCGGGCTTCGCCCGCACGGTGGGGTACTCGCGCTGCGCGAAGTCGCTCAGCATCAGCCAGCCCTGGCTCATCAGGGGGGACCTGGTCAGGGGGATCTCGATGCGGGCCGGCTCCTCGCCGCCGAACCGCGTCTCGCGGAACGGGCTGTTCGGCACCTCCAGGAAGAAGAAGACGAAGCCCTCGTTGGCCAGGACGTGCTTGTCGTACGCCTCCGAGTTGTTCGGCGCGTCGGGGTTCTGCCTGAGCAGCTCGGTCTTGGACTTCATCTGCCCCTGGCCGCGCATCTGCTCGGCCCGTGACCTGGCCGTGTAGTGACACAGCACGCTCCCCTGGAGCGCGGTCGTCAGCTTGCTCCTGACATCGGAGACCCAGCCCTGGTCACCCTGCTGCCCGGCGATCTCCTTGGCCATCCCGGCCCGGTTGAGCTCGGACAGCTCCCGGAAGTAACTGGCCCCGTGCATGTGGAACGCGGCCGCACTGTCGGCCCACTGCTCCTGCTGCCACAGCATGCCGTTGTCGGTCATCGCGCCGAACGGCTCCCGCGCCCCGTCGGGGAACTCGTTGTCGCGGACGAGCTGGTCGTTCACCAGCACCAGTTCGTCCTTGATGACCTTGAGCGCGGCGGACAGCCAGGGCTTCACGGCCGCGGTCGCCTCGTCCTCGGCCGGGGCGATCTCCTGCGTGAGGGTCGACAGCGTCATCATGCAGTGCATGGGGTCGCGGTGGGGATCGTTGTCGTACGCGGCGATGCTCGCCCGCACCCGCGCCACCACCGGGTCCGACGGCTCCTGCCTCTGGGAACGCGCCATGATCCGGCCCAGCAGTCCCCCGGGCCGCGGCGGGTCCGCCGGCAGCGAGGGGCCGAGCTCCTCGGGCCCCTTGCGCTGCACGACGGCCCGCTCGCCGGAGCCCGGCGCGGGTGCGCCGTGCGCCTCGCAGTCGGCACGCTGTACGGGAGCGGGAGCGGGCGTGGGGGCGGCCATGACCCGGCTCGCATTGGCCTCGGCCTCCCGCTCGAAACGGTCGCCGGGGTCGCTGACCCGCAGCCCGTCACCGGCGTCCGACCCCGCGACCGGCCCCTGCCGCTGCTGGATGACATGGGTGAGCTCGTGGGCGAGGGTGTGCTTGTCCTTGCCGCCGTCCGTGACGACCACATGGCTGCCCGAGGTGTACGCCCGGGCCCCGATCTCGGCCGCGGACCGTTGCGCGAGGGGATCGGAGTGCACCCGTACGTCGGAGAAGTCGGCGCCGAGCCGGTTCTCCATCTCCTCGCGCAGGGGCCCTTCGAGCGGCCGTCCCGGCGACCGGAGCACGTCATGGGCGGTCGCACGCTGCACCGGTGCGTCCTGCTGCCCGGGGGCGACGCCGTGGCCCGCGGCGAGCATGCGCGTCACCGCCGCGTTGCCGATGGCCCGCTGGAGCGCCGGCAGTGTCGCCGCCGCGGGCGCGGCGGCGGGCCGGTCCCCACCACCCCGGCCTGCCTGCCGGGGCGCGGCGGAGCTGTCCTTGGAGGCATCGTCTGCTGCCTTGTCGCGGGCGGGGATACGCATGGGGCATGCCTCTCGGGGGACGCGGAGGGACGTACACCTGCTTACCCGCGGAACCCGCCCGGCGGCATGCCCGTTCGGGCACACCCGGGGGAACGACCCACTGCTCCCGGCACCTACGGAAGGGCACTACCGGGGGCCATCGGCCCCGCACCCGCCCCCCACGACGGGGCAGTCCACGCAGGAGGCTGCCCGCGATGGACGAAAGCCCAGGTCAGGGCCAGACCAGGCAGTACGGCTGGTGGCCGGCCTCGTGGAGGCGGTTGGAGAAGTCCTGCCACTCGTGGAGCAGCTGGTAGACGTTGAACGCGTCGCGCGGGCCGCCGCGGTCCGGGACCGTGGACCAGATGAAGGCGGCCGCGCCCACCGACTCCTCGCCGATCCCGCGCAGCGGGTCGACGACCGTCATGGGGAGTTTCACCACGGCGTAGTCGGGGTGGAGGACGACCAGTTCCAGCGGGGGCACCTTGTGCAGGGGTATGCCCTCGATGCCGGTCAGGACCATCGCGGCCACCGTCTCCGGCTTGATCTTGGTGAACAGGCCGCCCATGCCGAGCTCGTCGCCGCCGAGCTCCTCCGGGCGCATCGTGACCGGGACCCGGGCCGCGGTCGCGCCGTCGGGGGCGCCGAAGTACTTGTACGTCACTCCCATGCCGCGCCCCCTGGGCAGGCCGTCCAGCGGCTGCGTGGGCCCCGGTACCGCGTCGGCGGCCTCTGCGGCGCGGCGGTGCCTGCCCCGGCGGCGGGACTCGCGGGCGCGCTGCGGATCCAGGCCGTCCGTACCCTCGCCCGGTCCACCACCGCGTTGCATATCTCCACCCGACTGGTCTTGCCTGCCCCGGCTCCGCGGCCCCCGCCACGCAGCCTGATCATCATGGCAGTGACCTCCCCCGCGGCGGCGCGGTGAAACGCCCGTCCGCAAGTCTGTCGCGGCCTCTGAGACCATGGCTGGTGTGAGCTACCCGTACCCGTATGAAGCCCCAGTTTCGCAGACGCTCTTCGAGCGCGCTTCCCTCGTGACCCCCGGCGGCGTGAACTCTCCGGTCCGTGCCTTCCGTGCCGTGGGCGGTACGCCCCGGTTCATGGTGTCCGGCACCGGTCCGTACCTCACCGACGCCGACGGCCGTGAGTACGTCGACCTCGTCTGCTCGTGGGGGCCGATGATCCTCGGCCACTCCCACCCCGCCGTGATCGAGGCCGTCCAGGCAGCCGTCGCCCGCGGCACGTCCTTCGGCACGCCCGGCGAGGGCGAGGTCGCGCTCGCCGAGGAGATCGTCGCGCGCATCACACCCGTCGAGCAGGTGAGGCTCGTCTCCTCCGGGACGGAGGCCACCATGTCGGCGATCCGCCTGGCGCGCGGCTTCACGGGCCGCGCCAAGGTGGTGAAGTTCGCGGGTTGCTACCACGGCCACGTGGACGCGCTGCTGGCCGCCGCCGGTTCCGGGCTGGCGACCTTCGCCCTGCCCGACACCCCCGGGGTCACCGGCGCGCAGGCCGGGGACACGATCGTGCTCCCCTACAACGACATCGACGCGGTACGGGCGGCCTTCGCCGCGCACCCCGGCGAGATCGCCTGTGTGATCACCGAGGCAGCGCCCGGCAACATGGGCGTCGTGACCCCGGCGCCCGGGTTCAACCAGGGTCTCGCGGACGCGTGCCGGGAGAACGGCGCGCTGTACATCTCCGACGAGGTCATGACGGGCTTCCGGACCTCCCGCGCCGGCTGGTACGGGGTCGACGGGGTCAAGCCCGACCTGATGACCTTCGGCAAGGTCATGGGCGGCGGCTTCCCGGCCGCGGCGTTCGGCGGCCGCGCCGACGTCATGGGGCACCTCGCGCCCGCGGGCCCCGTCTACCAGGCCGGCACGCTCTCCGGTAACCCCATCGCCACCGCCGCCGGTCTGGCGCAGCTGCGCCTGCTCGACGACGCGGCGTACGAGAAGGTCGACGCGGTGTCCGCCGAGATCCAGGGCCTGGTCACCGGGGCGCTGAGCAAGGAAGGCGTGGCGCACCGGGTGCAGACCGCGTCCAACATGTTCTCCGTGTTCTTCACGGATCACGAGGTCAAGAACTACGACGACGCCAAGAAGCAGGAGAGCTTCCGCTTCAACGGCTTCTTCCACTCGATGCTGGCGCAGGGCGTCTACCTGCCGCCGTCCGCGTTCGAGTCCTGGTTCGTGTCCACCGCCCACGACGAGCGGGCGATCGAGCGCATCGCGGCGGCGCTGCCGGCCGCCGCCCGAGCGGCCGCGGAGGCCACCGCATGAGCAGCAGCGACACCCCCGACCCCGACATCACCGTCGTCCACCTGGTGCGGCACGGCGAGGTGCACAACCCGGACGGGGTCCTCTACGGGCGCCGGGAGGGCTACCACCTCTCCGAGCTGGGCCGGCAGATGGCCGACCGGGTCGCCGAGCACCTGGAGAACCGGGACATCGCCTACGTGGTGTCCTCCCCGCTGGAGCGGGCTCAGGAGACGGCCGCGCCGATCGCCAAGAGCCACGGCCTGGACCTGGCCACGGACGGGCGGCTGCTGGAGGCGGAGAACGTCTTCGAGGGCAAGACCTTCGGCGTCGGTGACGGGGCCCTGCGCAAGCCGGGCAACTGGAAGCACCTGACGAACCCGTTCAAGCCGTCCTGGGGCGAGCCGTACGTCGAGCAGGTCGTGCGGATGATGAGCGCGCTGGAGGCGGCGCGCGACGCGGCCCGCGGGCACGAGGCGGTGGCGGTCAGCCACCAGCTGCCGATCTGGATCGTGCGCAGCTTCGCGGAGAAGCGCCGGCTGTGGCACGACCCGCGCCGCCGCCAGTGCACGCTGGCCTCGCTGACGTCCTTCACGTACCAGGGCGACAAGCTGGTGTCGGTGGGCTACAGCGAGCCGGCCCGGGACCTGGTCCCGGCGCACCTGCTGGCCGGGGCGAAGCCCGTGAAGGGGAAGTCCAAGGCCTTCGGAGCCTGATCCACATTCTGTGACGATCTGTTACAGCTTTGCCTAAATAAATACAAGACGCGCGGGAATCACCGTGTCAGCGCACAAGCCCAGGCTAATTGTCCGTTTATATAACGAACATGAGCCTTTGGGTCTGACGACGGGACGGTGACATGCGCGACTTCAGTCGAAGGGGAGTGCTCGGGCTCGGACTGGGTGCCGCGGCCGCGGGCATCGCGGGCTGTGGCGGCGGATCCGGCCCGGGCAAGCCCGGCCCGCTGGGCCCGGACGCATCCGGCCGGCCCCCGGCCAAGGTCATCGGCGACGGCTCCACCGCCGACACGGGCCCGCAGCCCAACCAGCCGGACAAGCCCGTGCCCCTCCAGCCGGGCGAGACCCCGCCCCAGTTCGTCGTCTTCAGCTGGGACGGCGCGGGAGAGGTCGGCAACGGCCTCTTCCCGCGCTTCCTCAAGCTCGCCAAGGACCACGGCGCGGCCATGACCTTCTTCCTCTCCGGCATCTACCTCCTGCCCGAGTCGAAGCGGAGCCTCTACCTGCCGCCGAACAACCCCGCCGGGGCCTCGGACATCGGCTACCTCAAGGACGAGAACATCCGCTCCACCCTCAAGTACGTCCGTGAGGCCTGGCTCGACGGCCACGAGATAGGCACCCACTTCAACGGCCACTTCTGCGGCGGCGCCGGTTCCGTCGGCAAGTGGACCCCGGCCGACTGGGAGAGCGAGATCGACCAGGCCGTGTCGTTCGTCACCAGCTGGCGCACGCACACCGGCTTCACCGACCTCGACCCGCTGCCCTTCGACTACCGCAAGGAGCTGACCGGCGCCCGCACCCCCTGCCTCCTGGGCCGGGACAACCTGCTGCCGACGGCCCAGAACCTGGGCTGGCGCTACGACTCCAGCTCGCCCGGCGGCCTCCAGGTCTGGCCGGTGCGCAGGTCGGGCGTCTGGGACCTGCCGCTGCAGTCCCTGCCCTTCCCCGGGCACTCCTTCGAGGTGCTGAGCATGGACTACAACATCCTCGCCAACCAGTCGAAGAACACCACGAAGGGGGTGCCCGCCAACTACCCGGCCTGGCGCACCCAGGCCACGGCCACCTACCTGGGCGGCTTCCGGCGGGCCTACGAGACCAACCGCGCGCCGCTCTTCATCGGCAACCACTTCGAGGAATGGAACGGCGGCATCTATATGGACGCCGTCGAGGAAGCCCTCAAGGGCATGGCGGACAAAAGGGATGTACGGCTCGTATCCTTCCGCCAGTTCGCGGACTGGCTGGACGTCCAGGACCCCGCGGTGCTCACCAAGCTCCGGGCCCTCGGGCCCGGCCGGCCGCCGGCCGGTGGCTGGACCACGTACCTGGCCGCGCCCTGACCGGGCCTGACCAGGACCTTCACACCCCTTCGGGGGGTGCGGCAAATCCGTGAATTGCTCATGCGAAACTTTTCACATGAGCCTTAGCCGCGCCCGTGTTCGCCGAAGTAGCTGCCGCTCGACCCGCGGCCGCGCCATCCTGCTGACCGCGGTGACCGTCGCGGGCGCCATGACCCTGACGTCCTGCATCGGTTCGGACGGCGACAAGCCCTCCGGCAGCGCCGGCGGCAACTACGTGACGGGCCCCAGCGGCATCTCGACCGTCGCCCGCGGGGACCGCACCGAGGCTCCCAAGCTCGACGGCGAGACCGTCGGCGGGCAGACCCTGGACACCACCACCCTCAAGGGCAAGGTCGTCGTCCTCAACGTGTGGGGCTCCTGGTGCCCGCCGTGCCGCGGCGAGGCCAAGTACTTCGCGCAGGTCTCCAAGGACCTGGCCGACGCGGGGCAGCCCGTCTCCTTCGTCGGGATCAACACCCGCGACAACAGCAAGCAGAACGCGACCGCCTTCGAAGAGAACTACGGGATCACCTACCCGAGCCTCTACGACCCGGACGGCAAGCTGATGCTCCGCTTCCCCAAGGGCGCGCTCAACCCGCAGGCCATCCCCTCCACGATCGTCCTCGACAAGGAGGGCAAGATCGCCGCGCGCGTCCTGGCCCCGGTCAACGCAGAGCAGCTGCGCTCGATGATCGACCCCCTCCTCGCGGAGAAGTGACCTCGTGGTCACCGTGGTCCCCGGGCTCGTCCTCGCCGCCGAACAGACCGGCGTGAACACGACCGTCCTCAACGGCGCCCTGCTGCTGGCCCTGCCCATCTCCGTGCTCGCCGGACTGGTCTCCTTCCTCTCTCCGTGCGTGCTCCCGCTCGTCCCCGGCTACCTCTCCTACGTGACCGGCATCAGCGGCGCCGACCTCGCCGAGGCGCGGCGCGGCCGGATGCTGGCGGGCGCGAGCCTGTTCATCGCCGGTTTCACGGCCGTGTTCGTCTCCACCGGCGCGCTCTTCGGCTACTTCGGCGAGAGCCTCCGGGAGAACACGGAGATCATCTCCCGGGTCCTGGGCGGGTTGGTGATCGTCATGGGTCTCTTCTTCATGGGGGCGATCCCAGGTCTGACGATGCGGGAGTTCCGCTTCCACAAGAAGCCGACGGCCGGCCTCGTCGGCGCGCCCCTGCTCGGCGTGCTCTTCGGTGTCGGCTGGACCCCCTGCATGGGACCGACCCTCGCCGCCGTCACCACGCTCTCCCTCGACCAGGCGAGCGCGGGCCGGGGCGCGCTGCTGACCGTCGCCTACTGCCTCGGCCTCGGCCTGCCCTTCATCCTCGCCGCGCTCGCCTTCCGCAAGGCGCTCGGCGCGTTCGGCTGGGTGAAGAAGCACTATGCATGGGTGATGCGCATCGGCGGCGGCATGCTGATCCTCACCGGTCTCCTGCTCGTCACAGGAATGTGGAACAGCATCGTCTCGGACATGCAGAGCTGGACCCAAGGCTTCACGGTGGGGATCTGAGGACTTAACGGACATGAGTACGACAGACAAGACGCCCACCGAGGCGTCGCACCGATCCGAGGGTCCAGCCGGGCAGGAGCGCGGGCCCGAACACGAGCCGGCGCTCGGCGAGGCCGGCGCCCAGCTCTCGACCGCCCCGCTGGAGGACAGCCCGACCGCGCCCGTCGGCATCGGCGTCATCGGCTGGGCCCGCTGGTTCTGGCGGCAGCTCACCTCCATGCGGGTGGCGCTGATCCTGCTCTTCCTGCTCTCGCTGGGCTCCATCCCCGGCTCCCTCATCCCGCAGACCCAGGTCGACGCGATGAAGGTGGAGGACTGGAAGCGGAACAACGAGTTCTGGGTCCCGGTCGCCGAGAAGCTCCAGCTCTTCGACGTCTACAGCTCGGTGTGGTTCTCCGCGATCTACATCCTGCTGTTCGTGTCGCTGATCGGCTGCATCGTGCCGCGCACCTGGCAGTTCGTCGGCCAGCTCAGCGGCCGCCCGCCCGGCGCCCCCAAGCGGCTGGACCGGCTGCCCGCGTACACGACGTGGCGTACGGAGAAGTCCCCCGAGGACGTGCTCGCGTACGCCGGAACGCTCCTGCGCGGCCGGCGCTTCCGCACCGAGCCGGGCACGAGCGCCGTGGCCGCGGAGAAGGGCTACCTGCGCGAGACCGGGAACCTGGCCTTCCATATCGCCCTGATCGTGCTCCTGGTGGCCTTCGCCACCGGTCAGCTCTTCAAGTCCGAGGGCGGCAAGCTCGTCCTGCGCGGCAAGGGCTTCGCGAACACGCTCACCCAGTACGACGACTTCAAGTCCGGCAGCCTCTTCGACTCCGACGACCTGCCACCCTTCTCCTTCACGCTCGACCAGTTCGACGCGGAGTACGAGAAGACCGGCCCGCAGAAGGGCACCGCGCGCGAGTTCAAGGCGCACGTCACCTACAGCGAGGGCGCGGACGGCGCGCCCAAGAAGGCGGAGATCGAGGTCAACCGGCCCCTCCAGGTCGACGGCGCCAAGGTCTACCTGCTCGGCCACGGCTACGCGCCGGTCATCTCGGTGACCGACTCCACCGGCAAGGTGGTCTACAAGGACTCCGTGCCGATGCTGCCCTTCGACAACAACCTCAGCTCCTCGGGCGCCGTCAAGGTGACGGACGGCTACCGCAACGCGGGCGGGGAGAAGGAGCAGCTCGGCTTCAACGCCATGTTCGTGCCGACCTTCGCGGGCGAGGGCAAGGGCACGATGCTCTCGCAGTTCCCGGCACTGGACTTCCCCGTCCTCGCGCTGAGCGCCTACCACGGCAGCCTGGGCGTGGACTCGGGTCTGCCGCAGAACGTGTACCAGCTGAACACCTCGAAGATGAAGGAGTTCAAGGACGCCGACGGCGCGCTCTTCAAGCAGAAGCTGCTGCCCGGCGAGTCGATGACGCTGCCGGACGGCGCGGGCACGGTGAAGTTCGAGGGCATCGAGCGGTGGGCCACCTTCCAGGTGTCCCAGCAGCCCGGCAACACCCTCGCCCTGGTGGGGGCGGTCGCCGCCATCGGCGGACTGGCCGCGTCCCTGTTCATCCGGCGCCGCCGGATCTGGGTCCGCGCGGTGCCCGGCAAGGACGGCGTGACCGTCGTCGAGATGGCGGGCCTCGGCCGCAGCGAGTCCGCCAGGCTCCCCGAGGAGCTGGCGGTGCTCGCCGCCACGTTGCACGAGCAGGCGCCCTCGGCGCCCCAACCTGTCGAAGCTGAAGAAGGAGAGCGCGGATGACGCCGCTCGCAGCCGCAGCCAACGAGAACCTGGCTGAGATCAGCAATGTCCTGATCTATTCGTCGATGGCGGTCTACACGCTCGCCTTCCTCGCGCACATCGCCGAGTGGGTCTTCGGCAGCCGCAGCAAGGTGGGCCGTACGGCCGCCGCGCTGACGGGCGGCGGCGCCTCCGCCGGCGCGCCCGCCGTGCAGGTGCGGCAGAAGGGGGCGCGAAGCTCCGGTGGAGCCGGTGAAACCGGAGGGGGGACCGCCGTCCTCGACAAGCCCAAGATCGTGACCCGCTCCGCCGCCGGCAGCCGCGACGTCCCCGACGGCCCGGGCGCCGCCGGCGGCACCGTGCAGGGCGACCTCTACGGGCGGATCGCGATCTCGCTGACCGCGCTCGGCTTCCTCATCGAGGCGGGCGGCGTCGTCGCCCGCGCGATGTCGGTGCAGCGGGCCCCCTGGGGCAACATGTACGAGTTCTCGATCACCTTCTCGACGGTGGCCGTGGGCGCGTACCTGGCCCTGCTGGCCCTGAAGAAGAACGTCCGCTGGCTCGGCCTGATCCTCGTCACCAGCGTCCTGCTGGACCTGGGCATCGCCGTCAAGGTGCTGTACACCGCCAGTGACCAGCTGGTCCCGGCCCTGGACTCGTACTGGCTGTACATCCACGTCTCCACCGCGATCTTCTGCGGCGCGGTCTTCTACATCGGCGCCGCCGGCACGGTCCTCTACCTGTTCCGGGACGCCTACGAGGGCCACGTGGAGCAAGGCCGTACGCCGGGCCGCTTCCGCACCTCGGTGATGGAGCGGCTGCCCTCGGCGGCCTCGCTGGACAAGTTCGCGTACCGGATCAACGCGGCCGTCTTCCCGCTGTGGACCTTCACGATCATCGCGGGCGCGATCTGGGCGGGCGACGCCTGGGGCCGCTACTGGGGCTGGGACCCCAAGGAGGTCTGGTCCTTCGTGACGTGGGTGGCGTACGCCGCCTACCTGCACGCCCGTGCCACCGCCGGGTGGAAGGGCCGCAAGGCCGCGTACCTCGCGCTCTTCGCCTTCGCCTGCTGGATCTGGAACTACTACGGCGTGAACATGGTCCTCAACGGACTGCACTCCTACTCGGGCGTCTGACCCGCGGGAGTGGGACGCTGGTGGCATGTCTCCTGTGAGCCATGCCACCAGCGAGAGCCGCGGTGAGGGCCGCTGGTCGCTCCGTTTCGAAGTACACCTGCCGCACCCCGACGACGAGGTGTGGCCGGCCCTGACCACGCCGGAGGGCCTGCGCGGCTGGCTGGCCGCCGCCGACGTCCTGGAACGCAGGCTCGGCGGGGCGGTCACACTGCGCTGGATGAACAACGGTCCGGCCGTCTCGGGGCACGTCACCGCCTGGGACGTCGAGCGGGTCGTGGAGTACACGGTCGCCGAGCACGGGCGGATCCGCTTCCACCTGGAGCGGGTGGGAACCGACTCCACGGTGATCCGCTTCCTCAACGAACGCGGCGGCCCGGAGTCCGAGCGCTTCGACTGCCTCGCCGCCTGGCACGCGCACTTCGAACTGCTGGAGTCCGCGCTGGCCGGGCAGCCGGTGGACTGGACCGCCTGGACGGACACCCGCTGGGCCGAGCTACGGGCCTCCTACGCGGCCTTCTCCAAGACGTAGCCGAAGGCGCAGCCGCGCGCCACGTGCCACGTGCCCCGCGCCGGGGTCACCAGACCGGGCGCAGCGGGGGCAGCGGGCCCTCGCCGCCCAGGGCCCGCAGGACGCGGCCGAGCTCGCCGCGCAGCACACCGAGGTCCGCGGAGCGGCCGAGTTCGGTCTCCAGCTCGTGCAGGATCCGGCCCGCGTCGGCGAGGTGGGCCTCGGCCGCGCCGGTCAGCACCACCAGTTTGCGGCGGCCGCCCTCCGGATGCGGCTCGCGGCGGACGTAGCCGCGCTTCTCCAGGTCGTCGACGATCTGCCCGGCGGCCTGCTTGGTCACCCCCAGCCGTTCGGCGAGCTCGACGGCGGTGGCGCCGGGGCCCTTGAGGGCCTGGAAGGCCATGCCGTGCAGGGGGCGCAGGCCGGTGTGTCCGGCCTCGGCCAGCCGGCGGGTGAACTCGCCCAGCATCAGCTGGAAGCCCAGGCCGAGCTGGAAGATCAGCTCGATGCGGTCCTCGTCTTCGTATCGGGTCACGGAAACATGGTGACACGCGCAAGACAAGCTGCTTTACTCATCTCTGCGAGTAAAGCAGCTTGTCTCGCCTCCGCGCTTCACCGGTACGAAAGACGAGGACCGCCGTGCACGTGATCACCACGACCCCCGAGCACCTGACCGTTTCCCCGGCCGCCACCATGACCGGCCTCGCCGCCCCCAGCCGGGGCAGCGCCGAACTCAGCACCTGGCACCTGTCCATGGCCGCCGGAGCCACCGGCCCCGACCACTCCATCAGCCGCGAGCAGGTCTGGATGCTCACCGCCGGCTCGCTGGAGGTCACCTGGGACGGAGGCCGCACCGAGAAGGTCACCGCCGGCCAGACCCTGGTCCTGCCCCCGGACACGGTGCGCCGGGTGCACGCCCCCGAGGACGCCGAGGCGTACGTCGCCATGCGCGCGGACGGGGTGGCCTCGGTCCCGGGCACCGAGGGCACCCGCGTCCTGCCCTGGGCGCAGTGACGCGGCCTCAGGGCCGGCCAGGACCTCAGTCCTTGCCTTGGTCGTTGCCCTTGTCGTTGCCCTTGTCGTCCTGATCGTCCTTCAGGGACTTCAGGAACTCCGGGTTGTCGTCGGGTGCCACCCACTGCGGGCGGCGCGCCCGGCCGCCACCGCCGGCGCGCCCGCCGGGACCGGCCACGGCACGCTTCCTGCCCGCGGACAGCCACACCACCGGACCGACGATCGAGAAGAGCAGGATGATGATCACCCAGACCACTTTGGGAAGGTGTTTCACCTCTTCTTCAGGGGTGTTCAGGCAGTCGATGAAGGCGTAGATGGTCAGCCCGATGATCAGCAGGAACGGCAGATAGCGCAGCACGGTTCGGGACCGACTCCCAGGCAGTGGCGGCGGCCCGCAAGGGCCCGGTGACAGTTCCAGCGTAGTAGGTGACGGATACTGGCCCCTATGGCTTACGACGATCTCCGCTCGCTGCTCCGGGCTCTGGAGCGGGAGGGCGACCTCAAGCGCATCAAGGCCGAAGTCGATCCGTACCTTGAGATCGGCGAGATCGTGGACCGGGTGAACAAGGCGGGCGGCCCGGCCCTCCTCTTCGAGAACGTCAAGGGTTCGGCGATGCCGCTGGCCATGAACGTCTTCGGGACCGACCGCCGCCTGCTGAAGGCCCTCGGACTCAAGTCGTACGGCGAGATCAGCGAGAAGATCGGCGGCCTGCTGAAGCCCGAGCTGCCGCAGGGCTTCGTCGGCGTCCGCGAGGCCTTCGGCAAGCTCGGCTCGATGGTCCACGTGCCGCCGAAGAAGATCAAGGGCGACGCCCCCGTCCAGGAGGTCGTCCTCACCGGCGACGAAGTCGACCTCGACCAGCTGCCGGCCCTCTTCACCTGGCCCAAGGACGGCGGCTCCTTCTTCAACCTCGGCCTGACCCACACCAAGCACCCCGAGACAGGCGTCCGCAACCTCGGGCTCTACCGCCTCCAGCGCCACGACAAGCGCACCATCGGCATGCACTGGCAGATCCACAAGGACAGCCGCAACCACTACGCGGTCGCCGCCAAGCGCGGCGAGCGACTGCCCGTCGCCATCGCCTTCGGCTGCCCGCCCGCGGTGACGTACGCGTCCACCGCGCCGCTGCCCGGCGACATCGACGAGTACCTCTTCGCCGGCTTCGTCGCCGGCAAGCGCATCGAGATGGTCGACTGCAAGACCGTGCCGCTCCAGGTCCCGGCCAACGCGGAGGTCGTGATCGAGGGCTGGCTGGAGCCGGGGGAGACGCTCCCGGAGGGCCCCTTCGGCGACCACACCGGCTTCTACACCCCGCAGGAGCCGTTCCCCGCGCTGAAGATCGACTGCGTGACCATGCGCAAGCGCCCGCTGCTCCAGTCGATCGTCGTCGGTCGGCCGCCGACGGAGGACGGTCCGCTGGGCCGCGCGACGGAACGCTTCTTCCTGCCCCTGCTGAAGATCATCGTCCCGGACATCGTGGACTACCACCTGCCCGAGTCGGGCGGCTTCCACAACTGCGCGATCGTCTCGATCGACAAGAAGTACCCCAAGCATGCGCAGAAGGTCATGCACGCCATCTGGGGCGCACACATGATGTCGCTGACCAAGCTGATCATCGTGGTGGACTCCGACTGCGACGTCCACGACCTGCACGAGGTCTCCTGGCGCGCCCTGGGCAACACGGACTACTCCCGGGACCTGACGATCGTCGAAGGCCCCGTCGACCACCTCGACCACTCCTCGTACCAGCAGTTCTGGGGCGGCAAGGCGGGCATCGACGCCACGAAGAAGCTCCCCGAGGAGGGCTACACCCGCGACGGCGGCTGGCCCGACATGGTCGAGTCCGACCCGGCGACCGCCGCGCTCGTGGACCGCCGCTGGAAGGAGTACGGCCTGTGAGTCCGATCGCGATGGGCGGCCCGGCCCTCTTCCTCGGCGGCGAGACGTACGTGGCCCTCGTGCGGCCGGAGCTCGACCCGGCCGACCCCGGCGTCCGGCGGGCCGCCGAGGAGGCGGGCGTCTCCCCGGAGGAGTTCGCGGGCCCCGGCAACATCTGGGCGCTGATGCTGGACTGGGCCGACGACGAGCACGGCGAGGGCGGCGGCTTCGAGCTGCCGGGCCTGCGCGACGCCGAGGCGGACGACTTCGCGGAGCGGCTGCAGGCCGCCCTCGGAGCCGGCGGGCGGTTCACCGTCGAGGCCGGCGCCGTACTGCGGCTCGACGCCCGCCCGGTCGGCGAGGACTACGGGTTCACCGCCCGGATCACCACGCCCGAGGGCGAGGGCGAGGGCGAGGGCGAGGGCGAGGGCGAGGGCGACGCCGAGGCCTTCCTGATCCTGGAGACGGACCCGGTGCCCCTCGCCACGCTCCTGGCCGACCTCGAAGAGTTCCGCAGGAGCCTCGCGTGATGACCACCGCCGACGGAGTGGTCGGGCCCGGGCCCGCGCCGCGGGCGAGCGGGAAGGTCAAGGCCTTCCTGCGGCTCGTGATGATCGAGCACTCGGTCTTCGCACTGCCCTTCGCCTACATCGCCGCGCTCACCGCCATGTTCCAGCTCGACCGGACCGTGCACTGGGGCAAGCTGCTGCTCGTCACCGTCTGCATGGTCGGGCTGCGGACCTTCGCGATGGCCGCGAACCGGATCATCGACCGCGAGATCGACTCCCGCAACCCGCGTACGGCCGGCCGCGAGCTGGTCACCGGCGCGGTGTCGGTGCGGTCCGCGTGGACCGGCGCGGGCATCGCGCTCCTCGTCTTCCTCGGCTCGGCCGCGCTGCTCAACCCGCTCTGCCTGATGCTGGCGCCGCTCGCGGTGGTCCCGATGGTGGTGTACCCGTACGGCAAGCGGTTCACGGACTTCCCGCACGCCATCCTCGGCCTGGCCCAGGCCATAGGGCCCGTCGGGGCCTGGCTGGCGGTGACCGGCGAGTGGTCCTGGGACGCGGTGATCCTCGGCCTCGCCGTGGGCGTGTGGATCGGCGGCTTCGACCTGATCTTCGGCTCCCAGGACGTCGCCGCGGACCGTGCGGAGGGCGTCAAGTCCGTCCCGGCCCGCTTCGGCGTCCCGGCCGCCCTCTGGGGCGCCCGTGGCGCACACGTGGTGACCACGGCCCTGCTGGTCTGGTACGCCCTCGCCACCGACGCGGGGATGTTCTTCTGGGCGGGTCTGCTGATCGTCGTCTGCGCCTTCTTCTACGAGCACAGCATCGTGACGCCGCACGACATGTCCCGCCTGAACCGCGCCTTCTTCACGGTCAACGGGTTCATCGGGATCGCCCTCTTCGCGTGCGCCGTGCTCGACCTGGCGGTCCGGGGCCTGGCCTTCTAGGCCCGGTCCGCCAGGTTCGGGCGGACCGCCCGGACCGGGCGGCGGAAGAACAGGGCGGTCAGCACGCCCGCGACGAGGCCGATGAGGTGGGCGTACCAGCCCACCCCGGAGTCCGTCGGCAGCACGCCGAGGAGGAACGAGCTTCCCCAGTAGGCGGCGGCCGTCAGGCCCACCGCGATGCCCAGGGCGCTGCGCTCGACGAAGCCGCGGACCACCACGTACCCGAAGAGGCCGAAGACCAGGCCCGAGGCGCCGGCCCCGAGGGTGTGGGGCGGGGCGACCAGCCAGGAGCCCACGCCGACCGCGAGGCAGATCAGCCCGCTCACCGCGAGGAAGCGCCGTATGCCGCTGAGGGCGGTGACGAAGCCGAGGACGAGCAGCGGGAAGCTGTTGGCCGCCACGTGGCCGAAGCCGAAGTGCAGGAACGGGTGGGCGACGATGCCGATCAGCCGGTCGGGGTCGCGCGGGCTGATTCCGTACGGGTCCAGCGCGTGACCGGTGGCGAAATCGACGGCCTCGATCAGCCAGAGCAGGGCGATCCAGCCCAGCATCAGCTTCGCGGCGGCCTTGGCCCGGTCGCTCCGCGTCCAGCCCGCTTCCAGTGTCGTGCTCAACTTCGCCCCCTCGTACCGTCCCACCCAGGGAACGTCGGGTCACCTTACCGAGTGCCCGCCCGGGGTGGCCGGATAGTCTCGGAGCTATGACTGAGCGCAAGCGCACCCCGTGGGTGGTCGGGGTTTCCGGGGCCTCCGGGACGCCGTACGCGGCGGCCGTGCTCCGCGGCCTGCTGGCGGCCGGGGAAAGTGTGGACCTGGTGGTCAGCCGGGCCTCACGGCTCACCCTGCTGGACGAAACCGGGATCGCCTTCCGTGACGCGCACTGGCGGGACGACCTGACGGAGTGGCTGGCCCGCGGAGCCGACGGCAAGCCGGGCACCTTCGAGACGCCCACGGGCGATGTCCGGTACTGGGGGGCCGGGGACCTGGCGGCGGGCCCGAGTTCGGGCTCGTACCCCGTGAAGGGGATGCTCATCGTGCCCGCGTCCACGGCTTGCGTGGCGGGGGTGGCGCTCGGGCTGTCGAAGGACCTGCTCCAGCGCGTGGCGAGCGTGACGCTCAAGGAGCGGCGCAAGCTGGTGGTGGCCGTGCGGGAGACCCCGCTGAACGGGCAGACGCTGAAGCACCTGGTGGCGCTGGACGAGGCGGGCGCGGTCGTGCTGCCCGCCTCTCCGGCGTTCTACGCGGGTGCGACGCACATCCAGGATCTGGTGGATTTCGTCGCGGGGCGGGTGCTGGACGCGGCAGGGGTGCCGCACCAGCTGTACCGGCGTTGGGACGGAGAGCTCGGTGGAGCGATGCGGGAGGGCGGGCCCGAGGGCCCTCGCCCTCCCGAGGGGGCAAGCGGCGGTGACTAGGCCTTCTTGCCGGTCAGCGGCTTGCGGGTCTTGTCCACGCGGTGCGCGGCGGCGGGCTGGTGGGCACGGGATCGGTTGGCCAGCTCCTGGAGCTGTCGCATGTGCGCGTAGGCCATCTCGATCGTGTACACGGTGAACCACTCCTGAAGATCGTCATTGATCTGTTGAAAGATTCACAGGGTGTTTACCCTGTGTGCCTTAGATTCTATACCTAGACTTGCAGGATCACCGAATAATGGAAGGCTCCACGTAATGGACACGGTGGACAGGCAGCTCATCCAGGCACTCCGTGAGAACGGCCGTGCCTCGTACGCGGAACTGGGCCGTCTCGTGGGCCTCTCCGGCCCCAGCGTCACCGACCGCATCAACCGTCTGGAGACGGCCGGCGTCATCACGGGCTATCGCGCGACCGTGGCCGCGGCCGAGCTCGGCCTCGGCGTCACGGCGCTGATCGGGATCTCCCTCTCCGACGCGGCGGACCACGAGGACGTGGCCCGGCGGCTGCGCGACCTCGCGGAGATCGAGGACTGCTGGTTCATCGCCGGTGACGACTCCTTCATGCTCAAGGTCCGCGCCAGTGACGTGGACGGGCTGGAGAAGATCATCCGCAAGCTCTCGGGCACCAAGGGCGTCTCGCGCACCCGCACCACGATCGTGCTCTCCACGAAGTGGGAGAACCGGGTCGGGGAACTGCCCGAGGAGGGCTGAGAGTACGGTTGGTGGGGCCGCAGGCAGCAGGACCGTGCCGCGGGACACGAAGACACAGAGGAAGGCGGGCCACCGGTATGGACGCTGGGCTGAAGCGCGAGCTGGAGGAGAAGGTCCGTTCCGGTGAGCGGCTGACGCGTGAGGACGGTATCGCCCTCTACGAGTCGGATGACCTGGCGTGGCTCGGTGGCCTTGCTCATGAGGTGCGGACGCGTAAGAACGGTGATGTCGTCCACTTCAATGTGAACCGTCATCTGAACATGACGAATGTGTGCACGGCGTCGTGTGCGTACTGCTCGTTCCAGCGCAAGCCGGGGGAGAAGGACGCGTACACGATGCGGATCGAGGAGGCTGTTCGCCTGGCGAAGGCCATGGAGAACGAGAACCTCACCGAGCTGCACATCGTCAACGGCCTGCACCCGAACCTGCCGTGGCGTTATTACCCGCGTTCGCTGTCGGAGCTGAAGAAGGCGCTGCCGGACGTGTCGCTGAAGGCGTTCACGGCGACGGAGATCCATCACTTCGAGACGATCTCGGGGATGTCGGCTTCGGAGATCCTGGACGAGCTGATCGAGGCGGGCCTGGAGTCGCTGACGGGCGGCGGTGCGGAGATCTTCGACTGGGAGGTGCGTCAGCACATCGTGGATCACCGGACCCATTGGGAGGACTGGTCGCGGATCCACCGGCTGGCGCACTCGAAGGGGATCAAGACTCCGGCGACGATGCTGTACGGGCACATCGAGGAGCCGCGGCACCGGGTGGATCATGTGCTGCGGCTGCGTGAGCTGCAGGACGAGACGGGCGGGTTCCAGGTGTTCATCCCGCTGCGGTACCAGCACGACTTCGTGGACATGAAGGACGGGAAGGTCCGTAACAAGCTTCAGGCGCGGACGTCGATGGCGACGGGTGCGGAGGCGCTGAAGACGTTCGCGGTGTCGCGGCTGCTGTTCGACAACGTGCCGCACGTGAAGGTGTTCTGGGTGATGCACGGGGTGCAGACGGCTCAGCTGGCGTTGCAGTACGGGGCGGACGACATGGACGGCTCGGTGGTGGAGTACAAGATCACGCATGACGCGGACAACTACGGCACGCCGGACAAGCTGGGCCGGGACGACCTGCTGGAGCTGATCCGGGACGCGGGCTTCCGTCCGATGGAGCGCAACACGCGGTACGAGGTGATCCGCGAGTACCCGGGTCCCGACGCGGCACTGCGCGAGACCCCGCAGGCCATGCGCGTCTGACGCACCGTCGCACGCACGCGGACAGGCTCGTGCGTCCGTACGCACGTGAACTTCCGGCAGCCCCGGTCCACCACCCGTGGACCGGGGCTTCGTCGTGTCCGGGGCAGGCGGGCGGCCGGGGCAGCCGGGGCAGCCGGGGCGGCTTCCGTCCGGGGGGTGAAGTACGTTGCCCGAGCAGGCGGGTAATGGCTAGCCTTTCCACATGGCCCTTACCTTCACCCTGGACCCCGTCGTCGACCCCACCCTCCGTGACGGAATCCTGGAGCTGTGGGCCGACGTCAGCAACGCGGGCGGCGCCGTGGGCTTCGTACCGCCCGTCACCGCCGACGACATCCGCCCGGCCCTGGTCAGACAGCTCGCCGCGGTCGCCGACGGGAGCACCCGGCTGCTCGTCGGGCGCTCCGCCGACGATGGCGACGGGACGGTCGCCGCCACCGCCTTCCTCACCCACAACACGCACCACCTCCAACTGCACTGGCTGTGGGCGTACACGGTGATGGTCCACCCCCGCTACCAGGGCAAGGGCTACGGCCGCGACCTGATGGACGCGACGGCCGACGCGGCCCGCTCGATCGAGGGCATCGACGCGATCCGCCTCGGCTGCCGTGGCGGTCTCGGCCTGGAGCACTTCTACGCGGCCTGCGGCTACAAGGAGGTCGGCCGCGTCCCCGACGCCATCCGCGTCGCCCCGGGCGACGACCGCGACGACATCACGATGCTGCTGCCGCTGCGCTGACACCGCCGGCGCGCATCCGCCGCCCCGCGGCCCCCCGGCCGGGGGCGGGGGTCCGGCGTGCTTCACTGGACGGGCACCGGCACGCGCACGTGCCGACGTACGACCACGACGAGAGAGAAGGGGTCACCGTGTCCCTCAAGCCGAGCGCAACGATCCGCTACACCGCCATGCGGCTGGGCATCTTCCTCGGGTGCCTCGTCGCCGTCGCGCTCCTGGTCCGTCTCGGCTGGGTGCCCGCCGGGCTCGGCGACGCCAACTTCGCCTGGGTCGTGCTGCTCGCCCTGGTCCTCTCCGCGCCGCTGTCGTTCGTCCTGCTGCGCAAGCAGCGCGACGAGATGTCCCAGCAGATCTCCGGCCGGGTCGCGGGTGCGAAGGAGAAGCTCGCCGCGAACCGCAGCCAGGAGGACGTGGCCGACGACGCCGCACGCGTGAGCCCGTAACGGACCAGTTGGGTTCCTCACACGCCGAACCGCCGAACCGCCCCAGCGCCGGGAATACCCCCCGTAACGCTGGGGCTTCGGCGTTCTCCGGGCCGGACCGCGGGGGCCCGCGTACCGGCAACCCAAAGAATGACTTTGAGATTCTCAAAGGCTAGGTGTTAGCGTGTTCAACATGTCGACCCCGCCCGCGCACCCGATGACCACGAGCGTCCCGCTCGTGGCGCGCCTGCACGTCGACCTCTGCCGCCGCGTGTCCGCGGCCTGTTGCTGCTGTCGCTGAATACCGCCCGCCCGTGAGCGGAATCGATACAGCAGCGGTCCCGGCCGGCCCCTTCTGGCTGCCGCACCGCATCACCACCGCAGAAACCCCCGCCAGTTCCCCGTGCGTCGTCCCCGGAGAGTGCCCCCGTGTCCGCGTCCCCCCAGGCCCCCGCCAAGGCCTCGTTCCGCTTCCCCTTCTGGGCCCAGATCATCACCGGTCTCGTGCTCGGCGTCCTCTTCGGCTGGATAGCCCGCAGCCAGGACGTCAGCTGGCTGAAGACCACCCTCGAGCAGGTCGGTGACATCTTCGTCCAGCTGCTGAAGCTGGCCGTGGCCCCGCTCGTCTTCTTCGCGATCCTGGTGTCCATCACCAACCTGCGGAAGGTGAACAACGCCGCACGGCTCGCCTCCCGCACGCTGCTCTGGTTCATGATCACCTCGCTGATCGCGGTGGGCATCGGCCTCGCGATCGGCCTGCTGACCAACCCGGGCTCGGGCACCGGCCTCACCCCGCAGGACGGCAAGCTGCCCAAGCGCACCGGTTCCTGGATCGACTTCCTGACCGGCATCGTGCCGAAGGACATCATCACGCCCTTCACCGAGCTGAACGTCCTCCAGATCGTCTTCCTGGCCGCCGTCGCCGGCATCGCCGCGCTCCAGCTCGGCAGCAAGGCCCAGCCCGTGCTGAACCTCGCCGAGTCCGTCCTGGAACTCCTCCAGAAGGCCCTGTGGTGGGTCATCCGCCTCGCCCCGATCGGCACCGTCGGCCTCATCGGCACCGCGATCGCCACGTACGGCTGGGACCTGATCGGCAAGTACGCGACCTTCACCGCCGACGTCTACATCGGCTCGGCGCTCGTGATGTTCGGCGTCTACCCGCTGCTCCTCGCCACGGTCGCCAAGGTCAACCCGATCCAGTTCTTCAAGGGCGCCTGGCCCGCGATCCAGCTGGCCTTCGTCTCCCGCTCCTCGGTCGGCACCATGCCGGTCACCCAGAAGGTCACCGAGCGCCTCGGCGTCCCGAAGGAGTACGCGTCCTTCGCGGTCCCCTTCGGCGCCACGACCAAGATGGACGGCTGCGCCGCGATCTACCCGGCGCTCGCCGCGATCTTCATCGCGCAGATCTTCGACGTGCAGCTGGGCATCAAGGAGTACCTGCTCATCGCCTTCGTCTCGGTCGTCGGCTCCGCCGCCACCGCCGGACTCACGGGCGCCACGGTCATGCTGACGCTGACCCTCTCCACACTGGGCCTGCCGCTGGAGGGCGTCGGCCTGCTGATGGCGATCGACCCGATCCTGGACATGATGCGCACCGCCACCAACGTGGCCGGCCAGGCCGTGGTCCCGGTCATCGTCTCGGCCCGCGAGGGAATCCTGGACAAGGAGGCGTACGCCTCGGCCTCGTCCTCCCCGCTGGAGGAGACCGCCCCCGCGGCCGCCGCCGAGCGGGAGCCGGTCCCGGTCCCCGCCTGACCCCGCCCGCGCCCCCGCCGTACTCGCCACAGCCCCCGCCCCCGTCCGGGCGGGGGCTGCGGCGTGCCGTCAGGCCGTCATGCCGTCAGGCCGTCTGCGCGCGGACGTAGGCGACGGAGGCCAGCAGGAAGGGCACGGCGTACCACCAGCGGCCCATGGTCCGCCGGAACACCGGAAGGACCGTGATCAGCAGCCCGAACAGACACAGCCCGATCGACAGGCCGGCCACGATACGGACGTCCTGGGGCCGGACGACCAGGGCGAGCCAGCACAGCAGCGCGGCAGGCAGGTACACGACCACGAGCCAGAACCCCAGCACCCACTGCAGGCAGCCCCGGTCCTCGGGCAGGTCGATGCTCTCGCGGCGGATCCTCAACGTTTTTGTCCCTTCCCCCTGGTTCACCAGCACCTTAGAAGATCGCCCGGACGGAACCCAGCCGGGCAGCCGCGGCGCGGACCGGGTGCGCAGGCGTGGTGAAGATGCCTTCACGAGGGTGGTCAGCGGGGGCACCCCTCCGTAAATTACCGGCGGTAACGCTCGTTGAGCTGAGGAGAGTGCGCCGTGGGAGCCGAACTGAGGCCGAGGCCGGCCGTCGAGCCCGTCGCGGTGGCCGCGCCCGTCGGGCCCGTCGAGCCCGTGAAGACCCTCGTCGACGGGGTGGTGCGCGAGGTGTGGATGCCCGCGCTGGCGGCCCCCGCCCAGGGGTCGCTCGGAAACATCCCCTTCGACAACGCCCGCGAAGCCCCCGGCGAAGCGGTGCTGGCGCGCAAGGACCGGGACGGGGTCTGGCGGGACGTCACCGCCGCCCAGTTCGCCGCCGAGGTGCTCGCCGTGGCCAAGGGGCTGATCGCCGAAGGGCTGCGCGAGGGGGACCGGCTCGCCATCATGGCCCGCACCACCTACGAGTGGACCCTGCTCGACTTCGCCGGATGGGCCGCCGGACTGGTCACCGTACCGATCTACCCGACCTCCTCCGCCCACCAGGCACGCTGGATCATCCACGACTCCGGCGCCGTGGCCTGCGCCGTCGAGGACACCGCCCAGGCGCGCATCATCAGCGCCGAGCGGGCCAACCTGCCCTGGCTGGCCCACCTGTGGGAATTCGACACCGGCGCGGTGGCCCACCTGATCAGGGCCGGGGAGCGCATCCCCGACGCGCTGGTGCACGCGCGGCGGGCCGCCCGTACACCGGACTCCGTCGCGACCCTCGTCTACACCTCCGGCACCACCGGGCAGCCCAAGGGGTGCGTGATCACGCACGCCAATTTCTTCGCCGAGGTGGACAACGCGGTGGAGCTGCTGCACCCCGTCTTCAAGTCCCTCAGCAAGGACCCGGCGTCCACCCTGCTGTTCCTGCCGCTCAGCCACATCTTCGGACGGATGGTCGCCGTCGGCTGCCTGCGCGCCCGCGTCAGGCTCGGGCACGCGCCCAGCATCCGCACCGAAGACCTCCTGGAGGACCTCGCCGGCTTCCGGCCGACCTTCCTGCTGGCGATCCCGTACGTCCTGGAGAAGGTCTACAACACCGCCCGGGCGACAGCCGAGAACATGGGCCGCGCCTCCTCCTTCGACCGGGCCGCCCGCATCGCGCGCCGGTTCGCGCAGGTGGTGGAGGGCAAGAGGCCGGGGCTGGCACTGCGCGCGGCGCGGGCCCTGTACGACCCGCTGGTCTACCGGCGGATCCGGGCCGCGCTCGGCGGACGCGTGCGCTACGTCCTCAGCGGCGGCTCCCCGCTGGGGCACCGGCTCGCCGCCTTCTACACCGGCGCGGGCATCGAGGTCTTCGAGGGCTACGGGCTGACCGAGACGACCGGGGCCAGCACGGTGACCCCGCCGCAGCGGCCCCGGCTGGGGACCGTGGGATGGCCGCTGCCGGGCACGGCCGTACGGATCGCGGACGACGGCGAGGTGCTGCTGGGCGGGCGGCACGTGTTCGCCGGGTACTGGAACACGGCGCACGCGGTCCCGCCGGGGACCTGGCTGGCGACCGGCGACATCGGTCAGCTGGACGCCGACGGGTACCTCACCATCACCGGCCGCAAGAAGGACCTGATCATCACCTCCGGCGGCAAGAACGTGGCCCCCGCGCCGCTGGAGGACTGGCTGCGGGCCCATCCGCTGGTCGGGCAGTGCGTGGTCGTCGGCGACAACCGGCCGTACGTCACCGCGCTGATCACGCTGGAACCGGACGGGCTGGCGCACTGGCGCCGGATGCACAAGAAGGAGTCCGTGCCCCTCAGGCACCTGGTGCGGGACGAGGAACTGCGGGCCGAGCTCCAGAAGGCAGTCGACGAGGCGAACCAGCTGGTGTCCCGGCCCGAGTCGATCCGCGCGTTCGCCGTCCTGCCGACGGACTTCACCGAGGCGGGCGGCCACCTGACCCCGTCCATGAAGCTCAAGCGGGCCGTGATCGCCCGCGACCACCGGGCGCAGATCGACGAGCTGTACCGGGGCCGGCGCGAGCACCCGTAGGAGGAGCCCGGCGGATCAGCGGCCGGGCCGGCCCCGATCCGACCTCGCCGCCGGGCCGCCGGGCCGCCGGGCCGCCGTTCTGGGCGGGCGGGGCCGCGGGAGCGCGTCTATGGTGGGCTGACCGGTCCGGGGGGCCACCCGAGGAGGGTGCAGTGCCCCGTTCCCGTTCCCGTTCCCCTCTCCGTTTCCGGTCGCGCGTCCGGTCGCGTGCGCAGGCCGTTGCCGCGGCCTGTGTCCTGGTCCTGGCCCTGCTCGGGGCCACGCCGACGCAGGCCGGCCCGGCCCCGCCGACCGCCGGCGGCGACCCGCTGGAACCCTTCCACGGGCAGCGCCTGCGCTGGGGCGACTGCCCCGAGAAGCGGGTGCCCGACGGGATGAGGTGCGCGACCGTCGAGGTGCCGCTGGACTACGCCGCCCCCGCCAAGGGCACGGTCGAGGTGGCCCTGGCCCGGATACCGGCCACCGACCGGAAGAAGCGGATCGGCTCGCTCCTGCTGAACTACGGAGGCCCCGGCGGCCCGGGCATCGCCGGCCTCGCCGCCGACCCCGAGCTGCTGGCCGACCTCGGCGAGCGCTACGACCTCGTCGCCTTCGACCCCCGCGGCGTCGGCCACAGCGAGCCCGTCTCCTGCGGAGGCTCCCAGCAGGCCGAGGAGGAGGCGGCGGTCGGCGACGCCGCGGAGCAGCTGGCCGCGCTGCGCGCCGTGGTCAGGCGCTGCGAACTGGCCTCCGGCCCGGTCCTCCCGTACATCGGCACCGTCAACGTCTCCCGCGACATGGACGTGATGCGCCAGGTCCTCGGGGACAAGAAGCTCAACTTCCTCGGCTTCTCCTACGGGACCCGGCTCGGCGCCGTGTACGCCGCGCAGTTCCCCGGGAAGACCGGCCGGATGGTCCTCGACGGCGTCGACACCCTCACCGAGCCGCTGGCCGAGCAGGCCCTCGCCTCGGCGCGCGGCCAGCAGCGGGCCCTCGACAACTTCCTGGCCTGGTGCGCCCACCAGCCGGGCTGTGTCTACGGGACCAACACCCGCACCGCCAAGAAGGAGGTCGAAGCCCTGGTGGCGCGCCTCGACCAGGTACCCCTGGTCGGCCACGACGGCTCGTACTTCACCGGGCAGGACGCGGCCGGCTCCATCGCCGAGGCCCTGTACTCCCCGCGCATGTGGCCCGCGCTCGCCGACGCGCTGAAGTCGGCCGAGCGGTCCCGCGACCCGGCCGGGCTCCTCCAGCTCGGCGGCCCGACGGAACCCCCCGACGAGCAGGAGGACGAACAGGACCAGGGGCCGGTGCCCGTGCCCGCCGACAACGGCTCCGCCGCGCTCGCCGCGGTGAACTGCGCCGACGACCCGGACCGGTCGGACGACAAGGCCACGGCGGCGGCCATCGAGAAGGAACTGATGGGCCTCCAGGGCGAGTTCCTCAGCGTCTCCAGGATCTTCGGGCCGCTCCAGCTGATGACCGTGCTCTCCTGCTACGGGCGGCCCGCCGGCACCGACTTCATCCGGAAGATCGACCACCCGGGCGCCCCGCGCATGCTGCTGGTCGGCACCCGGGGCGACCCGGCGACCCCGTACGAGTGGACGGAGGAGACGGCCGCCCGGCTGGGCTCGGCGGTGGTCGTGGACCACAAGGGCGACGGCCACACCGGGTACGTGTCCTCGGCCTGCGTCCGGGGCTACGTGGACCGCTTCCTGATCGACGGGCGGCTGCCGTCCGGGACGCGGTCCTGCCCCGCCGGAGAATGACCCGGCGGGGCTGCGGGCTGCGGGCGGGGCGCTCAGCAGTTGGCGCGGGTGGGACGCCCGGCGAAGCGGTCCGCCAGCCAGTTGCCGGCCGCCGGGGACTGGGTGATCACCCCGCTGACGTGCTCACCGATCCAGATCGTGTCGAACTCGACGTCGGCGCCCTTCGCGCACCACTCGGAGCGCAGCTGCCGGCCGACCCCGTAGGGAATCAGCTCGTCGGCGAGCGCGTGGTACTGGTACACGGGCGCGGCCGGGGCGGTCCGCCCGAGCCTGCTCTGGTTCAGCCGGGCCTGCCAGTCCGGCTGGGCGAGCGGGTTCCTGGTCGTCAGGTCGGAGATCCGCTTGAAGGAGCCGGCGATCGCGTCGATCGCCACGCAGTTCTCCTTCATCCCGGCGACGAGCAGCCGGCCCGCCGGGTTGAGGTAGGAGTCCAGGTTCAGCTCCGGGAAGGCCGCGTCCTGCCCGGCCGCCGCCATGAAGATGAGCCCGGAGCCGAAGGAGCCGTTGTTGAACTCGGCCACCTCCATCAGGTCGGCCGGGACCCCGCCGGTCGCCGTGCCCTTCACCTGGAGCTCCGGGGCGTACGAGCCGTGCAGTTCGGCGGCCCAGCTGCTGGCCTGGCCGCCCTGGGAGTAGCCCATGATGCCGACCGGGCCGGTCGCCGACAGCCCGGCCTCCGGCAGGCGCTGGGCGGCGCGCGCCGCGTCGAGGACGGCGTGTCCGGCGGAGGGGCCCACGGTGTAGGTGTGGACGCCGGGGGTGCCGAGCCCCTCGTAGTCGGTGACGACCACGGCCCAGCCGCGCAGGGTGAGTTGCTGGATGAGGTTGGCCTCCATGGCGGTGCCGTACGGGAAGTTGTTGCTCGGCGCGCAGGAGTCGCCCATGCCGACGGTGCCCACCGCGTAGGTGATGAGCGGGCGCGGACCGGTACGGCCGTCCTGCGGGACGATCACGGTGCCGGAGACGAGGTTCGGGGCTCCGTCGGCGGTGGTGGAGCGGTAGTGGATCTTCCAGGCCTTGGTGCCGGTGGGCTGGCCGGGCAGCGGGTGGAAGGCGGAGGGGGCGCTGCTGACGACGTCACCGGGGCGGGCGGCGGTCTCCTCGGCCCGGGCGGTGGCGGGGATCCAGGCCGAGAGGGCCAGGGCGGCCACGGCGGCGAGGGCGGTGCTGCGGATGCGCATGGGCGGCTCTCCCGAAGACGGTCCGTGTGGGGGTAGGTGAGGTGAAGGTAGTGACCGACCGGTAGGAAGGTCGCTGACCGCGCAGCTCACCTTTCCTGGCCGCGGGGCACGGCAGGCCCAGCCCGAATCCAGCCCCGCCGGCGTTTGAGGCGCGGGGTCCGGGGCGGAGCCCCAGGAACCCGGGCGGAGCCTGGGGCGGGCAGGGAACCGCTAGCCCCCCGCGGCCCCCCGGTACGCACCCGGCGTCGTCCCCGTCCAGCGGCGGAACGCCCGGTGGAAGGCGGTGTCCTCCGAGAAGCCGAGCCGGGCCGCGAGCTCCGCGATCGGCTCACCGCTCTCCGCCAGGCCCGCGATCGCCGCGTCCCTCCGCACATGGTCCTTGAGCTGCTGGAAAGAGGTCCCCTCCTGCTGGAGCCGGCGCCGCAGCGTCGCCGGGGACACCGCGAGCCGCGCCGCCACCTCCCCGAGCGCGGGCAGCCGGGGCGAGCCGCGCAGCTGCTGGGTCAGGGTCCGGCGCACCTGCTCCGCGACCGTGGTCCCGTACTCCGGCCGCGACAGCAGGTCGAAGGGGGCCCGCCGCAGCATCGCATCGAGCGCGGGCTCGTCCCGCACGAGCGGGGCGCTCAGCCAGTGCGCGTCGAAGGCGGCGGCCGTACGGCCCGCCCCGAAGCGGACAGGGCAGTCGAAGAGGATCTCGTACTCCTCCTCGTGCGGGGGCGGGGGATAGCTGAAGGAGGCGTACGAGAGCGGGATGCGCCGCCCGATCAGCCAGCTGCTCAGCCGGTGCCAGATGGCCAGCACGCACTCGGTCAGGAAGCGCTCCTCGTCCCGGGCGAAGTCGTTGGCCACCGTGAACCGGGCCTCGCCGCCCTCGACGTCCAGCGCGAGCTCCGGCCCGCCGGGGAAGAGCCCGTAGAAGGCGGCCGCCCGCTGCGTGGCCGCGCCGAGGTCCGGGCAGCCGAGGGACGCGTAACACATCATCGCGAAGGTGCCCGGGCGGCTCGGGACGGCGCTCAGGCCCAGGAACTCGTCCTGCGTGGTCCGGTACAGCGCCCGAAACAGGCGGGCGAACTGCGCGGGCGTGATCCGCGCCCGGTCGTCGCCCAGCAGCAGCGGCGGGATCTGCGCCTCCTGGAGCAGCGGCACGGTGTCGATGCCGCTGCCGCGGGCCCCCGCGAGCACGGCGCGCACGTGGTGCACGGTGATCGTCCGCCTCCCCATGGGTCCGACGGTAGCCCCATTGAGCGCTGAGGTCAGCGGTGGTGACGCTTCCGGTCATGCCGCCGGGCCGCCGCGAGTGCCTAGCGTCGAGGGGTCACCAATCCCGGGGAGGCATGCGATGGACGGTCGGCCGAGCACGCTGGCGGAGTTCACCCAGTGGACCGAGCAGCGGTACGGGCCGCAGCCGGCGCTCAGGTTCCGGGCGGCGGACGGCGGATGGCAGACCCGCACCTACGCCGAACTGGGCGCGGAGGTACGGGCCGTCGGGCGGGCGCTGCTCGGGCTGGGGGTCGCGGCGGGCGAGCGGGTGCCGTGCTGGCCGAGACCCGCCCGCAGTGGACCCGCACCCACTTCGGGGTGCTGGCCGCGGGCGCGGTCCTCGTGCCGGTGTACCCGACGGCGGGGGAGGAGGAGCTCGCCTGGGTGCTGTCGGACTCCGAGGCGGTGCTCGTGGTGTGCGACGACGAACGGCAGCGGGCCCGGGTCGAGGCGCTGCGGGCGAAACTGCCGACGCTGCGGTCGGCCGTACTGATGGACGAGCTGCCCGCACCGCCCGCCGGGGAACCCGCCCCGGAATCCGCGCTCCTGGCCCGGGCGCAGGCCGTCACCCCCGGCGCGGACGCGGCCATCGTCTACACCTCGGGCACGACGGGCCTGCCCAAGGGCTGCCGCCTCACCCACGGCAACCTCGGCGCGATCCAGGACGCGACCCTCCCGCTGATCAAGGGCGGCCCGGGGGACCGCACCTACCTCTACCTGCCGCTCGCGCACCTGCTGGCACAGCTGATCCAGTTCACCACCCTGCTGGAGGGCGGGGAGCTCTGCTACTTCGGCGGCCGGATCGAGGACGTACTGCCGGAGCTGGCGGAGGTGCGGCCCACCCATCTCCCCTCCGTACCACGGCTGTTCGAGAAGCTGCACTCGGTGGTGCTCTCGCTGGCGGAGGCCCAGGAGGGCGGCCGCGGCCGTTTCGAGGAGGCCGTGCGGCTCGGCGTACTGGCGGCCGAGGGCCGGCTGCCGGAAGAGTCGCGGGCGGCGTACGAGGCCGCGGAGAGTTCGCTCTACTCCCTCGTGCGGGGCGCCTTCGGCGGCCGGCTGAAATGGGCGCTCACCGGCGGCGCCCCGATCGCCCCGGCGACCCTGGACTTCCTGCGGGCGTGCGGGATAGCGGTGTTCGAGGGGTATGGGATGACGGAGTCGGGCGGGGTCATCTCCCTCAACCACCCCGGGGCGGTCCGCCACGGCACGGTCGGCCGGCCGATCGCGGGCTGCGAGGTACGGATCGCGGAGGACGGCGAGGTCCTGGCCCGGGGCCCGATGGTGTTCCCCGGCTACCACGCGAACCGGACCGCGACCGGGGAGGCGCTGGACGCGCAGGGCTGGCTGCACACCGGAGACCTCGGGGAACTGGACGCCGAGGGCTACCTGCGCATCACCGGCCGCAAGAAGGAGCTGATCATCACCTCCGCCGGGAAGAACCTCACCCCGACCGAGGTCGAGTTCGCCGTACAGCGTTCCCGCTACGTCTCCCGCGCCGTCCTGATCGGTGACCGCCGCCCGCACCCGGTCGCCCTGATCACCCTGGAAGCGGAGGAGATCACCGCCTGGGCCGCCCGGGAGGGCCTCGACCTCGGCCCCGTCCCGTCCGCCCACCCGGCCGTCCGCGCCCTGGTCGAGGCCGCGGTGACGGAGGCCAACGCCACGGTCTCCCGCCCCGCCCGCATCCGGGCCTTCCACGTCCTGCCTGAGGACCTCTCGGTGGACGCGGGCACCCTCACCCCGACGCTGAAACTCCGCCGCCGCGCGGTGGCGCAACGCTACGCGGCGCAGATCGCGGAGCTGTACGGGGACGAGCCCCTGGGGTGTTAGGGGGTGTCCTCTGGAAGGTCTCGCTGAAGGGTGTCCGTGGAGGGCGTCCCTGGAGGGTGTCCTCCCGAGGGTGTCCCTAGAGCCAGCCCCGCTGGGCCGCCTTCAGGCCCGCCTCGAAGCGGCTGGAGGCGTCCAGGCGCTCCATCAGGGCCGCCATCTGCCGCCGTACGGTGCGCAGGGAGATGCCCAGCCGCTTGGCCGCGCCCTCGTCCGTCATGCCGGAGGCGAGGAGCTTGAGCAGCTCCTTCTCACCGGGGGCCAGCCCGGTCGCCTCCTCCTGGGGCCGGTCGGCGCCCAGGGGGACCGCGGTCAGCCAGGTCTGCTCGAACAGCGCGGTCAGCGAGGCGACGATGCCCGGCTCCCGGGTGCACAGGGCGCCGAGGCGGGTGTTCGCCGGGTCGACGGGTACGACGGCCACCTCGCGGTCGAAGACGAGCAGCCGCGGAGGCAGCGTCGGGTGGGTGCGGACCAGCCCGCCCTGCTGCGTCATCCAGCGGGCGTAGGCGAGGGTGGCGGGGTCGTTGCGCACGCTGTCCTGGTAGAGGGTCAGGAGCGCCACGCCCCGGCCCATCGCGTCCTCGTCCAGCGGGCGCGAGGCGTCCAGGCTGGCCTGGGACTGCGCGCCGCCCGGCATCACGGCCAGGCACTCGCGCGAGACCTCCTTACCGAGCACTTCGAGCTTGCTCTGGATCGCGTCGAGCCCGACGAGGCGTTCCGTGGTGTCGGCCCGCACGTTCGGCCGCAGGTCCGCGTACTCGGCCACGGCGCGCGCCGCGGCAGCCTTGCTGCGGGCGAGCTCCTGCTGGCGGCGCAGCAGGTCCTCCTCCTGGCGGCGCAGGATCAGCTCCAGCCCCACCTCCGGGCTGACCGGGCGCATGGCACCCGGTATGTCCCGTGAGGCGCGCAGGAGTTCGAGATCGGCGAGCTCGTCCAGAGCCGCCCGTACGGCCGCCTCGGGCATCCCCAGCCGTTCGCAGAGGTCATCGACCCCGCCGAGCGGGTCCGCGAGCATCGCGCGGTAGACGGCTTCCGATGCGGAACCCAAACCCAGTACTGCCAGCATGTCCCAGCCCCCCGACTGACAAGCGAACACTCTTGTTCTGCACGTGATCATCGCAGGACCTGCACAGACGTCGCAATGAACGCGTCCCGCGGACCGGAAAAACGCGCCGAGGTGGCACCAAGGTGCCAGGCCACTTGGTGCCGGTCCGGAACCCTTCCGGGGCCCTTCCGGGCCGACCAAGATGGTGATCACACCGGAACGGCGGGGGAAACGAAAACCCCCCGGCCAGGCCTCAGGGCCCGGCCTACAGCCCGACCGAATCCAAAAACCACGTCGTCACCTCGGGGGCACAGCCATGTCGAAAACCACTCGCCGCATCACCACCGTCATCGCCTCCGCCCTCCTGGGCGGCGCCCTCGCCGCCGGAACCGGCATCGGCTGGGACGCGGCACCCGCCTCGGTCAGCGCCAAGGGTTCGGTCGTGACCAACGGCATCGGCTGGGACTGATCGGGATGCTCCTCGTCCACCTGCCCCTGGCCAGCGACACCGGCTTAGCGGGTACGGAGAACGAAGCCGCCCTGCTCCAGGACGCCGTCTGGGCCCACGCCGGCCCGCAGCACGCACTGGAACACATCCGGGTCCGCCCCGTGCAGCACGGCATGAACGTCGCCCTCTTCGTCCGGGCCGACGACCTCGCCGCCGCCAGGACCAAGGCCCACAGCCTGCTCGTGGCCGCACTGGGATCGGGCGCCGCCCGTGGGTACTGCCTCGCCCCTTCGGTGAGGGGAGCGCCACGGTGAAACGCGGCCCTACGCCTCCACCCGTACGACCCGAACGACTCGCACGACCTGCGCTAAAGGCACGACCTGCGCTACAGGCACCACCTGCGCCAGACGCACCAACAGCCGTACTCGCCCCACCTGTTCGACCGGCCCGCCGGTCACCAACCGTCGCCGACCGCTGCTCCTGCAGGGCAGCTGTCCATCACGGAGTGACCCGCCGCAGAGCCGTCACACCGCCGGGCACGGCCACCGCGCCGCCCGCCGTTCCCCGCCCCGGTCCCACCGGGCGGATCCCAGCTTCGCAACACCTTCCGATCACACCGTTTCGGCCCTGATGCCAGGGGCCGCCATGCCTCTGGAGAGCATCATGTCCGCACGCCGTACCCGCAGCCTTTCCATCGCCCTCGCCGCCTTCGTCGCCGCACCCCTGATGGCCGTCCTGCCCGCCGGCCTGGCCAACGCCGAATCCCAGGCCGTGGCGTCCATCGCCCGAGCTCAGGTCGGCAACACCTGCGGCGACTACAACTGCAACTACCCCAGCGCCTGGTGCGCCGAGTTCACCCGCTGGGTCTGGAACAAGGCCGGCGCGAACGTCTCCGGCATCGACGCCCGAGCCGTCAGCCTCTACGAGTACGGCAAGAACAAGGGCACCCTCCACAGCACCCCGCAGGTCGGTGACGCGGTCCTCTACGACAACGACGGCAACCTGAACGACGGCGAGGCCAACCACGTCAACATCGTGGTCGCCGTCTCCGGTGACCAGATCCAGACCGTCGGCGGAAACGAGAGCGGCGGCGTCCGCTTCCGCGGCTGGTTCAACTGGAAGACCAACTCCTCCCCGGTCGGCGCCGGCCGTGCGCTCGCCTTCATCGGCCCGTCCGGTCTGAGCGAGACCCCCGCGCCGCAGGTCAGCAAGGCCGGCGACATCTTCCATGCCACCCGTCTGCCCGACGGCAACTGGGAGAGCTTCCAGCCGCTGAACGGCTTCGGCGGCGCGACCTACTTCAACGCCTCGCAGGAGTCCATCGCTGCCACGCCGGACGGCTCGACCCAGACGCTCGCCACGGGCAACGACGGCAACCTCTACCACACGGCCCGCTACCCGGACGGCTCGTGGACCGGCTGGGGGGCGCTGCCCGGCTACGACGGCGCGGCGCAGTTCGGGGCGAAGGGCCAGACGATGGCCGGCATGCCCAACGGCGACGCCCAGGTCATGGCGATCGGCAACGACAATAAGATCTACCACAACGCCCGCTTCCAGAACGGCTCCTGGCAGGGCTGGGTCCCGGTCGGTACCTGGTCCGCCAAGAAGATCGCGGCCGCTCCGATGCCCGACGGCAGCATGCAGGTGCTCATCGTCGGCAACGACGGCAACGTCTACCACAGCATCCGTTCCGTGCAGGGCGAATGGCAGGCCTGGAACGCGGTGTCCGGCCTCGGCACGGAGGCAACCCTCCAGGCGAGCAACATCTCCGTCGCGGGAATGCCGAACGGTGACGCCCAGTTCCTGGCCACCACCGCCGACGGGACCGTCCACCACAACATCCGCACCGCCGCGGGCCACTGGCAGGGCTGGGCCAAGACGGCCGGCTTCGGCGGGGCCCCGAGCTTCGCGGCGACCAGCATCGCCATCACCGGCATGCCGAACGGCGACACCCAGATGCTGGCGGTCGGCAACGACGGCAAGGCGTACCACTCGGCCCGCTACTCGAACGGCCAGTGGCAGGGCTGGTGGAACACGGGCATGGGCGCCCAGAAGGTCGCCATCGCGGGTCTGACCAACGGCGAGGCGCAGATGCTCGCCACCCGCAACTAGCCCCCAACGCCCCACGGGCCGGCCCGCCGCTCAGGCGGGCCGGCCCCCTGGGCCGCCGCCCTCTCCCGTGTCCAGAGATTCAGAGATCCAGAGAAGAGACCTCCGATGTCCCGCACCCCGCGCCGCCCGCGTCTCGCCGCCGCCATCGCCACCGCCGCCGTCACCCTGAGCCTCTCCGCCCTCTCCGTCGGTTCGGCGGAGGCCGCGTCCGTCGCCACCTGGGACAAGGTGGCGCAGTGCGAGAGCACCGGCAACTGGAGCATCAACACGGGCAACACCTATTACGGCGGCCTGCAGATCCTCAAGAGCACCTGGGACGCCTTCGGAGGCAGGCAGTACGCGGCCTACCCCCACCAGGCCACCAAGCAGCAGCAGATCCTCACCGCCGAGCGGATCCTCGCCGGACAGGGCGCCGGCGCCTGGGGCGGCTGCGCCATCAAGGCCAACCTGGCCGCGGACCACGCGGACCCGTACCCGGCCGACACCACCCCCGTCAGCAAGGCCGGGGACTTCTACCACTCGATACGCCAGGTCAGCGGTACGTGGACGGGCTTCAAGCCCGTCGCCGGCTTCGACGGCGCGCCGTTCTTCAACGGTTCGCAGGAGTCCATCACCGCCACGCCGGACGGCTCGGCGCAGGTGCTCGGCACCGGCAACGACGGCAACCTGTACCACCAGGCCCGCTTCTCGAACGGCTCGTGGACGGGCTGGGAGGCCCTCAACGGCTACGACGGCGCGTCCCACTTCGGCGCCAAGGGCCAGGCGATCGCGGGCATGCCCAACGGCGACGCCCAGATCATGGCCATCGGCAACGACGGCAAGATCTACCACAACGCCCGTTTCGCGAGCGGCTCCTGGCAGGGCTGGGTGCCGGTCGGCGACTGGGGTGCCCAGCGGATCGCCGCCGCGGCGCTCCCGAACGGTGACATGCAGGTCCTGATCGTCGGCAACGACGGCAACCTGTACCACAACCTCCGTACCGTCGCCGGTACCTGGCAGGGCTGGCACGCCGTCTCGGGCACCGGCACCGCCGCCACCTTCCAGGCGGGCAGCATCGCCATCGCCGGCCTGCCGAACGGCGACAGCCAGCTCCTGGCGGTCGGCAACGACGGCAAGGCCTACCACAACATCCGCTTCGCGAGCGGCTCCTGGCAGGGCTGGGGCGCAGTCGAGGGGATCGCCTCCCCGACGAGCGTCGCGATCACCGGCATGCCGAACGGTGACACCCAGATCCTCGCCACGGCCCAGGGCGGCACCACCTACCACAACGCCCGCTTCGCGAGCGGCCACTGGCAGGGCTGGTGGAACACCGGCCAGGGCTCCCAGAAGGTAGCCCTGGCGGGCATGCCCAACGGCGACGCCCAGATGCTGGTGACCCGCAACTGACACCCCGTCCCGCACCGTCCGCTGCCCGCCGCCCGCCACCCTCGACTCAGTCGGGGGCGGCGGGCGGTGGGCTTGGGGGCGTGGAGTGACGGGGCGGGATCTTGGACGTGGGGCGGGGGGTTGGGGGCCATGTGCCTGCGGGGCTTGATCAGGGATGGTTTGGGGGTTTCCCGTCAGTCCCATCGTCTTGCCGTGTCGGGCTGGCCCCTCAAGGGCGCTCACTGCGTTCGCGTCGCTTCGCGATGGCCTGCGGCCACCCTTGACCGGCCGTCCCGCCCCGGAAAGACAGGACTGTCGGGAAGCCCCCAAAAGACGGTTACCGGGGACCGATCCATACACGGGGCAGCCAGGGATGGGCGGGCCTGTTGCAGCGGCTTGCCGGAGCGAGACCCTGACCAGACCCCCGGCAGGAGCAGGCACGCATCAGATCGCTACACACGTCTCCCGGATGGCGTCTGCCGGTCGCCTGTGGCCGGACATAAGCCGCCCACGATCAGTCACCCGTCTCCCGGTCGGCGCCAGCAGGTCATTTGTCCCTATTTGGTGGTCGGTTGGGGTGCGGATGACGTCCAGTCGGAGTGAGATGCCGAGAAATCCGGCATCAGACTCCGGCAGGGCGCTTTTCCCGCTCCGGACGGCCGTCAGGGGCCCTCTCCGACCTCCGGACGGCCGGTGGACGCCCCTTTCACGACCCGCGACGGCCGGCAGGCGCCCTTTCACGCTCCCATCGTCCGGCCGTGGGCGGCTTGCGCTCATCCCACACTCGGCTGGTCGACGCCGGCTCACCTCAGGCACCCACCGGACCGGTGGCGGCCTATGTCCAGCCACAGACGGGTGGCAGACGCCGAGAAATGAGACGCATGTAGCGATCTGACGCGCCCCCGCTCCTGCCGGGGGTCTGGTCGGGGTCTCGCTCCGACAGGCCGCTGCACCCAGCCCGCCCATCGCTGATGTCCCCGCCCCCCTGTCCGTCCCCAGGTAACCGTCTTTTGGGGGGCTTCCCGACAGTCCTGTCTTTCCGGGGCGGGACGGCCGGTCAAGGGTGGCCGAAGGCCATCGCGAAGCGACGCGACGAAGGAGCGCCCTTGAGGGGCCGGCCCGACACGGCAAGACGATGGGACTGACGGGAAACCCCCAAACCCTCTCTGATGGGCCTCAGGGGTAGCAGGCCCCCCAAGCCCCCGCCCCACGTTCACGACCCCACCCCGCCACTACGTGCCCCCCCCAGTCGCGACGCGCTGCGTTCGGGGACAGGCTGGAGGAGAGGGGTTTCCCCGAGGTCCTTGGTGGGCCGGATGCGGAGGAGTCATGGTGGCGACGACGCGCGAAGGTGCTCCTGTCGCGATCGAAGGCAATGGCGTGGAGCTGCGCATGAAGGAGGTCGGGGGAGACATGACCGTCGCGTTCGTGCGGTTGCCCAAGGGCACGGACATGGCGCCCGCGGTCAAGGGTCTGCCCGACGACATGTGCCAGTGCCCGCATTGGGGATACCTCTTCAAGGGGCGGCTGAAGATGCGGACGAAGCACGGGGACGAGGTCTACGAGGCCGGCGAGGCCTTCTACTGGCCCTCCGGGCACGTTCCGGAAGCGCTTGAGGACTGTGAGTACGTGGACTTCTCGCCTACGAGGGAGTTCAGCGAGGTGATCGACTACATCAAGGCGCAGTCGCAGTCGGGGTGAATCGACCCCGTGGCCGGCCACCTCCCCCGTGCGGGGGAGGCAGTCGCGACCTTCGGACGATGCCCGGACACCGGATCGGTGGCGACGATCGAGGCGCACGTCATCACACGTCCAGATCGGAGCCCCATCGTGCTGAAGTGGACCCTGCGCGCTGTCGCCGTCCTCGCCATCGTCGCCGCAATCGCTGCCCCGGTCGCCGCGCCCGCACCCGAAGCCGCCGTCGCCACACCCGCTGTCGCCGTCGTCGCGCCGGCATCTGGCCCCGACGCTTCGTAGGAATGCCTGGCGCTGTCGGGACTTTCTCGTGTACGAGGCCCCGCGGAGCCGACGCGGCCCGCCCCTCAGCCCCGCGGGGACTCCGTGAGGCGGTTCACCTCGGCCGCGTGTTCGCTGAGGCGGTGGGCGGTGCTGCCCGAGGTGTAGAGGACCGTGCCGACCACGGCGGTCGGCAGGGAGAGCAGCAGCAGGGCGAGGAGCCCGGCCCAGTCGCGCTCGGCGGAGCAGCGGGAGCCCTCGGCGTCGGCGTAGTCGTCGTAGGGGCGGTCCCTGTCGTCGTGGGTGGTGTAGAAGACGCGGGATTCGCAGTCCAGGTCGTCGCGGCCCGATCCCGAGAACGGGAGCAGCAGTTGGGAGGCGACCCACAGCCAGATCCCGGCGGAGAAGGCGAGCAGGCCGAAGCCCCAGGCCTGCTGGCGGCGGGCGCGTGCACGGAAGGCCGTGTCGTACACCAGTGCTCTCATGCCGGCGAAATTAGCAGCCCATTCGGCGGCCGGCAGCGGCTGGTTCTCCTCCTTGCCCCCGGTCACGACCCCGCCACCCCCGCACTCTCCGGGCGCCCCCGGTGTGCGGACCATTCCGGCGCGAGGACGGACATCGCCAGCGCGTCCACCCGCTCGCCCTCCCACAGCAGTGCGTCACGCAGTACGCCCTCGGGTACGAAGCCGACCTTCGTGTAGACGTGGCGGGCACGGGGGTTGAAGGCGTACACCTCCAGCGAGATGCGGTGCAGGCCCAGCTGTTCGAATCCGTAGCCGACGATCAGTCTCGTCGCTTCCGTTCCCAGGCCGCGCCCGGAGGTGCCGGGGACGAGGCAGATGCGGAAGTTGCAGCTCTCGTTGTCGCTGTCCCACTCGTTGAGGACCACCTCGCCGATGACCTCCCCCGTCGCCCGGTCGACCACGGCCAGGTCCAGCCGGTCGTCCTGGTCGCTTCGCGTGGCGTACCAGGCCCGTATCCCTGCCTCGTCGGGCTCGGCGGAGTCGTGGCCGCCGGTCAGCCGCATGGCTTCGGCGTCCCGGAACATCGGCATCAGTGCGGGCACGTCCTCCACGGTGACCGCCCGGAGCAGGACCAGTTCGCCGCTCAGGGTGGGTTTGGTGAGGAAGTCGGCAGCCGGAGGGATTCGATCAGGGTCAGACATGGCCGCATTGTCTCCGGCCGGCCGGTCCCCTGTCCTGCGCAAATTCGGCGTGGGGGCGGCCGGGCGGCGGGGGCGGCGGGGGCGGCCGGGGCGGTCCGCCAGGGGCGTAGAGGAGTGAAGTGGGAAGAAAAGAGCTGTCTTCGGGGTGATTCGGGCGTGCGTGGAGGGTCTCCGTCCGCCAGGTCGTGAGGACCCGGTGAAGCCGAGACGAATGGTGCGTCACATCTCCCGGGGGGACGGCGAGTCGTATCCGAATACCTGATAGACAGGGGATATTCACGGCTCGTCCGGCTGTCGACGTCGATGGCCGCCTTGGGGGGATCGCCGCACTGTGAAGCCGCTTCACCGTCATCTCGTCAGCACCTCACGCAAAGTCCTCTGCACGGCTGCCCTCGCCGCCAGCCTGACCACGGCCGCGGTGGTGACCAGTCCGTCGACCGCGGACGCGGGCGAGTCCGGGCCGACCCCGGACAGTCCACAGGCCACCGACCGCGGCGACGCCCGGCTGGACCTGCCCGCGGAGGTCGCCGACCCGCAGGTGCCTCCCGCGACGACGCCCACGACCGAGGGGGCCAGCGGGATACCCGGGACCGCCCTCGACGCCTACCGCCGCGCCGAGGTCTCGGTGGCGGCCGCACTCCCCGGTTGCAAGCTGCCCTGGCAGCTGCTCGCCGGCATCGGCCGGGTCGAGTCGGTGCACGCCTCGGGCTACGGGCTCCAGGCCGACGGCTCCACCGAGAGGCCCATCCGCGGCCCGCGCCTCGACGGCAACGGCTTCGCCAGGATCCTGGACACGGACAAGGGCGAGTGGGACGCGGACACCGAGTACGACCGGGCGTTCGGCCCGATGCAGTTCATCCCCTCCACCTGGGCCACCTGGAAGGCCGACGGCAACGGGGACGGCAAGCGCGACGCGAACAACATCTACGACGCGGCGCTGGGCGCGGGCCTCTACCTGTGCGCGGGTGACAAGGACCTGAGCAACCCGGCCAGGCTGGACGCGGCGATCCTCAGCTACAACAACTCGCGCGAGTACGTGAACACCGTGATCGGCTACATGCGGCAGTACCAGGAGGGCGGCGCCGCCGAGGTGCCGAACCCGCCCGTCGGGAACTACCCGACCCCGCCGCCGGGCACCCTGCCGACGCCTCAGCCGCCGGTCACCCCGAAGCCCCCGGTCACGCCTCAGCCGACGGTCAAGCCGACGCCGCCCACCACCCCGCCCACCACCCCGCCGACGACGCCCCCGACCACGCCGCCGACCACGCCCCCGACCACCCCGCCGACCGAGCCGGAGAAGCCGGCCCCGCAGCTGGCCGCGCTGGAGGTGCTCGGAACTCCCGGGCTCACGGCGGAGGCAGGGGCCGCCTTCGCGCGGGAAGCGAAGGTCAGGGCGATCCTCAGCGACGGCAAGCCCGCCGTCGGCCAGGAGGTCGTCTTCGCGGTCGAGGAGGACACCACCGGCGGCACCGCCTTCGGGGAGTCCGAGGACTCGGTGGTGGTCAAGACGGACGCCGACGGCGTCGCGGCGGCGCCCGGCCTCACGGCGGGCACCAAGGCCGGCACCTTCACCCTGCGGGCCTCGGCCTACGGCCGCGTGGGCGTGCGTACGGTGAAGTTCGCCGGCACGGTCACCCCGAAGCCGCTCCCCTTCGCGGACCTGTTGGCCCGTACCGACGGCACGAAGCCGCTGGAGGAGGTCGCCGGTACGAGCTTCAAGGGCATCGGGGTCCTGGCCACGGCCGAGGGCAAGCCCGTCGCGGGTACGGAGACCACCGCGGGCCTCGTCGAGAAGGACGCGGCCGGCAAGTGGGTCCCGGTGGACCCGGCGAAGACGAAGGGCCCGTACTTCCAGGGCGAGGCGGGCAAGAAGCTCTTCACCCTGAAGCTGCCGGCGACGGGCGCCGACGGCAAGATCGCCGTACCGGAGCTCTTCACCCAGGACGTGGCGGCGGGTACGTACTTCCTGCGCCTGACCACCCCGCAGAACGTGACCCTGATCCTGGAACTCAAGATCACGGCCCCGGCGGCGGACCCCGCGAAGGACCCGGCGACGGACCCCGTCAAGGACCCCGCCCAGGACCCGGCGAAGTAGCCCGTCCGCGAGGCGAAGACGCAGCAAGCCGCCCCCGGCGCCGTGGAAACGGTGCCGGGGGCGGCTTCGTCATGCGTCCCCCCACCCGGGAGGGGAAAGGCAGGAGCCCTGCCGCTCTGCTCGCGCAGAGGTGACAGGGCTCCTTGGGTACTGCATATCCAACCGCGAGAGTTGGCCCAGGCGGTTAGACCGGGGTGACGTTCTCCGCCTGGGGGCCCTTCGGACCCTGCGTGACGTCGAAGTTCACCTGCTGGTTCTCCTCCAGGGAGCGGAAGCCAGCAGCGTTGATCGCGGAGTAGTGGACGAAGACATCCGGGCCGCCGCCGTCCTGGGCGATGAAGCCGAAGCCCTTTTCAGCGTTGAACCACTTCACGGTTCCGGTAGCCATGAGCCCTCCTATGGGCCAAAGGGTCGCCCTGCTCCAGAACCTGCTAAGAAGTCTGAAAACTACAAAAGCCTGCGGGTCACATTCTCCGCAGGCCTCGTACTGCAAGGGAAACCAAACTGCAACTTGCGGACGAGCCTAGCACGCACCCTGCGGCCGAGACCAGAGGGAAAGATCACGTCACTCGGACGTTTGAGACGCGCCGGAACGCTGACGTGAGACCCGCTGGAAGGCGTACGGAGATCCGAGGGCTAGTCTCGCGATGTGGACGTCTATCGCAGCCGGCCCCGCGTCGGCCACATCCAGTTCCTGAACTGCCTGCCCCTCTACTGGGGGCTCGCCAGGACCGGCACGCTGCTGGACCTGGAACTGACCAAGGACACCCCCGAGAAGCTCAGCGAGCGCCTGGTCGAGGGTGAGCTCGACATCGCCCCGATCACCCTCGTCGAGTTCCTCCGCAACGCCGACCAGCTCGTCGCCTTCCCCGACCTCGCGGTCGGCTGCGACGGCCCGGTGATGTCCTGCGTGATCGTCTCGCAGGTCCCCCTGGACCGGCTCGACGGCGCCCGCGTCGCCCTCGGCTCGACGTCCCGTACCTCCGTACGCCTCGCCCAGCTGCTGCTTTCCGAGCAGTACGGGGTCCAGCCCGACTACTACACCTGCCCCCCCGACCTGGGGCTGATGATGCAGGAGGCCGACGCGGCCGTGCTGATCGGCGACGCCGCGCTGCGGGCCGCCCTGCACGACGCCCCGCGCCTGGGCCTGGCCGTGCACGACCTCGGGCAGATGTGGAAGGAGTGGACCGGGCTGCCCTTCGTCTTCGCCGTCTGGGCCGCCCGCAAGGACTACCTCGCCCGCGAGCCGGCCGTCGTGCAGAAGGTCCACGAGGCCTTCCTCGCCTCCCGTGACCTCTCCCTCGAAGAAGTCACCAAGGTGGCCGAACAGGCGGCGCGCTGGGAGGCCTTCGACGCCGAGCTGCTGGAGCGGTACTTCACGACGCTCGACTTCCGCTTCGGTCCCGATCAGCTGGCCGGCGTACGGGAATTCGCACGCCGTACGGGAGCCACGACGGGATACCCGGCGGACGTCGCGGTGGAGCTCCTGCCCGTGGCCGTTCCGGAACGCTGACGGCAATGCCGGACGGTCCCCGCCGCCCGGCCCCGGGAGATCCCGGAAGCGGTGCGGCGAGGGATATGCCCTTTCCCGGCAATTCCCTTCCTTTTCGTATTCCGTTCGCCTGGCGGGAATGCGGAAAGGAATCGCGTCCATCCATGATCCGACCCTGACCCACCGGACACCCCCTAAGGTTCTGCTTGGCCGGGCCGCACGGGACGGGGCCCGGTATCCCGGGGATGGGGGACACGATGCAGCCGCTCGAAGCGGGCGAACCGCGGACCATCGGCGCGTACCGGCTGCTCGGCCGGCTCGGCGCGGGCGGGATGGGCCGGGTCTACCTGGGGCGCAGCGAGGGCGGCCGGACCGTCGCCGTCAAGATCGTGCACCCGCACTTCGCCGCCGACGAGGAGTTCCGGGCCCGGTTCCGCCGCGAGGTGGAGGCCGCCCGGCGGGTCGGCGGGGAGTGGACCGCGCCCGTGCTGGACGCGGACCCCGAGGCTCCGGTGCCGTGGGTGGCCACCGGGTACGTGGCGGGCCCCTCCCTCGACCGGGCGCTGGCCGGGCACGGGCCGCTGCCCGAGGTCTCCGTACGGGCCATCGGGGCGGGGCTGGCGCGCGCCCTGGTCGCGGTGCACGGGCTGGGCCTCGTACACCGGGACGTGAAGCCGTCGAACGTGATGCTCACCCTGGACGGGCCCCGCCTGATCGACTTCGGGATCGCCCGGGCCACGGACGGCACCGCCTCGCTCACCTCCACCGGGGTCTCGGTGGGCTCGCCGGGCTACATGTCGCCCGAGCAGATCCTCGGCAAGGGGGTCACCGGGGCGGCCGACGTGTTCTCCCTCGGCGCGGTGCTGGCCTTCGCGGCCACCGGGCGGCCGCCCTTCACCGGGGACAACTCGGCGACCCTCCTCTACAAGGTGGTCCACGAGCCGCCCGAGCTCGACGCCGTCCCGGCCGGACCGCTGCGCGAGCTGATCGAGGCCTGCCTGGCCAAGCCCGCCGCGGACCGCCCCGCCCCGGAGGCGGTCGCGGCGGCCCTCGACGGGGCTCTGCTCGCCCCGGGCTGGCTTCCCTCGGCCCTGGTGGAGGAGGCCAGCCGGGCCGCGGTGGCCCTGCTCGACCTGGATGTGGTGGCCGCGGAGAGCCCTTCGGGCCCGGTGCCCTTCACCACCCCCTCGTACGGGGGCCAGGCCGCGTCCGGCGAGGGGGCGGGCGTACCGGGGTTCGGGGCCCCGGACCCCTCCTTCGGCAAGGGCGGCGGCACTTACGGCACCTACGGGCCGTACGGACCGCCCTCCGGCGCGGGCGGTGCGCCGTCCGTGCCGGCGGGGCCGTACGGCACGCCGGGCGGCCTGCCCGGCGTACCCACGGAGACGGCCGACGGGCGCGTGCCCGGGCAGCGGTCTCCGGCGGACGGACGCAGGGTCAGCCTGACGGCCGCCGGGCGGCGGTTCAGCTGCACCCTCGTCCTCGCCTCGGCGGCCGTGCTGGCGGGGCTGTCCGGCGGGCTGTACGGGATGGGCCTGCTGCCCGGAACGGGGAACGAGGGGCGGGACCTCGCCGACAGCGGTGCGCGGCCCTCCAGTTCGGCTCCGGTGCCGGGTGCCACGCCCCCGTCCGCCAGTGCGAGCAGCGCCCCGAGCGGCAGCGCGAGCGGCGAGGCCCCGAAGGGGACCCGGCAGGACGTCCCCAAGGAGCTCACCGGCACCTGGAAGGGCACCGTCACCACCGCCCGGATGGGGGTGGCCAGCGAGTTCGAGATCACCATCAAGGGTGGCAGGGTCGGCGAGGTCGTCGCCCGGGACAAGTCGATCCTCCCCGTCTTCGGCACCGACTGCAGCGGCGACTGGAAGCTCGCCTCCGCCACCGACCGTTCGCTCGTCCTGGACACCGCGGGCGGCACCAACCCGGCCCCCGGCATCTGTTCCAACGGCTCCGCCGACGAGCGGTTCACCCTCAACGAGAACGGGACCCTGCACTACAAGTCGGGTGACGGCCCGGCCGGGAACCCCGAGGGCGATCTGACCCGCAGCCCCTGAAGTCTTCCGCCGGGGCCCTGGCGTAGGCTGGATCGGTCCGGACCTCTTGACACACCGCCGAAAGGTGACGCACCGGTGACCGACCAGCTCGCTCTCCAGGCAGTCCTCGACCGCGCCGCCGCGGGGGGCCGGATCACCAGGGAAGAGGCGCTCGACCTCTACCGCCATGCACCTCTGCACGCGTTGGGCCAGGCGGCCGACGCGGTGCGCCGGCGTCGTTACGCGGGTACGGAGCACATCGCGACGTACATCATCGAGCGGAACATCAACTACACCAACGTGTGTGTGACGGCGTGCAAGTTCTGCGCCTTCTACGCGGCCCCGAAGGACACGAAGAAGGGCTGGTCCCGGGATCTCGACGACATCCTGCGCCGGTGCGCGGAGACCGTGGAGCTGGGCGGCACGCAGATCATGTTCCAGGGCGGGCACCACCCGGAGTACGGGGTGGAGTACTACGAGCACCACTTCTCCGCCATCAAGAAGGCATTCCCGCAGCTGGTGATCCACTCCCTGGGTGCGTCCGAGGTCGAGCACATGGCGAAGATCTCGGGTGTCTCGGCGGAGGAGGCGATCCGCCGGATCCACGCGGCGGGTCTGGACTCCTTCGCGGGCGCGGGCGCCGAACTGCTGCCGGAGCGGCCGCGGAAGGCGATCGCCCCGCTCAAGGAGTCGGGTGAGCGCTGGCTGGAGATCATGGAGATCGCGCACCGGCTGGGGGTGGAGTCGACGTCCACGATGCTGATGGGCACCGGTGAGACGAACGCGGAGCGGATCGAGCACATCGCGATGATCCGGGACACCCAGGACCGTACGGGCGGCTTCCGCGCGTTCATCCCGTACACGTACCAGCCGGAGAACAACCACCTCAAGGGCCGTACGCAGGCGACGATCTTCGAGTACCTGCGGATGATCGCGGTGGCGCGGCTGTTCCTGGACAACATCGCGCACATCCAGGGTTCGTGGCTGACGGTGGGCAAGGAGGCGGGCCAGCTGTCCCTGCACTTCGGTGCGGACGACCTGGGCTCGATCATGCTGGAGGAGAACGTGGTCTCCTCGGCGGGTGCGAAGCACCGGTCGAACCGTCAGGAGATCATCGACCTGATCCGCAAGGCGGGCCGGGTCCCGGCGCAGCGCGCGACGACGTACGAGCACCTGCTGGTCCACGAGGACCCGGCGGACGACCCGGCCGACGACCGCGTGGTCTCGCACATCTCCTCCACCGCCATCGAAGGCGGTACCGCGCACCCCGAACTGAAGCTCATCTCCACGAACTGACCCTGCCGTGCTGACGCTTCACACCGCCGAACTCCTCGTCTCCGGGCCGGGGGCCGCACCGCTGCCCGGCGGTGCGGTGCTCGTCGAGGGCGACCGGATCGCCCGCGTGGGGCCCTACGAGTCCCTCGGCGCCGCCTACCCGCACGCCCGGGCCCGCCGCTGGCCCGGGGTCCTCACCCCGGGGCTGCTCGTGCGCGGGGCGGACGCGCTGCTGGAGCGGACGTACTACCCGGACGACCCCTACGAGGTCACCGAGCTCGGCGCCGACCCGATCAGCGGGGAAGCCGAGCTGGACGCGCTGAAGATGACCGAGTCGCGTTGGGGCAACAGCGCCCGGCGCGGCACGCAGAAGCTGCTCGCCCGCGGGGTGGTGGCGCTCACGGGCCGCTTCACGGTTCCGGCGGTGCGGACGGCGGTGACCCGCTCGGGCCTCACGATCCTGCCGCCGGCCCCCTACGAGGGACTGCCCTCGCTGGATCCGTTCGCCGGGCGGGAGGCGGCCGGGCAAGCCTTCCACGGGGTCCTGGAGCCGGGCGTGCCGGCCCGTTTCGCGGTCTTCGCGGTGGCGGACGAGGCGGAGCTGCTGGAGCAGGGCGCCACCACCTGCGTGGCCACCGTCATCGGGGGCCGGCTGCTCCACCGCCGTCGCTGAGGCGCGGCGCCCCGGCCGCGGACTCCCGGGCGAGGGCCGCCAGCAGGCAGGCCTGCAGCCGGCTGATCCCGCCCAGCTTGGCCCGGATGTTGACCACGTGGAACTTGACCGTGCTGACGGACAGCTGGAGTTCCCCGGCGAGTTCCGCGTTCGAGGCGCCGGTGGCCAGGCACAGGAACACGGCCGACTCCTGCTCCGTGAGCTGGGCCGTGCGCGGAGCCCGCGGCCGGGCCGGTTCCTCGTCGGGCGGGAACCACGCCGGGACGCTGAAGCTGACGACGCGCACGGTTTACCACTCCTCGCCCCCGGCCGGGCCCGGGCGGCCCGGCTCCCCGTTGAGATGAGCGAGAGGTGACGCCTCCCCGCCCGCCCTGCGGGCGGACGACGCCCCTCGGGCCCACTCGTCTAAGGGACGCGCGGGCCCGACAGATAGGTTCCGTTCCCGTCGAACGGCCAGGCGTTGGACTTGCATCCGAGCAGTCCCTTGATCTGCTGCATCATCGCGGGCGCCGGCTTGCCGGGGCCCGGGCAGGTCTCGTGCTCGCGGCCCAGTTCGTGGCCGACCTCGTGGTTGACGATCAGCGCCCGGTACTCCTCCACGCTGCCGCTGAACTGCGGTGATCCTTCCTTCCAGCGCTTGAGGTTCACCACGACCGTGTGTCCGGCCCGGCAGTTGGTCTCGCCGACGAGCTCGGGGGTGACCACCTCGCAGAGCCGGTCGGTGGTCGTGGGCGTCGCGATCTTGACGGTGAAGTCCACCGGCTGGCCGGCCCCGACGAGCTGGAACCCGTACGCCGGGTCCCTGGTCCAGCCGCGCGGATCGGCCAGGATCTTCTCCACCTCCCGCGCGGCGCCGTCCGGGTCGACGCCGCTGCCCTCCTCGACCTCGATCCGCCAGCGCCGCGCGGTCCCCTTGCCCTGCGGCTGCCCGGAGGCGCCGGAGGCCGTGAAGGTGCCCGGCCCGGCGGGTGCGGAGGATCCGGAGGCGGCGGGTGAGGACGAGGCAGGGGCCGGCGCCGGCGGCTGCGCGGAGGGGGCGGTGGAGGAGCGGGCCGGCTCGGGGGACCGCTTGCCGCCCTGCGGGGCGGGGTCCGCGCCGCCGTCCGGCGTGTCCTGGCCTTCCTGCGGGTCCGCCGGGCCGGCCGGGCGGCCGCCCGCGACGGCGGCGGTCTCCTGCGAAGGCACCAGGGCGTAGCCGGTCGCCGAGACCGCGAGCAGCGCCGCCGAGCCCAGGATCGTCCGCCGCAGCCGCCTGCGCCGCTGAGCCCGGCGCCTGGCGCGCGGGCTGAGACGGGAGCGACCGGTGGAATGGCCTGCCGGCATCGTGAAGCCCTCTGTTCGTGGCGGCCGCAGCCGGACCATGAGCCTGCGGGACCCGGCGGGTGACCCTCACCGGGCCGCATGACCGCCCAGTCAACGCGGCTCCACCGGGCCCGCGTAACTGTCCTTCGGGCCAGTTGTGCAGTGGCCCCGTGCCGCATCCGGGGCCGTGCGGGCCCGCGGACCGGCGGGGTGGAGCCCCCGACGGGCGCGGGGGTCCGGCCTGAGAGGATGGGGACGTACCCGACGATCCGCACCGCAACCCGAGGGGCCAACGCCAGTGACCCGCGCTTCCCTGGACAAGCAGCCGCACGAAGTCGCCTCCATGTTCGACGGGGTGGCGGCGAACTACGACCTCACCAACGACGTCCTCTCCCTCGGCCAGGCCCGGCTCTGGCGCAAGGAGGTCGCCAAGGCGGTCGCCGCCCGCCCCGGCCAGCAGGTACTCGACCTGGCCGCCGGGACCGCGACCTCCTCGCTGCCCTTCGCCGCGACCGGCGCGTACGTCGTGCCCTGCGACTTCTCCCTCGGGATGCTCCGCGAGGGCAAGAAGCGCAACCCGTGGCTGCCGCTGACCGCCGGTGACGCGACGAAGCTGCCGTTCAAGGACGACGTCTTCGACACCGTGACGATCTCCTTCGGACTGCGCAACGTCCAGGACACCGACGGAGCCCTGCGCGAGCTGTACCGGGTGACCAAGCCCGGCGGCCAGGTCGTCATCTGCGAGTTCTCGCAGCCCACCTGGGCGCCGTTCCGCACCGTCTACACGGAGTACCTGATGCGGGCCCTGCCGCCCGTGGCCCGCGCGGTCTCCTCCAACCCCGACGCGTACGTCTACCTCGCCGAGTCCATCCGCGAGTGGCCCGACCAGCCCGCGCTCGCCGGGCTGCTGGCGAAGGCCGGCTGGTCCAAGGTCGCCTGGCGCAACCTGAGCGGCGGCATCGTCGCCCTGCACCGGGGCACCAAGGCCTGACCGCCGTGACCGACACCGAACCCTGGGACTACGCGGTACTACTGGAGCGCATCGCGGCCGACGTGGCCCCGCTGGTGGGCAGCGGCACCCCGGCCGAGTACATTCCGGCGCTCGCGTCCGTGGACCCGCGCCAGTTCGGCATGGCCATCGCCGACCTCGACGGGAACGTCTTCGGGGTGGGGGACTGGCAGGTCCCCTTCTCCGTCCAGTCCGTCACCAAGGTCTTCGCGCTCGCCCTCGCCCTGGCCGAGGGCGGGGACAGCCTGTGGGAGCGGGTCGGCCGGGAGCCGTCGGGCAACCCCTTCAACTCGCTCGTGCAGCTGGAGTACGAGAACGGCATCCCGCGCAACCCGTTCATCAACGCGGGCGCCCTCGTGGTCACCGACCGGCTCCAGACCCTGACCGGCGACGCCAGCAGCGAACTGCTCGGCTTCCTGCGGGAGGAGAGCCAGAACCCGGAGCTGGCCTTCGACGCCGAGGTGGCGGCCTCCGAACAGGAGCACGGGGACCGCAACGCCGCCGTCGCGCACTTCATGGCCTCGTACGGGAACATCGACAACCCGGTGCCGGCCCTGCTGGAGCACTACTTCTGGCAGTGCTCCATCGAGATGAGCTGCGCCGACCTGGCCCGCGCCGGACGCTTCCTGGCCCGGCACGGGCTGCGGGCCGACGGCTCGCGGCTGCTGACGCGCAGCGAGGCCAAGCAGATCAACGCGGTCATGCTGACCTGCGGGACGTACGACGCGGCAGGCGAGTTCGCCTACCGCGTCGGGCTGCCCGGCAAGAGCGGAGTGGGCGGCGGGATCGTCGCGGTCGTCCCGGGCCAGTGCGTTCTGGCGGTGTGGAGCCCGGGCCTGGACGCCCGGGGCAACTCGGTCGCGGGCGTCGCCGCCCTCGACCGCTTCACGACCCTGACGGGCCTTTCGGTCTTCTGACGCGGGCTCGGCTCGCCCTAGGGCGCTCCGCGACCGCGCCTCAAGCGCCGGCGAGGCCCGAGCCCGGTCACCCCCTAGCCCCGCAGGGAGAGGGCGTACCGCCGGGCCGGGTTGCCACGGGGCGTGGTGAACTCCTGGGCCAGCTCCATCCCGAGCCGCTCCGCCACCGCGACGGACCGGGCGTTGCGGGCGTCGATCATCGCCACCACGTGCGGGACACCGGCCGCGCGGGCCCGCTCCAGCGTGGCCAGTGCAGCGGCGTACGCGTACCCCTGGCCCCAGTGCTCGCGGCCCAGCCGCCAGCCGATCTCGATCTCTCCGACGGGCCCCCAGTCCTTGTCCGCGGGCCAGGGCTGGGCCCCGGTGAAGCCGATGACCTCGCCTTCCGCGTCGAGCAGGGTCCACAGGCAGTAGCCGAGCTGCGCGTCGTGCATGCGCTGGCGGGCGGTGAACTCCTCGTACGCGGACAGCTCCGCCGGCCCGCCCAGGAACTCCATGACGTCGGGGTCGTCGAAGACGCTGTGCCAGGCGTGCGCGTCCTCGTCCGTGGGCACGCGGAGCTGAACGGCGGGGAGCGGCCGGGTCGGAGAGCCGGGCGCGGGCGGGGGTGAGGTGGGCGAGCTGGTCGAGTTGGTCAACGGGGGACACCCTTCTGATCGCGATCTCTCTCGCTGCATAGACTGCACATGTCCGGTGCCGCCTGGCACCCTATATCGAGCCTTCGGGAGACCCAGCCGTGACCGAGCCCCTCTCCGAACACTCCGCGGACGTGATCGTCGTCGGTGCCGGGCCCGCGGGCGCGACCACCGCGTACTACCTCGCCAAAGCCGGACTCGACGTACTGCTGCTGGAGAAGACGGCGTTCCCGCGCGAGAAGGTCTGCGGTGACGGACTGACCCCGCGCGCCACCAAGCAGTTGGTGGCGATGGGCATCGACATCTCCGAAGAGGCCGGCTGGCTGCGCAACAAGGGCCTTCGGATCATCGGCGGCGGGCAGCGGCTCCAGCTGGACTGGCCCGAACTGGCCTCCTTCCCGGACTACGGACTCGTGCGCAAGCGCGACGACTTCGACGAGACCCTGGCCCGGCAGGCGCAGAAGGCCGGCGCGCGGCTGTACGAGCGCTGCAACGTCGGCGAGCCCGTCCGCGACCCGCGCACCGGGCACATCACCGGAGTGCACGCGAAGGTGGGCGAGGAGAAGACCCCGGTCACCTTCAGCGCCCCGCTGGTCGTCGCGGCCGACGGCAACTCCTCCCGGCTGTCCCTCGCCATGGGCCTGCACCGGCGCGAGGACCGCCCGATGGGCGTCGCCGTCCGCACGTACTTCACCTCGCCCCGGCACGACGACGACTACCTGGAGTCCTGGCTGGAGCTGTGGGACCGGCGCGGCGCGCAGGACCGGCTGCTGCCCGGCTACGGCTGGATCTTCGGCATGGGCGACGGAACGTCCAACGTCGGCCTGGGCATCCTCAACTCCTCCTCCGCCTTCAAGGAGCTGGACTGGCGCGAGGTCCTCAAGGCCTGGTGCGCGTCCATGCCGGAGGACTGGGGCTACACCCCCGAGAACATGACGCAGCCGATCCGCGGCGCGGCCCTGCCGATGGCCTTCAACCGGCAGCCGCACTACACCAAGGGCCTGCTGCTGGTCGGCGACGCGGGCGGGCTCGTCAACCCGTTCAACGGCGAGGGCATCGCCTACGCCATGGAGTCGGGCCAGATCGCGGCCGAGGTCATCGTGCAGGCCCACGCCCGGTCCACCCCGGCCCAGCGCGAACTGGCCCTGCACTCCTACCCGAAGGTGCTCAAGGAGACGTACGGCGGCTACTACACGCTGGGCCGCGCCTTCGTGAAGCTGATCGGCAACCCGAAGGTCATGAAGATCGCCGCGCAGCGAGGCCTGACGCACCCGGTGCTGATGAGGTTCACGCTGAAGATGCTGGCGAACCTGACCGACCCGACGGGCGGCGACGCCATGGACCGCATCATCAACGGCCTCTCGAAGGTGGCCCCGAAGGCCTGAGCGACCCGCCCCGCGCGGGCCGGCGACTCCAGCCGGCCCGCGCGCCGGTTCGGTCTTCGCACGCGCCGGTTCGGTCGGCCCGCGCGCCGTTTCGGGCTGCCCGGCGTCCGTGGCATCCGGACCGGGCGGTGTCAGCCGTCCGCTTCGCCGGGTTCACCGGCTTCGTCCGCTTCCGCCGCGTCCCCGGCGTGCACGGCCCGCACGCAGCGGGCCACCAGCACCAGCCCGCACAGCAGCAGGGCCCCCGAGGCGGCCCAGCCGAGCCCCAGGGTCAGCGGGTGGCCGGGCCCGTGCCACGGGCGGGCGGTGGTCAGCAGCCAGCCTCCCGCGGCCAGCAGGCCCAGGCCGAGCGCGGCGGGGGTGGCGGTGGGGTCGGCTGCGCGGTCGCCGGCGCCGTGGTCCCCGTACGGCATTGCGCTCATGGACCACCACCTCCAGGTGTCGAACGGTCAAGGCGCGCCGCGGTCATCTTCGCAGGGCCCCGGCCGCTCGCGCACGGCAGGCCGAAGGGCCGGTACTCCACCCCCGAGCGGGGGAGTACCGGCCCTTCGGCCGTGCTGGGGTCCGAGCGGGGCTCAGAGGATGCGGACGGCGCCCGACGGCTTGTCGTAGTCCATGGTGCGCTCGACGATGCCGGTGCTGGGGTTCTGCGCGCCGATGAACTTGCCGCCGCCTACGTAGATGGCGACGTGGTACGAGTTGCTGCGGCTGCCCCAGTACAGGATGTCGCCCGGCTGGAGGTTGCTCAGCGAGACCGAGGTGCCCATCGAGGACTGGGCACCCGAGACGCGTGGCAGGGTGACGCCGGCCTGGCGGTAGGCGGCCTGCACGAGGCCGGAGCAGTCGTACGAGGACGGGCCGGTGCTGCCCATGACGTACGCCTTGCCGACCTGGGCGCGGGCGAAGTTCACGATGGCCGCGGCGGAGCCGGTGGCCGGGGCGGTGACGGTGCCGGACTTGCTCGGGGTGGCGGAGGAGCCGGTCGAGCCGGTCGAGCCCGTGGAGTCGGCGGACTTGGTGCTCAGCGAGGCGCGCGCGGTGCTGCGGTTGGCGCGCTCGGCCTCGGCCTTGCGGGCTTCCTCGTCCTTCGCCTTCTTCTCGGCGTCGGCCTTCTGCTGGGCGTCTTCCTTGGCCTTCTTCGCCTCGGCGGCGGCGCCGGTGCGGGCGCTCTCCTCCTGGGCGGTCAGTTCGCCCTCGACGGCGGCCGCGCGGGTGTTCTCGGCGGCGGTGGTGACGGCGGAGGAGACCTCGGCGGCCAGGTCGACGTCGAGGACCGGCATTTCGAGCGTCGTCTCGGCCACGGGCTCGGACGGGGACGCGCTCGCCGTGCCGGCCATCGCCAGGGTGCTGAGGACGCCACCGGCAACTCCGGCGCGGACCGCGAGCTTCGAGGCGCTGCGGCGGGGCTTCCGGTGGCTGGGTATGTGAGCGGTGTGGGACATGAGTACAACCGCTATCAGGGGGTCCGGGTTCCCTTCAAGAAACGTGGGTTGCGCCACAGTTGTGCGCGAAGGGGGCTAACCGGGCGTGCCGCGCCGCTCATTGACGCCGTATCGGGCGAAACGGACAGGCCTTCACAAGGCTGTGATCATGGGGTTTCCGCAATAAGTCCCGATTGATCCTCGGCCTACCATCCCGCTGGACAGATGGCCAAGCCCGCTTTCGGTAGCGGTGATTCCGAGTGACGCAGGTCACATTTGCGTCACGCTGTGCGGACGCTGTGGCCCGTCCGTGATCCCGTTGTGAAGAGGTCGTCGGGAAACCGGGGGGCGGGCCGGCCGGAGGCGTGCGCGGGGGTTCGTGAACGGACGCACACGCGGGCGGCCGCCGCACCCCTCCTCTGCCCCGCGTCCACCTCCGCATGCGCGCCCTCCCTCAACCGGGCGACGCGGATTCCCTTACCACGCGGCGTGCGGCTCTCGCCAATTTGCCTGTGCTGGCCATCGTTTGATAGGGCGGCACGCTTCCTACCTGCGGTAACGGGGTCGGATGTCACCTTTGGTGATCATGTGGCTGCTTCGCGTATGAAGATCACCACTCATCGGACTTCATGATCGTTCGTCAGGTGGTGGAGATCACAAACTCGTTGTTGCTACCCGTGTCGCAGATCACAGAGGAGCAGGCATAGGATGCGCAGCAGTCCGGCTTGTGAACTGCCTCACATGGAAGCGTTCGACGCCGGCGCAGCGGTCCAACGGTCAAGGACGACTGGAAGGAGCGAGGAGCGTGAATGCGTACGCGCCCATCCTCGTGCTCGGCGCCCTCGGCGCAGGGTTTGCGATCTTCTCCGTGGTCATGGCCACGCTGATCGGTCCAAAACGGTACAACCGGGCAAAGCTTGAAGCGTATGAGTGCGGCATCGAGCCGACTCCGATGCCGGCCGGCGGCGGCCGCTTCCCCATCAAGTACTACCTGACGGCGATGCTCTTCATCATCTTCGATATCGAGGTCGTCTTCCTTTACCCCTGGGCCGTCACCTTCGACTCCCTGGGGATCTTCGGGCTCGTCGAGATGCTGCTCTTCGTGCTCACCGTCTTCGTCGCCTACGCCTACGTGTGGCGCCGCGGCGGCCTGGAATGGGACTGAGGGGCTGAATTTCCCATGGGACTGGAAGAGAAGCTGCCGAGCGGCTTTCTGCTGACCACCGTCGAACAGGCCGCGGGCTGGGTGCGCAAGTCATCCGTCTTCCCCGCGACCTTCGGCCTCGCCTGCTGCGCCATCGAGATGATGACGACGGGGGCGGGCCGCTACGACCTGGCCCGCTTCGGCATGGAGGTCTTCCGCGGCTCGCCGCGCCAGGCCGATCTGATGATCGTGGCCGGCCGGGTCAGCCAGAAGATGGCGCCGGTACTGCGGCAGGTGTACGACCAGATGCCCGATCCCAAATGGGTCATCTCCATGGGGGTTTGTGCATCTTCGGGCGGAATGTTCAACAACTACGCCATCGTCCAGGGCGTCGACCACATCGTCCCGGTCGACATCTACCTGCCCGGCTGCCCGCCGCGCCCCGAGATGCTGTTGGACGCGATCCTCAAGCTCCACCAGAAGATCCAGGGCGGCAAGCTCGGCGTGAACCGGGAAGAGGCGGCACGCGAGGCGGAGGAGGCGGCCCTCAAGGCCCTCCCCACCATTGAGATGAAGGGGCTGCTCCGGTGAGCGAGACCCAGGAGCCGGAGAACGGCACCAACGGCGGCAACGGCAACGGCGAGGCCAACGGCAGCAACGTCCCTGCGCCCCGCGCCCAGGGACCCGAGGTCATCGGCGTCCGCAAGGGCATGTTCGGCGCAGCGGGCGGCGGGGACACCAGCGGCTACGGCGGCCTGGTCCGCACGATCGCCCTCCCGGGCCCGTCCGCCCGGCCCTACGGCTCGTACTTCGACGAGGTCGTGGACGAGCTGGAGGGCGCCTTGGAGGAGCAGGACCTGCTCCCCGAGAACGCGATCGAGAAGGTGGTCGTGGACCGGGGGGAGCTCACCCTCCACATCGCCCGCGAGCACCTCGTACGGGTCGCGCGCACCCTGCGCGACGACCCGGCCCTGCGCTTCGAGCTCTGCACCGGCGTCTCGGGCGTGCACTTCCCGGGCACGGTGCCGATGCACGACGCGGGCCGCGAGCTGCACGCCGTCTACCACCTGCGCTCGCTCACCCACGGCCGGATCGTGCGGCTGGAGGTGTCCGTCCCGGACGCCGACCCGCACCTCCCCTCGCTCGTCGCGGTCTATCCGACCAACGACTGGCACGAGCGGGAGGCGTACGACTTCTTCGGTCTCGTCTTCGACGGGCACCCGGCCCTCACCCGGATCATGATGCCGGACGACTGGCAGGGCTTCCCGCAGCGCAAGGACTACCCGCTCGGCGGCATCCCCGTCGAGTACAAGGGCGCCCAGATCCCGGCTCCCGACCAGCGGAGGTCGTACAGCTGATGTCCCCCACCTCGAATCGAGCAGAAGACCACGCCTCCGCGCGCGAGACCACCGAAGGCACCGTCTACACCGTCACCGGCGGCGACTGGGACGAGATCGTCCAGTCGGCCGTCAAGGCCGACGACGAGCGGATCGTCGTCAACATGGGGCCCCAGCACCCGTCCACCCACGGCGTGCTCCGCCTGATCCTGGAGATCGACGGCGAGACGGTCACCGAGGCCCGCTGCGGCATCGGCTACCTGCACACCGGCATCGAGAAGAACCTCGAATTCCGGAACTGGACGCAGGGCACCACCTTCGTCACGCGCATGGACTACCTGACGCCGTTCTTCAACGAGACGGCGTACTGCCTGGGCGTCGAGAGGCTGCTCGGCATCACCGACCAGATCCCGGACCGCGCCACCGTCATCCGCGTCCTGCTGATGGAGCTCAACCGGCTCTCCTCCCACCTGGTGTGCATCGCCACCGGCGGCATGGAGCTGGGCGCCACCACGATCATGATCTACGGCTTCCGCGACCGCGAGCTGATCCTCGACGTCTTCGAGCTGATCACCGGCCTGCGCATGAACCACGCGTTCATCCGCCCCGGCGGCCTCGCCCAGGACCTGCCCCCGGGCGCGGTCGACCAGCTGCGCGAGTTCGTGAAGACCATGAAGAAGAACCTGCCGGAGTACGACAAGCTCGCCACCGGCAACCCCATCTTCAAGGCCCGCATGCAGGACGTCGGCTACCTCGACCTCACCGGCTGCATGGCGCTGGGCGCCACCGGCCCGGTCCTGCGCTCGGCCGGCCTGCCGCACGACCTGCGCAAGTCGGACCCGTACTGCGGCTACGAGGACTACGAGTTCGACGTACCGACCACCGACACCTGCGACTCCTACGGGCGGTTCCTGATCCGCCTGGAGGAGATGCGCCAGTCCCTGCGGATCGTCGAGCAGTGCCTGGAGCGGCTGGAGCCGGGACCGGTCATGGTCGCCGACAAGAAGATCGCCTGGCCCGCGCAGCTGGCGATGGGCCCGGACGGCCTCGGCAACTCGCTCGACCACATCAGGAACATCATGGGCACCTCCATGGAAGCCCTCATCCACCACTTCAAGCTGGTGACCGAGGGCTTCCGGGTCCCCGCCGGGCAGGCCTACGCGGCTGTCGAGTCGCCCAGGGGCGAACTCGGCGTCCACGTCGTCTCCGACGGAGGCACCCGCCCCTACCGGGTCCACTTCCGCGACCCGTCCTTCACCAACCTGCAGGCCATGGCCGCGATGTGCGAGGGCGGCCAGGTCGCCGACGTCATCGTCGCCGTCGCCTCCATCGACCCCGTGATGGGAGGCGTCGACCGATGACAGAGATCTCGCTGGGTATGCCCCAGCTGCCCGCCCCGGACTTCCCGGCGGAGGTCCGCGAGCGCCTCGAAGCGGACGCCAAGGACCTCATCGCCCGCTACCCCGACAGCCGCTCCGCGCTGCTGCCCCTGCTGCACCTGTGCCAGTCCGAGGAGGGCTACGTCTCCCGCACCGGCGTCCGCTTCTGCGCGGAGGTGCTGGGGCTGACCACCGCCGAGGTGACGGCGGTGTCGACCTTCTACACGATGTACCGGCGCAAGCCCTCCGGGGACTACCAGGTCGGCGTCTGCACCAACACCCTGTGCGCGGTGATGGGCGGGGACGCCATCTTCGAGGAGCTCAAGGAGCACCTCGGGGTCGGCAACAACGAGACCACCCCCGACGGCAAGGTCACCCTCGAACACATCGAGTGCAACGCGGCCTGCGACTTCGCCCCCGTGGTGATGGTCAACTGGGAGTTCTTCGACAACCAGACCCCCGAGTCCGCCAAGGCCATGGTCGACGACCTGCTGGCCGGCCGCCCGGTCGAGCCGACCCGGGGCGCGCCGCTGTGCACGTACAAGGAGACCGCCAGGATCCTGGCCGGGTTCCCGGACGAGCGCGAGGGCGCGGTCGAGGCCACCGGCGGCGCCGGGCACGCCTCCCTGATCGGCCTGCGCATCGCCCGCGGGGAGTCCCCGCGCACCCCGATCGTGCACCCGCGGGGCGAGGCACGCGGCGAGAGCCGTGACGAGACCGGCACCGAGGGAGGGGAGTGATGTCCGTGTCCACCGAACTCAGCAAGAACGGGACGAGCCCGGAGAAGCTCCTCGCTCCCGTCCTGTCGGCCTTCTGGGACGAGCCCCGGTCGTGGACGCTGGAGACCTACCGGCGCCACGAGGGCTACGAGGGCCTGCGCAAGGCCCTCGCGATGACCCCGGACGACCTCATCGCGTACGTGAAGGACTCGGGTCTGCGCGGACGCGGCGGCGCGGGCTTCCCCACCGGAATGAAGTGGCAGTTCATCCCGCAGGGCGACGGAAAGCCGCACTACCTCGTCGTCAACGCGGACGAGTCGGAGCCGGGCACCTGCAAGGACATCCCGCTGCTCTTCGCCAATCCGCACTCCCTCATCGAGGGAATGATCATCGCGTGCTACGCCATCCGCTCGCAGCACGCCTTCATCTACCTGCGCGGCGAGGTCGTACCGGTCCTGCGGCGCCTGCACGAGGCGGTGCGCGAGGCGTACGAGGCCGGATACCTCGGGAAGGACATCCTGGGGAGCGGGCTCGACCTCGACATCACGGTGCACGCGGGAGCGGGCGCGTACATCTGCGGCGAGGAGACGGCACTGCTCGACTCCCTCGAAGGCCGGCGCGGTCAGCCCCGGCTGCGTCCTCCCTTCCCTGCCGTCGAGGGGCTCTACGCCTGCCCCACTGTCGTCAACAACGTGGAGTCCATCGCCTCGGTTCCCGCGATCCTGCACAAGGGCAAGGACTGGTTCAAGTCGATGGGGACCGAGAAGTCCCCCGGCTTCACCCTGTACTCGCTCTCCGGGCACGTCGCCGGCCCCGGCCAGTACGAGGCCCCCCTCGGCATCACCCTGCGCCAGCTCCTCGACATGAGCGGCGGGATGCGCCCCGGGCACCGGCTGAAGTTCTGGACCCCGGGCGGCTCCTCCACCCCGATGTTCACGGACGAGCACCTCGACGTCCCGCTGGACTACGAGGGCGTCGGCGCGGCCGGCTCGATGCTCGGCACCAAGGCGCTCCAGTGCTTCGACGAGACCACCTGCGTGGTGCGGGCCGTCACCCGGTGGACCGAGTTCTACGCCCACGAGTCCTGCGGCAAGTGCACCCCCTGCCGCGAAGGCACCTACTGGCTGGTCCAGTTGCTGCGCGACATCGAGGCGGGCAAGGGCGTCATGTCCGACCTCGACAAGCTGAACGACATCGCCGACAACATCAACGGCAAGTCCTTCTGCGCGCTCGGCGACGGCGCGGCCAGCCCCATCTTCTCCTCGCTCAAGTACTTCCGCGAGGAGTACGAACAGCACATCACGGGCAAGGGCTGCCCCTTCGATCCTTCGAGGTCCACGCTCTGGGCCGATGCCAAGCCGGAGGCGGCGCGATGACCGACGCTCTGCGGAGCGGCCCCGCCGCGATCGGCAGCAGCCCCGCCGCCGTGACCCCAGCCCCGACCCACCAGGAGGTGGCCGCATGACCGTCACCACGTCCGCCGGCCCCTCCGGAGGAGAACCGGCGGTGCCGCCCGAGAACACGGTGTCGCTGACCATCGACGGAGTCGAACTGTCGGTGCCCAAGGGCACGCTCGTCATCCGGGCCGCCGAACAGCTCGGCATCGAGATCCCCCGGTTCTGCGACCACCCCCTCCTCGACCCGGTCGGCGCCTGCCGCCAGTGCATCGTCGAGGTCGAGGGCCAGCGCAAGCCGATGGCCTCCTGCACCATCACCTGCACCGACGGCATGGTCGTCAAGACCCAGCTCACCTCCCAGGTCGCCGACAAGTCCCAGCGCGGGGTGATGGAGCTGCTGCTCATCAACCACCCGCTGGACTGCCCCGTCTGCGACAAGGGCGGCGAGTGCCCGCTGCAGAACCAGGCGATGTCGCACGGCAACGCCGAGTCCCGCTTCGAGGGACGCAAGCGCACGTACGAGAAGCCGGTCCCCATCTCCACCCAGGTGCTCCTGGACCGCGAGCGGTGCGTGCTGTGCGCGCGCTGCACGCGCTTCTCCAACCAGGTGGCCGGCGACCCGATGATCGAGATGCTCGAACGTGGCGCGCTCCAGCAGATCGGTACCGGCGAGGGCGACCCGTTCGAGTCGTACTTCTCCGGCAACACCATCCAGATCTGCCCGGTGGGCGCGCTGACCTCGGCCGCCTACCGGTTCCGCTCCCGCCCCTTCGACCTCGTCTCCTCCCCGAGCGTGTGCGAGCACTGCGCGGGCGGCTGCGCGACCCGGACCGACCACCGCCGCGGCAAGGTGCTGCGCCGGCTGGCCGCCGAGGACCCCGAGGTCAACGAGGAATGGGTCTGCGACAAGGGCCGCTTCGGATTCCGCTACGCCCAGCAGCGGGACCGGCTGACCACCCCGCTCGTGCGGAGCGCGGCCGGGGTCCTGGAGCCCGCGAGCTGGCCCGAGGCCCTGGAGGCAGCGGCCGCCGGACTCGCCGCCGCGCGCGGCCGCGCCGGAGTGCTGACCGGAGGCCGGCTCACCGTCGAGGACGCCTACGCGTACGCCAAGTTCGCGCGGGTGGTGCTCGACACCAACGACATCGACTTCCGGGCCCGCGTGCACAGCGCGGAGGAGGCCGAGTTCCTGGCCGCCACCGTGGCCGGCACCGGCAAGGACCTCGACGGCGGCGGTGTCACGTACGCCTCGCTGGAGGCGGCGCCCGCGGTGCTGCTCGTCGGCATCGAGGCCGAGGAGGAGGCCCCCGGGGTCTTCCTGCGGCTGCGCAAGGCCCACCGCAAGCACAAGCAGCGGACCTTCGCCCTGGCCCCCTTCGCCACCCGGGGCCTGGACAAGGCCGGCGGCACCCTGCTGGCCGCCGCCCCCGGCACCGAGCCCGAGTGGCTCGACGCCCTGGCCTCCCGGACCGGCCTGGAGGCCGGCGGAGCCGAAGCCGCCGACGCGCTGCGCCGGCCCGGCGCCGTCATCGTCGTCGGGGAGCGCCTCGCCGGGGTGCCCGGCGCGCTGACCGCCGCCGTCCGGGCCGCCACCGCGACCGGGGCCGCGCTGGTGTGGATCCCGCGCCGGGCCGGGGAGCGGGCCGCCGTCGAGGCGGGCGCCCTGCCGTCCTTGCTGCCCGGCGGCCGCCCGGCCACCGACCCGCGGGCCCGCGACGAGGTCGCCACCGCCTGGGGACTGGACGAGCTCCCGCACCGCTACGGCCGCGACACCGGCCAGATCGTCGAGGCCGCGGCCTCGGGCGAGCTGTCCGCGCTGCTGGTCGCGGGCGTGGAGGTCACCGACCTGCCGGACCCGGCCCGCGCGCGGATCGCCCTCCAGGAGGCCTTCGTGGTCTCCCTGGAACTGCGGCCCGGCGCGGTCACCGACCACGCGGACGTGGTCTTCCCGGTGGCCGCGGTCGTCGAGAAGGCGGGCGCCTTCATCAACTGGGAGGGCAGGGTCCGGCCGTTCGAGGCCGCGCTCAAGCCCGACCAGATGACCCGCCGCCTCGCCCCCGCCGACGCCCGCGTGCTGCACCTGCTGGCCGACGCCGCCGACCGGCCGATCGCGCTGCCCGACGTGCACTCCGTACGCCGGGAGCTGGAACGGCTCGGCCCCTGGGAGGGCGAGCTCGCCACCGAGCAGTCCACCGACCCGACGGCGCTGCCCCGCCCCGGAGCGGGCGAGGCGGTCCTCGCGGGCCACCGGCTCCTCCTCGACCAGGGCCGGCTCCAGGACGGCGACGAGGCCCTGGCCGGCACCCGCCACGAGGCGAGCGCACGGCTCTCGGCCGCGACGGCCGCCGAGACGGGCGTCAAGAACGGCGACGTCCTCGCGGTCACCGGCCCGGCCGGCTCCGTGGAACTCCCGCTGCGGATCACCGAGATGCCCGACCGGGTGGTCTGGCTCCCGATGAACTCCACCGGCTCCGGTGTCCTCGCCGACACCGGGGCCCGCCCGGGCACCCTCGTCCGGATCGGACCGGCGACCCCCGCCGACGCCGGTGACACCACTGCGGAGGTGGGCGCGTGAACGCGGTACAGCTCGCGGCCGAGGACCTCTCCCTCTTCGGGCGGGACGTCTGGTGGCTGGTCGTCATCAAGGCGGTGTTCTGCTTCGCCTTCCTGATGGTGACGGTGCTCTTCTCCATCGTGTGGGAGCGCAAGGTCGTCGCCTGGATGCAGCTGCGCATCGGCCCGAACCGGCACGGCCCCTGGGGCCTGCTCCAGTCGCTCGCCGACGGCGTCAAGCTGATGCTGAAGGAAGACATCATCGTCAAGCGGGCCGACAAGGTGGTGTACGTCCTGGCCCCGATCATCGCGGCGATCCCGGCCTTCATGGCCATCGCGGTGATCCCCTTCGGCCCGGCGGGCGACGAGGTCTCCATCTTCGGCCAGCGCACCACGATGCAGCTGACCGACCTGCCCATCGCGATGCTGTACATCCTCGCGGTGGCCTCGGTCGGGATCTACGGCATCGTCCTGGCGGGCTGGTCCTCCGGCTCCACGTACCCGCTCCTCGGCGGCCTGCGCTCCTGCGCGCAGATGATCTCCTACGAGATCGCCATGGGCGCGGCCTTCGCCTCGGTCTTCCTCTACTCGGGGTCGATGTCGACCTCGGCGATCGTGGAAGCCCAGGCGGACCGCTGGTTCATCGTCCTGCTGCCGGTCTCCTTCATCATCTACGTCATCACGATGGTCGGCGAGACGAACCGCGCCCCCTTCGACATGCCGGAGTCCGAGGGCGACCTGGTCGGCGGCTTCAACACCGAGTACTCGTCCATCAAGTTCGCGCTGTTCATGCTCGCCGAGTACGTCAACATGGTCACCGTCTCGGCGGTCTCGGTCACCCTCTTCCTGGGCGGCTGGCGGGCCCCGTACCCGATCAGCACCTTCTGGGAGGGCGCGAACCACGGCTGGTGGCCGATGCTCTGGTTCGTCCTCAAGGTCCAGCTGCTGCTGTTCTTCTTCATCTGGCTGCGCGGCACGCTGCCGCGCGTGCGCTACGACCAGCTGATGAAGCTCGGCTGGAAGGTCCTGATCCCGGTCTCCGTGGTGTGGCTGATGCTGGTCGCGACCGTCCGCGCACTGCGCAACGAGGCGTACGACTTCAGCGAGATCGTCCTCTACGTCGGCGGCGGGGTCATCGGGATCCTGCTCCTCTCCTTCGTCGCGGACCTCTTCCGCGACAAACGCGAGAAGGCGGAGGCGGCACAGGCCGGCAAGGCCGCGGCCGAGACCTTCGACCCGATGGCGGGCGGGTTCCCCGTACCGCCCAAGCCCGGCCAGCGGCTGGCACCCGTACCGCGCAGGCGGCCCCGCAGCGAGCGGGAGCTGATTGTCAGTGGCGGGGCGAATACTGACAGTGACCGAGAGGAGGGTGCTGAGAATGTCTGACGCTGACAAGAGCGAGAAGTGGCAGAACCCGGTGGCCGGCTTCGGCGTGACCTTCAAGGCCATGTTCAAGAAGCGCCTCACCGAGCAGTACCCGGAGCAGCAGAAGACCACCGCCCCGCGCTTCCACGGACGGCACCAGCTCAACCTGCACCCGGACGGTCTGGAGAAGTGCATCGGGTGCGAACTGTGCGCCTGGGCCTGCCCCGCCGACGCCATCTACGTGGAGGGCGCGGACAACACCGAGGAGGAGCGCTACTCCCCGGGCGAGCGGTACGGCGCCGTCTACCAGATCAACTACGCCCGCTGCATCCTGTGCGGGCTGTGCGTCGAGGCGTGCCCGACGAGGGCGCTGACCATGACCAACGAGTTCGAACTGGCCGACGCGAGCCGCGAGTCGCTCATCTACACCAAGGAGCAGCTGCTCGCCGGGCTCACCGAGGGCATGGTCGAGGCGCCGCACCCGATGTACCCCGGCACCGAGGACACGGACTACTACCGCGGACTGGTGACGGGGGCCGCCCCCGGCACCGAGCGGCAGACGGCCGTCTCCAAGGGCGAGGTGCCCGCGGGTCAGGCCGTGGAAGCCGCCGAGGAGGTGCAGGCATGAGCGCCCTCGCCGCCGCCTCCTTGACCTCGACGGGCGAGGCGGTCCAGTTCTGGGTCCTCGGCACGGTCGCCGTCATCGGCGCGCTGGCCACGATCCTGATGAAGAAGGCCGTGCACAGCGCGCTGAGCCTGGCCGGGACGATGATCATCCTGGCGGTCTTCTACCTCGCCAACGGGGCGTACTTCCTGGGCGTCGTCCAGATCATCGTCTACACCGGCGCGATCATGATGCTCTTCCTCTTCGTGGTCATGCTCGTCGGCGTCACCGCCGCCGACTCCCTGAAGGAGACCATCAAGGGGCAGCGCTGGCTCGCCGTCCTGTGCGGACTCGGCTTCGGCATCCTGCTGATCGCCGGAATCGCCCAGGCCGGGCTCAGCCACTTCAACGGGCTCGGCCGGATCAACTCCGCCGGACACGTCGAGGGCCTGGCCCAGCTGATCTTCACCAAGTACGTCTTCGCCTTCGAGCTCACCGGCGCGCTGCTCATCACCGCGGCCGTCGGTGCGATGGTGCTCACCCACCGCGAGCGCACCGAACGGGCCGCCACCCAGCGCGAGCTGGCCGAGAAGCGCGTCCGCGAGGGCGTCCAGCTCCCGCCGCTGCCCGCCCCCGGCGTCTACGCCCGGCACAACGCGGTGGACGTCGCGGGCCTGCTGCCGGACGGCACCCCGTCCGAGCTGACGGTCAACAAGACGCTGCGCGGCCGCGGCCAGATCCGGGACGTCTCCGCCGAGGCCCTGGACGACCTCAAGGCGCTGGAGCAGCGGTCCTCGGAGCGCCTCGGCCGTGAGGAGGCCTCGAAGTGAATCCGGTCAACTACCTGTACCTGGCGGCCCTGCTGTTCACCATCGGCGCTGCCGGTGTGCTGATCCGCAAGAACGCGATCGTGCTGTTCATGTGCGTCGAGCTGATGCTCAACGCCTGCAACCTCGCCTTCGTCGCCTTCTCCCGTATGCACGGCAACCTCGACGGCCAGATCATCGCGTTCTTCACGATGGTCGTCGCCGCCGCGGAGGTCGTGGTCGGCCTGGCGATCATCGTGTCGCTCTTCCGTACCCGCCACTCGGCCTCGGTCGACGACGCCAGCCTGATGAAGCTGTAAGGGGCGTTCACAGTGGAGAATCTGATTGCGCTGCTGGTGGCGGCGCCCCTGCTCGGAGCGGTGGTGCTGCTGTGCGGCGGCCGGCGCCTCGACAAAGCCGGCCACTGGATCGGCACCCTGCTCGCGGCCGTCTCCTTCGGGATCGGCGCCGTGCTGTTCGTCGACATGCTGGGGCGCAGCGCCGACGACCGGACCCTGAACCAGTACCTGTGGAGCTGGATCCCGGTGGAGGGCTTCCAGGCGGACATCGCCTTCCAGCTCGACCAGCTGTCGATGACGTTCGTCCTGCTGATCTCCGGGGTGGGCACGCTCATCCACGTGTACTCGATCGGGTACATGGAGCACGACGAGCGCCGCCGCCGCTTCTTCGGCTACCTGAACCTGTTCGTCGCGGCGATGCTGCTGCTCGTCATCGCCGACAACTACCTGCTGCTGTACTTCGGCTGGGAGGGCGTGGGCCTCGCCTCCTACCTCCTGATCGGCTTCTGGCAGCACAAGCCCAGCGCGGCCACCGCCGCGAAGAAGGCCTTCCTGGTCAACCGGGTCGGCGACATGGGCCTGTCGATCGCGATCATGCTGATGTTCACCACGTTCGGCACCTTCGCCTTCGAGCCGGTGCTCGGCGCGGTCGGCGAGACCTCGGAAGGCACCCTGACGGCCATCGGCCTGCTGCTGCTGCTGGCCGCATGCGGCAAGTCGGCCCAGGTGCCGCTGCAGTCCTGGCTCGGCGACGCGATGGAGGGCCCGACCCCGGTCTCGGCCCTCATCCACGCGGCGACGATGGTCACCGCCGGCGTGTACCTGATCGTCCGCTCGGGCGCCATCTTCAACGGGGCGCCCGACGCGCAGACCGCGGTCGTCGTCGTCGGCGCGGTCACGCTCCTCTTCGGTGCGATCGTCGGTTGCGCGAAGGACGACATCAAGAAGGCCCTGGCGGGCTCCACGATGTCGCAGATCGGCTACATGATCCTGGCCGCGGGCCTCGGCCCGATCGGCTACGTCTTCGCGATCATGCACCTGGTGACGCACGGCTTCTTCAAGGCGGGCCTCTTCCTCGGCGCCGGTTCCGTGATGCACGGGATGAACGACGAGGTCGACATGCGCAAGTACGGCGCCCTGCGGAAGTACATGCCGGTCACCTTCGTCACCTTCGGCCTCGGCTACCTCGCCATCATCGGCTTCCCGGGCCTGTCGGGCTTCTTCTCCAAGGACATGATCATCGAGGCGGCCTTCGCGAAGGGCGGCACCGAGGGCTGGATCCTGGGCGGAGTGACCCTGCTGGGCGCGGGCATCACCGCCTTCTACATGACCCGCGTCATGCTCCTCACCTTCTTCGGCGAGAAGCGCTGGCAGCCGGCCCCGGACCCGGACAAGACCCCTGGGGTCGAGCCCGGCGCCGAAGCGCACCCCGGCGAGCTGCCGCACCCGCACGAGTCTCCGAAGTCGATGACCATCCCGATGATCCTGCTGGCCTTCGGGTCCGTGTTCGCCGGCGGCTTCTTCAGCATCGGCGACCGCTTCCTGAACTGGCTGGAGCCCGTCACCGGGTACGAGCACGGCCACCCGCCGGTCAGCGCCCTCACGGTCACGCTGGCCACCATGGCGGTCCTGGTCGTCGGTGTCGCCATCGCCTGGGGCATGTACGGCCGCAAGCCCGTCCCGGTCCTCGCCCCGCGGGGCTCGCTCCTCACCCGGGCGGCCCGGCGGGACCTGTACCAGGACGACTTCAACCACGTCGTGCTGGTGCGCGGCGGGGAGCACCTGACCCGCTCGCTCGTCTACGTCGACCACAGCCTGGTCGACGGAGTGGTCAACGGGACGGCCGCCTCGGTCGGCGGGCTCTCGGGCCGGCTGCGCAAGCTCCAGAACGGCTACGCCCGCAGCTACGCGGTCTCGATGTTCGGGGGCACGGCGATCCTGATCGCCGCGACCCTGCTGATGAGGGCGGTGTGAGATGAATTTCCCGCTTCTGACGGTGACGGCCGCGGTCCCCGCGGTCGGCGCGATCCTCACGGCGGCCGTACCGGCCTCCCGCAGGACCGCCGCCAAGTGGCTCGCGCTGCTGTTCTCGCTGGCGACACTGGCCCTGGCCGTGCTCGTCGCGATCCGCTTCGAGCCCGGCGGCGACCGCTACCAGCTCACCGAGTCCCGCTCCTGGATCGCCGACTTCGGCGTCCGCTACGAACTGGGCGTGGACGGGATCGGGGTGGTGCTCATCGGGCTCACCGCGCTCCTCATCCCCTTCGTGATCGCGGCCGGCTGGCACGACGCGGACCCCCTGGAGACAAGTTCTTCCCGCTGGCGCCCGACGCAGGGCTTCTTCGCCCTGATCCTGCTGGTCGAGGCGATGGTGATCATCTCCTTCGAGGCCACCGACGTCTTCCTCTTCTACATCTTCTTCGAAGCCATGCTCATCCCGATGTACTTCCTCATCGGCGGCTTCGGGGACCGGGCCCATTCAGGTTCCGACGAGAACGCGGCCGCGCAGCGCTCGTACGCGGCGGTCAAGTTCCTCCTCTACAACCTGGTCGGCGGCCTGATCATGCTGGCCGCCGTCATCGGCCTCTACGTGGTCGCCGGGAACTTCTCGCTCCAGGAGATCGCCGCCGCCCGCGCCGCGGGCACGCTCGACATGGCGACGAACACCGAGCGGCTGCTGTTCCTCGGCTTCTTCTTCGCCTTCGCGGTGAAGGCCCCGCTGTGGCCGCTGCACACCTGGCTGCCCAACGCGATGGGCGAGGCCACCGCCCCGGTCGCCGTGCTGATCACCGCGGTCGTCGACAAGGTCGGCACCTTCGCGATGCTCCGCTTCTGCCTCGGGCTCTTCCCGGAAGCCAGCAAGTGGGCCACGCCGGTGATCCTCGTCCTCGCCCTGATCAGCATCGTCTACGGTGCGCTGGTCGCGGTCGGGCAGCGGGACATCAAGCGGCTGGTCGCCTACGCCTCGATCTCGCACTTCGGCTTCATCATCCTGGGCATCTTCGCGATGACCTCCCAGGGACAGTCCGGCGCCACCCTCTACATGGTCAACCACGGCCTGTCGACGGCGGCGCTGATGCTGGTCGCCGGATTCCTGATCTCTCGGCGCGGCTCCCGGCTCATCGCCGACTACGGAGGCGTGCAGAAGGTGGCCCCGGTCCTCGCCGGCACCTTCCTGATCGGTGGCCTCGCCACCCTCTCACTGCCGGGCCTCGCGCCCTTCGTCAGTGAATTCCTGGTCCTGGTCGGCACGTTCGCCCGGTACCCGGTCGTCGGCATCATCGCCACCCTCGGCATCGTGCTGGCCGCGCTGTACACCCTGGTGCTCTACCAGCGCACGATGACCGGCCCCGTGAAGGAAGAGGTCCGCACCATGCCGGACCTGCGCCTGCGGGAGGTGCTCGTCGTCGCCCCGCTGATCGCGCTGCTGATCGGTCTGGGCGTCTACCCGAAGGTACTGACGGACATCGTCAACCCGGCGGTGGAGCACACCATGTCGGACGTGAAGCAGACCGACCCGAAGCCCGAGGTGGCTGTCGAGGCCAAGAATGGGGAGGCGGCGAAGTGAGCACAGTGACTGCTGCCCAGAGCCTGTGGACGCTGGCGGCCGAGGCACCGGTCGACCGGATCCCGGCGCCCGTCATCGAGTACGCGCAGCTCGCGCCCACCCTGATCGTGGTGGGCGCGGCGGTCCTCGGAGTCCTCGTCGAGGCCTTCGTACCGCGCAAGTCCCGTTACTACGTCCAGGTGTTCCTCGCCGTCGCCGCGCTGGCCTCGGCCTTCGCTGCGGTCGTCGGCCTCGCGGCCGGCGGGTACGGGAGCACCAAGGCGCACATCGCCGCGATGGGCGCCATCGCCGTGGACGGCCCCGCCCTCTTCCTCCAGGGCACCATCCTGCTGGCCTCGGTCGTCGCGGTGTTCACCTTCGCCGAGCGGCGCCTGGACCCGGCCGCCCACGGCAACCGGGTCGACTCCTTCGCCGCGCAGGCGGCGTCCGTACCGGGCAGCGAGAGCGAGAAGGCCGCCGTCAAGGCCGGTTTCACCACCACCGAGGTCTTCCCGCTGGCCCTGTTCGCGATCGCCGGCATGCTGATCTTCCCGGCGGCCAACGACCTGCTGACGCTGTTCATCGCCCTCGAGGTGTTCTCCCTCCCGCTGTACCTGCTCTGCGCCGTCGCCCGCCGCCAGCGGCTGATGTCGCAGGAGGCCGCGGTCAAGTACTTCCTGCTGGGCGCCTTCTCCTCCGCCTTCCTCCTCTTCGGCATCGCGCTGCTCTACGGGTACGCGGGCTCGGTCTCGTACGCGGTGATCGCCGACGTGGTGGACGGCACGGTCTCGAAGATCGACCCGGCGCTGGCCGACACCATGGGCAACGACGCGCTGCTGCTCATCGGTGGCGCGCTCATCCTGACGGGCCTGCTGTTCAAGGTCGGCGCGGTCCCCTTCCACATGTGGACCCCGGACGTCTACCAGGGCGCCCCGACCCCCGTCACCGGGTTCATGGCGGCGGCGACGAAGGTCGCGGCCTTCGGCGCGCTGCTGCGGCTGCTGTACGTGGTCCTGCCGGGCCTGCGGTGGGACTGGCGGCCGGTGATGTGGGGCGTGGCCATCGTGACGATGCTGGCGGGCGCGGTCATCGCGGTCACCCAGACCGACGTCAAGCGGCTCCTGGCCTACTCCTCGATCGCGCACGCGGGCTTCATCCTGGCCGGTGTGATCGCCACCTCGGCGGAGGGCGTCCAGTCAGTCCTCTTCTACCTGGCGGCCTACTCCTTCGTGACGATCGGCGCGTTCGCGGTGGTCACGCTGGTGCGCGACGCGGGCGGCGAGGCGACGCACCTGTCGAAGTGGGCGGGGCTCGGCCGTCGTTCGCCGCTGACCGCAGCGGTCTTCGCGGTGTTCCTGCTGGCCTTCGCCGGCATCCCGCTGACGTCCGGCTTCACCGGGAAGTTCGCCGTGTTCAAGGCGGCGGCGGAGGGCGGCGCGGGAGTGCTGGTCGTGGTCGGTGTGATCTCGTCCGCGATCGCCGCGTTCTTCTACATCCGGGTGATCGTCCTGATGTTCTTCAGCGAGCCGAAGGCCGACGGCCCGACGGTGGCCGTCCCCTCGCCGCTGACGATGACGACGATCGCGGTCGGCGTCGCGGTCACCCTGGTCCTGGGCCTGGCCCCGCAGTACTTCCTGGAACTGGCGGGGCAGGCGAGCACGTTCGTCCGCTGATCCGGTCCGCGGTACGGGTAAGGGCCCGGCTCCCGTTGGGGGAGCCGGGCCCTTCGCCGTGTGCGCTATTCGGGCCGTCGCCGCTTCGGTGTGATCGCGGTCAGGTCCAGGTCGATGGGGAAGGGGACGGAGACGGTCAGCCGGTCGCGGAAGATGCCGGTGGCGACGTACGCCTCGGTGGCGGGGTCGAGTTCTTGAAGTGCTCTCCCGGCTGAAGCCGGGAGATTCCTGCTTACCTTGCGGCAGCGGGCTTGACGCGTTTGGCACGCCTGACGACTGCCCTCCCGGCAGCCGGGATGAGCGCGTGGCCCATCCGGTACAGGTGCAAGACGTTCCGGGCTGCGTTCCAGTCGGCGTTGCCTGACCAGCCGCAGTCCGGGTTCTTGCACACGAACACGGCCTGGGACTCTCGGCTCCCCGGCGTGATGAAGCCGCACGCGGAGCATCGCCGGGAAGTATTGGGGGCCGGGACCTTGTGCAGGGTGCCGCCGAGCTGGGCGGTCTTGTACGTCAGCATGGTGACCGTCCGGCCCCACGCCTCCCCGCTGATGGAGCGGTTCAGCCCGGATTTCTGGGCGACGTTCTTCCCCGGCTCTTCGATGGTTCCCCTGGCTGACTTGACCATGTTCGTGATGGTGAGTGCTTCGACCACAACGGTGCCGTATGTGCGGGCGATGGCGGTGGTCGTCTGGTGCTGCCAGTCCAGGGCCCGGCGCTTGGCTTTCGCGCGGAGTCCTGCGATCTGGTCGTAGGTGTGGTGCAGCCGGCGGCTGGTGGGCTCGCCGGGCTTGCGGTGCTGCTTACGCTGCGCGGCGCGCTGCTCCAGGTGCAGAAGCCTGGCTTTCTCCTTGCCGGTCAGCCATTCGCCGTGCTCGTACGTTTCGCCGTCCGAGAGGGCTATGGGCACGGTGACGCCCACATCTATGCCGACGTCCGGCCCCTGGTGGGGATCGGGCTTGGCCTCCAAGGTCCGAACACGGAAGGCGATGTGCCAGCCGAGCACGTCCTTGACCAGCCGCGCCCCGGTGATCCGGTTCTCCCCGTTGGCGTGCTTGCCCACGGGCAGGTCCTTGGTCCACCGGAATCGGACCCGGCCCACCTTGGGAATGTTGGCCATGCCCCAGCGGCGGTGCACGCGGGTGATGTTCAGGTCCCGGCCCTGCGGAATGTCCACGGACGTCACCGTGCGGAACCGGCCCTTGAAATTCGGGGCGTCGGCGCGGCCGTCCCAGCAGTTCTTCCACGCCTGGAAGTACGTCTTCAACACCGCTTGCGCGGCCTGCGCGGGAAGGACAGCGAGAAAGTCGATGTCCTCGCGGGCCTGGCGGATCGCGGCGTCCGCGTTCGCAAGAGTCCGTTTTTCCTTCGGCATCATCCGCCACCAGGCGTGCAGCAGGTTCCACATGGTGCGGGCCGCGTGCGCCTGGCCATCAGTCTTCAACACCTCGGCGCGCGATAGCGAAAGACGGGCACGGTGCCCGAACTGCCGCTTCACCAGGGAGTCTTGACTCACAACGGAAACCCTAACATTGGCTTATGTCACCACGCTGGAAACCTAATCCCGATGTCAGAACGGGTCGCCATGTTGTTTACAACCTGCACGTTCACTTGGTTTTTGTCACGAAGTACCGGCGGAAGGCGTTCACCGACGTCATGCTGACCCGCACCGAAGAGATCATGGGGGAGGTCTGCGCCGACTTCGAAGCCGAGCTGAAACAGTTCAACGGCGAACAGGACCACGTGCACCTGCTCGTGCACTACCCGCCGAAGGTGCAGCTTTCCAAGCTGGTCAACTCCCTCAAAGGCGTCAGCTCCCGCAGGCTGCGCCAGGAGTACGAGAGCCACGTCCGCCGGTACCTGTGGGGCGGACACTTCTGGTCCGGCTCCTACTTCGCCGGCTCATGTGGCGGCGCACCCCTGACCGCCGTCAAGCAGTACATCGAAAACCAGCAGCGTCCCGTCTAACCGTCACCCCGGAGGCGCAGAGCACTCCGACGCTCCGCGCCTCCGGGCCAAGGATGGCCTTCACCCCCGCCCTGAAGGGCGGAGCACTGGCCAAGATCAGAGGTAGACCACGGCGCGGCCGTCCTTGTTCTCCACGCGCCAGAAGTGCGGAATCATGGCGCGGGCGTACTTGACCGGCTTCGTCTCGCGGTCACGGCTGGGGGACGCGGGGGAGACCACCTCCACGGCGAGCACCAAGGCCTCCGCGGGTACCCGCGTCTGGTCCCAGCCGTGGATGGCGTAGTCGTGTACGGCGAGGACATCCGGTTCGGGACGGTTGTGCCGGTCGATGTCGATGGTGAACCTGCTGAGGACTTCGATGTCGGCAGGTGCGAGTGCATGCAACTGGTGCGCGAGAGAACTGACCGCTCGCGAATGGAAGAGGGTCTGAGGACTCGGGAAGATCAGGCCTCCGTCGATCAGCTCCGTGTGCGGAGGCAGATCGGGAATCGTGTCCAGATCGTCGGCAGTCCAGCCGCCCGGGGGCGGGATCGGGTGTCGCATGAGCCGGAGTCTCGCGAGTCGGACCGGCGTATCGCTGCAGATCTCGCGAAAGCCGCTCCTATGGGTGAGTCATATGCCCAGCGCACTTGACTGCCGGGTTCCAGTTGTGGAAGAGGCCCGCGGGGTTGTCCTTGTAGGCCCACATGTGGAGGTCGAAGTGCTTGGGCATCCCCGGGGAGTGGCCCGGCATCGGGCCGTCGAAGGGGAGGCCGAACATGGTGGGGCGGCCGGCCGCCGTCGCCAGGTTCTGGTCCGGGTCGGAGACCATCCACTCGACCGCGTACAGCTTGCGGCCGCCGCCGGGGCCCTTCTCCGGGCCGTAGATGATCGCCGTCGGCTTCGCCGGGTCGGTCGAGCCCCAGCGGGACTTGTTCTCGTAGTGGTAGCCCATCGAGCCCGGGCCGCGCGGGTTGTCCATGCAGACGTCGGTGCGGACGTAGCCGTCCGCGATGGCCGCCCTCTCGTTCTCGTACTTGGCCGTCACCCGGTAGGCCGTCGCCAGGTCGAGCATCGCCCGACGGTCGTTCGGGTCCGGGGCCGGGCCGTCCACGGCCCGGGCCGCGGGGAGGGCGGCCAGGGCTATGGACGCGGCGGCGGCGCAGATGAGGGCGGCCTTGCGGGCACGGGCGGACATCGGGACTCCTGCCGTTCGGGGGCTTTCGTCCACCTTCCCGGCGCGGCCCGGCCCGTGCACGCGGCGCGCCTCCGAACGGGGGTTAGGGGGTGTCGTCAAAGTGGCGTCGGCCGCCCGTAGGGCGGTGCTGTCGGGGTCTGGTGCGTGCGATCGCAAGGCGGAGGAGGGAGTCGATGCGGAGCATCGGCGACCGACGACAACGCGGCGAGCGTGCGTGCCGGACCCCGACAGCCAGACGCGACTTTGACGACACGACCTAGGGCCGGGTGGTGCCCGGGAGGCAGCGCACGTCCGGGTTGAACGTCGCGAACAGTCCGGCGGGGTTGGGCTTCCACAGCCACACGTGCAGGGCGTAGTGCGTCTTCTGGCCCTTGAAGCGGCCCGCGATCGGCCCCTTGAAGGGCTGCCCGAACAGGCTCGGGCGGTCGTCGTCGGTCTCCAGCTTCCCGTCCCGGTCCATGACCACCCACTCCAGGGCGACCAGCCGGCGGCGGCCCGACGCGTCGTCCTCGTACAGCAGGGCGGCGGGCTTCGCGGGGTCGAGGGAGTCGTCGTACGCGTGGTTGAAGTGCGGGTATCCCAGGGCGCCGCCGCCCGCCGGGTCGGTCACGCAGTACTGGTCGGGGACGTAGCCGGCCGCGGTCGCCGTCCGCTCCCGGAGGTACCGGGTGCTCGCCAGGGCGGCGCGGGTCAGGTCGGCCAGGGCGGCGGGGTGCGCCCCCGGGCCGCCGTGGCCGTGGGTGCGGCCGTGGCCGTGAGCGTGGGCGTGGCCGTGGCCTCCCGGCGGCGTCGGGGTGGCTCCGGCGGGGGCGGCCGCCAGGGTGAGGGCCGCCGCCGCGGTGAGGGCCAGGGCGAGCTTGCCGGTACGAGAGGCCATACGGGGACTCCTGGATCGTGGGGTCGAGGCCCCAGGAGCATCACCCGCGGGCCGCCGTCCGGCCGGGCGGCGGGCCGGACGGCGCGGGTCAGGCCGCCCGGGCGGCGTACGCGCGGACGTCCGCGTCCGGGTCGGAGACCGCCGCGGCGAGGGCCGCGCGGGCTCCGGCGGTGTCCCGGTGGGCCAGCAGCGCGAGGACCGCCGCCTTGCGGACGTCCGCGTTGGCGTCGGCCAGCGCCCCGGCCAGCGGCGGTACGGCAACTCCCGGGTCGGCGGCCGACAGCGCGGCCGCCGCCCCGGCCCGTACCTGCCAGGCGGGATCGGCCAGGGCGGCCGCGGCGGCTTCGGCGTAGCGGCCGGGGCAGCCGGCCTGGGCCAGGGCCCCCAGGGCGGCCCCCCGCACCAGTGGATCCGGGTCGGCCAGCAGCGGGTCCAGTGGGGCCGGGGCCGGGGTGTGCACCGAGGCCAGGCCCTTGGCCACCGCCACCCGGACCTCGCGGGCCGGGTCCGCGGCGGCCGCGGCGAGCGCCGGGACCGCGTCCACCGAGACCAGCGCCCGGACGGCTTGGATGCGGACCTCCGGGTCGGCGTCGGCCAGCGCGCCCGCGTACAGCCCGGCGTCCCCGAGCCGCAGGGCCCGCAGCGCTTCCAGCGCGGCCGAGCGCACCACCGGGTCGGGCACGGCGAGGGCGGCCCGCAGCCCGGCACCCAGCTCCGGCCCGCCCGGCAGCACCTCCACCAGCTCGCGCAGCGCGCCCGCGGCTGCCGCCCGTACGGCGGGGGCCGGGTCGGCCAGCCGGGCGGCGAGCGCCGGTCCCGCACCCGGGGGGACGGTCTCGCCGAGCGCCGCGACGGCGGCCGTACGCACGGCGGCGTCCGGGTCGGTGAGGTAGGGGTGCAGGGCGGCCAGGTCCGGTGACTCCTCGGCCAGGGCGAGGAGTTCGAGGATCCGCGGCGAGGCGCCGCCCCCGGCCCGGCCCGCGGCGGCGCCCCCGGAGCCGGAAGCCCGGGCCGGGTCGGGGTGGGCCGTGCGCCCCGCGGCAGCGTCGGCCGGACCCGCCGTCGCGACCGGGGTCAGCGCGACCTCGCCCAGGTGCCGTGCGGGGCCGCCCGTCGGGGTGAACCCGTCCACCGGGACCAGGTACGGTTCCACCGGCCGGGCCGTGAACTCCATCGCCCCCGACGCCGACTTGCGCAGGTCCAGGTGGTGCAGCCAGCCCGTGTCGTCCCGCTCGGGGTGGTCCAGGCGCTCGTGGTAGAGGCCCCAGCGGGACTCCGTACGGGCCAGCGAGGACCGGGCCGCCATCTCCGCGCAGTCCCTGATGAAGGACACCTCCGCGCAGCGCATCAGCTCGTGCGGGGTGGTCGCGCCCATCTGCGCGATTTCGCCCGTCATCCGGTCGAAGGCCTCGACGGCCAGCGACAGCTTCGCGCCCGTCTTCGGCGGAGCCACGTAGTCGTTGACGAACCGCCGCAGCTTGTACTCCACCTGCGGCTGCGGCGGCCCGTCCGGGTTGCGCAGGGGGCGGTAGACCAGCTCGTGGGCCGCCGCCAGCTGGTCGGCCGGCAGCTCGCCCTCGTACGCGGCGTACCGGGCCGCGTCCGCCCCCGCCAGGTCGCCGAAGACGAACGCCCCGATCATGTAGTTGTGCGGGACGGACGCCAGGTCCCCGGCGGCGTACAGGCGCGGGACGGTGGTGCGGGCGTGGTCGTCCACCCGGACGCCCGAGGCGGAGTGGCCCCCGCACAGGCCGATCTCCGAGATGTGCATCTCGATGTCGTGCGTGCGGTAGTCGTGGCCGCGGCCCGCGTGGAAGGTGCCGCGCGTCGGCCGTTCCGTGGTGTGCAGGATCGATTCGAGCGAGGCCACGGACTCCTCCGGGAGGTGGCTGAGCTTCAGGTACACGGGGCCCCGGTCCGAGGCGAGTTCGGCCGCGAACTCCGCCATCATCTGGCCCGACCAGTAGTCGGAGTCCACGAAGCGTTCGCCGTGCCGGTTGACCTGGTAGCCGCCGAAGGGGTTCGCGACGTACGCGCACGCCGGACCGTTGTAGTCCTTGATCAGCGGGTTGATCTGGAAGCACTCGATCCCGGTGAGCGCGGCGCCCGCGTGGTAGGCCATGGCGTAGCCGTCGCCCGCGTTGGTCGGGTTCTCGTACGTGCCGTAGAGGTAGCCGGAGGCGGGCAGTCCGAGGCGTCCGCAGGGGCCCGTCGCGAGGATCACCGCCCCGGCGCGCACGGTCACGAAGGCGCCGGTACGGGTGTGGAAGGCGGCCGCGCCGATCGCCCGGCCGTCCTCGGGCGAGGTGAGGACCCGTACCGGCATCACCCGGTTCTCGATGCGGATCCGCTCGCGCATCTCGCGGCGCCGCAGCTGCCGGTAGAGGACCTTCTTGACGTCCTTGCCCTCGGGCATGGGCAGGACGTACGAGCCCGAGCGGTGGACCTGGCGCACCGCGTACTCGCCGTGCTCGTCCTTCTCGAACTTCACCCCGTACGACTCCAGGCGCCGCACCATCGCGAATCCGCGGGTGGCGGTCTGGCGGACGGTCGACTGGTCGACGATGCCGTCGTTGGCGCGGGTGATCTCGGCGACGTAGTCGTCCGGTTCGGCCCGGCCGGGTACGACGGCGTTGTTGACGCCGTCCATGCCCATGGCGAGGGCTCCGGAGTGGCGCACGTGGGCCTTCTCCAGGAGCAGGACCCGCGCGCCGCGCTCGGCGGCGGTCAGTGCCGCCATCGTGCCGGCGGTGCCGCCGCCGATGACGAGGACGTCGCAGGAGAGTTCCTCGGCGTCGCCGATCGCGGGAATGTCCACGGTGCGCTGCCTTTCCGTTCGGTTCGGTCAGAGGGAGTCGATGACGTGCTGCCGCAGGGCGGCGTGCGAGGCCGCGCGGGCGCGGTCGCGGGGGTTTGGTACGGCGAGCACGTCGACGGCACGGTTGGTGCCGAGGAGGGCGACGCGGTCGCCGAGGAAGAGGGCCTCGTCCACGTCGTGGGTGACGAAGACGACGGTCGCACCGGTGCCGGCGAGCACGTCCACGAGCAGGTCCTGCATCTCGGCCCGGGTCTGGGCGTCGAGCGCGCCGAAGGGTTCGTCCATGAGGACGGCGCGGGGGCGCGCGGCGAGGGCGCGGGCCAGCTGCACGCGCTGCCGCTGGCCGCCGGAGAGCTGGTGCGGCAGCCGGCCCGCCTGCGCGGCGAGCCCGACCCGCTCCAGCCACCCCTCGGCTTCGCGCCGCCGCTCGGTGCGGCCGGCCAGCCGCACGCCCGCGCGGGAGCGCCCGATGGCGAGGGGGAGTTCGACGTTGGCGCGGACCGTGCGCCAGGGGAGGAGGGCGTCGTCCTGGAAGACCAGGGCGCGGTCGGCGGACGGGCCGGCCAGGGGCCGGCCGTCCTGTTCGACGGTCCCGCCCAGCGGCGGCAGCAGTCCGGCCACCGTGCGCAGCAGCGTGGACTTCCCGCAGCCGGACGGGCCTACGACGGCCAGCACCTCGCCCGCCTCGACCGTCAGGTCGACCCCGTCGAGGACCGCGTTCCCCCGGTGCCCCAGCCGTACGTCGCGCAGTACGAGCCGGGCCCCTCGGGGTGAGGTGGCGGCCGGGGTGGTCGCGGCAGCGGTCGGACTCATGACGAGGTCACCTCTCGGGTACGGGACTTCGGGGCTCCGGCCGCGCCGGGCCGGGCGGGGCCGCCGGATTCGGGGGCGGCGGAGCCGGGGCGCACCCGGCCCGGGGTCCCGCGGGCAGCGGCCCCCGACGCGGGGCGCGGTCGCGGCGGCCGGGGCGGCGGGGCCTGGGCCGCGCGCGCGGGCAGCCAGCGCGTCAGGCGGCGCCCGGCGCGCTCCACGGCCGTGGAGGTCAGCCAGCCAAGCGCGCCGATGGTGACCATGCCGACGAAGACGCCGGGGTAGTCCACCACCGTGTAGTCCTGCCAGGTCCGGTAGCCGACCCCGAACTGCCCGGAGATCATCTCGGCCGAGATCACGCAGATCCACGAGACGCCGATCCCCACCGACAGGCCGCCGAAGATGCCCGGCAGGGCTCCGGGGAGGACCACGGAGACGAGGATCCGGCCGCGTCCGCCGCCCATGGTCAGGACCGCCTCCTCCCACACCGGCGTCAGCGCCCGCACCGCGTGCCGGGTCGAGACCAGCACCGGGAAGAAGGCGGCCGCGCAGGTGATGAAGACGATCCCCTGTTCGTTGGAGGGGAACAGCAGGATGGCCACGGGGACCAGTGCGATGGCCGGGATCGGGCGCAGGACCTCCAGGACCGGCCCCAGCACGTCGGAGACGATCCGCGAGCGGGCGATGGCCGTGCCCACCGCCACGCCCAGGACGGCCGCGAGGGCGAAGCCCGCCACGATGCGGCGCAGGCTGGCGGCCAGGTCCTGCCAGTACGGCCCGGCCTGGGCGCGCTCCGCGAACTTCGCCGCGATCTCTCCCACCGTCGGGAACTGCTCGAACCGCAGCCACAGGTTCACGTCCAGCGAGGTCAGCCCCTGCCACAGCAGGAGGGCCGCGCCGAGCGAAGCCGCCCGCAGCAGCCAGCGGCCGGCCGTCATGACGCCAGGGCTCCGGCCTCGGCGAAGCTCAGGATCCGCGCTCCGGTCGCCGTGTGCCGGTCGACGTAGGACTTGGCGCCCGCGCGGGTGACGAAGGCGCGCAGCTCCGGTCCCTCGGCGACCCACACCGCCTTGTCCGCGAACCAGAGCGTGCCGGTCACCGCGTCCGGCACGTACGCGGCGCGGACGTCGGCGCCGCGGGCCGCCTTCAGCAGCTCGCGCGGGGAGTCGTAGCTCTGCGTGCGGTTCTGCCCCTTCAGCCACAGCTCGGGGCGGGCGGCCGCGGCCTGCGGGTAGTCCGGCGCGCCGGCCGCCGCCCGGCGGAGCGGTTCAGGGTCCACGAAGGCGTCCACATCGACCTCGCCGACCAGCTTGGCGGCCTGGAGGACGGGCACGTCCTGCTTGAGCGCGTCGATCAGCTCAGGACGCAGGGCCGGGTCGAAGGCGGCGATGCCGTTCGCGCCGTTGTAGAGGTAGACCACCTCCGCGGGCAGGCCCGTCTCCTTGGCCACCGACTCGGCGGCCGCGACCGGCTCCGCGCGCAGGTGGCCGGTCGCCCTGCGCTGGGCCCGCAGGAAGTCCTCCAGCACACCGGCCCGTTCGCGGGCGAACTTCTCCCGCACCGTGACCCCGTGGAAGGTCGGCAGGTTCAGCTCGGCGCCGTCGTACAGGGCCTTCGCCCGCCCCTCGTAGGCCAGCTGCCCCGGCCAGGCGACGAACTGCGACAGCGCGTCCACACTGCCCGCCTGGAGCGCGGAGGCGCCCACGCTGGGCTGCTGGTTGAGCTTCTCGACGCCCTTGTCCGGGTCGATCCCGGCCCGTTGCAGCGCCCGTACGAGGGTCCCGTCGGCGGCCGAGCCGACCGAGGTCGACACCTTCTTGCCGCGCAGGTCGGCGAGGGACTTCAGTTTCGAGTCCGGGGCGGTGACCACGGTGTTGAGGCCGCCGCGCAGGTTGTAGCCGGTCACGGAGACGAGGCGGGTGGGCTGCTTCAGCTCCTTGCCGCGCGCCGCGTTGAGGAGGAGCGGGAAGTCACCCATCGAACCGATGTCGATCTTTCCCGCGGTCATCTGGGCGGTGATCGGGGCGCCGGTGGCGTAGTCCTGCCAGTCGACCTTGTAGGTGGTCCCGTCCCTCTTGCCGCGCGCGGCGAGCTCCTCTTCGAAGTAGCCGAGGGAGCGCAGCAGCGTGCCGGCGGTGACGGTGTTGATGGTCTTGGACTGGTAGCCGACGGTCACGGTGACCGTCTTGGCGCCGGCCGCCCCGGAGGCGTCGCCACAGGCCGTGGCGAGGGGGGCGAGGAGCAGGACGAGGGCGGGCGCGAGGGGTTTCGTACGGCGGACGGACATGGTGGCGAGACCTTTCACCGGAGCAGGTACGGCATGTTGACGGTGACCGCGCCGGTGGGACAGCGGGCGGCGCACGGGCCGCAGTACCAGCACTCGTCGACGTGCATGTAGGCCTTGCCGTTGTCCTCGCGGATCGCTAGCGAGTCGAGCGGGCACATCTCGACGCAGAGGGTGCAGCCGTCGATGCACAGGGACTCGTCGATGGTCACGGGCACGTCGCCGCGCTGGGGGACCAGAGGCATGGCTGTCTCCAGGAAAGGGGGTGTGAGCGGTGGTCAGAGGGAGCGGTGCAGCAGGCCGCTCATGGTGATCCGGTCGCCGCGGAAGCGGATGAACTCCAGGTCCACGGGGCGTCCGTCGGCGAGGTGGCTGAGCCGCTCCAGCATCAGTACGGCGGCCCCGCGCGGGGCCTGGAGCACGGCGGCGGAGTGCGCGTCGGCGTTGACGGCCTCCAGGGTGATCTCGGCCCGGCCGAGCCGCTGCCCGGTCACCTGCTCCAGCAGCCGGAAGACGTCGGTGTGCTCCAGGTCGCGGTCCAGCAGCTCGGCGCCGATGTCCAGGGGGACGTAGGTGAGGTCGAGGGAGAGCGGCAGGCCGTTCAGGCGGCGAAGCCGTTCGATGTAGAGCACCTCGGAGTGCTCGGGCAGGCCGAGCCGTCCGGCGACGGGTGCGGGGGCGCGGACGGGGCCTGCCGTCCGGACCTCGTTGGTCACCTCGCCGTGCTCGTGCAGGGTTTCGGCCAGGCCCTGGAGCCGGTCCAGGCCGTGCGGGTACTTCTCGCAGACGACGACGGTGCCCACGCCCGGGCGGCGCTCCACGAGGCGCTCGCCGCGCAGCAGGTCGAGGGCCTGGCGGACGGTGTTGCGGCCGGCGCCGTAGTCGGCGGCGAGGGTGTCCTCCAGGGGGAGGACGCCGGCGGGGTAGCCGCCCGCCAGGATCTGGTGGCGCAGCAGGTCGGCGAGCTGTCGCGCCTGGTCCGCGCGCAGCCGCCGGCGGCGCGCGGCGGCGACCGGGACGGTGTGCTCACGGGTGCGTTCGGCTGGCATGACAGGGAACGTACCGGCGGCCCGGCGGCGGTTGTGTTGCCGCAGTGTTGCGCCACCGCGCACCGTCGGCGCACGGCTTTGACCTGCGGTTTCGGCGGGGCGTCGGGAAGATCCGCCACCCCGCCGACCATATTCCGGACTAGCGGGATCCCACGATGCGGCCGGTGACCTCGCCGAGGCCCACGCGGGTGCCGTCGGCGCCAGGGGCCCAGGCGGTGAGGGTGACGGTGTCGCCGTCCTCCAGGAAGGTGCGCTTGCCGTCGGCGAGCTCGATGGCGTCGCGGCCGTTCCAGGTGAGCTCCAGCAGGGAGCCGCGCTGGCCGGTCTCGGGGCCGCTGACGGTGCCCGAGCCGTAGACGTCACCGGTGCGCAGGGAGGCGCCGTTGACGGTCATGTGGGCCAGCTGCTGGGCGGCGGTCCAGTACATCGACGCGAACGGCGGCCGCGCCACCTCCTGCCCGTTGATGGAGACGGTGATGCGCAGGTCGAAGCCGCCGGGGCGGTCGCTGCCCGAGTCGTCGAGGTAGGGCAGGAGCGGGAAGTCCCGGGCGGGCGGGGCGACCCGGGCCGCGTCCAGGGCCTCCAGCGGGGTGACCCACGCCGACACCGAAGTGGCGAAGGACTTGCCGAGGAAGGGGCCCAGCGGCACGTACTCCCAGGCCTGGATGTCGCGCGCCGACCAGTCGTTGAGGAGGAACAGGCCGAAGACGTGGTCCTCGAACTCGCCCAGCGCCACCGGGCTGCCCATCTCGGACGGGGCGCCGACGACGAAGCCGACCTCCGCCTCGATGTCGAGCTTGACGGACGGGCCGAAGACGGGCGCCGGGTCGGTGGGGGCCTTGCGCTGCCCGGAGGGCCGTACGACGTCCGTGCCCGACACCACGATCGTGCCCGAGCGGCCGTGGTACCCGATGGGCAGGTGCTTCCAGTTGGGCGTGAGGGCGTCCCCGTCCGGCCGGAAGATCTTCCCCACGTTGGTGGCGTGGTGCTCGCTCGCATAGAAGTCGACGTAGTCGGCGACCTCGTACGGCAGGTGCAGCGCGACCTCGTCCAGCGGCAGCAGGTGCGGCTCCACCGACGGGCGGTGGCCGGGGTCGGTGACCCAGGCGGTCAGCGCGCGGCGCACATCGCGCCAGGCGGTACGCCCGGCGGCCAGCAGCGGATTGAGGGAGGACTGCCCGAGCAGCCCGGCGTACGGGGAGCCGAGCGCGGCCGCGGCCGCCCCCGCGTCGAGGACGTGCCCGCCGATCCGCACACCGATCCGGCGCCGCGCCGGGTCCTGCGGGGTGGAGAAGACGCCGTACGGGAGGTTGTGCGGCCCGAACGGGTCGCCCTCGGGGACATCGAGGGGGCTCTGCTGGGGCATGGGGTACTGCCTCGCTTTCGACGCGGTCCGGGGGTGTCCCGGGAGCTGGCTGACACGTTACGTGGCCGGTGGGGCCTGCGGGAGGCGGGATTCGGGCTCTATTTGTAGGACTTGTCCAGGGGGGTCCGTATCCTTGGCGCCGTGACTTCCGCCCTCCCCTATGCCTTGATCGCCACTGACCTGGACGGGACTCTGCTGCGCGCCGGAGACACCGTCTCCGCCCGCTCGTACGAGGCACTCGCGACCGCCCGCGCGGCCGGCGCACAGCACATCGTCGTCACCGGACGCCCGGTACCACAGGTCCGACACGTCCTGGACGGCCTCGGCTACACAGGGCTCGCGGTGTGCGGGCAGGGCGCGCAGGTGTACGACGCGGCGCGCGGCGTGCTGCTTCACTCCGTCTCCATGGACCGTGGCCTGGCCGAGGTGGCCCTCGGCAAGATCGAGGCCGAGATCGGCGAGGTCTACGCGGCCGTCAACCAGGAGGGGGTGGACGCGGAGATGCTGATAGGGCCCGGCTACCGGATGTGGCACCCGCACCTGCCGACGGTGCGCGTGCCCCGGCGCGGCGACCTGTGGTCGGCCCCCATCAACAAGGTGCTGCTCCAGCACCCGGAGCTGGACGACGACGAACTGACGCGGGTGGCCCGGTCGGTGGTCGGCGACCTGGTGAACGTCACCATGGCGGGCGAGCACACGGTCGAACTCCAGCCCCCGGGCATCGACAAGGCCAGCGGCCTGGCCCGGGCCGCGGCCGTCCTCGGCGTGCCGGGTTCGGCGACGATCGCGTTCGGGGACATGCCGAACGACATCCCGATGTTCGCCTGGTCGGCGCACGGGGTGGCGATGGCGGCGGCGCACCGGGAGCTGCTGGCCGTCGCCGACGAGGTCACGCTGTCGAACGAGGCGGACGGCGTCGCGGTGGTCCTGGAACGCCTCTACGCGTAGCGTCCGGCGCCGGGGCCGGGGCCGGGGCCGTCAGGCAGCTCGGGGTCGGTGACCTCCCACGTGTGCCCGCCGAGGTGGGACAGGTATTGACCGCACCCTTCGCCGCTGCTGTCGGTGGCCGGGCAGTCCGGGAGCACCAGGAGCGCGTCGGGCCCGCCCGCCTCGGACCACCGGGCCCACAGGGCGGCCCCGGCCCCGCCGTCGTGGACGAGGTCCATGTGGTCCCCGACGTGGCGTTCCAGCGAGCACCGCAGTACCGGACCGTCCCGGAGCACCTCCATGAGGGCGGGCCCGTCTGCGGACAGGAGCTGCACCAGTGCGGTCAGGTGCGCCGTGGACAGGGCGCCGTGTGCGCCGCAGGCGAGGCGTACGGGTGTACCGCTCACGCGAGCCACCCCCGGGCGACGACGGCCGCCGCCGCGGCCACGGCCGCCGCGAACGCGTCCCGCTCCGCCTCCCGCTCCGTCTCCCGCCCGACGATCGCCGTGTCCAGCCGGGACAGGAACAGTGCCCGGTAGGCGGGGTCCGACTCGATGCGGCGCAGCTCGGCGAGCGGCCGGTCCTCCTCGGACGGCTCCGGGTACGGATCCGCCGTCACAGCCGACCCTCCGCGCTGCGGGCGTTGCGCCGGGCGATCTCGGCCCGCAGCCGCTCCATGGGCTCGGCGGGGCGGACGTCCCGTGGCTCCGCCTCCCATTCCGGCCCACCGTGCAGGGGCCGCAGAGCCCAGTACGGGCCGGCCGTCCCCCGGAACTCCCCAACCCGGTCGTCCCGTCCCGTGTCCACCACGACGGTGCCGGGGGGCGGGGGATGGGGGTGGTTCGATGCAGACATGGCCGTTCCTCTCCGTAGCCGAATCGCTACCGATCGGGTTCAGAGTGGCCCTGGGCGGGGGAGGCTTCAACCTGTCGGATCGGAACGGAAGATTGGTCAGGAGCCCTTGAACCGCAAGGAGTTGTACCCCGAGCGCGGACCCCAGGCGGCCTTCGGAGCGCGTCTTCGCAGCTCGCGGGAGGAGCAGGGGTGGACGCAGGAAACCCTGGGCGGGCGGCTCGGGTACTCCAGTACGCACGTCTCGGCGGTCGAAACTGGACGGAAAGTGCCGACTCTGCGTTTTTCGCGCAGTGCCGACGAGGTCTTCGGCACCGGCCAGGGCGAGCGGTCGTTCGAGCGCGAGTGGCGCGAGATCCGGCACGGCGTACTGCTGGAGGGCTTCCCGGAGTTCCTCGGCTACGAGAGCCGGGCGGTGGAGATCCGCCTGTACGAGGTGGGCGTCATACCGGGGCTGCTCCAGACGCCGGAGTACGCGACGGTGCTTGCCGAGAGCGCCGCCAAGCGGGGCGCCATCACTGCCGATCATGCGGCCGAGCGGATCGCCGTCGTCGCGGAACGGCAGGCGGTACTGCTGCGTACCCCTCCGCCGCTGATCCTCGCGGTGCTCGACGAGAGCTGTATCCGTCGGCCCCTCGGCGGACCCGCCCTCATGCGGGACCAGTTCACGCGACTGCTCGAATTCGCCGAACTTCCGAACACGGTGCTCCAGGTTGCCCCGTTCGATATGGGTGAGCGACGGCCGTTCAACCTGCCGCTCTACATCCTGACGCTGCCGGACCGCTCGATCATGTCCTACGCGGAATCCGCCCAACGGGGCTATCTGGAGCGGGACAACAACTCCGTGGTGCCCATGATGACGGCCTACCATCAGCTCCAGGCCGAGGCATGCACCCAGGCGGCATCGGTAGCCATGATTGATCAGCTACGAAAGGGCACCTCGTGATGACCGAATCCCCCCAGTGGTTCAAGTCCTCCTACAGTGACAACGGCGGCGCCTGCGTCGAGGTCGCCACCAATCTCGTCGCCTCGCGCGGTGTCGTGCCGGTCCGGGACTCCAAGCGCGACGACAGCCCCGTGCTCGGCTTCACCGCCGTCGCGTTTTCCGCGTTCGTGGACGGCGTCAAGACCGTCTGACCCCGCACCATCGGGCTACGAAAGGGCACCTCGTGATGACCGAATCCCCCCGGTGGTTCAAGTCCTCCTACAGCGAGAACGGCGGCGCCTGCGTCGAGGTGGCCACCAACCTCGTCGCCGCGCGCGGCATCGTGCCGGTCCGGGACTCCAAGCGCGCCGATAGCCCGGTGGTGGACTTCACCGCCGCCGCGTTCGCCTGCTTCGTGGACGGCGTCAAGGCCGGGATCTCCGCCACCGTCTGACCGCCCGGCGGAGCTGGATTGCCCGCAGGGCAATTCCAGCCCCGCCGGCGTTTGAGGCGCGGGGTCTGGGGCGGAGCCCCAGGGCCGCCCGGCAGGCCGGTCAGCCCGCCGTCCTCGGCAGCCGGCGTTCCCACGTGCGGTGGAAGACCACCTCGCCCCCCTCCCGGCAGACGACCTCGTTCGACGTCAGGAAGCCGCCCTCGTCGCACGAGATCTCCGACCGGGTCTCCACCCGCGCGTCCCAGCCCAGCTCGGGCCGGTGGAGCCGGATGCGCCACTCCGAGCGGGTCCGGGCCGACAGCGGGTCGGCGTCCTGGATCTCGTAGACCTCCAGCGCGTCCTCGCTGAACTCCAGGCCGTCCGGGTACACCCGGGTGCCCCCGTAGCGGGGGTCGACCTCCAGCCGCCAGGTCCCGCGCGCCACGTCCCGTACGACCAGCCGCTCCGGGCGCGGCTCGTCCAGCGTCGCGGGGAAGGCGACCCCCAGCGGCTCCGCCTGCTCCGGCGCCTCGAAGACGATGCCCTCGTCCGCCGGGGACGGGGTGCGGATCGGGAGGGTCAGCGTGCTGCCCGCCGGGTCCAGGGTCCAGCCCGCCTCGGAGCCCGCCCGGGGCCAGATCCAGGGCCAGTAGGCCGAGGACACCGCCAGCCGGATCCGGTGCCCGGGCGGAAAGGCGTGGCCGATGCCGTTCAGCTCGAAGGTGACGTCCTCGTACGCGCCCACGGGCCACGGCACGGCCCGCTCCCGGCCCCGGCGCGCGGACAGGTTCAGCGCGCCCCGGGTGATCAGCGTGGAGGCGCCGTCCGGTGCCACGTCGCACAGCCGGGCCACGACCTGCCCGTACGGCACGTCGAGGCGCAGCCGCAGGGTCACCGACGGCCGGCCGAGGATCTCCACCGGCTCGCCCGCGCCCACCGGGAACTCGAAACAGGCCGACTTCGCGTCCTCCTCCCGCTGGTCGGGCGGCAGGTCGGCCTCGTTGCCGAAGGGGAGGAAGCGGCCCGCGTCCATCCCGGTGTGCTGCGGGGAGGCGACGAGCACCGGCGCGCCCTGGAGCCCGTACGGGACGGGGATCACGGACGCCGACGGCCAGGCCTTCTCCCCGACCCAGCGGCCCGGGAGCTCCTCGTAGACCGTCGCGGGCGGGTGGGAGCCGCTGATCCAGGCGCGCAGCGGCGGCTCGCTCATCACGCCGTTGTCCGCGCCCTTGAGCCAGTGGTCCCACCAGCGCAGGGTCTCCTGGAGGAAGCCGATCGCCGGGCCGGGCGGGAGCCCGCGGTCCGGGTACTGGTGCGACCACGGGCCGATCAGGCCCCGTACGCGGCCGGCCGGCAGGTGCTCGACGAGCCGCAGGACGGAGTCCCGGTACGGGTCGTGCCAGCCGCCCACGGCCAGGACCGCCGCGCCGATGGCCGGGTAGTCCTCGCAGACGCTGCCGTGGCGCCAGTAGGCGTCGCGCGTCTGGTGGGAGAGCCAGGTGTGGATGAGCGGTTCCACCGACTCCAGCCGTGTCAGCCACTGCTCGCGCCAGCCGTCCCCGACGAACAGGGGGTCCGGCGGGCGGGAGGCGAAGGCCAGCATGGTCGCCGCCCAGGCGTGCATGTCCACGGCCAGGACCGAGCCGCCCGTGTAGTGCACGTCGTTGTCGTAGCGGTCGTCCGTGGAGCAGACGGTGACGACGGCCTTGAGCGGCCCGGGGGCCAGCGCGGCGATCTGGAGGGAGTTGAAGCCGCCCCAGGAGATCCCGAACATGCCCACCGAGCCGGTGCACCAGGGCCGGGCCGCCAGCCACTCCACGACCGCGACCCCGTCGGCCAGTTCGCGGGCGTCGTACTCGTCGCCGGGCAGGCCGCCGCTGCACCCGTGGCCGCGTACGTCCACCCGTACCGAGGCGTAGCCGTGCCCCGCGTACCAGGGGTGGCGCTGCCAGTCGCGCGGCGCCGTCCAGTCCGTCAGCCGGTACGGCAGGTACTCCAGCAGGGCCGGAACCGGTTCGTCCGTCACCGGCCGCCAGATGCGTGCGTAGAGCTCCACGCCGTCGGCCATCGGGATCCGGACGTCCTCGCGGGTGGTCCGGTACGGGAACTCGGTACGGATGATCATGGGGTTGAGTCGCCTCTCGCCTCAGTGGACGGGGTGCATGGTGCGCCGCAGCCACGGCGCCGGCGCGGCGATCGCCGCGCCGAGGGTGAGCAGGCCGACGAAGCGGTCCGTCGTCAGCCATCCGACGGCCGCCAGAAGGGTGGAGAGCGCGGCGAAGGCGGCGCAACCGATGATGATCTTCGTCACTGCGGCGCGCATCGCGTCGGCCGCGCAGGAACCGGGGATCCGGTCGGCGAGCCATCCGCCGGCGACGGAGACGAGGTAGACCATGGTTCCGTAGGCCGCCGACACGGAGGCCGCCGTGCCCGGGTCCGGGGGCTCCTCTACAACGGGCGTAGTTCTGGACAAAATGCATTCTCCGGTTGATTCGGCTCCTCACGAACATACCGGTGCGCTTCGGGCGGTGCGCGGGTGATGGCCGGACAGGCGCTCTCGGTGATCGAAAACAGACCCGATACGCTGGCTTGAGTGATGGCAGCGACACATCGACAATCCAGGTGATCGTCACCGTGATCGTCAGCAGACAGGAGTACCCCTCGTGACCGTCGTCGGGCCGTTCGGACTGAGCGTGCGGGACCAGGCTCTTGAGACCGATGTGCAGGCCGGACTGGCCGCCGTCGAGGCGGGTCTGCTGGAGGCCACCAAGAGCGAAGTCCCCTTCATCACCGAGGCCGCACAGCACCTGGTGCGGGCCGGTGGCAAGCGCTTCCGCCCGCTGCTGGTGATGCTCGCTTCGCGCTTCGGTGATCCGTACGCGCCCGGAATCGTGCCGTCCGCCGTGGTGGTGGAGCTCACCCACCTGGCGACGCTCTACCACGACGACGTCATGGACGAGGCGGACGTGCGCCGCGGGGTGGCCAGCGCCAACACGCGCTGGGGCAACTCGGTGGCCGTCCTGACGGGTGACTTCCTGTTCGCCCGCGCCTCGCACATCCTGGCGGACCTCGGCCCCGAGGCCGTACGCATCCAGGCCGAGGCCTTCGAGCGGCTGGTGACGGGCCAGATCCTGGAGACGGCCGGCCCCCGCGACGGACGCGACCCGGTCGAGCACTACCTCGACGTCATCGCCGGCAAGACGGGCTCGCTGATCGCCGTGTCCGGCCGCTTCGGCGCGCTCATGGCCGGCGCCGACGAGTCGGTCGTCGACATCCTCACCCAGTACGGCGAGCGGCTCGGCACCGCCTTCCAGCTCGCCGACGACGTCCTCGACATCGCCTCCGACGCGCACGAGTCCGGCAAGACCCCGGGCACCGACCTGCGCGAGGGCATCCCCACCCTGCCCGTGCTGCGGCTGCGCGAGGCCGCGGCCCGCGACGGGCGGGAGGAGGACCTGGAACTCGTACGGCTCCTGGACGGCGACCTGTCGGACGACGCCCGGCACGCCGAGGTGCTGACCCGGCTGCGGGCGCACCCCGCCCTGGAGCAGGCCCGCCGCGACACCATCCGGTACGCCGAGGACGCGCGGGCCACGCTCGCCCCGCTGCCGGAGTGCTTCGCGAAGTCGGCGCTGGAAGAGCTCTGCGACGCGGTGGTGCACCGCGCGGGCTGACGCGCCCCCAGACAGTGGAACGGGCCCTTCCGCCCCGGCGACCCCTACGGGTCGGGGGAGGGGGGCCCCTTCCGTGTCATCCCACGGTCGTACGCACAGTTGCTTCCGGGGACTGACGCCCGCGGGCCCCGGATTTGGTCAGATGGAGTCATCAAACCCCACCAGATCGGGTGAGCGCGGCGACACGGGGGTCGCCGCCGTCGACACAGAGGGCAGGGCACTGACATGGCAGCGAACACGAAGACTTCTCGCAAGGTCGCCCGGTACGCCGTACCGGTCGCGGTGGCAGGTGTGGCCGCGGCGACCGTCGCGATGGTCCCGGCCTTCGCCAATGCCGGCGGACCCGACCTTCCGAAGGTGACGGCGCAGCAGCTCATCGAGAAGGTCGCCGCCTCGGACGTCCAGGAGCTGTCCGGCACGGCCAAGATCAGCACCGACCTGGGCTTGCCGAAGCTCGCCACCGGACTGCTCGGCGGCGGTGGCCTCGCGGGCGGCTCCGCCAACCCGGAGGACAAGGTCGCCCAGCTGGCGAGCGGTACGCACACCTTCCGCGTCGCCGCCGACGGCCCGGACCGCCAGAAGCTCACCTTCCTGGACGGCAAGGACGAGTACAGCCTCATCCACAACGGCGACGACGTGTGGGGCTACGACTCCAAGTCGAACGAGGTCTTCCACGAGAAGGCCGACCAGCCGGGCAAGGACGGCGGCAAGGACGCGGGCAAGGAGCACAAGACGGGCGACCGCCTGGCCGCCTCGCCGCAGCAGCTCGCCGAGGACCTGCTGAAGGCCGCCGGCCCGACCACGGACGTCAGCGTCGGCGACACGGCGCAGGTGGCCGGCCGCGATGCCTACCAGCTGGTGCTCAAGCCCAAGCAGAGCGGCTCCACGATCTCCTCGGTGCAGATCGCGGTGGACGCCAAGAACGGCGTGCCGCTGCGCGTGCAGGTGCTGTCCACCCAGGGTGGCAAGCCGATCCTGGACGCGGGCTTCAGCAAGGTGGACTTCGCCAAGCCGTCCGCCGACACCTTCAAGTTCACGGCTCCCAAGGGCGCCAAGGTCACCGAGGGCGCGGCCGAGTCCGCCCGCGGGGACAAGGAGTTCAAGGCGCTCGAATCCTTCCCGGGTCTGGACGGCCTGATCGGCGGGGCGAACGGCAAGGGTGACGTGAAGGTCCTCGGCGAGGGCTGGGCGACGATCGCGCGCATCGACTCGGGGCCGGGCCAGGGTCTCAAGGACCTGGAGAACGACAAGAACGCGCCCAAGCAGGCCAAGCAGTTCCTCGACTCCCTCGGGGACAAGGTCTCCGGGAAGTTCGGCGAGGGCCGGGTCCTGTCCACCCGCGTGGTCAACGCGCTGATCACCGACGACGGCAAGGTCTACGTCGGCGCGGTCACCAAGGACGCGCTGGTGAAGGCGGCCGACGCCAACAAGTAGTCACCCGTAGGAAGACTGTCCGAAGGGTGGGCCGGGAATGTGTCCCGGCCCACCCTCGCGTCGTTCCCCTCCTGCGTACAGCGCGCCCGCTGTACGGTGGAGGGCATGTCGAGACACGTCACCATCCGCCTGGACGAAGAGTTCCACGAACGCCTGAAGGCGCGCGCGGCGGCGCTGGGGACGACGGTCACCGCGCTGATCACCGAGGTCACCGAACGCGAACTCGACGAGGACCGGAAGGAGTTCCTGTCCGGCATAGACGAGTTCGCCGATCACTGGGGCTACTTCCAGCAGCGGTTCGGCAATTGAAGATCACCATGGAGTGGGCCTGGACCGCTCTGGCCCACCATCTTCCGTCCGATCCCGCCGTGTGGGACCCCTCAGGGGTGGCCGCCGCGGTCGCCCGCCACCAGAACGACCTCGTCATGGTGCCCGAACAGCCCGCCCCGGACACCGCGTGGCGGGCCGCCGCGTTCCTGCACACCCTCGCGGTGTGCCCGGCGCTGGAATCCCCGATGAACGAGTTCTACGCGGCCGCGGCCACCCGCTCGTACCTGCGGGTGGCGGGGGCCGGGCAGCTGCCGTCGCCGGAGGTGCTCGGCGATCTCGTCGAGGCGGCGAAGCTGGGCCGCGCGGACATCGCGGCGGTCGCCGAGGAGCTGCGGGCCCGCATACAGGACCCGCAGCCCGCCTCGCCCGGCCGGAACCAGTCCTAGAAGCTGATCTTCCAGCTGTTGATGTAGCCGACGTCCTGTCCGGCCGTGTCCTTGGCCTGGAGCTTCCAGATCCCGTTCGCGACCTCGCTGGAGGCGTTGACGGTGTAGCTCTGGACGAGGTTGTCGGCGCTGCCACCGCTGCGGTTGTGCAGGTTGTAGACGCTGCCGTCGGGGGCGATCAGATCGACCACCAGGTCACCGCGGTAGGTGTGGACGATGTTCACGTCCACCTTGGTGGTGGCCGGGGCGTTCCCCGTGACACCGGACACCGTGATCGGAGAGTTCACCGCGGCACCGGGGGAGTCCGGGATGTTCACGTCCGCCGTGTTCTCGAAGGACGGGCCCGGCGGGACCGGGGTGGCCGCCCCGAGGGTCCAGATCGCGTAGGCGACGGCGTCCGAGTTGCGGTCCAGGGCGGTGTCGTTGATGTTCGCCGTGTTGTCGCAGGAGGAGTGGTAGCAGCGGTCGAAGGCCTGACCGGCCGTGCCGCCCCACTTCTGGGCCTGCGCCGAGGACTTCGTGTTGCTGGCGCCGGTGAACAGGCCGCCGACCGGGATGCCCACGTTCTTGAACGAGGCGTGGTCGGAGCGGCCGTCGCCCTCGGTCTCGATCTCGGTGGGCACGCCGAGGCCCGCGTAATAGTTCTTGAAGGTCTGCTCGATGGTCGGGTCGTCGTCGTAGACGAAGTAGCCCGGGTTCGGCGAGCCGATCATGTCGAAGTTCAGGTAGCCGGAGAACTTCGCGCGTTCGGCGGCCGGCAGCTGGTTGACGTAGTACTTCGAGCCGACCAGGCCCAGCTCCTCCGCGCCCCACCAGCCGAAGCGCAGGTGCTTGGTGGGCTGGAGGCCCGCCCGGGAGACCGCGAGGGCCGTCTCCAGCACGGCCGCGCTGCCCGAGCCGTTGTCGTTGATGCCCGCGCCGGAGCTCACCGAGTCCAGGTGCGCGCCGGCCATCAGGACCGAGTTGGGGTCGCCGCCCGGCCAGTCGGCTATCAGGTTGTAGCCGGTGGCGCCGCTGGAGGTGAAGGTCTGCAGGGTGGTGGTGAAGCCCGCCGCGTCCAGCTTGGCCTTCACGTAGTCGATCGAGGCCTTGTAACCGGCCCTGCCGTGGGCGCGGTTGCCGCCGTTGTTGGCGGCGATGGTGGAGAGCTGCGACAGGTGGGCCTTGACGTTGGCCAGCGGGATGTCGGGCGGTGTCGGCGCCGCGGTGGCCGCCGTGGGGGCGGCCAGTGCGGCGGGAGTGGCGGCGGCGAACAGGCCGGTGACCGCGATCGCGGTCACGGCGGCAAGGCGCCGGGAGACGGACAGGCTCATGGGGGGCTCCGGGATTCCGCGGGGATATGACGGAACGTGCGGTGGTGGCGCGGGTGAGCGTTAGTGCGTCAGTGCGAGCCTGATGGTCAGCGAGGACATGACAATCCGTCAAGACCATAATCCGGTCATGACGGTTCGGAAAACGGACGATCCCCGGTACGTATGGTCCGTACCGGGGATCGTGAGGGTGGAGCGTGTGCTGTTACGCCGGCTCGCGCGCCGGTGCCACGACCGCCGCCGGTGCCTGCGCAACGGCCGCCAGCCGGGCCCGCGACCGGCGCGCCGTACGGAGCGCGTCCCAGGTCAGGACGGCGAGCGCGGCCCAGACCAGAGAGAAGCCGGCCCAGCGCTCGGGGGGCATCGCCTCGTGGAAGTACAGGACGCCGAGCCCGAACTGGAACACCGGCGCCATGTACTGGAGCAGCCCCAGCGTGGACAGCGGGACCCGGATCGCGGCCGCCCCGAAGAGCACCAGCGGGACCGCGGTGACCAGGCCGGTGGCGGCGAGCAGGGCGGAGTGCCCCAGGCCTTCCGTGGCGAAGGTGGAGCGGCCCTGGGCGCCCAGCCACAGCAGGTAGCCGAGGGCGGGCAGGAACAGCACGGCGGTCTCGGCGGTCAGCGACTCCAGCCCGCCCATGTCGAGCTTCTTCTTGATCAGCCCGTACGTGGCGAAGGAGAAGGCCAGGACCAGCGAGATCCACGGCGGCCGCCCGTAGCCGACGGCGAGCACCAGCACGGCCGCGAAGCTGACGCCGACGGCCGCCCACTGCGCGCGGCGCAGCCGTTCGCCGAGCACCAGCACCCCGATCGCGATGCTGACCAGGGGATTGATGAAGTAGCCGAGGCTCGCCTCGACGACCTGGCCGTTGTTGACGGCCCAGATGTAGAGGCCCCAGTTCACGGTGATCACGGAGGCGGCCAGTGTGGTCAGGGCGAGCTTGCGCGGCTGGCGGAGCAGCTCCCGTATCCATCCCCAGCGGCGCAGTGCGAGCAGTGCCAGGCCGACCACGGCCAGTGACCACACCATGCGGTGGGCGAGGATCTCGATGGGTGCCGAGGGTTTGAGGAGCGGCCAGAAGAGGGGGACCAGCCCCCACATCCCGTAGGCGCCGAATCCGTAGAGCAGACCCGCGCGCTGATCGTTCTCCGCCTTCACGGGGCCTCCTGTACGCATTCCAGCCAACTTGACGAAGGTAACGCCGCGCGGGCCGGATGTCATGCCCGTCATACGGAGATACTCATGACATCTTCCAGGGCTGGTGTGGCCGGCCTCCAGCGGCTCCCGTGGACCGCCCGGCCGGGGCCCGCGGCGCCCGGTACGCGCGAAGCCCGGATCCCGTGGGGGATCCGGGCTTCGCGCACCGCTGTGTCCTGCCGGTCAGCCGATGACGGTCCAGGTGTCGTTGCCGTGGAGGAGGGACGTGAGGTCGCCCTTGCCGTGGCGGTCGATCGCCGTGTCGAGCTGGTCGGCCATGAGGGTGTCGTAGACGGGCCGCTCGACGCTGCGGAAGACGCCGATGGGCGTCTGGTGCAGGGTGTCGGGGTCGGCGAGGCGGGAGAGCGCGAAGGCGTTGGTGGGGCTGGTGACGCCCGCGTCGTGGACGAGGACGCGCGCCTCGTTCTCGGGGGTCACCGTGACGACTTCCAGGTCTCCGCTGGCGGGGTTGCGGACGACGCCCTTGGCGTTGTCGACGCCGAAGCGGATGGGCTGCCCGTGTTCGAGGCGGATCACCGCGTCGAGGGCCTGGTCCTTGTCCTTGAGGGCCTCGAAGGCGCCGTCGTTGAAGATGTTGCAGTTCTGGTAGATCTCCACGAGGGCGGTGCCCTGGTGGTCGGCGGCCTGGCGCAGGACCTCGGTGAGGTGCTTGCGGTCGGAGTCGATCGTCCGGGCGACGAAGGAGGCCTCGGCGCCGATGGCCAGGGACACCGGGTTGAAGGGGGCGTCCAGGGAGCCCATCGGCGTGGACTTGGTGATCTTGCCGATTTCCGAGGTGGGGGAGTACTGACCCTTGGTCAGACCGTAGATCCGGTTGTTGAACAGCAGGATCTTCAGGTTGACGTTGCGGCGCAGGGCGTGGATCAGGTGGTTCCCGCCGATGGACAGCGCGTCGCCGTCACCGGTGACGACCCAGACGGACAGGTCGCGGCGGGAGGTGGCCAGGCCGGTGGCGATGGCCGGGGCGCGGCCGTGGATGGAGTGCATCCCGTAGGTGTTCATGTAGTACGGGAAGCGGGAGGAGCAGCCGATCCCGGAGACGAAGACGATGTTCTCCTTCGCCAGCCCGAGTTCGGGCATGAACCCCTGCACGGCGGCGAGTACGGCGTAGTCGCCGCAGCCGGGGCACCAGCGGACTTCCTGGTCGGACTTGAAGTCCTTCATCGACTGCTTCGCTTCGGCCTTGGGCACCAGCGACAGCAGGTCCCGGTGGCCGGCGGGGGCGTCCGTCACCTCAGTCATTGATGGCCTCCTCGAGGACCTTGGCGAGCTGCTCGGCCTTGAACGGCATTCCGTTGACCTGGTTGTACGACTGGGCGTCGACCAGGTATTTCGCCCGGATCAGGCTCGCGAGCTGCCCGAGGTTCATCTCCGGCACCACTACCTTGTCGTAACGCCTCAGGACCTCTTCGAGATTCCCCGGGAACGGGTTGAGGTGGCGCAGGTGGGCCTGGGCGACGGGCCGGCCGGCGCCGCGCAGGCGGCGGACCGCGGCGGTGATGGGGCCGTACGTGGAACCCCAGCCGATGACCAGGGTGCGGGCTCCGTCCGGGTCGTCCACCACCAGGTCCGGTACCGCGATGTTGTCGATCTTGGCCTGGCGGGTGCGGACCATGAAGTCGTGGTTGGCGGGGTCGTAGGAGATGTTCCCGGTGCCGTCCTGCTTCTCGATGCCGCCGATGCGGTGCTCCAGGCCCGGGGTGCCCGGCACGGCCCAGGGGCGGGCCAGGGTCTGCGGATCGCGCTTGTAGGGCCAGAACGCCTCGCTGCCGTCGGGCAGCGTGTGGTTGGGGGCGGTGGCGAACTGGACCCTCAGGTCCGGCAGGTCGGCGACCTCGGGGATCCGCCACGGCTCGGAGCCGTTGGCGAGGTAGCCGTCGGAGAGCAGGAACACCGGGGTCCGGTAGGTCAGCGCGATCCGGGCCGCCTCCAGCACCGCGTCGAAGCAGTCCGCCGGCGTGCAGGGGGCGACGATCGGGACCGGGGCCTCGCCGTTGCGCCCGTACATGGCCTGGAGAAGGTCGGCCTGCTCCGTCTTGGTCGGCAGGCCGGTGGAGGGGCCGCCGCGCTGGATGTCCACGACCAGCAGCGGAAGCTCCAGCGAAACCGCCAGCCCGATGGTCTCCGACTTCAGGGCCACACCCGGCCCGGAGGTGGTCGTCACGGCCAGCGCCCCGCCGAACGCCGCTCCCAGCGCCGCGCCGATCCCGGCGATCTCGTCCTCGGCCTGGAAGGTGCGCACGCCGAAGTTCTTGTGCTTCGACAGCTCGTGCAGGATGTCGGAGGCCGGGGTGATCGGGTACGAGCCCAGGTACAGCGGCAGGTCCGCCTGCTGGCCGGCCGCGATCAGGCCGTAGGACAGGGCGAGGTTCCCCGAGATGTTGCGGTAGGTGCCGGTGGGGAAGGCCTTGCTCGCGGGCGCGACCTCGTAGGAGACCGCGAAGTCCTCCGTCGTCTCCCCGAAGTTCCAGCCCGCCCGGAACGCGGCGACGTTCGCCTCCGCGATCTGCGGCTTCTTCGCGAACTTCTGCCGCAGGAAGGACTCCGTACCCTCCGTCGGCCGGTGGTACATCCACGACAGCAGGCCCAGCGCGAACATGTTCTTGCTGCGCTCGGCCTCCTTGCGGGGCAGCCCGAAGTCCTTCAGGGCCTCCAGCGTCAGCGTGGTCAGCGGCACCGGGTGCAGGTTGTAGGCGTCGAGGGAGCCGTCTTCCAGCGGCGAGGTCTCGTACCCGACCTTGGCCATCGGGCGCTTGGTGAACTCATCGGTGTTGACGATGATCTCCGCGCCGCGCGGCACGTCCCCGATGTTCGCCTTCAGCGCCGCCGGGTTCATCGCCACCAGCACGTTCGGGGCGTCGCCCGGGGTGAGGATGTCGTGATCGGCGAAATGCAGCTGGAACGAGGAGACGCCCGGCAGGGTCCCGGCGGGCGCCCGGATCTCGGCGGGGAAGTTCGGCAGCGTCGACAGGTCGTTGCCGAAAGACGCCGTCTCCGACGTGAACCGGTCACCGGTGAGCTGCATACCGTCACCCGAGTCACCCGCGAAGCGGATGATCACACGGTCGAGACGGCGGACTTCCTTGCCGCTGGGATCCGTCGAGGTGCGCTGTCCACCGACAACCGCACCGCCGGCCCCGTCGGCCTGCTCGGCTGGGCTACTGACCTGGCTGGTCACTGAACTGGACCTCCTTCGAGGCGTGGTTCCCCAAGACCCACCCTACGTCCGTAGCGATCAGGTCCAAGGGGGCGACCACATTCTGGACCGTCGGACCGCCCATTGAGACGATCCGACCGGTATGCCATGTGCCATATCTGACAGAGTGTCAGTCGATCAAGATTTCAGGTAAGTGAGAACGGCCAGAACACGCCGGTGATCCCCGTCACTGGGCGAGAGGCCGAGTTTCATGAAGATGTTGCTGACGTGCTTCTCCACCGCCCCGTCGCTCACCACCAGCGCCTTCGCCACGGCGGAATTCGTACGGCCCTCGGCCATCAGGCCCAGTACCTCGCGCTCGCGCGGGGTCAGACCCGCCAGCACGTCCTGTTTCCGGCTGCGGCCGAGCAGCTGGGCGACGACCTCGGGGTCCAGCGCGGTACCGCCCCGGGCCACGCGGACCACGGCGTCCAGGAATTCCCGCACGTCGGCCACCCGGTCCTTGAGCAGGTACCCCACCCCGGTGCTCGAACCGGCCAGGAGTTCGGTGGCGTACTGCTCCTCCACGTACTGCGACAGGACCAGCACGCCTATCCCGGGATGCTCCCGCCGCAGCCGTACGGCGGCCCGTACGCCCTCGTCGGTGTGCGTCGGCGGCATCCGTACGTCGGCCACCACCACGTCCGGCAGCGCGTCCTCGGCCGCCAGCTCCGCCACGGTCTTGATCAGGGCTTCCGCGTCCCCGACGCCCGCGACGACGTCATGCCCCCGGTCGGTCAGCAACCGGGTCAGGCCCTCACGCAGCAGCACCGAATCCTCGGCGATGACCACCCGCACCCTGTCTTCCACTACTCAGCAGCTCCCGCGTCCACTCGTTACCGCACTCGCGTTACCCAGCCAAGCATCCCAGCCTCAAGGCCGGATCCAGGCAGAGCTGGAACAACGAGTGTGCGTGCGGCGGGAGTTTTCAGCCCCGGGCCGGGCGGGGGCGCCGCCGGGCGGGGGCGGGCCGGGCGGGGGCGCCGCCGGGCGGGACGGGTCCGGCCGGGTCGGGTCCTGCCGGGCTGGGCCGGGTCTGGTCGGGTCTACGGTCGCCAGGGGAGCTCGGCGGTGACCGTGGTCCCGCCACCGGCCGGGGAATCCACGACCAGCACCCCGTCGACGGCGTCCAGCCGCTCGGTCAGCCCCGCCAGCCCCGTCCCGGCCCCGGCCCTGGCGCCGACTACGACTCCGGCTCCCGCCCCGCCGCGGCCGTCGTCGGCCACCTGGATCAGCAGCCGCTCCCCGGCCTTCCACACGTCCACCGAGGCCGACCGGGCCGAGGCGTGCTTGGTGACGTTCTGCAACAGCTCCGCGACGGTGAAGTACGCGATCCCCTCGATCGCGGCCGCGGGGCGGGCCGGCAGGTCCACGGCCACCCGCACCGGCACGGCGCACCGCGAGGCCACCGAGGACAGCGCGGCGTCCAGGCCGCGGTCGGTCAGCACCGCCGGGTGGATCCCGCGGGCCAGGTCGCGCAGCTCCTGGAGGGCGATCTTCACCTCACCGTGGGCCTCGTCCACCATTCGGGCCGCGACCCGCGGGTCCCCGGCGAGCTTCTCCTTCGCCAGCCCCAGGTCCATGGCGAGCGCCGCCAGCCGGGCCTGCGCTCCGTCGTGCAGGTCCCGCTCGATGCGCCGCAGGTCGGCGGCTGCCGTGTCCACGACCACCCCCCGGTCGGACTCCAGCTCGCTGACGCGGCTGTCCAGGTGCGACGGACCGAGCAGCCCGCCGACCAGGAGCCGGTCGACGGTGGTCAGGGCCCGCAGCACCCAGGGTGTCGCGAGGGTGATCGCCAGCCCGACCAGGAAGATCAGGGCGATCTCCACGGGCGAGTCGATGTAGAAGGAGTAGTCGCCGTTCTCGAAGAGCAGCAGGCCGGGCTGGTCACTGAAGGTGGGGAGGACCCAGAACCAGGCCGGGTACAGCACGAGGGACCAGCCGGTCGCCCAGAACGTCAGCGCCACGCAGAAGCCGAACACCGCCCACGGGAAGTGGATCACGGAGTACAGGACGTGCCGCCAGGCGCTCCCGCTCTTGAGCAGCGCCCCCATGGCGGCCAGGGCCCCGCCCTTCCGGGCCCGGATCGGCGCGGGATCGGCGATGCGGGTGCCGAGCAGGGCCCGCACCCGGGCCCGCTCCACGTGCCCGAACCCCCGGCACATCGCGAGCACGCCCGCCAGGACCGGGATCCCGAGGAAGGTGACGAGCAGCCCGGCGCCGAGGCTCACGCCGGTGACGACGAGCGAGAAGTACAGCGTGCTGAGCGGCAGCCCCACCAGCAGATACCCGAACTCCCGCCACGTCCGCCCGGCAAGCGGCGCCCGCAGCACCGCCCCGAAACCCGAACCCGTTCCCCTGCCGTCGTCCATGGTCCCGACCCGCCCTTCCCGTCTTCTCTCCACGCCCCCACCCTGCCGCCCCCCACCCCGCCGAACCATGCGGCGAGTGGGCCTCTCAACAGTGGGGTTAACCCCACCAGGCGATCGAAGCCCGGCCGAGGCCAATTCCAGCCCCGCCGGCGTTTGAGGCGCGGGGTCCGGGGCGGAGCCCCGGGAGGCGGCGCCGCACCGGGACGCACGGGCGGGCCCCGTCCATCGGGGCGGAAGCCGCGCAATTCCAGCCCCGCCGGCGTTTGAGGCGCGGGGTCCGGGGCGGAGCCCCGGGAAGCGGCGCCGCACCCGGGCGCACGGCGGCGGGGCCCCCGCCCACCCGGACGGGAGCCCCGCTCAAGAAACCACGCCCCGGCTACCCGCGGCCGCGCCACGGCAGCTCCGCCGTCACCACGGTCCCCGCCCCCTCCGGGGAGTCCAGGACGAACACCCCGTCCACCGCCCCCAGCCGCTCCGCGAGCCCGGCCATCCCCGTCCCGCCGGACATCCGCGCACCACCCCGCCCGTCGTCCGAGACCCGGATCAGCAGGCGGTCCCCCGACCGCCACACCTCGACGCCCGCGCCCCGCGCCCGCGCGTGCTTGCTCACGTTCTGCAGCAGCTCCGACACCACGAAGTACGCGATCCCCTCGATCGCCTCCGCGGGCCGGGCCGGAAGGTCCACCGCCACCTTCACCGGCACCACGCACCGCGAAGCCACCGACGACAGCGCCGCGTCCAGGCCGCGGTCCGTCAGCACCGCCGGGTGGATGCCCCGCGCGAGGTCCCGCAGCTCCTGGAGGGCCAGCTTCACTTCCCCGTGCGCCTCGTCGACCATCGCCGCCGCGCCCTCCGGGTCCTCCAGCAGCTTCTCCTTCGCCAGGCCCAGACCCATGGCCAGCGCCACCAGCCGGGCCTGCGCCCCGTCGTGCAGGTCCCGCTCGATGCGCCGCAGGTCGGCGGCCGCGGTGTCGACCACCACGCCCCGGTCGGACTCCAGCTCGGCGATCCGCCGCTCCAACTCGTCCGAGGGCGACAGCAGGCCCCGTACCATCGCGCGGTCCACGTTCGTCAGGCCGCGCACCACATAAGGCAGGACCGGCCACAGCACGAACAGCCCTGTCAGCGCGATACTGAAGGTCAGTACGCCCCACGGCAGCCGGATCAGGTCGTACAGCACGTTCCGCCAGCCGACGGGGTCCTTGATGCTCGTCCACAGCCAGGGGAAGAAACCCCCCGACCGCCGTGGACCGGGAATCGGAGTCGGCTCGTCCACCCGTACGCCCAGCAGCGTCCGGGCCCGCGCCCGCTCCAGCCGTCCCAGCTGCCGAGACCCGAAAAGACCGCAAGCGAGCAGCGGAAGACCGATTGCGGTCACCGACAGACCGCCCGCGGTGGAAACCATGACAACCGTGTAGGCAAAACCGACGATCGCCATCGGCAGGTTGGTCAGCAGATGGGCGATCTCCTTCCACGTCGCGGCGCTGAAGACGGCGCGCACCGGGGGAGGTCGGTCCTCGTCGGGGATGTCATGGCTCGTGGTCATGCGTCACAGCCTGTCAACTGCGACGCGCGGATGCCATGGGGTGACCGGGGTGCTGTGAACGGGGGATAACCCCACCCCGTGTGAGGCAGGCCCTAGACTCCCGTGCGTAACAGATCGTCGACAGTGGCCAAGGAGCGAGGAACGGACGTGTCCGACCCAACGGTATCGACCGTAACCGTGCTCGCAGCCGACTATTTCCGGAGCTATTCGGTCGTCGGCCTGCTGGCCCTTCTCGGTGTGCTCTTCGTGGCGGTGGCCTTCGGCGCCGGCCGCCTGCTGCGCCCCGTGGTGCCGACCCCCGAGAAGCTGCTGACGTACGAATGCGGCGTGGACCCGGTGGGCGAGGGCTGGGCGCACACCCAGGTCCGCTACTACGTCTACGCCTTCCTCTACGTCATCTTCGCCGTCGACTCGATCTTCCTGTTCCCGTGGGCGACGGTGTTCGCCGCCGCCGGTTACGGCGCCACGACGCTGGTGGAGATGTTCATCTTCCTCGGCTTCCTGGCCGTCGGCCTGCTCTATGCGTACAAGAAGGGCGTCCTCGAATGGACGTGACACCGGAGCCTGTGATGCTGCCGGAGCCCAAGCGCCTGGGAGTTCTCTCCCGGCTCGCCCCGGAACCCATGAAGGTGGTCCTGAACTGGGGCCGCCGGTACAGCCTGTGGGTCTTCAACTTCGGCCTCGCCTGCTGCGCGATCGAGTTCATCGCCGCGTCGATGGCCCGCCACGACTTCATCCGCCTCGGCGTCATCCCCTTCGCGCCGGGGCCGCGCCAGGCCGACCTGATGATCGTCTCGGGCACGGTCACCGACAAGATGGCTCCCGCCGTGAAGCGGCTCTACGAGCAGATGCCGGAGCCGAAGTACGTCATCTCCTTCGGCGCCTGCTCCAACTGCGGCGGCCCCTACTGGGACTCGTACTCGGTGACGAAGGGCGTCGACCAGATCATCCCGGTCGACGTCTACGTACCCGGCTGCCCACCCCGGCCGGAGGCGCTCCTCCAGGGCATCCTCAAGCTCCAGGAGAAGATCGCCCGAGAGTCGCTCGCGGACCGCTACGCGACGGATCCGTCCGTGTCCCAGCTGACCAGCGGCCTGGTCACGCCTCCGCCGGCCCCCGGGAGCGGTGCGTGAACCTCTACGACTCCCTGCCCGACGCGGCGCCGACGGTCTTCGGCGAAGAGGCCGTCGGGTCGTACGCCTACGACCTCCTGACGGTGGACGTGCCCGTCGGCTCCTGGATCTCCTCCCTGGAGATCGCCCGGGACAAGCTCGGCTGCACCTACTTCGACTGGCTGAGCGCCGTGGACGAGCCGGGCACCGGCTTCCGGATCTGCGCGCACGTCGTCTCGCTGGAGAACCACCGCGTCCGCCGGCTGCTGCTCCGTACGACCGTCCCGCACACGGCCCCCTCCCTGCCGTCCGCGGTCGCGGTCTACGCGGGCGCGGCGTGGCACGAGCGCGAGACCTTCGAGATGTTCGGGGTGATCTTCACCGACCACCCGAACCTCGTTCCCCTCCTCCTCCCGGAGAACTTCGAGGGGCACCCGCTGCGCAAGGACTTCGTCCTGGCCGCGCGCGTCGCCAAGGCCTGGCCCGGAGCAAAGGAGCCCGGCGAGGCCCACGACCCGGACGCGCCCAAGCGCCGCCAGATGCTTCCGCCGGGCGTCCCGGACCCCAACGACTGGGGCCCGATGAAGGGCCAGCTGCCACCGGCCCCGGCCCGCCCGGCCCGTACCCCCCGCGCCGCCGGTGCCGCCGGCGCCGCGCGCGAGGGCGCCCCGGCCCGCCGCCCCCGCCCGGCCGCGGACACAGCGGCGACCCCGACCCCGGACGCCGAAGCCCCGGCCCGCCCGGTGCGCCGCACCCGCTCGGTGTCGGAAGGCTCGGCCAGCCAGGCCGCCGCGGCGACCCCGGAGGCCGCGGTGACCCCGGAGGCCGCCGCGGCCCCGGCGCCGGATGCCGAAGCCCCGGCCCGGCCGGTGCGCCGCACCCGCTCGGTGTCGGAGGGCTCGGCCAGCCAGGCCGCCGCGGCGACCCCGGAGGCCGCGGTGACCCCGGAGGCCGCGGTGACCCCGGAGGCCGCCGCGGCCCCGGCGCCGGATGCCGAAGCCCCGGCCCGGCCGGTGCGCCGTACGCGGACCGCGGGCGAAGGCTCCGCGAGCCAGACCCCGGCGGCCGAGCCGCAGGCTCCCGCCCGCCCGGCCCCGCGCAGCTCCGACGCGCCCTGGCACGACCCGAAGCCCGCCTTCGACGAGCCGCAGACGAAGCCGAAGCCGGAAGCGAAGCCCGAGCTCGCGCCGGAGGCGAAGCCCGAGCCCGCGCCGGAGGCGGAGGCCGCCGCGACCCCCGCGCCGGAGGCGAAGCCCGCTGAGCCCGCGCCGGCGGAAGACGCGGATACGGCCGGGCCCGAGACCACCCGCGACAACGGAGGCGACGCGTGAACGAGGTCCTCGACGTCGCCCTGCGGCTGATCATCGTCTTCGCCGTCTTCCTCGTGCTCCCGCTCGTCGTCGGGCAGACCGAGCACAAGGTGATGGCCCACATGCAGGGCCGCCTCGGCCCCATGTACGCCGGCGGCTTCCACGGCTGGGCCCAGCTCGTCGCCGACGGCGTGAAGTTCGCGCAGAAGGAAGACATCGTCCCGGCCAACGCCGACCGGCGGATCTTCCAGCTCGCGCCCGCCGTCGCCCTGCTCCCGTACCTCCTCGTCCTCGTCGCCGTCCCCATCGGCCCCGGCGAGGGCGCGGTCGGGCAGGTCATCGACGCCGGGCTGTTCTTCGTACTCGCCGTCATGGGCGTCGGAGTACTCGGCTCGCTCATGGCCGGCTGGGCCTCCGCCAACAAGTTCTCGCTGCTCGGCGGCCTGCGTACCGCCGCCCAGCTGCTCGCCTACGAGCTCCCCATGCTCCTCGCCGCGGCCTCCGTGGCCATGGCCGCCGGGACTGTCTCCCTCCCCGGCATCGTCGAGGGCTTCCAGTGGTGGTGGCTCCCCTGGCAGATCGTCGGCGCGCTCGTCTTCTTCACGGCGGGCCTCGCCGAACTCCAGCGGCCCCCCTTCGACATGCCCGTCGCCGACTCCGAGATCATCTTCGGCGCGTACACCGAGTACACGGGCCTGCGCTTCGCGCTGTTCCTGCTCGCCGAGTACGCGGGCATCGTCGTCCTCTGCGCCCTCACCACCGTCCTGTTCCTCGGCGGCTGGCACGGGCCCTTCGGAGCCGACGGCCTCGGCTGGGTCTGGACCCTGCTCAAGACCGCGGTCCTCGCCTTCGTGGTGATCTGGCTCCGCGTGAGCTACCCCCGCCTGCGCGAGGACCAGCTCCAGAAGCTCGCCTGGACCGTACTCATTCCGCTCGCGCTCGCCCAGATCGCGCTCACCGGCATCGTGAAGGTGGCGATCAACTGATGCCCATCCCCGGATCCGGCCTCGCCAAGGGCCTGGCGGTCACGCTGCGCACGATGACGAAGCGCTCGCACACCGCCCAGTACCCCGAGGTCCAGCCCGAACTCCCGCCCCGCTCCCGCGGGGTCATCGGCCTGTTCGAGGAGAACTGCACGGTCTGCATGCTGTGCGCCCGCGAGTGCCCCGACTGGTGCATCTACATCGACTCCCACAAGGAGACGGTCCCGGCGTCCACGCCCGGTGGCCGCGAGCGCAGCCGCAACGTCCTCGACCGCTTCGCCATCGACTTCTCCCTCTGCATGTACTGCGGCATCTGCATCGAGGTGTGTCCCTTCGACGCCCTCTTCTGGTCGCCGGAGTTCGAGTACGCGGAGACCGACATCCACGAACTGACGCACGAGCGCGACAAGCTCCGCGAGTGGATGTGGACCGTGCCGGCGCCGCCCGCGCTGGACCCGGCCGCCGAGGAGCCCAAGGAAGTCGCCGCCGCCCGCAAGGCGGTGGAGAAGGCCGAAGCCGCCGCTGCCGCGGCAGCCGCAGCCGAGGCCGAGACCACCGCGACCCCGGAGGCAGACGCGTGACCCCCGCCGCCACCCTGGCCGCAGCCGCCACCACCGGGCCCGGCTTCCTCTCCCCGACGGGCGTCGAGATCGCCTTCGTCCTCGTCGGCCTCGCCACCCTCGGCGCGGCGCTCGTCACCGTCACCACGAAGCAACTGGTGCACGCCGCCCTCTGGCTGGTCGTCGCGCTCGGCGGCATCGCCGTCGAGTACCTGCTGCTGACCGCGGAGTTCATCGCCTGGGTCCAGGTCCTCATCTACCTCGGATCCGTGGTCGTCCTCCTCCTCTTCGGACTGATGCTCACCAAGGCCCCCATCGGCCGCTCCCCGGACGCGGACTCCGGCAACCACTGGGTCGCGCTCGGCGTCGCCGTGACCGCCGCCGTCGCGCTGGTCTGGGTCGTCGTCGACGCCTTCCGCACCACCTGGATCGACCTCGACGGCCCCGCCCAGGGCTCCACGAAGGTCTCCGGCGAGATCCTCTTCCAGCACTGGGTGCTGCCCTTCGAGGCGCTCTCCGTCCTCCTCCTGGCCGCCCTGATCGGCGCCATCGTGCTGTCCCGCAGGACCGATCCGGCCGACTCCGCCTCCCCCGCCGACTCCGCCGCCCCCGCCGACGCCCGTGACAAGGGGCAGCGCTGATGCACCTCGCCTACCCCGCCGTGCTCGCGGCGCTCCTCTTCTGCACGGGCCTGTACGGAGTGCTCGCCCGCCGCAACGCCATCCTGGTCCTGATGTCCGTCGAGCTGATGCTCAACGCCGTCAACCTCAACCTGGTCGCCTTCGACGTCTGGCTGCGCGACGCGCTCCACGCGGGCCAGGCCCTCACCCTCTTCACCATCGCCATCGCCGCCGCCGAAATCGGCATCGGCCTCGCGATCGTGCTGATGGTGTACCGCAACCGGGGCACCTCGGACGTCGACCGGCTCCGCGACACCGCGGAGGGCCACGAGCCCGCCTCCACCACGCCGAACAGCCCGAACACGCCGAACACGCAGAGCGAGGTCGCCGCGTGACCACCCCGACCCTCGCCGTCCTCGTCCCCCTCCTCCCCTTCCTGGGCGCGGTGGCCGGACTGCTCCTCGGCCGCACCGCCCCCGGCTTCGTCCGGCCGCTCGCCATCCTGCCGACGCTCGCCGCCGCCGTCCTGGCCGTGCTCGTCGCGATCCGGCAGGGCGGTGGCACGCCGATCAGCACCGCCACTGAGCTGACCCCGACCGGCTCGGTACCGATCGACCTCTCGCTCTACATCGACGGCTTCGCCGTGCTGGTCGCCGTCCTGGTCGGGCTCGTCGCCACCTGCGTACAGATCTACTCGACGGCGTACCTCCGCGAGGACCCGCGCTACCCCTCGTACGCCGCCCTGGTCTCCCTCTTCACCTCCGCCATGCTGCTCGTCGTCTACTCCGGCGACCTGATGGTGCTGCTGGTCGGCTGGGAGATCATGGGCATCTGCTCGTACTTCCTGGTCGGCCACTACTGGGAGACCGAAGCGGCCCGTTCCGCCTCCCTGAAGGCCTTCCTCGTCACCAAGCTCGGTGACGTCCCCTTCCTGATCGGCCTGTTCGCGCTCGCCACCGACGCCGACTCCTTCCAGATCACCAAGATCCTGGACACCGTCGCCGCAGGCGGGCTCGACCACCCCACGTTGATCGCGCTGCTCCTCCTCGCCGGCGTCGCGGGCAAGTCCGCGCAGTTCCCGCTGCACACCTGGCTCCCCGACGCCATGGCGGGCCCCACCCCGGTCTCCGCGCTGATCCACGCCGCGACGATGGTCGCCGCCGGTGTCTACTTCATCGCCCGACTCCTCCCGGTCTTCGCGGCCTCGCAGGCCGCGCTGGTGGTCATGGCCGTCATGGCGGCCGTCACGATGATCGGCTCCGGCCTCGCCGCCCTGGCCCAGGACGACATCAAGCGCGTGCTCGCCTACTCCACGATCGGCCAGCTCGGCTACATGACCGGAGCCCTGGCCGTCACCGACCGCGGCGCGGCCGTCTTCCACCTCCTGTCCCACGGCGCCTTCAAGGCACTGCTGTTCCTCGGCGCGGGCGTGATCATCCACGCCGCCGGTACGAACTCCCTGGCCGCCATGTCCCGCATGGACGGCCTGGCCAAGCGCATCCCCGACGCCTTCTGGACGATGACGATCGCGCTCCTCGCGCTCGCCGCCATCCCGCCCTTCGCCGGCTTCTTCTCCAAGGAAGCCGTCCTCGTCGCCGCCGAACTGGCTGCCGCCGGACACTCCGAGCAGGCACCCGCCGCGGCCGGCTGGCTGGTGCTGATCGCAGGCCTGCTGACCGCCCTGCTCACCGCCTCCTACGCCGCCCGCCTGTGGCTGATGGCCTTCCGCGGCCGGGGCGCCGAGGCCCCCGACCACGGCAAGGAACCCGTGGCCATGACGGGCGTGCTGTGGCTGCTGGCGATCCCGTCGATCGCCTTCGGCCTCGCCGCCGTCCCCCTCGCCGACTGGTTCGACGGCGGGCAGCTCACCCCGACCCTGACCACCTCGGTCCTCGGCACCGGCGCCGCCCTCATCGGCGTCCTGCTGACCTACGGCCTCTGGCAGGGCGCCGTAGCCAAGAGCGCGGCCGGAACCCGGGCCGGAGCCGGCGTATCCGTGTCGGTCGCCGCCGCCGCATCGGCCGCCGAGACCCCCGAGGTCGCCGAGGTCACCCACGACCACCCCGCCGTCCCCGCAGGCACCGCCCCCGACCCTGGCAAGGCGCTACTCGGCCCGCTGCACCGCCACGCGGCCGACGGCTTCCACCTCGACGCCGTCTACGACCGGCTCTTCGTCCGCCCCGTCCGCGCGGCCGCGAGCCTCGTCCGCTTCCTCGACCGCGAGGTCGTGGACGCCTACGTCCGCGGCGCGGGCATCGGCCCCCGGCTGCTCGGCAGCCTCGTACGCCGCGCCCAGACCGGCAACGTGCAGAGCTACCTGAGCGCCTTGCTCGCCGGTGCCGTGGTCCTGGCGATCGCCACCGCCGTCCTCGCCAACGTCAACGCCGGATCGTGAGCCGTGAGTCAGCCGTGATTGATATCAGCCCGTCCGTGATGCAGTTCCTTCTGGCGTTCATCGTGGCCGCACCGCTCCTCGGCGCCGTCGCGGCCCTCCTGCCGCCCCCGCCCGGGCTCAAGGGCAAGAGCCCCGAACAGGCCGTGCTGCGCCACGGCGTGACCGTGACCGGCGTGATCCTCGCCGCGGCGATCGCCCTCACCCTGGGCTTCGACCACGACACCCCGTCCCGCTTCCAGGCGACGACGGACATCAGCTGGATCCCGGCGCTGAACATCCGGATCCACCTCGGCGTCGACGGCATCTCGCTCCCCCTCCTCCTGATGACCGCGCTGCTGTTCTTCCTCTGCGCGCTCTACAGCTACTTCAAGCTCCCCGAGGGCCCCTCCCCGAAGGCCTTCGTCGCGCTGCTCCTCGTACTCGAGTCCGGCACCCTCGCCACCTTCGCCGTCCTCGACCTGATGCTCTTCTTCCTCGCCTTCGAGATGGTCCTCATCCCGATGTACTTCCTCATCGCCCGCTGGGGCGGTGCTCAGCGGCAGGCCGCCGCCTGGAAGTTCATCCTCTACACCCTCCTCGGCTCCGTCGTCATGCTGCTCGGCCTGCTGCTCATCGGAGTGAACAGCGGCACTTTCGACATGGTGGCACTCGCCTCTGACAACGGCCGCGAACTGACGTACACCACCCAGCTCCTGGCCGTCCTCGCCATCGGCATCGGCCTCGCCGTGAAGACCCCGATGTGGCCGCTGCACAGCTGGCTGCCCGACGCCCACACCGCCGCGCCCACCGTCGGATCCGTCCTGCTGGCCGGCGTCCTGCTCAAGATGGGCACGTACGGGTTCGTCCGCATCCTGCTCCCCGTCACCCCCGACGGCATGCACACCTTCGCCCCCTACCTCGGCGCCTTCGCGGCCGTCGGCATCGTCTACGGCTCCCTCGCCTGCCTGGCGCTGGCCCGCAAGGGCAACAAGGGCGACCTCAAGCGCCTCATCGCGTACTCCTCCGTCGGCCACATGGGCTTCGTCCTCCTCGGCATCGCCTCCATGACCCCCACCGGCGTCAACGGCGCGCTGTTCGCGAACATCGCCCACGGCCTGATCACCGGCCTCCTCTTCTTCCTCGTCGGCGCCCTCAAGGACCGGTACGGCACCGCCGACCTCGACACCCTCGCCGGGGCCACCGGCGCCGCCCTCTACGGCCGCGCCCCCCGCCTCGGCGCGCTCCTGGCCTTCGCCGCCGTCGCCTCGCTCGGCCTGCCCGGCCTGGCCGGCTTCTGGGGCGAGATGCTGGCCCTGTTCGGGGCCTTCGAGCCGGCCGAGGGCCTGTCCCGTCCCGCATTCCTCACCTTCATGGCCGTCGGCGCGTTCGGCACCCTGCTCACCGCCGCCTACCTGCTGATCGTCGTGCGGCGCGTGTGCATGGGCGACCCGAAGGCCGAGAGCGCAGCCCCCGCCGCCCTTCCGGACGTCCAGCACTACGAGTTCGCCGCCTGGACCCCGCTCGTCGCCCTCACCGTCCTCGCCGGCCTGTGGCCCGCGGTCCTCCTCGGCCTCACCGACCCGGCCGTCCAGAAGCTCCTCGCAGGAGGCAACTCATGACGGCCCTGTCCGCCGCAGCCGCCACCGAACCGACCGCGAGCCTGGTCCAGTCCGTCGACTGGCTCGCCATCGCGCCCGTGGTCGTCACCGCGACCGTCGCCCTGGCCGTCCTGGTCGCCGACCTCTTCGTACCCGAGCGGCGCAAGCCCCTCCTCGGCTGGATCTCCGTGGCCGGCCTGGCCGCCGCGACCGCCCTCCTGCTGCCGCTGCGCGCCGGCGACCGCAGCACCTTCTGCCTGACCGGCGACCCGGCGGCCTGCAGCTACGTGGCCGACCACTTCGCGCTCGTCGTCCAGTTCCTGGTCCTCGGCGGCGCCCTGGTCACCGCCCTGCTGTCGGTGACCGCCGTCCGCGACACGCGCATGCCCGCCGGCGAGTACTGGTTCCTGCTGCTGTCCTCCGCCGCCGGCGCGGCCCTGCTGCCCGCCTCCCGCGACCTCGCCACCCTGATCGTCGCCCTCGAAGTGGCCTCGCTGCCCGCGTTCGCCCTCGTCGGCATGCGCCGCGGCGACCGGCTCTCCTCCGAGGCCGCGCTCAAGTTCTTCCTGTCCTCCGTCACCGCCACCGCCGTGTCGCTGCTGGGCGTCAGCTTCGTCTACGCCGCCACCGGCTCCCTGCACCTCACCCAGGTCGCCGACCGTCTCGAAGACGTCCCCGGGCAGCTCGACACCCTCGCCATGGCCGGGGTCGCGCTCACCCTCGTCGGCTTCGCCTTCAAGACCGCGGCCGTCCCCTTCCACTTCTGGGTCCCCGACACCTACGTCGGCGCGCCCCTGCCCGTCGCCGGCTACCTCTCGGTGATCGGCAAGGCCGTCGGCTTCACCGGCCTGATCCTCGTCACGGTCATCGCCTTCCCGGCGTACTCCGACATCTGGGGCCCCGCCCTGGCCGTCCTCGCCGCCCTCACCATGACCCTGGGCAACGCCGCCGCCCTGCGCCAGTCCGCCGACCGCCCGAACAGCGCCGTCCGGCTGCTCGCCTGGTCCTCGGTCGGCCAGGCCGGCTACCTGCTGGTCCCCATCGCGGCGGCCGCGTACTCCGGGCGCGACCAGATCGGCTCCACCGTCGCCTACGCCCTCATGTACGCCGCCGTGAACCTCGGAGCCTTCGCCGTCGCCGCGCTGGTCGCCCGGACGAAGCCGCTCCACCGGATCAGCGACTACCGCGGCCTGTACGCCGAGCGGCCCCTCGCCGCCCTCTCGCTGGCCTTCTTCCTGCTCTGCCTGGCCGGCCTGCCCCCGGGCCTCATCGGCCTCTTCGCCAAGGTCACCGTCTTCCGCTCCGCGGTCGACGCGGGCCTGGGCTGGCTGGCCGTGGTCATGGCCGTCAACGTCGTGATCGCCCTCTACTACTACCTGCGCTGGACGGCGCTGCTCTTCCGGACCCCGGAGACCGCCCAAGCCCCGGCCACGGCACCCGCGAAGGCCCCCTGGCCGGTCACCGTCGCCATCGCGGTCACCGCGGCCGCGGCGCTCGTCCTCTCGGGCGCCCCGCAGCTGGTCCTGCGCTTCGCGTCCGGCAGCCTCTTCCCGCAGTAGCCGCACGCCGCGGCCCGTACGCGGTCGCCCGTACGCGGTTGCCCGTACGCCGGGACCCGCGCGGTAACCCGTACGGAGTAACGCCCGCCGCCGCCCCACGGCCCCGGCCACGGGGGCGGCGGCCCCGGTGCGCCCTGGGAACCAGAAGCCCTCACCTGGCGTTGACCAGGAAGGGAGCGTCCACTGGACCGTAGACCCGCAGATCCGCAGATCCTGGACGGGGTCCCCCTGCCGCACCACTAGGAGGGCGTACCGTGCACCGCCGGCACAACGGGCTCAAGACCGCCGTACTCCTCGGCGGGCTGTCCGCACTCATCATCGTCATCGGGAGCTTTTTCGGACGGACCGGCCTGATCGTCGGCGTCGTCATCGCCCTCGGGACGAACGCGTACGCGTACTGGAACAGCGACAAGCTGGCTCTACGCGCGATGCGCGCCCGCCCCGTCAGCGAGTTCGAAGCCCCCGAGCTCTACCGCATGGTGCGCGAGCTCTCCACGTCCGCGCGCCAGCCCATGCCCCGGCTGTACATCTCGCCGACCGAGGCACCCAACGCCTTCGCCACCGGCCGCAACCCGCGCAACGCGGCCGTCTGCTGCACCGAGGGCATCCTGCGCATCCTCGACGAACGGGAGCTGCGCGGAGTCATCGGCCATGAGCTGAGCCACGTCTACAACCGCGACATCCTGATCTCGTCGGTCGCCGGAGCGCTCGCCTCGGTGATCATGTTCCTGGTGAACTTCGCCTGGCTGATTCCGGTCGGCCGGTCGAACGACGACGAGGGCCCCGGCCTCTTCGGCATGCTGCTCATCATGATCCTGGGCCCGCTGGCCGCATCCGTGATCCAGCTCGCCATCAGCCGCTCGCGCGAGTACGAGGCGGACGCCTCCGGCGCCCAGCTCACCGGGGACCCGCTCGCCCTGGCCAGCGCCCTGCGAAAGCTGGACGCCGGCACCAAGCAGCTCCCGCTGCCCGCCGAACCCCGGCTGGAGACCGCGAGCCACATGATGATCGCCAACCCGTTCCGTCCGGGCGAAGGGCTTTCTAAGATGTTCTCCACGCACCCCCCGATGGCCGAGCGGATCGCCCGGCTCGAACAGATGGCAGGCCGCCGGCAGTGAAGACCATTCTGAACATCATCTGGCTCGTACTCAGCGGCATCTGGCTGTTCCTGGGCTACTGCCTCGCGGGCCTGATCCTCTGCATCACCATCATCGGCATCCCCTTCGGGATCGCCGCCTTCCGCATCGCGGTCTACGCCCTCTGGCCCTTCGGCTACACCACGGTCGAGCGGCGCGACGCGGGCGCGGGGTCCGCCATCGGCAACGTCCTGTGGCTGGTCCTGGCGGGCTGGTGGCTGGCGTTGAGCCACATCTTCACCGGCATCGCCCTCTGCATCACGATCATCGGCATCCCCTTCGGCATCGCCAACTTCAAGATGGTGCCGCTCGCCCTGCTCCCGCTGGGCCGCGAAATCGTCCCGACGGACGCGCCGTTCGCCTCGCGCTGAGCCGCGTACGCGGGCCCGTGCGGGCCCGTGAAGGCCGGTCCGCCCGGGCGGCGGACCGGCCTCCACGCTCGCGGGGCCGCTACCTCGCCTTGCGGAGCTCGGCCGCCGCCTCCGTGGCCACGTCGTAGGCGCCCGCGTAGGCCTTCTCGCCGTCGCCGTCCACAGGGGCGTACCGGACCGCCACCACCACATTGCTCCGACGGAAGAAGATCTCCGTCGTACTCCGGCCCCCGCTCGGGTAGCGCGTGCGGACGAACGCCTCGTCGCCGAAGTCCGTCAGGTCCGTCGTCATCGGACCCATCTTCCCCGCCGACTCCTCCTGAGTGCGCTGGAAGCTGCTCCGCGCCTCGTCAAGCCGCAGCCGGCTCACCTGCACCTGCAGGACAGGCTGCGCGCCCTTCCCGAGACCGGGACCCGCCCAACTGCAGTACGACATCGCCTCCACCCCGTCCGCCGGCTCCGGCAGGAGGCGGGCGGCCGTCCCGGCCGAAACGAGCGCGCAGGGACGCGGATCCGAGGCGAACTGGCCCTGCTGCGACTGGTCCTGGTACAGCCATACGAAGACGACGCCGGCGGCGACGGCTGCCGCGGCCAGCGCGATGCCGGCCACGCGGGCCGGGCGGGAGAGGAAGGCCATCACCGCAGAGTAGTGGCGGACCGGTCGAATGCCCAGGTCAGGGCGATTGTCAGTGGGGTCGGTCACGCTGTATGCATGGACGGGACCGAGCAGTTGCTGGAGCAAGTCGCAGACCGTGTACGCACGTCCGCGAAGGGGTGCGGCAAGACCCTGCCCGCGCCTCTGGGCAGGGGGGAGACCGCCCGCGCCGAAGACATACTCGGCTTCCCCCTGCCCCCGCTGCTCGGTGAGCTCTACCGCCGCGTCGGGGACGGCGACTTCGGCCCCGAGCACGGGCTGCTGCCCCTGCGCCGTGCCGTCCTGGAGTACCAGCGGATGAGAGCCTCCGCCTGGCGCTGGCCCGAGGGCGTGCTGCCGATGGCCGACTTCGGCTGCGCCATGTACGCCTGCGTGGACTGCCGTTCCGCCACCGCCCAAGTCCTGCTGTTCGACCCGAATCCAGGCGAACCGGAGCTCGCCTGGTCCCTCGACACCCCGAGCCTGGCCGGCTGGCTCCGCGGCTGGCTCGACGGGACCGCCTGGTACTGCGAGGACTCCGCCGCCGGGGAGGAGTACGACCTGGACCTGGCGCCCTGGGCCGAGTTCAGATCCCGGATCTGAGCCGCGCCCGCACCCCGTAGGCCAAGGCGCCCGCGGCCAGCACCGCCACCCCCGTGACCGTCGACGCGAGGGGCAGCGCGCAGGCCAGCACCACACAGCCGGACAGCCCGACTGCTGCCACGACCCGACCCTTGACAACTGAACCGAGAGTCCAGGCGGAAGCGTTCGCGATCGCGTAGTAGACGAGCACTCCGAAGGACGAGAAACCGATCGCGCCCCGCAGATCGGCGGTGGCCGCGAGCACCGCCACGACCGCACCCACTGCCAGCTCGGCATGGTGCGGGACCTGCCGCCGGGGATGCACGGCGGCCAGCGCCCGGGGGAGATGACCGTCCCGGGCCATCGCCAGCGTGGTCCGCGAGACCCCGAGGACGAGGGCGAGCAGCGACCCCAGCGCGGCCAGCGCCGCGCCCACCCGGACGACCGGGGCCAGTCCGGGCGCGCCGGCCGCCCGGACCGCGTCGGCGAGCGGGGCCGCCGACTCCGCCAGCCCGTCGGCGCCGAGCACCGACAGGGCCGCCACCGTCACGGCCGCGTACACCAGCAGCGCGATCCCCAGGGCCAGCGGCACGGCCCGCGGGATGGTGCGCTCCGGGTCGCGCACCTCCTCACCCAGGGTGGTGATCCGGGCGTACCCCGCGAAGGCGAAGAACAGCAGCCCGGCGCCCTGCAGCAGCCCGACGGCTCCCCAGTCCGCGCCGGCCAGCCGCCCGGCGTCGGCCGCACCGGAGCCCAGGCACACCACGACCACGGCCGCCAGCACCGCCAGTACCGCCGCCACGATCAGCCGGGTGATCCGGGCCGACTTCTGCACCCCGCCGTAGCCCGCGGCGGTCAGCGTCACCACCGCGGCGACGGCCACGGCGTGCTGCTGCCCCGGCCAGACGTACGCGCCGACGGTGAGCGCCATCGCGGCGCACGAGGCGGTCTTGCCGATCACGAACCCCCAGCCGGCCAGATAGCCCCAGAAGGGGCCGAGCCGCTCACGCCCGTAGACGTAGGTGCCGCCGGAGGACGGGTAGCGGGCCGCGAGCCGCGCCGAGGAGTGCGCGTTGCAATAGGCGACGAGGGCCGCCAGCGCGAGCGCAGCGAGGAGCGCGCCGCCCGCCGCGCGCGCCGCCGGGGCGAGGGCGGCGAAGATCCCGGCGCCGACCATCGCACCGAGTCCGACGACGACGGCGTCGGACACGCCCAGAGTGCGCTTCAACTCGTGTTCCACGGGCGGAGGGTAACCGCCCTAGATGACGCCTTCGCGTCCGGGCAGCGGCGCCCGCTTGCGCTCCCACCCCTCCAGGGCGGTCAGACAGGCGTGGTCGAGATGGCGCAGCCCGCTCAGGTCGAGCCGCACCGGCTGCCCGTGCGGCAGCGCGTCCAGGGCGTCCAGCAGCTTGGGCAGCCGCAGGAAGCTGGCGTTCCCCACGACCCGGACGCACAACTCCTCGCCCTCCCACGCCTCCTCGATGTGCACGTGGGAGGTCTCCCAGGCCGCCTTGGCGACGGCGAGCCCCAGCCCGGCCAGCACACCCTCGAAGAGGCTGGTCACCACGATCGCGCCGGCCGTGGCCACCAGCACCACCGCCTCGCCCCGGTGCGTCTGCCACAGCGCGGCCACCGCCCGGCCCGGCAGCAGCTTCCAGCCCGCGTGCAGCAGTACCCCGGCCAGCGCGGCGAGCGGTACGACCTCCAGCACCTGGGGGAAGGCCACGGCGAAGAGCAGCAGCCAGCCGCCGTGCATCACCCGGGCCGCCCGGGTGCGCGCCCCCGCCTCCACGTTCGCGGCGCTGCGTACGATCACGGCGGTCATCGGCAGCGCCCCCAGCAGCCCGCACAGGGTGTTCCCGACGCCCTGGGCCACGAGTTCCTGGTCGTAGTGGGTCCGGCGCCCCTCGTGCATCCGGTCCACGGCGGCGGCGCTGAACAGCGTCTCGGCGGAGGCGATCAGGGCCAGCGCGAGCACCGTCCCGGCGGCCCCGGCGGTGGCCAGGATCCCGAAGTCCCCCAAGGCGGGCAGGGACACCGCCTCCAGCACGCCCGTCACCCGGACCTTCTCGACGGGCAGCCGCAACAGCTCGGCCACGGCGGTGGCAGCGGCCACGCCGACGAGCGCCCCGGGCACGACCCGCAGCCGGGCGGGCATCCGACGCCAGGCCACCAGGAGGGCGACCGTCCCCGCCCCGAGGGCCACGGCCGCCCAGTCGGCCTGCGCTCCGAGCTGCGGCACCCCGGCCAGCTTGGCCAGGGTCCCTCCCGGAGCCTCCCGGCCCGCCAGTGCGTACAGCTGCCCGGCGATCAGTACGAGCCCGATGCCCGCCAGCATCCCGTGCACCACGGCCACCGAGATCGCCCGGAACCACCGCCCGAGCCGCAGCACCCCCATGCCCAGCTGCACCAGCCCGGCGGCCAGCACGAGTACGCCGAGCGCGGGCAGACCGTACGTCCGCACGGCCTCGTAGACGAGCACGGTGAGTCCCGCAGCGGGACCGCTCACCTGGAGCGAGCTCCCGCGGAACCACCCGGTGACCAGCCCCCCGACCACCCCGGTGACGATCCCCAGCTCGGCCGGCACACCGGAGGCGACGGCCACCCCGACACAGAGGGGTAGCGCGACCAGCGCGACGACCACGGACGCCCCGAAGTCTTCGCGAAACGTGCCGGCCCCAGGCATGCGAGAACCCCCCTGCCACGCGGTGATGGATGCCACCCAGCCTGCTGGGCGCACCCATCCCTGCCCAGTGCCCACCGAAGCCCGCACAGGCGCACGCGCCGCTCACGCCCCGCACACACCCCCCGCACCCCCGGAAGCGCCGCGGCCCGGCGGTCGGTGAAGACCGCCGGGCCGGCGTGGGAGGCAGGTCGCGGACCTGGGGGAGCCAGGTCAGCGGTAGTTCACGAACTGGATCGCGAAGTCCAGGTCCTTGCCCTTGAGGAGCGCCTGGATGGCCTGCAGGTCGTCGCGGCTCTTGGAGCTGACGCGCAGCTCCTCGCCCTGGACCTGCGCCTTGACGCCCTTGGGGCCCTCGTCCCGGATGATCTTCGCGACCTTCTTGGCGTTCTCCTGGGAGATGCCTTCCTCGATCGTGGCGAAGATCTTGTACTCCTTGCCGGACAGCTGCGGCTCGCCGGCGTCGAGCGCCTTGAGCGAGATCCCGCGCTTGACCAGCTTGGTCTCGAAGACGTCGAGGACGGCCTTGACGCGCTCCTCGGAGTTCGCCTCCATCAGGATCTTCTCGCCGGACCAGGCGATCGTGGCGCCGGTGCCCTTGAAGTCGTAGCGCTGCGAGAGCTCCTTGGCGGCCTGGTTGAGGGCGTTGTCGACCTCCTGCCGCTCGACCTTCGAGACGATGTCGAAACTGGAGTCGGCCATGTGCTGTGGCTCCTTGAAGTCGGTTGCGAAGGCCCCGGAGGGCGCGGCCGGACGGGCCCGGACCGCTCCGCAAAGCCTAGCCACCGCACCCGCCGGGGGCGCTGATCAATCCGGTGGCGAAGCACCCCCGTGGATCGGGTATCGTTTACGTCGTTGCCGCAGAGCACCGCCGAAAGGCGGAAAACCGGCAGCATCCCATGGCGGTGTGCCCGAGTGGCCAATGGGAACGGACTGTAAATCCGTCGGCTCTGCCTACCCAGGTTCGAATCCTGGCGCCGCCACGCGAGTGAGGCCCCCGTTCAACTGCGGAAACGCAGTGAGCGGGGGTCCTCTCGCATGTGCCCGCAAAACCCGCGCACCACCGCTTCGGGCGTCGCCCGTTCGACGGCACGGAAGCCCACGGCCCGCATCGTCACGGTCCCCTGTTCGTTCACCTGGCGTGAAATGGACATCAGACACGCGCGGAAAGGTCGGGGGCGGAGTCCTGCTCGCCCTCCTCGGCGCCGGAATCCCGGCTCTGGTCGGGGCGGCACTGCACCCCGAGGTGGGGGAGCCCTACCGGGAGACCCGGCTCTACTTCGGCACCGCACGCCAGGACGGCCGGGGCGAGGTCGGCGAGAGCGAGTTCATGCGGTTCCTGGGCCGGGAGATCACCCCCGCCTTCCCCGAAGGGCTCACCGTCCACGACGGGTACGGCCAGTGGCGCGGCCAGGACGGGACGAGCGTGCGCGAGACCTCGTACGAGGTGGTGCTCCTCTACCCGGAGAAGGACGCCGACGACCGCAGCGTACGCATCGAACGGATCCGGCAGGCCTACGAGGACCAGTACCAGCAGGATTCGGTCGGCCGCTCCGACGACAAGGTGACCGCAGGGTTCTGAGCCGGCCGACGGCCCGTCAATTGCCCGCCATGTCCTTGACGGCCACCGACACCGGCGTGGAGCCGGAGATCAGCTCCAGGGTCAGGCCCGCGGTAGCCGGGGTGTCGACGAGCTCGGCCAGCACCGCCGCCACGTCGTCGCGCGGGACCGAGCCGCGGCCCGTGTGCGCCTCCAGCCGGACCAGGCCCTGACCGGCGTCATCGGTCAGCGAACCCGGGCGCAGCACCGTCCACTCCAGGCCCAGCCGGGTGCGGACGTGGTCGTCGGCCTCGCCCTTGGCCCGCAGGTAGACGTCGAAGACTTCGTCACCGTCGTGCCGGGCATCCGCACCCATGGAAGAGACCATCAGGAAGCGCCGGACGCGGGCCCGTTCGGCGGCATCGGCGAAGAGCACCGCCGCACCGCGGTCCACGGTGTCCTTCCGCCCGATGCCGCTGCCGGGTCCCGCGCCGGCGGCGAACACCGCCACGTCCGCGCCGTGCAGGATGCCGGCCACGTGTTCCACCGAGGCCGACTCCAGATCGCACAGCACCGGCTCGGCACCCGCCTCCCTCAGGGCGTCGCCCTGTAGGGGGTCGCGGATGATGCCCGCGACCTCGTACCCGCGCGCGGCGAGCAACCGCTCCAGCCGCAGCGCGATCTGACCGTGTCCACCCGCGATGACGATGCGCATGACCCGACCGTACGACGAGCCGGGCGCCCACGCCCGCGAACGGACGGCGAACCTTCAGGGTCCGGCCTCCGTACGGCCCTGCCGGGGCAGGTCCAGGGCCACCGCCACCGCCGAGTCGCAGTACTCACGTACGGCACTCGTCCTGGCTACCACGCGCCCTCGGTGGATCACGATCCTGCTGTACGCGAGGGACAGCACGGCCGCGATCCGGTCCCCGCGCACGGCGAGCAGCTCCGCCGGGAAACCGGCCTCCACCCGCACCTCCGGCAGGCCCATGGCCTCACGGGCGGCGGCGCTCACCGACTCGTACGCCTCGCCCGCCCGCAGCCCGCCCTGGGAGGCCAGCAGGTACGCGGCCTCCAGCGGGTCGCCGCGGCCGACCGGGTTGCCCGCGTCCCGCAGCGCCCCGCTCCCGGCCGACACCCGCACCCCGGCGGCCCGCAGCAGTCGTACGGGCGCGGTGCGCAGGCCGCGCCGCTCCAGGGCCGCACAGTCGCCCTGGGGCAGGCAGGTCACCCGTACCCCCGCCGCGGCCAGCTGGTCGGCGACGCGGGCCGCCACGTCCAGCGGGAGCCGCGACAGGCCGCCGCACGGGCCGATGGTCACCCCGGGGCGCAGGCCGCCGGCCATCGCCGCGAGGCGGGACAGGCGGCCCGGATCGTCACCGTCCGTGTGCAGGTCCACCGGGCAGCCGTGCTCGGCGGCCAGTTCCAGGACGGCTTCGAGGAAGCCCGTCGGGTCGGGGTCCAGGTCGGGGCAGCCGCCGATCACCGAGGCGCCCATCTTGACCGCGTCCCGCAGCATGGCCAGCCCGTCCGCGCCCGCCGCCCCCGTCAGCAGCCGGGGCACAGCCACCGTGGTGAGGTCGGTCAGCCCGCGCAGCGAGCGGCGGGCCTGGAGCACGGCCTCCATGGGGCCGAGGCCGTGCACGTCGCCGATCCGCACGTGGGAGCGCACGGCGGTGGCGCCGTGGCCCAGCTGGAGCAGCGCCGCCTCGGTGGCCCGGCGCTGGACCTCGTCCGGGGTGTACGAGACGGGCCCCTCCCCGTCCGCGGTCAGGGCGGTGTCCCCGTGGGCGTGGGGCTCGGCGGGGGCGGGGAGCAGCAGGTAGCCGCCGAGGTCCACCCGGGACAGGGCGGGGGCAGGGAGGCTGCCCGCGGTGCCGACGGCCTGGATCCGGCCGCCGCTGAGACGGACGTCGACGGTCCGGCCGTCGGTCAGCCGCGCCCCGGCGAGCAGCAGGGTGGTGGCCTCGGCGGCGGCCGCGTTGCCGAACCCGCGCAGGCGGGTCGGGCCGTGGCCGTGGCCGCGGGAAGGGGTGCGGGACGCGCCGGAGCCGGGGCCGGAGCCGGGGGACGGGCTGCCGGAAGGGCCGTTCGCGGGTCCGTGGGCGCCGCCCTCGCCGTGGCCGCTACGAGGGGAGTGGGACGGCTGCTGCGGCTGGCTGTCGGACATCGCGCGCTCCTGCGGTGGCTCGGGCGGTTCCTGGGCCTTGGCCGTGGCCCGCGGCCCAAGATCACGCAGCGTGCTCAGAGCCTAGGGTGCGGCGCACCCCGCTTCACGGAAGAGCGCAATAGTCGTACCGGTGTGGTGCCCGTGCGCCTCGGCGCGCCCGGGTGCGCCCCGTGCTCCGAGGACGCCGGCTGCCGCGCCCCGGGTGTGAGCTCGCACACAATCTGGCCGAGAACTCGTCCTGGAGTGGTCGGCGGGCCGATCGAGAAAGCCTTGCGAACCCCCTCGGAGGCCTGCTCCCGCAAAGGATTTGGGCGATCGGTAGGCAACCGTGTAATGTCTTCATCGCTCGCCCCAATAGCTCAGTCGGTAGAGCGTCTCCATGGTAAGGAGAAGGTCTGCGGTTCGATTCCGCATTGGGGCTCTGGTGAGAGAGGTTCCCCACCCTCGGGTGGGGAGCTGATCACATCAAAGCGGCGTAGCTCAGTCGGTAGAGCAAGCGGCTCATAATCGCTGTGTCACCGGTTCAAGTCCGGTCGCCGCTACACACAGTAGCCGATTGCGGGGTCGGTCTCCCGATCGGCTACTCTTTTATGCGTTCATCCGTCCTATAGTCCGTCAAGGAGCACTCACGTGGCTGCCACCGACGTCCGCCCGAAGATCACGCTGGCCTGCGTGGAGTGCAAGGAGCGGAACTACATCACCAAGAAGAACCGGCGTAACGACCCGGACCGTCTTGAGATGAAGAAGCACTGCCCGCGTTGCAACTCGCACACCGCGCACCGCGAGACCCGCTGACCCTAGCGAAGTCTCGTATACAGGCACCGTCATGAGGTCGTCCCCTTCATTGGGGGGCGGCCTTGTGTCGTTTCTGTGCCCGGCCCCCGGGCTTCGCGGTTGTTCGGGGCCTTGCGGTTGTCATTGCACCCGCTTTTGTATCTTCCGCTGTACCTGACGTGATGTATCTGACTTCGTGTCTTTCATGTCCCTTCACCAGGAGGTAGTGAGTCATGGCGCTCGACCAGTCCTTCGTGGGGCGGAGCTACCCGCCCACCGATCCGTACGAGGTCGGCCGGGAGAAGATCCGCGAATTCGCGGTTGCTGTGGGTGACGCGAATCCCGTCTACACCGACCCCGAGGCCGCCAAGGCGTTCGGCCACCTGGACGTGATCGCACCGCCGACCTTTGTGTTCGCCATCACTTTCGCGGCGGCCGGCCAGGTGGTCGCCGACCCGCAGCTGGGGCTGGACTACAGCCGCGTGGTGCACGGCGACCAGAAGTTCGCCTACTCCCGCCCGGTGCGCGCTGGTGACCGGCTCTCGGTGGTCTCCACCATCGAGGCCGTGAAGTCCATGGCGGGCAACGACATCATCGACATCCGCGGCGAGGTCCACGACGAGACCGGCGAGCACGTGGTGACGGCGTGGACGAAGCTCGTCTCCCGCGCCCCCGAGGAGGCCTGACATGGCAGCGCAGATCAAGTACGCCGACGTCGAGGTCGGCACCGAGCTCCCGGCGGCGTCCTTCCCCGTGACGCGCGCCACGCTCGTGCAGTACGCCGGGGCCTCGGGTGACTTCAACCCGATCCACTGGAACGAGAAGTTCGCCAAGGAGGTGGGCCTGCCGGACGTCATCGCGCACGGCATGTTCACCATGGCCGAGGCGATCCGCGTGGTCACCGACTGGGTCGGCGACCCGGGCGCGCTGGTCGAGTACGGGGTGCGCTTCACCAAGCCCGTGGTGGTCCCGAACGACGACCGGGGCGGCCTGATCGAGGTCACTGCCAAGGTCGCGGCCAAGCTGGACGACAAACGCGTACGGGTCGACCTGACGGCCATGAGCGCGGGCCAGAAGGTCCTGGGCATGTCCCGCGCAGTGGTAGCCCTGGCCTAAGACGCGGCCCGGCCGCGAGGGCGGCCGGGCGGGGGGCTGGCTGGCCGGGTCGGCTTGTGCGGGGCGGCTCGGGCGGGGTGGGGTGAGCTGGCTCGGCGGGGTGCCTTGCGGGGCGGTGGCTTCGGGGGCATGTGCCTGCGGGGCCTGATCAGGGATGGTTTGGGGGTTTCCCGTCAGTCCTATCGTCTTGCCGTGTCGGGCCGGCCCCTCAAGGGCGCTCCCTTCGGTCGCGTCGCTTCGCGATGGCCTGCGGCCACCCTTGACCGCCCGTCCCGCCCCCGGAAAGACAGGACTGTCGGGAAGCCCCCAAAAAGACGGTTACCGGGGACCGATCCATATACGGGGCGGCCAGGGATGGGCGGGCTGGGTGCAGCGGCCTGTTGGAGCGAGACCCTGATCAGGGCTCCCGGCGGGAGCGGGGGCGCGTCAGATCGCTACATGCGTCTCATTTCTCAGCGTCTGCCACCCGTCTGTGGCTGGACATAGGCCGCCATCGGTCCGGTGGGTGCCTGAGGTGAGCCGGCGTCGACCAGCCGAGTGTGGGATGAGCGCAAGCCGCCACCAATCGCGAGGCGCTGCTCCCGGCCCGGCGACTGCAGCCCGTCTGTGGCTGGACATGGACCGCCGCCGGTCTGGTGGGTGCCTGAGGTGAGTGGGCGTCGATGAGCCCAGCACGAGATGGACACAAGCGCCCATGACCGGACGGCTGGAAGTGCGAAGGGGTGCCTGCCGGCCGCCAGGGGGTCGAATTGGCCGTCCGGAAGGAGAAATGCGCCCTGACGGAGTCTGATGCCGGATTTCTCGGCCTCTCACTCCGACTGGACGTCATCCGCACCCCAACCGGCCAGCAAATAGGGACAAACTACCCGCTGACGCCGGCCGGGAGACGGGTGACTGATCGTGGGCGGCTTATGTCCGGCCACAGGTGACCGGCAGACGCCTTCCGGGAGACGTGTGTAGCGATCTGTGGCGGCTTACGCCCAGCCACAGGCGGTCTGCGGACGCCATTCGGTAGGAGTGTGTAGCGATCTGACGCGCCCCCGCCCCCACCCCCCTGAACCCCACCCCCGAACCCCCCCACCCCTTGACCTAGTTAGTGATTACGCACTAACTTAGTGCCATGGCAAGGATGAGCGCAGATGAGCGGCGCGAGAGCGTCATTCGGGCGGCGATGCATGAGTTCGCGCGTGGGGGTTACTACGGGACCTCCACCGAGGCGATCGCCAAGCGGGTGGGGGTTTCGCAGCCGTACCTCTTCCGGCTCTTTCCCAACAAGCAGGCGATCTTCCTTGCCGCCGTCGCCCGCTGTATGGCGGACATCCGGCTCGTCTTCGAGGAAGCCGCCAAGGATCTGCAGGGCGGTGACCCCTTCAAGGTCATGGGGGAGGCGTACATCCAGCTGATCGCCGACCACCCCGACAAGCTGCAGATGCAGCTCCAGACCTACGTGACCGTCGCCGCCGCCGAAGCCGCCGGGGAGCCTGCGTTCGGCGAGATGGTGCGGGCCGCCTGGATGGAGCTCTGGGACACCGTTCACGTGCCCCTCGGGGCGGACGCGGACGCGACCACGACCTTCATGGCCTACGGGATGCTGATCAACACCCTCGCCGCCATGGGCTTCCCGCCCGAGCACCGGGTCTGGGAGGGCTGCTACGCCGCGGTTCAGCCCAGCCCGGAGGCGGGGGCCGGTCCGTCGTCCGGCGGCGGTCCCGCGGCGGACGGCGTCGGGGCCGGCGAGGGGTGATCCCGCCCGGGTGGCGGCCGTTGCCGCCACCCGTCCCGGCCCACTCCGCCCCGCCCCCGCCCCAGCCCCACCCCGTTCCAGCGCAGCGCGTTTCTCTGCCCACGAAAGTTAGTCATCAATAACTAACCGCCCTCAGGGGGAATCGTGAACACGCAAGACCAGGACACCAAGCTCCGCGGGCCGGCCGTGTGGGCCCTCGTGCTCACCGGCGTCGCCAGCTTCATGGCCGCACTCGACAACCTCGTCGTCACCACCGCCCTCCCCGCCATCCGAGCGGACCTCGGAGGCAGGCTGGAGGACCTGGAGTGGACGGTGAACGCCTACACGCTCACCTTCGCCGTCCTCCTCATGTTCGGCGCCGCCCTCGGTGACCGTTTCGGGCGCCGCCGGCTCTTCATCGCCGGGCTCGCCGTCTTCACCGGCGCCTCCGCCGCAGCCGCCCTCTCGCCCGGCATCGACGCGCTCATCGCCGCCCGCGCCGTCCAGGGCGTAGGCGCCGCGGTCATGATGCCGCTCACCCTCACCCTGCTCATCACCGCCGTCCCCGCGGCCCGGCGCGGCATGGCCCTCGGCATCTACGGGGCCGTCACCGGCCTCGCCGTCGCCAGCGGCCCCCTCATCGGCGGCAGCCTCACCGAGCACATCTCCTGGCAGTGGATCTTCTGGCTCAACGTCCCGATCGGCCTCGCCCTGATACCGCTCGCCCGGCTGCGCCTCGCCGAGTCCACCGCCCCCGGCTCCCGCCTGGACCTCCCCGGCACCCTGCTCATCAGCGGCGGCCTCTTCGGCATCGTCTACGCCCTGGTCAACGCCAACGCCGAGGGCTGGACCAGCGCCCCCGTCCTCACCGGCCTGACCGTCGGCGCCGCCCTGGTCGGCGGCTTCGTCCACCACGGCTTCAAGAGCGCCAACCCCATGCTCCCCATGCGGCTCTTCCGCAACCGCGGCTTCCTCGGGATCAACCTGGCCGGCCTGTTGATGTTCCTGGGCATGTTCGGCTCGATCTTCCTGCTCAGCCAGTTCCTCCAGGGCGTCGCCGGCTACTCGCCCACCGAGGCCGGGCTGCGCATGCTCCCCTGGACCGGCATGCCGATGATCGTCGCGCCGATCGCCGGGATCCTCTCCGACCGGATCGGCGGCCGCCCGGTCGTCGCCGCCGGGCTCGCCCTCCAGGCCCTCGGCCTCGGCTGGTTCGCGGTGATCCTGAGCGCGGACGTCTCGTACGCCGCCCAGCTCGCGCCGCTGATCATCAGCGGTATCGGGATGGGCCTGTACTTCGCCCCCGCCTCCAACGCCCTGATGTCCACGGTGGCCCCCGCCGACCAGGGCAAGGCCTCCGGGACCAACAACGCCATGCGGGAGGTCGGCGGCGCCCTCGGTGTCGCCGTCCTGGCCTCCGTCTTCTCCGCCCAGGGCGGCTACGAGTCCCCGCAGGCCTTCACCGACGGCACCGTCCCCGCCCTGTGGATCGGCGCCGTCGCGGTCGCCCTGGCCGCCGGGCTGGCGCTGCTGCTGCCGCGCAAGGCGAAGGGCCCCGGAGCCGTCGTCGCCGAGCAGGCCGAGCAGGCCGAGCAGGCCGAGCCGGTCCTGGCGCCACAGCCGCCCGTGGCCCCGCAGAAGGTGCCCGCGGTCGGCTGACCCGCGCACCCTGACCCGTACACCGCACCAGCGATCCACCATTGCCGAAGGAGTGCTCGTCATGCCCGACATCCCCTGGTTCACCCCCACGCAGGCCGCCCCCGACGCCGAGGTCTACGTCATGGCCTCCCGCTTCGAGACGGCGACCCTCGCCGGCGCCGTCAGGTTCTTCCTCAAGGCCCCCGGCATCCTCGGCCAGATCCGCAAGGCCCCCGGCGCCCACGGTGTCGCCCTCCGGGCCCGCGTCTTCAGCCGGACCTTCCTCACCCTCTCCGCCTGGGAGGACCGCGACGCGCTGTACCGCTTCGCCCGCAGCGAGCCGCACCGCGCCAGCTCCCGCACGGCCAGCGCGTACATGAAGGAGTCGGCCTTCACCTTCTGGACCGTGCCCGCCGCCGGGCTCCCGGTCACCTGGGCCGAGGCCGAGCGGCGCCTGGCCGAGGAGAAGAGGGCCTACTGAGCCGCGGTCCGTGGCCCCGCAGGGATGCGAGGGGTACGGACCGTACTCTTGTCCACGTGCAGGAACTCCACGACGCCCCCCTCGCCCCGCTGACCACCTTCCGCCTCGGTGGCCCCGCTGCCCGTCTGGTCACCGCGACCACCGACGCCGAGGTCGTCGCCGCCGTGCGCGCCGCGGACGAGAGCGGTACTCCGCTCCTGGTCATCGGCGGCGGCAGCAACCTGGTCATCGGCGACAAGGGCTTCGACGGCACCGCCCTGCGCATCGCCACCACCGGTTTCGTCCTCGACGGCGCCGCCCTGGAGCTCGCCGCAGGCGAGAACTGGAGCGACGCCGTCGCCCGCACCGTCGAGGCCGGCCTCGCCGGGATCGAGTGCCTCGCAGGGATCCCCGGATCCGCCGGTGCCACCCCGATCCAGAACGTCGGTGCGTACGGCCAGGAGGTCTGCGACACCATCACCGAGGTCGTCGCCTACGACCGCACCCGCCGCGAGACGGTCACGCTGACCGCCGCCGAGTGCGACTTCCGGTACCGCAACAGCACCTTCAAGGACCAGCCCGAGCGGTACGTCGTCCTGCGCGTGCGCTTCGCCCTGGAGGACGCCGGCGGCCTCTCCGCGCCGATCAAGTACCCCGAGACCGCCCGCGCCCTCGGCGTCGGGCCGGGCGACCGGGTTCCGGCCGCCACCGCCCGCGAGACCGTGCTGCGCCTGCGCGCGGGCAAGGGCATGGTGCTCGACCCCGCCGACCACGACACCTGGTCGGCCGGCTCCTTCTTCCACAACCCGATCCTGACCGACGAGGCCTACGCCGCCTTCCTCGCCCGCGTCCAGGACCGCCTCGGCCCCGAGACCGCCCCGCCCGGCTACCCCGCGGGCGAGGGCCGTACGAAGACCAGCGCGGCCTGGCTGATCGACAAGGCCGGTTTCACCAAGGGCTACGGCACCGGCCCCGCACGCATCTCCACCAAGCACACCCTCGCCCTCACCAACCGCGGCGAGGCCACCACCGAGGACCTCCTCGCCCTGGCCCGCGAGGTCGTCGCGGGTGTCCACGCGGCCTTCGGCGTCACCCTGGTCAATGAGCCGGTGACGGTCGGCGTCAGCATCTGAGGAGCCCCGGCCGCCCATGCTCTGTCCCCTCCACGGGGCCGGTACGGACCCCACCCGCCTCGTGGGTCGCACGCTCAGCAGAGTCGTCGCGTCCTGGCACGTCAGCGAGGGTGAGCGCTCCGAGGCCCCGCTCGACGTCTGGCTGATCGACAGCGTCGGCGACTCCATCCGGATCACCACCGGGTCGGACCAGTGCCTCATCGTGGAGTCCGCCGCGCCGCACGAGCCGTACGACCTGGGGGAGTGGGGCCGCATCGAGGTCGGCGAGGACCTCGGCGACCACCCCTTCCTGCGCCACCTCGGCGAGACCATCGCCTCCGTGGCCGAGTACGCCCTGCCCGAACAGGGCCGAACCCACCTGGAGATCGGCTTCCCCGACGGCGGACGGGTGCGCGCCGACTGCTACGAGGGCGACCTCAGGCTCACCCGCTGACGCTCACCCGGTGAGCCAGTGGCCGATCCCGGCCAGCAGCTTGGCCTGCACGTCCTCCGGCGCGGCCGAACCGCGCACCGACTGCCGGGCCAGCTCCGCGAGCTCCGCGTCCGTGAAGCCGTGGTGGGTGCGGGCGATCTCGTACTGGGCCGCCAGCCGGGACCCGAACAGCAGCGGGTCGTCCGCGCCCAGCGCCATCGGCACCCCGGCCTCGAAGAGCGTGCGCAGCGGCACGTCCTCGGGCCGCTCGTACACCCCGAGGGCGACGTTCGACGCCGGGCAGACCTCGCAGGTGATCTGCCGGTCGGCGAGCCGCTTGAGCAGCCGGGGGTCCTCGGCGGCGCGCACGCCGTGCCCGATGCGGGCGGCGTGCAGGTCGTCGAGGCAGTCGCGGACCGAGGACGGGCCGGTGAGCTCGCCGCCGTGCGGGGCCGCGAGGAGGCCGCCCTCGCGGGCGATCGCGAAGGCCCGGTCGAAGTCGCGGGCCATGCCGCGGCGCTCGTCGTTGGAGAGTCCGAAGCCGACGACGCCGCGGTCGGCGTAGCGCACGGCGAGGCGGGCCAGGGTGCGGGCGTCGAGGGGGTGCTTCATGCGGTTCGCGGCGATGAGGACCCGTATCCCGAGCCCGGTCTCCCGGGAGGCGCTGTCCACGGCGTCCAGGATGATCTCGACGGCGGGGATCATCCCGCCGAGGAGGGGGGCGTAGGAGGTGGGATCCACCTGGATCTCCAGCCAGCCGCTGCCGTCCCGTACGTCCTCCTCCGCGGCCTCGCGGACGAGCCGCCGGATGTCGTCGGGCTCGCGCAGGCAGGAGCGGGCGGCGTCGTAGAGCCGCTGGAAGCGGAACCAGCCGCGTTCGTCGGTGGCCCGCAGCTTGGGGGGCTCCCCGGCGGTCAGCGCGTCGGGCAGCCGCACACCGTACTTGTCGGCGAGCTCGAGCAGGGTCGAGGGGCGCATCGACCCGGTGAAGTGCAGGTGCAGGTGGGCTTTCGGCAGAAGCGTGAGATCGCGTGCGTGCTCCATCCCTCTCCTTGTGTGCGAACCCCGCCCTTCAGGCGGGGACGAAAGTCATCCTTTGCCCTCGAAGCCGCGAAGCGGCGTAGTACATTGCGGCCCTACCCTCGGGCAGCGGTCAGGGCTTGGCCGTCATGAGGCTCTACGGAGCCAAGTGAGAAGCCACCCGCTCACGGGTGGAGGAGTCACCTGGTGATCCTGCCGTACGGCAGGCTGACCAGCCGGGGTTTTCCCCGATCGGGCGCTGGCCCGAACTCAGAAACGGCGGGGCGGGAGTCGAATTCGACTCCCGCCCCGCCGTTCTGTGGCTGGGACCGGGCCGGCTTTAGGCCTTGGCCTCGGCCAGGAGCTTCTGGACGCGGGAGACGCCCTCCACCAGGTCCTCGTCGCCCAGGGCGTACGAGAGGCGCAGGTAGCCGGGGGTGCCGAAGGCCTCGCCCGGGACGACCGCGACCTCGGCCTCGTCCAGGATCAGCGCGGCGAGCTCGATCGAGCTCTGCGGGCGCTTGCCGCGGATCTCCTTGCCGAGGAGCGCCTTGACCGAGGGGTACGCGTAGAAGGCGCCCTCGGGGACCGGGCAGACCACGCCGTCGATCTCGTTGAGCATCTTGACCATGGTCTGGCGGCGGCGGTCGAAGGCCTTGCGCATCTCCGCGACGGCGTCCAGGTTGCCCGAGACGGCGGCCAGCGCGGCGACCTGCGCCACGTTGGAGACGTTGGAGGTGGCGTGCGACTGGAGGTTGGTCGCGGCCTTGATGACGTCCTGCGGGGCGATGACCCAGCCCACGCGCCAGCCCGTCATCGCGTACGTCTTGGCGACGCCGTTGACGACGATGCACTTGTCGCGCAGGGCGGGGACCAGCACCGGCAGCGAGGTGAAGGTCGCGTCGCCGTAGACCAGGTGCTCGTAGATCTCGTCCGTCATGACCCACAGGCCGTGCTCGGCGGCCCACTCGCCGATCGCGCGCGAGTCGGCCTCGCTGTAGACGGCGCCCGTCGGGTTGGACGGGGAGACGAAGAGGACGACCTTCGTGCGCTCGGTACGGGCGGCCTCCAGCTGCTCGACGGAGACCCGGTAGCCGGTGGTCTCGTCGGCGACGACCTCGACCGGGACGCCGCCGGCGAGGCGGATCGACTCGGGGTACGTGGTCCAGTACGGAGCCGGGACGATGACCTCGTCACCCGGGTCCAGGACGGCCGCGAAGGCCTCGTAGATCGCCTGCTTGCCGCCGTTGGTCACCAGGATCTGCGACGCCTCGACCTCGTAGCCGGAGTCGCGCAGGGTCTTCGCGGCGATCGCGGCCTTCAGCTCCGGGAGACCGCCGGCCGGCGTGTAGCGGTGGAACTTCGGGTTGCGGCAGGCCTCGACCGCGGCCTCGACGATGTAGTCCGGGGTCGGGAAGTCGGGCTCGCCCGCGGCGAAGCCGATCACCGGGCGCCCGGCGGCCTTGAGCGCCTTGGCCTTGGCGTCGATGGCGAGGGTGGCGGACTCGGAGATGGCGCCGATACGGGCGGAGACGCGGCGCTCGGTGGAAGGCGTTTCAGAGGTCATGCGGCCAATCGTCCCAGACGCCGTAGACGAGCGGCACGCTGTTTCAGGTACCGGACCACAGCCTTGCCGGAGCATGTCAGGTCGGGTTCTGTTCGACGTCAGGGCCCGGTTCACGTACACTCACCTGTCGTTGGACCTCAGCAGCCGCCCAAAGCGCGAGCACTCCGTGCACTCGCTTGGATGCGGTAGGTTGGGGGACGCAAAGGGTCGTAGCTCAATTGGTAGAGCACTGGTCTCCAAAACCAGCGGTTGGGGGTTCGAGTCCCTCCGGCCCTGCTCCACACTCCTTCTCGGATGTGTGTGCGCAGGTACGTACTTCGATGCAACGCCGTGCGGCGCAACCGGGCGCGGTACGGCCACGACCCGGATTCAGGTGAGAGACGTGACGGACGCCCTGGGCTCCATCGACATGCCTGACGCCGAGGACGAAACTCGCGAGAAGAAGGCCCGCAAGGGCGGCAAGCGCGGCAAGAAGGGTCCTCTGGGCCGGCTCGCGCTTTTCTACCGCCAGATCGTCGCGGAACTCCGCAAGGTTGTATGGCCCACTCGCAACCAGCTCACGACGTACACCACCGTGGTGATTGTCTTCGTGGTCATCATGATCGGTCTGGTGACCGTGATTGACTATGGGTTCCAGGAAGCCATCAAGTTCGTCTTCGGCTGATCCCCGCGGAGGGCGGCCCCTTGATGGGTGCCGCCCGTTTTCGCATGTTCCACCACCTTTTGTATCCAGGAAGAAGCAGCCACCGTGTCTGACCCGAACCTGAACGCGAGCCACGACTCCGTCGAGTCCGTCGAGGACGAGCTCGACATCGTCGAGGCGGCAGACGCTGTGGACCCCGACGAGGCCGAGCACGCCGACGCCAAGGCGGGTGTCGCCGCCGAGGAGGCCGCGCTGCACGTCGAGGGCGAGGTCGACGCCGAGGCTGAGGACGACGCCGAGGTCGAAGAGGCTGCCGACATCGTCGAGGACGAGGTCGAGGCAGAGGGCGACGTGGCGGCCGAGGCCGACACGGAGGCCGCCGAAGCCGCCGAGGCCGAGCCCGCCGAGCCCGTCGACCCCATCCAGGCCCTGCGCGACGAACTGCGCCTCCTGCCCGGCGAGTGGTACGTGATCCACACCTACGCCGGCTACGAGAAGCGCGTGAAGGCCAACCTGGAGCAGCGCGCCGTCTCGCTGAACGTCGAGGAGTTCATCTACCAGGCCGAGGTGCCCGAGGAAGAGATCGTCCAGATCAAGAACGGCGAGCGCAAGAACGTCCGGCAGAACAAGCTGCCCGGTTACGTTCTCGTCCGCATGGATCTGACGAACGAGTCCTGGGGTGTCGTCCGCAACACGCCTGGCGTCACCGGCTTCGTCGGCAACGCGTACGACCCGTACCCGCTGACGCTGGACGAGATCGTCAAGATGCTCGCCCCGGAGGCCAAGGAGAAGGCCGAGAAGGCCGCCGCGGAGGCCGCTGGTCTGCCGGCGCCCGCCGTCAAGCGCACGATCGAGGTCCTCGACTTCGAGGTCGGCGACTCGGTCACCGTCACCGACGGCCCGTTCGCGACGCTCCAGGCGACGATCAACGAGATCAACCCGGACTCGAAGAAGGTCAAGGGCCTCGTCGAGATCTTCGGCCGCGAGACCCCGGTCGAGCTGAGCTTCGACCAGATCCAGAAGAACTGACCGCGCTGATCCACTTCGCGTGAGTCACGGCCTCTGAGCCACAGCTTCCGGACAGGTCAGGTCGCCCCTCGCGGGCGGTCTGACCTGCTCGGTTTTTAGCCCCGTACAGATACCCGTTATCGTGGTGCGGTATGCCTCCATCCGGATGACCGGATCGGCGGCTGAAAACTCTCACTAGGACCCGGAGAGAGCAATGCCTCCCAAGAAGAAGAAGATCACGGGGCTCATCAAGCTCCAGATCAAGGCCGGTGCGGCCAACCCGGCTCCGCCGGTCGGCCCCGCGCTCGGTCAGCACGGCGTCAACATCATGGAGTTCTGCAAGGCCTACAACGCCGCGACCGAGTCGCAGCGTGGCATGGTCGTGCCGGTGGAGATCACGGTCTACGACGACCGCTCCTTCACCTTCATCACCAAGACTCCGCCGGCCGCGCGCCTCATCCTGAAGGCCGCGGGCATCGAGAAGGGCTCCGGCGAGCCGCACAAGACCAAGGTCGCCAAGCTCACCGGCGCCCAGGTCCGCGAGATCGCCGAGCTGAAGATGCCCGACCTGAACGCCAACGACGTCGACGCCGCGATGAAGATCATCGCCGGCACCGCGCGTTCGATGGGCGTCACGGTCGAAGGCTGATCCAGCCACCCCCAGCACCACCAGTGGTAGGGCCAAGCGCTGGTCCGCACCACGACTCCATGCCTGAAGCCAAAACACAGGAGCAGAAGTGAAGCGCAGCAAGACTCTCCGCGCTGCGGACGCCAAGGTCGACCGGGAGAAGCTGTACGCCCCGCTCGAGGCCGTCCGTCTCGCCAAGGAGACCTCCGCGACCAAGTTCGACAGCACCGTCGAGATCGCCTTCCGCCTGGGTGTCGACCCGCGCAAGGCCGACCAGATGGTGCGCGGCACCGTGAACCTCCCGCACGGCACCGGCAAGACCGCCCGGGTCCTGGTCTTCGCGACCGGTGACCGTGCTGCGGCCGCGGAAGCCGCAGGCGCCGACATTGTCGGCGACGACGAACTGATCAACGAGATCGCCAAGGGCAACCGCCTGAACGAGTTCGACGCCGTTGTGGCCACGCCGGACCTCATGGGCAAGGTCGGCCGCCTCGGCCGCGTGCTCGGTCCCCGTGGCCTCATGCCGAACCCGAAGACCGGCACCGTCACGATGGACGTCGCGAAGGCTGTCACCGAGATCAAGGGTGGCAAGATCGAGTTCCGCGTCGACAAGCACTCGAACCTGCACTTCATCATCGGCAAGGTCTCCTTCTCCGATGAGCAGCTGGTCGAGAACTACGGTGCGGCCCTGGACGAGATCCTTCGTCTGAAGCCGTCCGCCGCGAAGGGCCGCTACATCAAGAAGGCCGCCCTGAGCACCACGATGGGCCCCGGCATCCTGCTGGACCAGAACCGCACCCGGAACCTCCTCGTCGAGGAAGACCCGGCCGCGGTCTGAGCCTGACCGGCTCACTGCACGGCTGAGCGGGCCCTCCACCACCCTTCACGGGCGGTGGGGGGCCCGCTTCCGTGTTCCACGCCACAAAAGGGTGCGGGGGGGCAATAAAGGACGCGTGTTCGATCGGCGGGTGAACGTAAAGTCGAGCCCAAGTAACGATCACACAAGGGGTGGGGACCTCCATGTCTGCATATCGCAGGAAGACCGTCGGTGCGGCGCTGGCCGCCGTACTGCTCGTGGGCGGGGCCACGGCGTGCCAGGACGGCAAGGACGCGAAGAAGGACAACGGGGCCGCTTCGGCGCCGTCCAAGGCCGCGCAGACGCCAGCCACGCAGACCCCGGTCGCGGAGACGCCGGTGGCGGTCACGCCGGCCGCGTTCCTGGAGAAGACGAAGAAGAAGTCCGAGGAGATCACCTCGCTGCGCTACGCCATGTCCGGCACGGCCGCGGGGCAGAGCATCTCCGGCGAGGCCGCCATGCGCCTGAAGCCGACCGTGGCGATGTCCATGACGATGGCCGCGCCCGAGGCGCCGGGTCAGAAAATCGAGATCCGTCTGCTCGACGGCGCCCTCTACCTGGGCAGCGGGAGCAAGTGGATGAAGTTCGACATGAAGACCCTGGCCCCGGAAGAGGCCAAGCAGCTGGATGCGCTGGGGGGCCAGCAGGGCGAGAACCCGGGTGACAAGGCGAGCGACCTGAGCACGGCCAAGGACCTGAAGACGGTCGGCGAGGAGACCGTCGACGGCCAGAAGACCACGCACCTGACCGGCACCGTCACGCTGGACCAGCTGAAGGCCCAGAGCACCGCCTCCACGCCCGAGGCCAAGGCGCGCCACGAGAAGAACCTGAAGGCGCTGGAGGACCAGGGCGTCAAGGAACTGGCCATGGACATCTGGATCGACGAAGCCGACCAGACCAAGCAGTTCCGCACCCGTGGCCAGGGCACGTCCGGCCCGATGGACGTCGCCATCAAGTTCCTGGACATCAACAAGCCGGTCGAGGTCACCGCTCCGCCGGCCGACCAGGTCGTGGACCTCGCCGCGATGATGGACGGCAAGGGCGAGGGCACCGGCTGACCGTCCCGCGCACCTCGCTCCCGAGGCGATTTGCCTTGGCTCGACCCCTTCACGTACGCTTCCCGAGAAGCCAAAGACCGCTGGTCGTTGCCTTGCTCGAAAGAGCATGGCGGCCGAAGGATCCGCTGAATGCGGACGTCCTGCGCAGGTGTTCGTGGACACGCTCCCGGAGTGATTCGGTCGAGCTTACGCCCCGTGCGCTTGCGCCGGGGCGTTTCGTTTTGTTCAGCCCCTTCTGAGCGGTCCTCATCACCCGGAAGGAGGCCGACGCTCTATGGCAAGGCCCGACAAGGCTGCCGCGGTAGCCGAGCTCACGGACCAGTTCCAGAGCTCGAACGCCGCCGTGCTGACCGAGTACCGGGGTCTCACCGTCGCGCAGCTCAAGACGCTGCGTCGTTCGCTCGGTGAGAACGCCCAGTACGCCGTGGTGAAGAACACGCTGACCAAGATTGCGGCCAACCAGGCCGGGATCACCGCGCTGGACGAGCACTTCGCTGGTCCGACCGCGGTCGCCTTCATCACCGGTGACCCGGTGGAGTCGGCGAAGAGCCTGCGTGACTTCGCCAAGGACAACCCGAACCTCATCATCAAGGCGGGTGTCCTTGATGGTAAGGCGCTCACCGCCGATGAGATCAAGAAGCTTGCGGACCTCGAGTCCCGCGAGGTTCTGCTCAGCAAGCTGGCCGGCGCGTTCAAGGGCAAGCAGTCTCAGGCTGCCTCGCTCTTCCAGGCGCTGCCGTCGAAGTTCGTCCGCACCGCGGAAGCGCTTCGCGTCAAGCTCGCCGAGCAGGGCGGTGCCGAGTAATTCGGCTCGCGCACTGATCCACGCCGCCTAGTGCGTGGGTCGTAGCGGGCCGTTACGCCCGCCTCTATATACATCCGGCACCTGCCGAATTAGTGGAAGGATCGCCCATCATGGCGAAGCTCTCTCAGGACGACCTCCTCGCCCAGTTCGAGGAGATGACCCTCATCGAGCTCTCTGAGTTCGTGAAGGCCTTCGAGGAGAAGTTCGACGTCACCGCCGCTGCGGCCGTCGCCGTTGCCGGTCCGGGTGCCCCGGTTGCCGCTGAGGCCGCTGAGGAGCAGGACGAGTTCGACGTCATCCTCACCGGTGCCGGCGACAAGAAGATCCAGGTCATCAAGGTCGTGCGCGAGCTGACCTCCCTGGGTCTGAAGGAGGCCAAGGACCTCGTGGACGGCGCTCCGAAGCCGGTCCTCGAGAAGGTCGCCAAGGAGGCCGCTGACAAGGCTGCCGAGTCCCTCAAGGCTGCCGGCGCGGCTGTCGAGGTCAAGTAACACCTCTGAGGCCTCTCTGAGGCCTCGGCCAAGGGCGATCACCCGTAAGGGTGGTCGCCCTTTGGCGTATCCGCAGTGCCTGACTTGCCCTGGTCTCGTTGGGGAGTAGGGTGATCATCGTTGCTCCGCGGCCGGGTCCCAAGATGATCCGCACGGAGCAGGGGGCCTTGACGAACGGGACGCGGCGCGCAATTCTCAGACCCGTCACCAGCTCGATCAGCTCGACCAGCTCGATCCGGGATACGAGGCATGGATCGGCTACGAAGAGGGCAGTACTGATACGCGCTCTGTGTACGAGGGCCGAAGCGTTGAAAGCAGTGTTGGTTGAACACGGTGTTGGTTTGAACGACCTGGGGAAGGCCTGTTGCCGGTTTCCGGAAACCTGGTCTGGACATCAGTGAGCCGAGTGGCTACACTGACCCTTTGCGCTGCCTGTTAGCTGCCCCCTGCCCGTCGCCAGGGGCATGCCCACGCTTGAGCACACCTGATTGATCGCCCTGACCTGGCATTTTGGCCAGATGGGGAGAACCTGTCTTCTGTGTCGGCTGGGACCGGTACGCGCGTAGTGAGTCCGAGCCCTCGGAAGGACCCCCTCTTGGCCGCCTCGCGCAACGCCTCGACCAATACGAACAACGGTGCCAGCACCGCCCCGCTGCGCATCTCCTTTGCAAAGATCAAGGAGCCCCTCGAGGTTCCGAACCTCCTGGCGCTGCAGACCGAGAGCTTTGACTGGCTGCTCGGCAATGCTGCCTGGAAGTCTCGCGTCGAGTCGGCGCTTGAGAGTGGACAGGACGTCCCCACCAAGTCCGGTCTGGAAGAGATCTTCGAGGAGATCTCGCCGATCGAGGACTTCTCCGGGTCGATGTCGCTGACCTTCCGCGACCACCGTTTCGAGCCGGCGAAGAACTCTGTCGACGAGTGCAAGGACCGCGACTTCACGTACGCGGCGCCGCTGTTCGTCACAGCCGAGTTCACGAACAACGAGACCGGAGAGATCAAGTCTCAGACGGTCTTCATGGGCGATTTCCCGCTCATGACCAACAAGGGCACCTTCGTCATCAACGGCACCGAGCGTGTCGTCGTGTCGCAGCTTGTCCGCTCCCCTGGTGTCTACTTCGACTCCTCCATCGACAAGACGTCCGACAAGGACATCTTCGCCGCCAAGATCATCCCGTCCCGGGGTGCCTGGCTGGAGATGGAGATCGACAAGCGCGACATGGTCGGTGTCCGCATCGACCGCAAGCGCAAGCAGTCCGTCACCGTCCTCCTGAAGGCTCTCGGCTGGACCACCGAGCAGATCCTCGAGGAGTTCGGCGAGTACGAGTCCATGCGCGCCACCCTGGAGAAGGACCACACCCAGGGCCAGGACGACGCGCTGCTCGACATCTACCGCAAGCTGCGTCCGGGCGAACCGCCGACCCGCGAGGCCGCTCAGACGCTGCTCGAGAACCTCTACTTCAACCCGAAGCGCTACGACCTCGCCAAGGTCGGCCGCTACAAGGTGAACAAGAAGCTCGGCGCCGACGAGCCGCTCGACGCCGGTGTGCTCACCACCGACGACGTCATCGCGACGATCAAGTACCTGGTCAAGCTGCACGCCGGCGAGACCGAGACGACCGGCGAGTCCGGCCGTTCGATCGTGGTCGAGACCGATGACATCGACCACTTCGGCAACCGTCGTCTGCGCAACGTCGGCGAGCTCATCCAGAACCAGGTCCGCACGGGTCTGGCTCGTATGGAGCGCGTCGTCCGCGAGCGCATGACGACCCAGGACGTCGAGGCGATCACGCCGCAGACCCTGATCAACATCCGGCCGGTCGTCGCCTCCATCAAGGAGTTCTTCGGCACCAGCCAGCTGTCGCAGTTCATGGACCAGAACAACCCGCTCTCGGGCCTGACCCACAAGCGCCGCCTGTCGGCGCTGGGCCCCGGCGGTCTGTCCCGTGAGCGGGCCGGCTTCGAGGTCCGTGACGTTCACCCGTCGCACTACGGCCGCATGTGCCCGATCGAGACCCCTGAAGGCCCGAACATCGGTCTGATCGGCTCGCTCGCCTCCTACGGCCGCGTCAACGCGTTCGGCTTCGTGGAGACCCCGTACCGCAAGGTCATCGACGGCGTCGTCACCGACGAGGTCGACTACCTGACGGCCGACGAGGAAGACCGCTTCGTCATCGCCCAGGCCAACGCCGGCCTGTCCGAGGACATGCGCTTCACCGAGAACCGCGTGCTGGTGCGCCGTCGTGGCGGCGAGATCGACTACATCGCCGGCGACGACGTCGACTACATGGACGTCTCCCCGCGCCAGATGGTGTCCGTCGCGACCGCGATGATCCCCTTCCTGGAGCACGACGACGCCAACCGTGCCCTCATGGGCGCGAACATGATGCGCCAGGCCGTTCCGCTGATCAAGGCGGAGGCGCCGCTCGTCGGCACCGGCATGGAGTACCGCTGTGCGGTCGACGCCGGTGACTCGATCCGTGCGGAGAAGGACGGTGTCGTCCAGGAGGTCTCGGCCGACTACATCACCGTCGCCAACGACGACGGCACGTACACCACGTACCGCGTCGCGAAGTTCTCCCGCTCGAACCAGGGCACCTCGGTCAACCAGAAGGTCATCGTCAACGAGGGCGACCGGATCACCGAGTCCCAGGTCCTCGCCGACGGTCCCGCGACCGAAGAGGGCGAAATGGCCCTCGGCAAGAACCTGCTCGTCGCGTTCATGCCGTGGGAGGGTCACAACTACGAGGACGCGATCATCCTGTCGCAGCGCCTCGTGCAGGACGACGTCCTCTCCTCGATCCACATCGAGGAGCACGAGGTCGATGCCCGTGACACCAAGCTGGGCCCCGAGGAGATCACCCGGGACATCCCGAACGTCTCCGAGGAGGTCCTCGCGGACCTCGACGAGCGCGGCATCATCCGCATCGGTGCGGACGTCGTCGCCGGCGACATCCTGGTCGGCAAGGTCACGCCCAAGGGTGAGACCGAGCTGACCCCGGAGGAGCGCCTGCTCCGCGCGATCTTCGGTGAGAAGGCCCGCGAGGTGCGTGACACCTCGCTCAAGGTCCCTCACGGTGAGATCGGCAAGGTCATCGGTGTCCGCGTCTTCGACCGCGAGGAGGGCGACGAGCTTCCTCCGGGCGTGAACCAGCTGGTCCGCGTCTACGTCGCCCAGAAGCGCAAGATCACCGACGGTGACAAGCTCGCCGGCCGCCACGGCAACAAGGGTGTCATCTCCAAGATCCTTCCGATCGAGGACATGCCCTTCCTTGAGGACGGCACGCCGGTCGACATCATCCTGAACCCGCTGGGTGTCCCGTCCCGAATGAACCCGGGACAGGTCCTGGAGATCCACCTCGGCTGGCTCGCCAGCCGCGGATGGGACGTCTCCGGCCTCGGCGAGGAGTGGGCCGAGCGTCTGAAGGTCATCGGTGCCGACAAGGTCGCGCCCGGTACCAACGTCGCCACCCCCGTGTTCGACGGTGCCCGCGAGGACGAACTCGCCGGCCTGTTCGATCACACCATCCCGAACCGCGACGGCGACCGCCTGGTCCAGTCGTCCGGCAAGGCGCGTCTGTTCGACGGCCGCTCCGGTGAGCCGTTCCCGGACCCGATCTCGATCGGGTACATGTACATCCTCAAGCTCCACCACCTGGTCGACGACAAGCTCCACGCTCGGTCGACCGGTCCGTACTCGATGATCACGCAGCAGCCGCTGGGTGGTAAGGCGCAGTTCGGTGGCCAGCGCTTCGGTGAGATGGAGGTGTGGGCGCTCGAGGCTTATGGCGCCGCTTACGCCCTCCAGGAGCTGCTGACCATCAAGTCCGACGACGTCACCGGCCGCGTGAAGGTCTACGAGGCCATCGTCAAGGGCGAGAACATCCCCGAGCCGGGCATTCCCGAGTCCTTCAAGGTGCTCATCAAGGAAATGCAGTCGCTCTGCCTCAACGTGGAGGTGCTGTCCTCGGACGGCATGTCCATCGAGATGCGCGACACCGACGAGGACGTCTTCCGCGCGGCGGAGGAGCTCGGTATCGACCTGTCCCGGCGAGAGCCGAGCAGCGTCGAAGAGGTCTGACGGGCCTGACGGGGGGCTCGCTCAAGAGCCCCCCGTCATCCCCGGGACCGTTCAGACCATGATTGAGACTCGACCCCGAAAGAGGGATTGACGCACAGTGCTCGACGTCAACTTCTTCGACGAGCTGCGGATCGGCCTTGCCACCGCGGACGACATCCGAACCTGGTCGCACGGCGAGGTCAAGAAGCCGGAGACCATCAACTACCGCACCCTCAAGCCCGAGAAGGACGGACTCTTCTGCGAGAAGATCTTCGGTCCTACCCGGGACTGGGAGTGCTACTGCGGCAAGTACAAGCGTGTCCGCTTCAAGGGCATCATCTGTGAGCGCTGTGGCGTCGAAGTCACGCGCGCCAAGGTGCGCCGTGAGCGGATGGGCCACATCGAGCTTGCCGCTCCCGTCACCCACATCTGGTACTTCAAGGGCGTCCCGTCGCGCCTGGGCTACCTGCTGGACCTCGCGCCGAAGGACCTCGAGAAGGTCATCTACTTCGCCGCGTACATGATCACGTTCGTGGACGACGAGCGCCGCACCCGCGACCTCCCGTCGCTGGAGGCGCACGTCTCCGTCGAGCGCCAGCAGATCGAGAACCGCCGTGACGCGGACCTCGAAGGCCGTGCCAAGAAGCTCGAGACCGACCTGGCCGAGCTCGAGGCCGAGGGCGCGAAGGCCGACGTACGCCGCAAGGTGCGCGAAGGTGCCGAGCGCGAGATGAAGCAGCTCCGTGACCGCGCGCAGCGCGAGATCGACCGCCTCGACGAGGTGTGGGCCCGCTTCAAGAACCTCAAGGTCCAGGACCTTGAGGGCGACGAGCTCCTGTACCGCGAGCTGCGTGACCGCTTCGGCACGTACTTCGACGGCTGCATGGGCGCCGCCGCGCTGCAGAAGCGCCTGGAGTCCTTCGACCTCGAGGAAGAGGCCGAGCGCCTCCGCGAGATCATCCGTACCGGCAAGGGCCAGAAGAAGACCCGTGCGCTCAAGCGCCTCAAGGTCGTCTCCGCGTTCCTGCAGACCAGCAACAAGCCCAAGGGCATGGTTCTGGACTGCGTGCCGGTGATCCCGCCGGACCTGCGTCCGATGGTGCAGCTGGACGGTGGCCGCTTCGCGACCTCCGACCTGAACGACCTGTACCGCCGCGTGATCAACCGCAACAACCGTCTGAAGCGTCTCCTCGACCTCGGTGCCCCCGAGATCATCGTGAACAACGAGAAGCGCATGCTTCAGGAGGCCGTGGACGCCCTCTTCGACAACGGTCGTCGTGGTCGTCCGGTGACCGGTCCCGGTAACCGTCCGCTGAAGTCCCTGAGCGACATGCTCAAGGGCAAGCAGGGTCGATTCCGTCAGAACCTTCTCGGTAAGCGCGTGGACTACTCCGCGCGTTCCGTGATCGTCGTCGGTCCGCAGCTGAAGCTGCACCAGTGCGGTCTGCCCAAGGCCATGGCGCTGGAGCTCTTCAAGCCGTTCGTGATGAAGCGCCTGGTGGACCTGAACCACGCGCAGAACATCAAGTCGGCGAAGCGCATGGTCGAGCGCGGCCGCACGGTCGTCTACGACGTGCTCGAAGAGGTCATCGCCGAGCACCCGGTTCTCCTGAACCGTGCGCCCACGCTGCACCGCCTCGGCATCCAGGCCTTCGAGCCCCAGCTGGTCGAAGGCAAGGCCATCCAGATCCACCCGCTCGTCTGCACCGCGTTCAACGCGGACTTCGACGGTGACCAGATGGCCGTGCACCTGCCGCTCTCCGCGGAGGCGCAGGCCGAGGCCCGCATCCTGATGCTGTCCTCGAACAACATCCTGAAGCCGGCCGACGGCCGTCCGGTCACGATGCCGACCCAGGACATGGTCCTCGGTCTGTTCTTCCTGACCACCGACGGTGAGCTCCGTGACACCAAGGGCGAGGGCCGCGCGTTCGGCTCCACGGCCGAGGCGACCATGGCGTTCGACAACGGCGAGCTCGCGCTCCAGTCGGCCGTCGACATCCGCTTCCCGGTGGGCACCATCCCGCCGCGTGGCTGGGTGCCGCCGGTCGCCGAAGAGGGCGAGCAGGAGTTCCAGCCGGGCGACAGCTTCCGTCTGCGCACCACCCTGGGCCGCGCGCTCTTCAACGAGCTGCTGCCCGAGGACTACCCGTTCGTCGACTACTCGGTGGGCAAGAAGCAGCTCTCCGAGATCGTCAACGACCTGGCGGAGCGCTACCCCAAGGTCATCGTGGCGGCGACGCTCGACAACCTGAAGGCGGCCGGCTTCCACTGGGCGACCCGTTCGGGCGTCACCGTGGCCATCTCCGACGTCGTCGTGCCCGAGGCCAAGAAGGCCATCGTCAAGGGCTACGAGGAGCTGGACGAGAAGGTCCAGAAGCAGTACGAGCGCGGTCTGATCACCAAGGACGAGCGCACGCAGGAGCTCATCGCGATCTGGACCAAGGCGACCAACGAGGTTGCCGAGGCGATGAACGCGAACTTCCCCAAGACGAACCCCATCTTCATGATGGTTGACTCGGGTGCCCGAGGAAACATGATGCAGATGCGACAGATCGCCGGTATGCGTGGTCTGGTGTCGAACGCGAAGAACGAGACCATCCCGCGTCCGATCAAGGCGTCCTTCCGTGAGGGCCTCACCGTTCTGGAGTACTTCATCTCCACGCACGGTGCCCGTAAGGGTCTGGCGGACACCGCCCTGCGTACCGCCGACTCGGGTTACCTGACCCGTCGTCTGGTGGACGTCTCGCAGGACGTGATCATCCGCGAGGAGGACTGCGGCACCGAGCGCGGCCTGAAGCTGAAGATCGCCGTTCGCGGCGAGGACGGCGTGCTGCGCAAGGCCGACGACGTCGAGACCTCGATCTACGCCCGCATGCTGGCCGAGGACGTCGTCATCGACGGCAAGGTCATCGCGCCGGCCAACGTCGACCTCGGTGACGTGCTCATCGACGCCCTGGTCGCCAACGGCGTCGAGGAGGTCAAGACCCGCTCGGTCCTGACCTGTGAGTCCGCGGTCGGCACCTGTGCCTTCTGCTACGGACGCTCGCTCGCCACCGGCAAGCTGGTCGACATCGGTGAGGCGGTCGGCATCATCGCCGCCCAGTCCATCGGTGAGCCCGGTACCCAGCTGACGATGCGTACCTTCCACACCGGTGGTGTGGCCGGTGACGACATCACGCAGGGTCTGCCGCGTGTCGTCGAGCTCTTCGAGGCCCGTACCCCGAAGGGTGTCGCCCCGATCTCCGAGGCCGCCGGCCGCGTGCGGATCGAGGAGACCGAGAAGACGAAGAAGATCGTCATCACGCCCGACGACGGCAGCGACGAGACGGCGTTCCCGATCTCGAAGCGCGCCAAGGTCATCGTGCACGAGGGCGACCACGTCGAGGTGGGCCAGAAGCTCACCATGGGTGCCACCAACCCGCACGACGTGCTGCGCATCCTCGGCCAGCGTGCCGTCCAGGTCCACCTGGTCGGCGAAGTCCAGAAGGTCTACAACTCGCAGGGCGTGTCGATCCACGACAAGCACATCGAGATCATCATCCGGCAGATGCTGCGCCGCGTGACGATCATCGAGTCCGGCGACGCGGAGCTCCTGCCGGGCGAGCTGGTCGAGCGGTCGAAGTTCGAGACCGAGAACCGTCGTGTGGTCACCGAGGGCGGTCACCCCGCCTCCGGCCGTCCGCAGCTGATGGGTATCACCAAGGCCTCGCTCGCGACCGAGTCGTGGCTGTCGGCGGCGTCCTTCCAGGAGACGACCAGGGTTCTGACGGACGCGGCGATCAACGCCAAGTCCGACTCCCTGATCGGCCTCAAGGAGAACGTCATCATCGGTAAGCTCATCCCGGCCGGTACGGGCCTCGCCCGCTACCGCAACATCCGGGTGGAGCCCACCGAGGAGGCCAAGGCCGCGATGTACTCGGCCGTCGGCTACGACGACATCGACTACTCGCCCTTCGGCACCGGCTCCGGCCAGGCTGTCCCGCTGGAGGACTACGACTACGGTCCCTACAACGGCTGACGAAGTCAGTCGTCATATGGCGCTGCACGGCTGAGTCTGAAGCAGTAGAGAAGTAACCGCAGGGCGGTCACCCGAGAGGGTGGCCGCCCTGCGGCGTTGTTGACGGCTGCTTCAGCGTCCGGGCTGCATGTACGGCTGGAGGTGGTGCAGGCGTGTGCGGTGATCGGGGTGGGTGGACAGCAGCCGGGAGAGCGTGCCGGGCTCCGTGAACGGCTTTCCGGTCTGCGCGAGCACGGCCTGCTTGGCCTGCTCTTCCTGCACCATCACCCCGTGGAGCATCTGCGCGAGCATCGGCGCGAAGCCGAGGACGGCCGCGTGTGCGTCGGCGCGCAGTTCGGCCCGCCGGCCCACCGCCGCCATGAAGTACGGCATCACGAGGAGCAGCAGCGGGAGCCCGTAGGTGGCGGTGATCGTCAGCAGGGTGAACATGCCGACGAAGATGATCAGGAGCCCGGCCGCCAGGTAGGAGAAGAAGCTGGTGAACCGGATGACGAAGACGGTCACGGCCCGGATGACCTGCCAGGCGACCCGACCGGGCAGGGAGTACCACCAGCCCAGCAGCCCGGACCAGGCGTGGCCGCCGGTGTGGTGGCCGAGCTCGTGGGCGAGTACGGCGGCGAGCTGGGACCTGGGCAGCTTGTCCAGGGCGTAGCGGGTGACCGCGACGATGTGGCCCGCGGCCGCGTACGCGTTGAGGTGGTCGCTGTCCTCGATCCACAGCTCGTAGCGTTCGCCGTCGACGCCCGCACGGGCCGTGACCTCGCGCCACACCGGGGCGAGCGCGGCGAGCTCGTGGGGGAGCGGCCGCTGGAGGCGCAGCAGGCGGCGGGCGAAGAAGTCCTCGCTGGGGCGGTGGAAGACGAGGGCCCCGGAGGCGATCCAGAGCAGGGTGGGCACCCAGTAGGGCAGGCCGGACAGGGCCTCCAGGAGGGTGGCGAGGAGCAGGACCACCATGAGGCTCATCAGGAAGCCAGGGACGTGCAGGGCGAGCTGGCCGAAGGCGGTGGCGTCGGTGCTGCGCTGGTGCGCCTTGAGGTGGAGGCGGGTGCCGGGGGCGTTCTGGTAGTCCAGGTCGTCGAGCGGCGCGGGCGGCCCTGCGGGGTGCCCTGCGGGCGGCCTGGCGGGTGTGGGGGGCTCTGCTGGGTGCCTGGTGGGTGTGGGGGCCTGCTGGTACTGCGGGTAGGCGGGCTGCTGGGGCGAGGGCTGCTGCGGGTGCGCTGGTTGCTGGTACGGGGCCTGCTGGTGGGGGGCTTGCGGGGGCGGGGGCTGCTGGTACAGGGCCTGCGGGGGCGGGGTCTGCTGGTGCGGGGTCTGGGGGTACGGGGTCTGGGGGTACGGGGCCTGCTGGTACGGGCTCTGGTGGTGAGGGGCCTGGGGGTACGGGGGCTGCTGCGGGTACTGCTGGTGCGGCCCGGGCCGTGGCGGCTGCGGGTACGGGGGCTGCGGGTACGGGGGCTGCGGGTACTGCTCGGGCTGCGGGTGGCCGGGCGCCGGGGGCCCGCTCGCCGGGTACGGCGGCGGGGCCTGCTGCTGTGGGTACGCCGGGGGCGGGCCCTGCGGGTACTGAGGGCTGTCGGGGTGCTGGGGGCTTTGGGGGCTGTGGGGGTACTGGGGAGCCCGGGGGTCCTGCGGGTATTCGGGTTCGGGTGCGGGTTCGGGCGACTGGTTCACGGTGGTCCTTCGTCGTCTCGGTGGCGTCAGCCGATGAGGAGGGCGGTGGGGAGCAGTACCGCGGCCGCGCAGAAGGCGACCAGGCCGGTCCTGATCCACTGGTGCTTGCGGGTGGCGATCCGGCTGTTCTCCGCGAGAGCGGCCATCAGCGAGTCGGTGGGGTCGCGGTCGGTCTCCGCGAGCGCCTCCGCGAGACGGCCCTGGCGGACCGCCGACCGGATGTCGCCGAAGTACGAGAGCGGGGAGCCCGGCTGCCACTCGGCCGAGCGGTAGCGGGGCAGCACGGCCAGCAGCAGGGCGGGCAGGGCCAGGGCGAGGGCGGTGGCCCCCGTCCACCAGAGGGCCTGGCCGGGCGTGGAGAGCGAGCCCGGCTGCCAGCCCTTTCCGGCGAGCAGGGCGCTGATCACCCCGGCGGTCATGCCGAGGGCCGCGACCAGGACGGAGGCCTTGCTGTCGGCCCGGGCTATCTCGGCACGCAGGTCGGCGAGCAGGCGGGTGGCGGCGTCGGCGGGTGCGGGTGCCGGTGCCGGTGCCGGCGGCGGGGGCGTGGTCATGACTGCTCCTGCCGGTCGCCGTCGGAGGGCCCCGGCCCGGCCTCGGGCTGGGCCTCGGGCCGGTCGGGCTGATGCTCGGGCCGAGCGGGCCCGGCCGGGGGCTGAGCCGGAGCGGCGGGCGTGGGCGGCTGCTGGACGGGGCTGGTCCCGTACCCGGGCGGCGGCTCCCACTGGGCGAAGGTCGGCGGCGGCCCGTACGGTGCGCCCGGCACAGGAGCCGCGGGCGGAACCGGTGGCTGCGCGGGCGCTCCGTACGGCCGGGCCGGACCGTGCGCCGGGGGCAGCGGAGCTGCGTCATAGGGCGCACCGGGTCCCGGAACCCGGGGCTGCGCGGGACCCTGGTGGGGCGCGCCCTGCGCGTCCGCCGGGGGCTGCGGCGGGGCGTCGGCCGGGCCCGGGGCCGGGGGCTGCGGCGGGGCGCCGTAGGCCGTCCCGGGGGACGTGGCCTGCGACTGCGGCCGGGCGTCGTAGGGCTGGGTCCCGGGGGACGTGGACGGGGGCTGCGCGGGAGCCTGGTGGGGCGCGCCTTGAGCGTGCGCCGGGGGCTGGAGCGGAGCGCCGTAGGCCGTGCCGGGGGATGCGGCCTGCGACTGTGGCGGGGCGTCGTGGGGCTGGGTCCCGGGGGACGTGGACGGGGGCTGCGCGGGAGCCTGGTGGGGCGCGCCTTGAGTGTGCACCGGGGGCTGCGTCGGAGTGCCGTAGGACGTCCCCGGCGACGTGGTCCGGGGCTGCGGCGGGGCGTCGGCCGGGCCCGGGGCCGGGGGCTGCGCGGGTGCCCCGTAGGGCGCGCCTTGAGCGTGCGCCGGGGGCTGGAGCGGGGCGCCGTAGGCCGTGCCGGGGGAGGTGGCCGGGGGCTGGGGGTGTGGGGCGTAGGGGGGTGTCTGGCCGTAGGGCGGCGGCGGGGGCGGGAGTTGGCCGGGGTAGGGCGGGGGCGGGTCGTGGGGGACGCCCGGGAGGCGCTGGTTCAGGATGTCGTTCATGGCCCGCAGTGCCAGCTGCTTGGGCCCCTGGAGTTCGTGCCGCTCGGCCCCGCCGTCCGCGAGGACCTGGCTGACCAGGGACATCTGGTCCCGGATCATCTGGAGCTGGTCCTCGCGCATGGTCCGCATGACGAGGGCCGAGTCCTCCGGGTGCTCGGCCAGGTGCAGGGCCCACGCGTGCACCCCGCCCTGCTGGAGGTGCCACTGGTAGAACGCGATCTTCTCGGCCTCGACCCGCTGGAGCTCCGCCTGCTGGCGGCTCAGCTCCACGCGCCGCTGGTGCTCCCACTGCTGCTGCTGGAGGGTGAGCTGGTGCTGCTGCCCGCCGTACACCAGCGCCCGGTCCGTCGTGAGCTCGTCCTGCTGCCGGGCCCGCTGGTCGAGCTGTACGTCGATCCGCATGCCGAGGCGCTCGGTGAGGAGCTGCTCGTCGGTGCTGTGGTGGATGGCCTGCATCCGCAGCTGGTGGTCGATGTTCTCCTGGTCGCGGCGCAGCCGGACGGTCCAGGTGGTCTGGAGTCCGCAGTCCTGGCCCAGGGGGCGGGCCTCCGGCAGCACCCGCAGCAGCTCCGCCTCGGCCCGGGCGCTGTCGGCGATGGCGAAGTGCCGGGCGACGGGCCGGGCGGCCTGCTCCAGTTCGCCGAGCAGCAGCCGCGGTACGTCGCGGTGTCCGCTCTCCACGAACCGGGCGGGGTCCGCCACCCGCCAGCTGAGTTCCACGACGACCACGAACTGGTGGGCGTCGTTGTCGCTGGGCAGCTGGATCTCCGCCGAGACGTGGTGGACTCCCGTGTCCACCTCGTAGACCGCCGTGTAGCCGCGCGTGGAGCCGGGCCGGTGCGGCGGCAGGAAGGCGACGTACCCGCCCTTGGCGGTCGAGAAGACCAGGGCGTGGTCGATACGGGACTGGAGCCTGCGGAACACCTCGAACCGCGCGAGCTGCTGGACGGAGAGGACCGGGTCGATCAGCCGGCTGTGCCGGTCGGCGGGCTGCTGCCACTCGGTGTGGTGGCGGGGGTCGGGCATGGTGCGGCTTCTCCTCGGTTCAGTGGGTCGGCAGTACGGTCAGCAGGCGCTCGGCGACGGCGGGTACCACCCCGCCGCTCCCCTCGTGCAGGAGGTGCCGGAGCCGTGCGCGCTCGCGGGGGTCGGTGCCCAGGGCCGGCAGGAGGGCGGCGAGCGCCCATTCGGTGCCGGGGTCGCGGTCCGCGGCCAGCACCCAGTCGTGCAGCAGGTCGAGGGCGTCCTCGTTGCCGGGGCGGTTCAGGACGGCCCGCCACAGGGCGGCGATGCCGTGGGCGGAGCCCGGCTGCCCGGTGGCGGACCGGGCGTACCAGTCCAGGACCAGCGGGCGGCCGTACGGTTCGTCGTCCTCGGTGTGCCGGCAGGCGCGCAGGAAGCCGTCCAGCGCGAGGTCCGCGGCGGTCCGGTCGTCGTCGGGCGTGCGCAGCAGTTCGGCGAGGACCGCGTCGCGCGCGTCGGAGAGGAGCAGCAGTTCGAAGGACTGGGTGAGTTCGAGCAGCAGCGCCGTGTCGTTGCCGGTGAGCCGGCGGGCGGCCGCGCGCAGGGCTTCGAGGGTTTCCGCCGGCCGCTCGTCGCCGATCAGCCCGTGGACGCGGATCGCGGCCCAGCGCAGGCGGGAATGGGCGTCGTCGTCGGCGCACCAGCGGTCGATGATCCGGGGGATGTTGGGGGTGCCGATGAGGTGCGCGAGGGCGAGGGCGTTCACGGCGCCGATCCGCAGCCACGGCCGGTCGGAGCGGGCCCATTCCTCGATGACCAGGGCCATCGCGGAGGGCAGGTCGTGGAGGGCGAGGACCGCGGCGGTGGAGGCTGCCCTGGTACGGACGAAGGACCGGCCGTCGGCGGCGAGCCGCCGCAGCCAGCCGACCAGTGCGGGGCGGGCGGACGGGTGCCCGGTCCACACCTCGCGCAGCAGGACGGCGGCGGTCCGGTCGTCCTCGAACGCGGCCATCCACTGGGTCACCGGGCCCCACTCGGTCTGCTCCTCCTTCGGGTAGCGGACGGCGCGGGCCAGCTGGAGGCGTTTGGCGGGGTTGCTGCCGAAGACGGGGACGGCGGCGGGCCGTTCGGGGTCCTCGGTGTGCTGGAGGAGCCCGTACAGGAGGTCGCTGAGCTCGGCGGTGAGGGCGTACGGCCCCTTGTGGAAGGCGGCGAGGGCCACGAGGAAGGCCTTGTCCCGCAGGTGGGGCGTGCCGTCCGGGTCCTCGAACCACTCCCGGATCTGCTGTTCCAGGGCGCCCTGGGAGAAGGTCTCGATCTCCGCGGCGTCCGTCCCGTGGCGGGAGTGCCGGCCGAGCACGGCAGCGAACTGCGCGGCCTCGCGGAGCTGGTGGTGGTGGTTCAGGAAGTCGGCGACGGCGGGAAGGGCCAGCAGCCGCCGTAACTCCTTCTTGTCGCCGACGAGGGCCCCCAGCGAGGAGCGCAGGACGGCCGCGGTGCCGGGCGGCTGCCAGGCGCGGCCGCCGACGCCCTCCAGACGGGTGTGCGGACCGGCGGTGACCACCAGGAAGCTCTTCTCGTCGAGCCGGTCCCGGGCGGCCAGCAGGTGCGTGTCGCGCAGCGGCCGGTCCCGTTCGGTGAGGGGGTCGCAGAGCACGTACCCGCGCGCCGCCCCCGAACCGAGCCGGTCGGCGAGGGTCTCGGGGGACGCGCTCCGGTCCAGGGCGTGGACCGAGGCGACGCCCAGGCGGCGCAGCAGCATGAACGCGGCGGTGCGGCGGCCCGTGAAACGGGGGCCGGTGAGCACCAGGACGCGCTCCTTGCGGAGCCGCTCCAGCAGGTCCTGGAAGTTGCTGCCCTCCGCCACGAAGACCTCGTCGAGGCGGGTGAGGGTGGTCCCCGGGACCTCGCCGGAGGCGGGCGCGGAGCCGCCGGCCGCGAGGTGGTTCACGGTGATGTTGCCGTGGAAGGTGCCGCCGCTGATGCCGTGGTTGACGCCGCCGAAGACCCCGCCGCCGACGCGCATCGCGTCGGGGATGCCGCGGTACAGGTCCCGGCGGGCCTCGTAGGCGCTCTGCGGCGCCGCTTCCTCCGCCGGGGCCTGGGCCGGGGCGCCGGCCGCGGGTTCGGCCACGGCCTCCGGCTGGTCCGGGGCCTCGGACGGTGCGGAGCCCTCCGCCGTCGGGGCGCTCACCGGCGGTCACCGCCGCCCAGGTGGATGTCACCGTGGAAGGTGCCGCCGTTGATGCCGTGGTTGGTGCCGCCGAACTGCCCGCCGTTGATGTCGTACACGACCGGCGCCGCTCCGTCGGCGGCCGCCGGGGGCGTCCGGGCCGGTGCGGGCGCGGCGGGCGCCGGGTCCGCGGGAAGCCCCGTCCCGGCGCCGGATCCCCCGTCGGTCTCCGGCGCCGGGCCCCCCTTCGGCAGTGGTCCGCACAGCCACGCGCGCAGCGGGCCGTTCTTGCTGGGCACGGTGACCCCGTTGAACCGCTCCGCCGGGATGCCCAGGTGGTGATGGCGCACGATCGCCTCGTGGACGCGCTCCGATACGCACAGCGCGAAGTCGTCGGCGCTCTCGCGCAGCGCGGCTCGCAGCACCTCCCCGTCCAGCAGCCGGCAGGCGTGGTTGAGGTCGGAGCCGACCTCCCCGCCGAGCTCGTCGAGGTCGACGTACCCGGTCGCCAGCACCCCGCGCAGCCTGATCTGGGCCGAGCTGGACGCCAGCCGGTTCACGGCGCGCAGCTGGGCCGGCACCTCGGTCAGCAGGACCCGCAGCAGCTTGTCCAGAGGGGCGTTGGCGTCGATGACCTCGATCAGCCCGTCGCCCCGGTCGGAGCGCCGCCGCAGGGTCGCGTCGATCTCCGCGGCCAGGAGCACCTGGTCGATCACGCCGTAGAGCATGCGGCGCAGATAGGCCTGGGCCACGTCGTCGCGGTCGCTGTACCGCTCGATGTCGAGGAGGAGCAGGTTGCGGTTAACGGGGTGGATCATGGTCGCCTCTCGCTGGGATCCGTACGTGAGATGAGGGTGGCGGCGCCGCGGCCCGGGCCGTGAGGGCGGATGACGCACTCGGACTGTGACCGTGTGCACAGTTCCGCGCGGGCCCGGGGCGCGGCGGGACGCGGGGCGGGCGGTACACCGGGCGGGACACGGCGTCCATGGGGTCAGAGCGCGGGGCGGGCGATCCGGCGGAGCACGTCCGGCCGTACGATCACCACGCTGCGGTGGCCGGTGAGCACGACCCCGCGTTCACGGAGCTCCTTGAGCTCGCGCTGGACCATCTCGCGGGAGGCCCCGACGGCCCCGGCGAGCTCTTCCTTGGTCAGCGGTACGGACAGCTCCACGCCCGCGTCGGTGGCGCGGCCGTGGGTCCTGGCCAGGTCCAGGAGCAGTACGGCGAGCCGCTCGCGGACGCTCATCGATGCGAACTCCAGGCGGCGCTGGTCGGCGGCACGGGTGCGGTCGCAGGTGAGGCCGAGCAGCCGCAGGGCCGCGGTGGGGGAGGAGGCGAGGAAATCGCGGAAGCTCTCGTGGTCGACGGCCAGGGCCCGGACCCGCTCCAGCGCGGTCACGGTGGCCGAGCGGGGACGTCCGGTCAGCGCGGCGGACTCCCCGAGGATGTCGCCCGGCCCGCGCAGGGCGAGCAGCGCGTGGTAGCCGTTGGCGGCGGAGACGGTGACCTTCGTCCAGCCGTGCAGGATCAGCAGGATGTGCGACGAGGGCTCGTGCTGGTGGATCAGGCGGTCGCGCGGTGCGAAGGCCAGCTCGCGGCCGAGCGCGCGTAACGCCGTACCGTCCTCGTTCTCCAGCCGGGCCAGGAAGGGGACGCGGTCGTCCAGCCCCCCGTCGCCCGGGAGGTCTTCCATGGCCATGCGGGCCCCCCGATCCGTCAGGGCGGTCAATGTACTGACAGCGGGGTGCGCGTAGATCCGGAACAACCGGATTCGCGCCAGACGATCACAGACCGTGCACGAAAGCCCCCACATCCGTCACGATGTGGGGGATTTGCCGGAGATGTTAGTGCGGCCGGGAGGGCTAGGGGGCGGAACGGCCGCGGCGCAGGCCCGCCACCGTGACGGAGGCCAGCGCGAGGAGGGCGAGGGCGGCGCCCGCGAGGCCCGGGGTGAGGCCCCTGGGGGTGAAGGTGCAGGAGACCTCGTCCGCGCCCGCGGGGAGCTCCAGGGAGACCAGGCCGTGGAAGTCCCCGACCGGCGCCGAGCACTGCCAGCCGGGGACGTTCGTCATCGCCAGGACCGCCGTGCCCCGGGCGCCCGGGGGGAGGCCGGCCTCGATGCGGTGGCCGCCCGCCTCGACCCGGGTGGCGCCGGTGGCGGTCAGGTTCCGCACGGCCGCGTCGAGCGCCGCGCGGTCCAGGCAGCCGACCGGGTGGCTGCCCGCGGCGGCGCCGCGCGTACGGGTCCGGACGGTGACGGCCACCTTCCCCGAGGTGGGGACCGGACCCAGCGGGACCACCCCGGTCCGCAGGTCCTCCAGCCGCCGCTGCGTGCCGCCGGTGCGCAGGGTGCCGTGGAGCGCGGGGGAGTACCAGTAGGCCTCGGAGCCCGGGCGGCACCGGGCGGCGTACGTCTGGGCGGTGGCGCCGCCCCCGCGGGTGACCCGCGGGACCTGGTAGACGGTGGCGCCCAGAACGTTCTCCTGGCGGGCGTAGACGCTGTCCGGCGGGTTGGGCGAGGCGTAGGGCGCGGAACGGACCGTGACCAGCGGCGGCGCGGGGAAGACCGAACCGGTCCAGGTGCCCGGGGCGGCCCCCGGGCGGACCCGCGCGCCGATCGAGAAGATCGCGTCGAGCACGGGGCTGTCGGCGCCGAAGAAGGTGCGGCCGTCGTTCTTGTAGCCGTACCCGAGCGGCTCCAGGGCCCGGAACGTGGCCTGCGGGAGGTAGCTGCTGTAGTACTGCGGCCCCTCCGCGCGCAGGGCCAGGGCGTCGTTGTACGAGGTCTGCGGCGCGCCCGAGTCGGTCCGGTAGGCGGGCCAGCCGTCCACCTCCCGGACGGCGTCGAAGTGCCGGCTGATCGACCCGTTCGAGGTGGCGGCGGGCCTGGCCCAGCGCTCGCGGGAGCGGCGGGCGTCCGCGTTGGCCGCGGCGGCCGTGGACTCGGCGAAGACGACGCCGACCATCAGGACCGCCGCGAGGGGGACCAGGTGGGGCCGCTTGGCGCCGAGCGCCAGGAGGACCAGGGCCAGCAGCGACAGGGCGCCGCCGCCGAGGACCGCGGGCCAGGTCCAGCCGCCGAAGTCGTCGGTGTGGCGCAGCGCGAAGGCCGCCGCGGCGAGCAGGGCGGCGGACAGGGCCAGGTGCAGGGGGCGCGGCCGGTGGGCCAGGGAGAGCCAGGCCAGGACCACCACCATGGCGCTGAAGACGAAGGTCTCGCGGTACGGGTTGCCGTTCGGGACGGCCAGCCCGTGCCACACGAACTGGGTGGGCGGGAACTGGAACGAGGCCGCCACCAGCACCGTCGCGCCGGCCCACACCAGGCGGGTGCGGCGCGCGACGGCGGTGTTGAGGAGGAAGGTCCCGGCGAGGACCAGGCCGAGCGAGGCCACGTACAGCCGCGGCCGGCCGCCCCACAGGTGGGTGGCCGGGAGCAGCCCGGCGAGGAAGGCGTCGATCCGCACCGGGTCGAAGGCGGCGGCCCGGGTGGGCTGCGCGGCCCCGCTGGCGAGGAACGAGGGCAGCAGCAGGGGGAGCGTGAGCAGGACGCCGGTGACGGCGGCCGTCGCGGCCCGCCAGACGGCGTGCAGCCGCCTCCCGGAGGTGGTGCCGAGGGTGGCCAGGCGGACGGCCAGCAGGATGCAGGCGGCCATCGTGGCCATCATGGCGGTGTAGAAGTTCCCGTACCAGGCCAGGGCGACCAGCAGGGCCGCGCCCGGCCAGCGGCGCTCCTCCAGGCACCACTCGACGGCGATGCCGAGCATCGGGAGCGCGACCAGGCCCCAGAGCCACATGGGGATGTACGAGGCGTCGCTGAGCGCCCAGCCGCACAGCCCGTAGCAGGCGCCGAGGGTCCCGCGCTGCCACCAGGGGCCGGGGTGCAGCTTGCCGAGGTACACCGTCATCAGAGCGGCGGCGGTGCCCGCCGTGACCGGGGTGATGACGAAGACGGCCAGGTCGACGTGGTCGCGCGGGACCAGGACGGCCAGCCAGGAGAAGGGGTTGCCGAGGTAGGTGTGGTAGTCGGACAGGAACTGCTGGCCGAAGCCGCCGCGCCAGGTGAAGAGCAGGTCACCGGCGGCCTGCCCGTGGACCAGGTCCCACAGCCCCCGGTGGAAGGGCACGTATTGGTTGGCCTGGTCGTTGACGGCCCGGCCGGTGGGGCCGAAGGGGAAGGCGCCGCGCGCGGCCCAGGCCGCGCAGACGGCGCCCGAGGTGACGAGGAAGGCCAGCAGCGGCCCGTACAGCGCGGCCCGGCGCGGGCGCCGGGGGCGCGGCAGCAGGCCGGGTCCGCCCGCGCGGGGAGGGCTGTCCGTCGTCGTCGGCCGCGAGGTGACCGTCCCCAATGTCCCGCTCCCTCATGGTCGTGCCGTTTGGGCTGAATCGGACGGCAGTGTAGGGCTCGCGGGGCTGCCCGCACGGCCCGCGAGTCCGCGTCCGCGGGCCCGTACGGAGCCCCGTACGGCCATCCGTGAAGGGGCGGGCGCCAGCCGCGCGCGGGTCGGAACAGGGCCCGGACCTGGGATCGGGCGGGCGGACCGGCCGGCGGCCCATAGCACGCCCGCGCCACATCCGCGCGTCGGAGGGGCCGCATGGCGGTGTCGCCCGTGCGGCGTACGGGCCGTGGGGATCTCGCCACTTCCGCGGCCAGGCTTTTGTTTTGACCGGAGTGGATGCGATAGGTACGCTCAGACCTTGTGCCTGGGGTGTGCCTGGGCTCCCGTGCGTGTCCATCAACCGCATGCGAGCCGAGTCAGCCACCGCGATCCATGCGTCTCCGTGCTTGCGCGGAGGTCCGCCGGATCCGACACACCCGACCGCGTGGGTCGGCAAATGTTCCAGGTTAGCTTCACTACACGGCACACAGAAACCGGAGAAGTAGTGCCTACGATCCAGCAGCTGGTCCGTAAGGGCCGGCAGGACAAGGTCGAGAAGACAAAGACCCCCGCGCTTGAGGCTTCGCCCCAGCGTCGCGGCGTCTGCACGCGTGTGTTCACGACCACCCCGAAGAAGCCGAACTCGGCGCTGCGTAAGGTCGCGCGTGTGCGTCTGACCTCCGGCATCGAGGTCACCGCTTACATTCCGGGTGAGGGACACAACCTGCAGGAGCACTCGATCGTGCTCGTGCGTGGTGGCCGTGTGAAGGACCTGCCGGGTGTTCGTTACAAGATCATCCGCGGTGCGCTTGACACCCAGGCTGTCAAGAACCGCAAGCAGGCCCGCAGCCGCTACGGCGCCAAGAAGGAGAAGTAAGAATGCCTCGTAAGGGCCCCGCCCCGAAGCGCCCGGTCATCATCGACCCGGTCTACGCATCTCCTCTGGTGACGTCGCTCATCAACAAGATCCTCCTGAACGGCAAGCGCTCCACCGCCGAGCGCATCGTCTACGGCGCCATGGAAGGCCTCCGCGAGAAGACCGGCAACGACCCGGTCATCACGCTGAAGCGCGCGCTGGAGAACGTCAAGCCGTCCCTCGAGGTCAAGTCCCGCCGTGTCGGTGGCGCGACCTACCAGGTTCCGGTTGAGGTCAAGCCGGGCCGCCAGTCGACCCTCGCGCTGCGCTGGCTCGTGGGTTACTCCCGCGCCCGCCGCGAGAAGACGATGACCGAGCGCCTCATGAACGAGCTGCTCGACGCCTCGAACGGTCTTGGCGCTGCCGTCAAGAAGCGTGAGGACACGCACAAGATGGCCGAGTCCAACAAGGCCTTCGCGCACTACCGCTGGTAATCGCAACCCACATCGAGACCGAGAGAAGACTGAGCCGATATGGCTACCACTTCGCTTGACCTGGCCAAGGTGCGCAACATCGGCATCATGGCTCACATCGACGCGGGCAAGACGACGACCACCGAGCGCATCCTGTTCTACACCGGTGTGTCTTACAAGATCGGTGAAGTCCACGACGGCGCTGCCACGATGGACTGGATGGAGCAGGAGCAGGAGCGCGGCATCACGATCACGTCCGCCGCGACGACCTGCCACTGGCCGCTCGAGGACGTCGACCACACCATCAACATCATCGACACCCCGGGCCACGTGGACTTCACCGTCGAGGTGGAGCGTTCGCTCCGCGTCCTCGACGGTGCCGTCACCGTGTTCGACGGTGTCGCCGGTGTGGAGCCGCAGTCCGAGACGGTGTGGCGTCAGGCCGACCGTTACGGCGTTCCGCGCATCTGCTTCGTCAACAAGCTCGACCGCACCGGCGCCGAGTTCCACCGCTGCGTCGACATGATCAAGGACCGCCTCGGTGCGGTTCCGATCGTCATGCAGCTCCCCATCGGCGCCGAGATGGACTTCCAGGGCGTTGTCGACCTGGTCACCATGAAGGCGTTCGTCTGGTCCGCTGAGGCGACCAAGGGCGAGATGTACGACATCGTCGACATCCCGGCCACGCACACCGAGGCTGCTGAAGAGTGGCGCGGCAAGCTGGTCGAGACCGTCGCCGAGAACGACGACGAGATCATGGAGCTCTTCCTGAACGGCGACGAGCCGTCCGCGGAGCAGCTGCACGCCGCCGTCCGTCGCATCATCCTCGGCTCCGGCAAGGGCAAGGGCGAGCCCACGATCACTGCGGTGTTCTGTGGCACGGCGTTCAAGAACAAGGGCGTTCAGCCCCTGCTCGACGCTGTCGTCCGCTACCTGCCGTCGCCCCTGGACATCGAGGCCATCGAAGGCCACGACGTCCGGGACGCCGAGGTCGTCGTGAAGCGCAAGCCTTCCGACGAGGAGCCCCTCGCGGCGCTGGCGTTCAAGATCATGAGCGACCCGCACCTCGGCAAGCTCACCTTCGTCCGGGTTTACTCGGGCCGCCTGGAGGCCGGCACTGCGGTGCTGAACTCCGTCAAGGGCAAGAAGGAGCGCATCGGCAAGATCTACCGCATGCACGCGAACAAGCGTGAGGAGATCGCGTCGGTGGGCGCCGGTGACATCGTCGCCGTCATGGGCCTGAAGCAGACCACCACCGGTGAGACGCTGTGTGACGACAAGAACCCGGTCATCCTGGAGTCCATGGACTTCCCGGCCCCGGTCATTCAGGTCGCCATCGAGCCCAAGTCCAAGGGTGACCAGGAGAAGCTGGGTGTCGCCATCCAGCGTCTCGCGGAGGAGGACCCCTCCTTCCACGTTCACTCGGACGAGGAGACGGGCCAGACCATCCTCGGCGGTATGGGCGAGCTGCACCTCGAGGTGCTGGTCGACCGTATGAAGCGCGAGTTCAAGGTCGAGGCCAACGTCGGCAAGCCGCAGGTCGCGTACCGCGAGACCATCCGCGGCACCGTCGAGCGTCACGACTACACCCACAAGAAGCAGACCGGTGGTACCGGTCAGTTCGCCAAGGTGCAGATCGCGATCGAGCCCATCACCGAGACCGACGGTCCGGCGTACGAGTTCGTGAACAAGGTCACCGGTGGCCGCGTGCCGAAGGAGTACATCCCTTCGGTCGACGCCGGTGCGCAGGAGGCCATGCAGTTCGGCATCCTGGCCGGCTACGAGATGACGGGCGTCCGCGTCACGCTTCTCGACGGTGGCTACCACGAGGTCGACTCCTCCGAGCTCGCCTTCAAGATCGCCGGTTCGCAGGCCTTCAAGGAGGCCGCGCGCAAGGCGTCCCCCGTGCTCATGGAGCCGATGATGGCCGTCGAGGTCACCACGCCCGAGGACTACATGGGTGACGTCATCGGTGACATCAACTCCCGCCGTGGCCAGATCCAGGCCATGGAGGAGCGTCACGGTGCTCGCGTCGTGAAGGGCCTCGTGCCCCTTTCGGAGATGTTCGGCTACGTCGGAGACCTCCGCAGCAAGACCTCGGGTCGCGCCAGCTACTCGATGCAGTTCGACTCCTACGCCGAGGTTCCCCGGAACGTCGCTGAGGAGATCATCGCGAAGGCCAAGGGCGAGTAACTCTTCCGAGTACACGCTTTAGGCTTGTCACCGGAGCCTCTGGGGCAACAGGAATAACCTTCCTTTGCCCCGGAGGACCGGCTTTCCAGCAAAGATCACCTGGCGCCGATGAGTAAGGCGTACAGAACCACTCTCCAGGAGGACCCCGTGGCGAAGGCGAAGTTCGAGCGGACTAAGCCGCACGTCAACATCGGCACCATCGGTCACATTGACCACGGTAAGACGACCCTCACGGCCGCCATTACCAAGGTGCTGCACGACGCGTACCCGGACCTGAACGAGGCCTCGGCCTTCGACCAGATCGACAAGGCTCCTGAGGAGCGCCAGCGCGGTATCACCATCTCCATCGCGCACGTCGAGTACCAGACCGAGGCGCGTCACTACGCCCACGTCGACTGCCCGGGTCACGCTGACTACATCAAGAACATGATCACCGGTGCCGCGCAGATGGACGGCGCGATCCTCGTGGTCGCCGCCACCGACGGCCCGATGCCGCAGACCAAGGAGCACGTGCTCCTGGCCCGCCAGGTCGGCGTTCCCTACATCGTTGTCGCCCTGAACAAGGCCGACATGGTGGACGACGAGGAGATCCTGGAGCTCGTCGAGCTCGAGGTCCGTGAGCTGCTCTCCGAGTACGACTTCCCGGGCGACGACCTGCCGGTCGTCCGCGTCTCCGCGCTGAAGGCCCTCGAGGGCGACAAGGAGTGGGGCGAGAAGCTTCTCGGCCTCATGGCTGCCGTCGACGAGGCCATCCCGACCCCGCCGCGTGACACCGAGAAGCCGTTCCTCATGCCCGTCGAGGACGTCTTCACGATCACCGGTCGCGGTACGGTCGTCACCGGCCGTATCGAGCGTGGTGTCCTGAAGGTCAACGAGACCGTCGACATCATCGGTATCAAGGAAGAGAAGACCACCACCACGGTCACCGGTATCGAGATGTTCCGCAAGCTGCTCGACGAGGGCCAGGCGGGCGAGAACGTCGGTCTGCTCCTCCGTGGCATCAAGCGCGAGGACGTCGAGCGCGGCCAGGTCATCATCAAGCCGGGTTCGGTCACTCCCCACAAGGAGTTCGAGGCCCAGGCCTACATCCTGTCGAAGGACGAGGGTGGCCGTCACACCCCCTTCTTCAACAACTACCGCCCGCAGTTCTACTTCCGTACCACGGACGTCACGGGTGTCGTCACCCTGCCGGCCGGCACGGAGATGGTCATGCCGGGCGACAACACCGAGATGACGGTCGCGCTGATCCAGCCGGTCGCCATGGAGGAGGGCCTGAAGTTCGCCATCCGTGAGGGTGGTCGTACCGTGGGCGCCGGCCAGGTCACCAAGATCACGGCGTAGTTTCGTGCTCTGACCTGGTAGCTCGCTGAAGCGAGCACCAAGTTCCACTGAAGGGCCCCGTCCCACCGCTTCGGCGGAGGGACGGGGCCCTTCGGCGTTCCGTGTCCTTGGTCACGACCGGCCGTCGGCGGCCGGCCGGAGCCGCGGTCCGGCCGGCGGGCCCGGTCCGACGGGGCGATGGGCGACCGGACTTCGCCGACCTGCTTCGATGTCCCCCGAAGGGCCTGGCCGCGCTGGCCGACCGCCTTGACGGGAACGTCATCTGACGGTGCCCAGGACGCATCACCGCCAGGCCCGGTGGCGTCATCCGGTGCCATATGCTTGTCCCACAAAGACTTTGGCCCCTTCGCGCGAAAGGCGCCGCCCGCTGTGCGACTCTCCGTCCTGACCTCCATCTCCGGTCTTCTGGTGCTGGGGTACATCCTCGAACTGCTGCGCCGTCAGCAATTGCGGGAGAAGTACGCCGCGATATGGCTCGGCATCGGACTGCTGGTCGCACCGATCGGGTTCGTACCCGACCTCCTGGACCCGATCGCCAAGGCCCTCGGCGTGGCGTCCGGTGCGAGCCTGGTCCTCTTCAGCGGCTTCGTGCTGGTCCTGCTGGTCAGCCTGCACCTCAGCTGGGAGACCAGCCGCCTGGAGGCGGAGACCCGCACCCTCGCGGAGGACGTCGCGCTGATCCGCGCCCATCTCGTCCAGCAGGGCGGTTACCCCAGCACGTCGCCGCGCACGGAGGACTCCGGCGCCACCGAGGCACAGGTGAACTCGTGAACGACGGTCGTCGCGTTCTGATCATTCTTCCCGCCTGGAACGAGGAGGAGGGCCTGCCCTCCGTCCTGCGCGAGATCCAGGAGCAGCTGCCCTACGTCGACACCCTCGTGGTCGACGACGGCTCGGCGGACAACACCGCAGCGGTGGCCCGCGCGGCCGGCTCGGCCGTCGCCCAGCTGCCGTTCAACCTCGGCGTCGGCGGCGCGATGCGGCTCGGCTACCGCTACGCGCAGCAGCACGGCTACGACGTCGCGATCCAGGTGGACGCCGACGGCCAGCACGACCCCGCGTACGTGCCGGCCCTGCTCGAACGCCTCGCCGTCGGCGACGCCGACCTCGTCATAGGCGCCCGGTTCGCCGGAGACGGCGACTACCAGGTGGGCGGCCCGCGCAAGTGGGCCATGAAGCTGCTGTCCGTGGTGCTCTCGCGGATCACCCGCACCAAGCTCACCGACACCACCTCGGGCTTCCGGGCCTGCAACCGCCCGCTCATAGAGTTCTTCGCGCGCTGGTACCCCGTGGAGTACCTCGGCGACACCATCGAGTCCATGGTGGGCGCGGCCCGCTCCGGCTACACCGTGCGCCAGATCCCCGTCGCCATGCGGGAACGGACCACCGGCCGCCCGAGCGCCTCGCCGTTCCGGGCGATGGTCTACCTCACCCGCGCCGGCCTGGTGCTCCTGCTCGCGATGATCCGTCGCATGCCGACGGAGCTCAAGGCGTTCACGCCCGGCTCGCCGGCGTACGTCGCGCACCAGGAGCGCACCGCCACGCTGCTCGGCCACGAGCTGACCAAGGCGTAGCCCCGGGCGGGGACATCTCACGGAAGTGTGACCTGTAGTGACGAGGATGGCCCCTACGTCCCCCACGTCCCCCGCGGACCCGGAGACCGACCGTACCGCCGGGGATCCCCCGGCGGGCAGCCGTACCCGGGCGGCGGGGTGGTGGCACGCCACGTGGGTCGTGCCGTCGGCGCTGGCCGTGGGCTACGTGCTCAACGTGCTGTTCCGGCTCTCGCTGGTCACGAAGCAGGACTATCCGACGGCCAGCCCGGACGAGCAGATGTACCTGGTGATGGCCAGGATCATGGCCGGCCGGCCGACCACCGAGATCTTCCGCAACCAGGTCATCCCCGGCGGCTACTCGCTGCTGATCTCGCCCGCCCTGCGCATCACGCAGGACCCGGTGTACGCCTACCACCTGGTCATGGGCATCAACGCCCTGATCAGCTGCGCGCTGCTGCTGGTGGCGTACTGGGCGATGCGCCGGCTGAACGTCTCCCGGCCCGTCTCGTACGTCGTCGCCACCGCCGCGGTGCTGGCGCCTCCGGTGGTCTTCTACTCGCAGTTCGCGATGGCCGACACCCCGCTGCCGGTCCTGGTGCTGCTGTGGCTGATCGGCCTGCACGGCCTCCTCTCCGAGGGCAGCAGGCGCCGCCGGATCCGGTTCGGCCTGCTGGCCGCCTTCGCCGCCGGATACTGCCTGCTCACCCATGACCGGGGCGGTGTGATCGTCGCGCTGACCGGGGTGGTGCTGCTGGTGACGCTGGCCCTCAAGTGGGCTCCCCGGATCGCCTCACTGCTGGCGCTGTCCGTGCTCGCCGCGATGTTCGCCGGCAAGCAGCTGATGACCGCCTGGCTGATCTCCCGGATCGACGGCGCCACGCCGAGCGAGGTCGGCAACGCCGTCTTCGAGACGCTGCTGAACCCGAACCTGATGCGCCGCACCCTCATGCGGGTGATCGGCCACCTCTGGTACTTCATGACCAGCACGTGGGGCCTGGGCGCGCTGGCCCTGGTGGTCTGCGTGTACGCGGTCTTCAGCTCGCGCTTCACCCGGGCCGACCGCGTGGTGGCCTTCGTGATGGTCGCGCTGCTGGGTGGCATCGCCCTCGCGGCCGCCGCCGGCCTGCCCGCCGACGGGCGGATCGACACCATCGTCTACGCCCGCTACCTGTCCCTGCTCGTCCCGGCGTACCTCCTGGTCGCTGTGGCGACCCTGTACCGCCTCCGCAGCCGGAAGAGGCTCCTCGCCCTCGGCGCGGCCGCCGCCGGCGTGACGCTGGCGCTCACGGCCGTACTGCTCCACATGGCCGGCAAGGAGTTCGGCAGCTCCTGGTTCGTCGTGTGGGGCCTGCCCGACGCGACCTTCCTCTCCAGCCTCTGGGCGGAGGACTGGCGCAGCTTCCACGCGGCGCGTACCACCGCGGTCGCGCTGATCGTGCTGGCCGTCGTCCTGCTGCTGCGCCTGCTCGGCGGCATCCGCCGGGCCGCGCTCGCCACCGGCGCCGCCGGCGTGGTGCTGGCCGGGTTCGCCGCGTGGGGGACCGTCGCCATCACCGACCACGTCACGAAGCCCAACACCGAGTGGCGCTACGAGGACGGCACGGGATTCATCGAGAGGGCGGGGATCCGGCCCGGCGACCGGCTGGTCATGGACATCGGCTTCCGCTGGGAAACCCGGGCGTCGGCGACCTCCCAGATCCTCGACGGCCGGGTCTGGACCCGCTTCCTGATCAAGGGCGAGACCCCGCCGCCCGAGGCCGACGTCGCTGCGCTCGCCCTCCGCGACGCCTCGGCCCCGGCCACCGACAGCTGGCCCGACGCCCCGGCCGGCTGGCACGTCGACCGGGAGGTCCGTGAGCGCCAGTACGTGATCTGGCGCAGGGACTGACCGCCCGCCCGGTGGCGGGGGCCCTGCCGGGGACCGGCCGCCGAGCGCGGCGCGGTTTGACGTGATCGCTCCGAGGGGTATTCTCTTCGGCCCGATTGGCGCAGTACGTGTCTTGTATGGCAGACTACTCAAGTTGCTCGGTTGAGTGCCGATGCTGCGCGCCTCCCGCCGGGAGGACCGGAAGCGAGTCCCACAGTACTCGTCGCCTTTATCTGCCCCCCGGGGCAGCAATGGGGCGGACGTACGGGAATCTTCCGGGAAGTGTCAGCGAGGCGCCGACCAGGCGCTCGGTGGGTGTTCATCCCCCGAACCGCGGTCTTGGGACCGCACCCCCTTGGCAGGGAATTTCTGTATGGAAATTTCTTTGGAGGGAGTGCGACACGCCCGACCGCGTGGGTCGGAGGAGGAACCGCGGGTCACCCCGCAGCCGGCCGAGAGTCAGAGCGTTTTCACACGAGACAAAGGACTACGAAGTAGCCATGGCGGGACAGAAGATCCGCATCCGGCTCAAGGCCTACGACCACGAGGTCATCGACTCCTCGGCGAAGAAGATCGTCGAGACGGTGACCCGCACTGGTGCGTCGGTCGCAGGCCCGGTGCCGCTGCCCACTGAGAAGAACGTGTACTGCGTCATCAAGTCGCCGCACAAGTACAAGGACTCGCGCGAGCACTTCGAGATGCGCACGCACAAGCGCCTGATCGACATCCTCGACCCGACGCCCAAGACCGTTGACTCGCTGATGCGCCTGGACCTTCCGGCCGGCGTTGACATCGAGATCAAGCTCTGAGAGGCGTCGAGAAGATGGCAAAGCAGATCAAGGGCGTCCTGGGCGAGAAGCTCGGCATGACCCAGGTCTGGGACGAGAACAACCGTGTCGTCCCGGTGACCGTTGTCAAGGCCGGGCCCTGCGTCGTTACCCAGGTCCGTACGAACGACATCGACGGCTACGAGTCGGTCCAGATCGCCTTCGGCGAGATCGACCCGCGCAAGGTGAACAAGCCCCTCAAGGGCCACTTCGCCAAGGCCGACGTGACCCCCCGCCGCCACCTGGTGGAGCTCCGCACCTCCGACGCCAGCGAGTACACGCTCGGCCAGGAGATCACTGCTGAGGTGTTCGAGTCCGGCGTCAAGGTTGACGTCACGGGCAACAGCAAGGGCAAGGGCTTCGCCGGTGTCATGAAGCGGCACAACTTCCGGGGCCTCGGCGCCGGTCACGGTGTGCAGCGCAAGCACCGCTCCCCCGGTTCGATCGGTGGCTGTGCCACCCCTGGGCGTGTCTTCAAGGGCATGCGCATGGCCGGTCGTATGGGCAACGAGCGCGTCACCACCCAGAACCTGACCATCCACGCGGTTGACGCGGAGAAGGGTCTGCTCCTCATCAAGGGTGCGGTCCCCGGTCCGAACGGCGGCCTCGTCCTGGTCCGTACCGCGGCCAAGGGGGCTTGAGGTAATGAGCACCATTGACATCCTTTCGCCGGCAGGCGACAAGGCCGGTACCGTCGAGCTCCCCGCGGAGATCTTCGACGCGAAGACCAGCGTTCCGCTGATCCACCAGGTCGTTGTCGCCCAGCTGGCAGCTGCCCGTCAGGGCACGCACAAGACCAAGCGTCGCGGCGAAGTCCGTGGTGGTGGCCGCAAGCCGTACCGCCAGAAGGGCACCGGCCGCGCCCGTCAGGGTTCGACCCGCGCTCCGCAGTTCGTCGGCGGTGGCGTCGTCCACGGCCCGCAGCCGCGTGACTACTCGCAGCGGACCCCGAAGAAGATGAAGGCCGCCGCCCTCCGCGGTGCCCTCTCGGACCGCGCGCGCCACTCCCGCATCCACGTCGTCACCGGCGTGGTCGAGGGTGCCGCCTCCACGAAGGCCGCCAAGACGCTGTTCGGCAAGATCTCGGAGCGCAAGAACCTGCTCCTGGTCGTCGAGCGTGCCGACGAGGCCGCGTGGCTGTCCGCCCGCAACCTGCCCCAGGTTCACATCCTGGAGCCGGGCCAGCTGAACACGTACGACGTGATCGTCTCTGACGACGTGGTCTTCACTCAGGCCGCTTTCGAGTCCTTCGTGTCTGGCCCCAAGGCCGATGAGACCGAAGGGAGCGACGCCTGATGTCTGAGGCGACCGTTACCAGCAAGACCTTCAATGACCCGCGCGACCTGCTGATCAAGCCGGTTGTCTCGGAGAAGAGCTACGCGCTGCTGGACGAGAACAAGTACACGTTCATCGTCGCGCCCGGCTCCAACAAGACTCAGATCAAGCAGGCCGTCGAGGCGGTCTTCGGGGTCAAGGTCACCGGGGTCAACACGATCAACCGTCAGGGTAAGCGCAAGCGCACCAAGACCGGTTTCGGCAAGCGCGCTGACACCAAGCGCGCCATCGTGACCCTCGCTGAGGGCGACCGAATCGACATCTTCGGCGGCCAGGCCTCCTAACGGAGGTCTAGTCGTCCGGAATCGGACGAGGACTGAGAAATGGGTATCCGCAAGTACAAGCCGACGACCCCGGGCCGTCGTGGCTCCAGCGTCGCCGACTTTGTCGAGATCACGCGGTCCACGCCGGAGAAGTCGCTGGTTCGCCCTCTGCACAGCAAGGGCGGCCGTAACAACACCGGCCGGATCACCGTTCGCCACCAGGGTGGTGGACACAAGCGCGCCTACCGAGTGATCGACTTCCGTCGTCACGACAAGGACGGCGTGCCGGCCAAGGTCGCGCACATCGAGTACGACCCCAACCGCACGGCGCGCATCGCGCTCCTGCACTACGCCGACGGCGAGAAGCGCTACATCATCGCGCCGAAGAGCCTGAAGCAGGGCGACCGGATTGAGAACGGCCCCACGGCCGACATCAAGCCCGGTAACAACCTGGCGCTCCGCAACATCCCGGTCGGTACCACGATCCACGCGATCGAGCTCCGTCCCGGTGGCGGCGCGAAGTTCGCCCGTTCGGCCGGTGCCTCCGTGCAGCTGCTGGCGAAGGAGGGCACCATGGCCCACCTTCGTATGCCGTCCGGTGAGATCCGTCTCGTCGACGCGCGCTGCCGCGCCACGGTCGGCGAGGTCGGCAACGCCGAGCAGTCGAACATCAACTGGGGCAAGGCCGGCCGCATGCGCTGGAAGGGCGTTCGCCCGTCCGTCCGCGGTGTCGCGATGAACCCGGTTGACCACCCGCACGGTGGTGGTGAGGGCAAGACCAGTGGTGGTCGCCACCCGGTCTCCCCGTGGGGTCAGAAGGAGGGTCGTACTCGCTCGCCGAAGAAGGCTTCGAGCAAGTACATCGTCCGCCGCCGCAAGACGAACAAGAAGCGCTAGGAGCGGGTTTAGATGCCGCGCAGTCTCAAGAAGGGGCCCTTCGTCGACGACCACCTCGTAAAGAAGGTGGACGTCCAGAACGAAGCCGGCACCAAGAACGTCATCAAGACCTGGTCCCGTCGCTCGATGATCATCCCCAGCATGCTGGGTCACACCATCGCGGTGCACAACGGCAAGACCCACGTCCCGGTGTTCGTCACCGAGTCGATGGTCGGCCACAAGCTCGGCGAGTTCTCGCCGACTCGCACCTTCCGCGGCCACGTCAAGGACGACCGGAAGTCGAAGCGCCGCTAAAGGCGGGGTGGTTACGACTATGACTTACACCGAAGGGACAACCATGGAAGCCAGGGCCCAGGCGCGGTACATCCGCGTCACGCCCATGAAGGCCCGCCGAGTGGTGGACCTTATCCGTGGCATGGATGCCACGGAGGCTCAGGCGGTCCTGCGTTTCGCCCCGCAGGCCGCGAGCGTGCCGGTCGGCAAGGTGCTTGACAGCGCCATTGCCAACGCCGCACACAACTACAACCACCCGGACGCCACTTCGCTGTTCATCAGCGAGGCGTTCGTGGACGAGGGCCCGACCCTGAAGCGGTTCCGTCCGCGTGCGCAGGGCCGTGCCTACCGGATCCGCAAGCGGACCAGCCACATCACCGTGGTCGTCAGCAGCAAGGAAGGTTCCCGGTAATGGGCCAGAAGGTAAACCCGCACGGGTTCCGGCTCGGCATCACCACCGACTTCAAGTCGCGTTGGTACGCCGACAAGCTGTACAAGGACTACGTCAAGGAAGACGTCGCCATCCGCAGGATGATGACGTCCGGCATGGAGCGCGCCGGCATCTCGAAGGTTGAGATCGAGCGCACCCGTGACCGCGTGCGGGTGGACATCCACACCGCTCGTCCGGGCATCGTCATCGGCCGCCGTGGCGCCGAGGCCGACCGCATCCGCGGTGACCTCGAGAAGCTCACGGGCAAGCAGGTCCAGCTGAACATCCTCGAGGTCAAGAACCCCGAGCTCGACGCTCAGCTGGTTGCCCAGGCCGTTGCCGAGCAGCTCTCCTCCCGCGTCTCCTTCCGTCGCGCCATGCGTAAGAGCATGCAGGGCACGATGAAGGCCGGCGCCAAGGGCATCAAGATCCAGTGTGGCGGCCGTCTCGGCGGCGCCGAGATGTCCCGCTCCGAGTTCTACCGCGAAGGCCGTGTGCCGCTGCACACCCTCCGCGCGAACGTGGACTACGGCTTCTTCGAGGCCAAGACCACCTTCGGCCGTATCGGTGTGAAGGTCTGGATCTACAAGGGCGATGTCAAGAACATCGCCGAGGTTCGCGCCGAGAACGCTGCGGCCCGTGCGGGTAACCGCCCGGCCCGTGGTGCTCAGGGCGCTGGCGACCGTCCCGCCGGCCGTGGTGGCCGTGGTGGCGAGCGCGGCGGCCGTGGTGGCCGCAAGCCGCAGCAGGCTGCTGGTGCCGAGGCCCCCAAGGCCGACGCCCCCGCCGCCGCTCCGGCCGAGAGCACCGGAACGGAGGCCTGACCGACATGCTGATCCCTCGTAGGGTCAAGCACCGCAAGCAGCACCACCCGAAGCGCAGCGGTATGGCCAAGGGCGGTACTGAGGTCTCGTTCGGCGAGTACGGCATCCAGGCGCTGACCCCGGCGTACGTGACGAACCGCCAGATCGAGGCGGCTCGTATCGCGATGACCCGCCACATCAAGCGTGGCGGCAAGGTCTGGATCAACATCTACCCGGACCGTCCCCTGACGAAGAAGCCTGCCGAGACCCGCATGGGTTCCGGTAAGGGTTCTCCCGAGTGGTGGATCGCGAACGTGCACCCGGGCCGGGTCATGTTCGAGCTGTCCTACCCGAACGAGAAGATTGCTCGTGAGGCGCTCACCCGCGCTGCTCACAAGCTTCCGATGAAGTGCCGGATTGTTCGGCGCGAGGCAGGTGAGTCGTGATGGCGACGGGAACCAAGGCGTCCGAGCTGCGTGAGCTCGGCAACGAGGAGCTCGTTGGCAAGCTGCGCGAGGCCAAGGAGGAGCTGTTCAAGCTCCGCTTCCAGGCGGCCACGGGTCAGCTGGAGAACAACGGCCGGCTCAAGTCCGTCCGTAAGGACATCGCTCGCATCTACACCCTGATGCACGAGCGTGAGCTCGGTATCGAGACGGTGGAGAGCGCCTGATGAGCGAGAACAACGTGACTGAGAAGACCGAGCGCGGTTTCCGCAAGACCCGTGAGGGTCTGGTCGTCAGCGACAAGATGGACAAGACCGTCGTCGTCGCCGTCGAGGACCGCGTGAAGCACGCCCTGTACGGCAAGGTCATCCGCCGTACGAACAAGCTCAAGGCGCACGACGAGCAGAACGCTGCCGGCGTCGGCGACCGCGTCCTCATCATGGAGACGCGTCCGCTGTCGGCGAGCAAGCGCTGGCGCATCGTCGAGATCCTCGAGAAGGCCAAGTAAGCACCTGAGGGGTTTCCCTTAGGTTCGTTCCGCCAGGCTCGGTGGGGGCGGTAGCTCTTCGGAGTGAGGCCCCCGCCGGGAACCGGCAGACAAACAGGAGATACACGTGATCCAGCAGGAGTCGCGACTGCGTATCGCCGACAACACTGGTGCGAAGGAAATCCTTTGCATCCGTGTTCTCGGTGGTTCCGGTCGCCGCTACGCGGGCATCGGTGACGTCATCGTCGCCACCGTCAAGGACGCGATCCCCGGTGGCAACGTGAAGAAGGGTGACGTCGTCAAGGCGGTCATCGTTCGCACCGTCAAGGAGCGTCGCCGCCAGGACGGCTCGTACATCCGCTTTGACGAGAACGCCGCCGTCATTCTGAAGAACGACGGCGACCCTCGCGGCACCCGTATCTTCGGCCCGGTGGGCCGTGAGCTGCGCGAGAAGAAGTTCATGAAGATCATCTCGCTCGCGCCGGAGGTGCTGTAAGCATGAAGATCAAGAAGGGCGACCTGGTTCAGGTCATCACCGGTAAGGACAAGGGCAAGCAGGGCAAGGTCATCATGGCCATCCCTACTGAGAACCGCGTCCTGGTCGAGGGTGTCAACCGGGTCAAGAAGCACACCAAGGCCGGCCAGACCGCTGGTGGTTCGCAGACCGGCGGCATCGTCATCGTCGAGGCGCCGATCCACGTCAGCAACGTTCAGCTGGTTGTGGAGAAGGACGGCCAGAAGGTCGTTACCCGCGTCGGTTTCCGCTTCGACGACGAGGGCAACAAGATCCGCGTTGCCAAGCGGACGGGTGAGGACATCTGATGGCTACCACTCCGCGTCTCAAGACGAAGTACCGCGAGGACATCTCGGGCAAGCTGCGTGAGGAGTTCTCCTACGAGAACGTCATGCAGATCCCCGGTCTCGTGAAGATCGTGGTCAACATGGGTGTGGGCGACGCCGCCCGCGACTCCAAGCTGATCGACGGCGCCATCAAGGACCTGACGACGATCACCGGTCAGAAGCCGGCCGTCACGAAGGCCCGGAAGTCCATCGCGCAGTTCAAGCTGCGCGAGGGTCAGCCGATCGGCTGCCACGTCACCCTCCGTGGTGACCGCATGTGGGAGTTCCTGGACCGTACGCTGTCGCTCGCGCTGCCGCGTATCCGTGACTTCCGTGGTCTGTCGCCGAAGCAGTTCGACGGCCGTGGCAACTACACCTTCGGTCTCACGGAGCAGGTCATGTTCCACGAGATCGACCAGGACAAGATCGACCGTACCCGGGGTATGGACATCACCGTGGTCACCACGGCGACCAACGACGACGAGGGCCGTGCCCTCCTTCGTCACCTCGGCTTCCCCTTCAAGGAGGCGTAAGCGAGATGGCGAAGAAGGCTCTCATCGCGAAGGCTGCCCGCAAGCCCAAGTTCGGTGTGCGTGCGTACACCCGCTGCCAGCGCTGCGGTCGCCCCCACTCCGTGTACCGCAAGTTCGGCCTGTGCCGCGTGTGCCTTCGTGAGATGGCTCACCGTGGCGAGCTGCCGGGCGTGACCAAGAGCTCCTGGTAATTCCCCCTCGTCCGTAAGGACTTGGGCGGTACCAGGCACTCTCGGTAAGCATCTGGACGGTGGGTGCCCAGCCCCGCATGCCTTAGGCTTGTGTGGTTGGGCGTCTGCCGCCCATAACGACTTACTACGCCGTAGGTCCCCGCACCGCACCCGTCCCGCCACTGAGTGGGGAGAGGGATGGCGCATACAGGAAACCCCGGCGAGAGAGGCCGAAGGCCACTTCATGACCATGACTGACCCGATCGCAGACATGCTCACGCGTCTGCGTAACGCTAACTCGGCGTACCACGACACCGTCGTGATGCCGCACAGCAAGATCAAGTCGCACATCGCAGAGATCCTCAAGCAGGAGGGTTTCATCACCGGCTGGAAGGTCGAGGACGCCGAGGTCGGCAAGAACCTCGTCCTCGAGCTGAAGTTCGGGCCGAACCGCGAGCGCTCCATTGCGGGCATCAAGCGGATCTCGAAGCCCGGTCTGCGCGTGTACGCGAAGTCCACCAACCTGCCGAAGGTGCTCGGCGGCCTGGGCGTGGCGATCATCTCCACGTCCCACGGTCTCCTCACCGGCCAGCAGGCAGGCAAGAAGGGCGTAGGTGGGGAAGTCCTCGCCTACGTCTGGTAGTCGGGAACGGAGGAAAAGCAATGTCGCGAATCGGCAAGCTCCCCATCCAGGTTCCCGCCGGTGTGGACGTCACCATCGACGGCCAGGCGGTCGCTGTGAAGGGCCCCAAGGGTTCCCTCGCGCTGACCGTCAAGGCGCCGATCGAGATCGTCAAGGGTGAGGACGGCGTTCTGAACGTCATCCGCCCCAACGACGAGCGTCAGAACAAGGCCCTGCACGGCCTGTCCCGCACGCTGGTGGCGAACATGATCACCGGCGTGACCACGGGATACGTCAAGGCTCTCGAGATCAGCGGTGTCGGTTACCGCGTCGCCGCGAAGGGCTCCAGCCTGGAGTTCCAGCTTGGTTACAGCCACCCGATCCTGATCGAGGCGCCCGAGGGCATCTCCTTCAAGGTCGAGTCGCCCACCAAGTTCTCGGTCGAGGGCATCGACAAGCAGAAGGTCGGCGAGGTCGCCGCCAACATCCGCAAGCTGCGGAAGCCCGACCCGTACAAGGCCAAGGGTGTCAAGTACGCCGGCGAAGTCATCCGCCGCAAGGTCGGAAAGGCTGGTAAGTAGCCATGGCATACGGTGTGAAGATCGCCAAGGGCGACGCGTACAAGCGCGCTGCCAAGGCACGCCGCCACATCCGCATCCGCAAGAACGTCTCGGGTACGGCGGAGCGTCCGCGCCTCGTCGTGACGCGTTCCAACCGCAACATCGTTGCTCAGGTCATCGACGACCTCCAGGGTCACACCCTGGCGTCCGCGTCGACCCTGGACGCTTCGATCCGCGGTGTGGAAGGCGACAAGAGCGCCCACGCCCAGGCTGTCGGCGCGCTCGTCGCCGAGCGTGCCAAGGCCGCGGGTGTCGAGACCGTCGTGTTCGACCGCGGTGGCAACCGATACGCCGGGCGCATTGCCGCTCTGGCTGACGCCGCCCGCGAAGCCGGGCTGAAGTTCTAAGCCCCGGTTCCGGGACTCACGGACGTAACAGAGAGAGGTAATCCAATGGCTGGACCCCAGCGCCGCGGAAGCGGTGCCGGTGGCGGCGAGCGGCGGGACCGGAAGGGTCGCGACGGTGGCCCTGCCGCCGAGAAGACCGCTTACGTTGAGCGCGTTGTCGCGATCAACCGCGTCGCCAAGGTTGTCAAGGGTGGTCGCCGCTTCAGCTTCACCGCGCTGGTCGTGGTGGGCGACGGTGACGGCACTGTAGGTGTCGGTTACGGCAAGGCCAAGGAAGTTCCCGCGGCCATCGCCAAGGGCGTCGAGGAAGCCAAGAAGAGCTTCTTCAAGGTTCCCCGCATCCAGGGCACCATTCCTCACCCGATCACGGGCGAGCGTGCCGCGGGCGTCGTGCTGCTGAAGCCGGCTTCCCCCGGTACCGGTGTTATCGCCGGTGGCCCGGTGCGCGCCGTTCTGGAGTGCGCCGGCGTTCACGACATCCTGTCGAAGTCGCTCGGTTCGTCGAACGCGATCAACATCGTGCACGCGACCGTGGCTGCGCTCAAGGGTCTGCAGCGTCCCGAGGAGATCGCGGCTCGCCGTGGTCTGCCCCTCGAGGACGTCGCCCCTGCCGCGCTCCTTCGTGCACGTGCTGCGGGAGCGGGTGCGTAATGGCCCGTCTCAAGATCACGCAGACGAAGTCGTACATCGGTAGCAAGCAGAACCACCGCGACACGCTGCGTTCGCTCGGGCTCAAGCGCCTGAACGACGTCGTCGTCAAGGAGGACCGCCCCGAGTTCCGCGGAATGGTGCAGACCGTCCGCCACCTCGTGACGGTTGAGGAGGTTGACTAACATGGCTGAGAACAGCCCGCTGAAGGCCCACAACCTCCGTCCCGCCCCCGGCGCCAAGACCGCGAAGACCCGTGTCGGTCGTGGTGAGGCGTCGAAGGGTAAGACGGCTGGTCGTGGTACGAAGGGCCAGAAGGCCCGTTACCAGATCCCGCAGCGCTTCGAGGGTGGGCAGATGCCCCTCCACATGCGTCTGCCGAAGCTCAAGGGCTTCAAGAACCCGTTCCGCACCGAGTTCCAGGTCGTGAACCTGGACAAGCTCGGCGCTCTCTACCCCGAGGGTGGAGAGGTCACGGTGGCCGACCTGGTCGCCAAGGGCGCGGTTCGCAAGAACAGCCTCGTCAAGGTCCTGGGCCAGGGCGAGATCTCCGTGGCGCTGCAGGTTTCGGTTGACGCCGTCTCCGCCTCCGCCAAGGAGAAGATTGCCGCTGCCGGCGGCACTGTCACCGAGCTCGTCTAAGACGAATTCAGTGGCTAAATAGCTCGAAACCCGACCGGGGATGCCTCACATATGGGGCATCCCCGGTTGGTCGTTCCACGGAAGGCACACTCGCCGGTAAGGTGGCGTGCACCTTTGCTTTGTCGTATACGTCGATCCCTCAGACCGTCACCTCTGACGCAGTAGCGCGGGGGTCGCAGGAGGCACCGTGCTCACCGCGTTCGCCCGGGCGTTCAAGACGCCCGACCTGCGCAAGAAGCTGCTCTTCACGCTCGGCATCATCGTGCTGTTCCGGCTCGGGTCCCACATCCCGGTACCCGGCGTGAGCTACAAGAACGTTCAGATCTGTGTTGACCAGATGGGGAGCGGCAGCAACAGCCTCTTCGGTCTCGTCAACATGTTCAGCGGCGGTGCGCTGCTGCAGATCACGATCTTCGCGCTCGGCATCATGCCGTACATCACGGCGAGCATCATCCTGCAGCTGCTGACCGTGGTCATCCCGAAGCTGGAGACCCTCAAAAAAGAGGGTCAGTCCGGCACGGCGAAGATCACCCAGTACACGCGCTATCTGACGGTCGCACTCGCGATCCTGCAGGGCACCGGCCTCGTCGCCACCGCCCGCACTGGCGCCCTGTTCCAGGGTTGCCAGGTCGCCAGCCAGATCGTCCCGAACCGGTCGATCTTCACCACCGTCGTCATGGTCCTCACCATGACCGCCGGTACCTGTGTCGTCATGTGGCTCGGTGAGCTCATCACCGACCGTGGCATCGGCAACGGCATGTCGATCCTGATGTTCATCTCGATCGCCGCCGGCTTCATCAGCGCCCTGTGGGCCATCAAGGTCCAGGGCAAGATCGCCGACGGCTGGGTCGAGTTCGGCGTCGTGATGCTCGTCGGCCTCGCGATGGTCGGCCTGGTGGTCTTCGTCGAGCAGGCGCAGCGCCGGATCCCGGTCCAGTACGCGAAGCGCATGATCGGCCGTCGTGCCTACGGTGGTACCTCGACCTATATCCCGCTCAAGGTGAACCAGGCGGGCATCATCCCCGTCATCTTCGCCTCGTCGCTGCTCTACATCCCGGCACTGGTCGTACAGTTCAGCGGTTCCACCGCGGGCTGGGCCACCTGGATCAACAAGCACTTCGTCAAGGGCGACCACCCTTACTACATCGCGGTGTACTTCCTCCTGATCGTCTTCTTCGCGTTCTTCTACGTGGCGATTTCCTTCAACCCCGAGGAAGTTGCAGACAACATGAAGAAGTATGGTGGGTTCATCCCGGGTATCCGCGCCGGTCGACCTACCGCCGAGTACCTGAGCTACGTACTCAACCGGATCACCTGGCCGGGGTCGCTGTACCTGGGTCTCATCGCTCTTGTGCCGACGATGGCGTTGGCAGGCTTCGGGGCGAACCAGAACTTCCCGTTCGGCGGGACGAGCATCCTGATCATCGTGGGTGTGGGTCTGGAAACCGTGAAGCAGATCGAGAGCCAGCTCCAGCAGCGTAATTACGAAGGGTTCCTCCGCTGATGCGTATCGTCCTCGTCGGACCGCCCGGTGCGGGCAAGGGAACGCAGGCCGCGTTCCTTGCCAAGAACCTGTCGATCCCGCACATCTCCACGGGCGACCTGTTCCGGGCCAACATCAGTCAGGGCACCGAGCTCGGCAAGAGCGCGAAGTCGTACATGGACGCCGGTGAGCTCGTGCCGGACTCGGTCACCATCGGCATGGCCAAGGACCGGATGGAGCAGCCCGATGCCGCGCACGGCTTCCTGCTCGACGGCTTCCCGCGCAACCTCTCGCAGGCCGAGGCGCTCGACGAGATCCTCAAGGACGCCGGCCTGAGCCTGGACGCCGTCCTCGACCTGGAGGTCGAGGAGGACGAGGTCGTCAAGCGCATCGCGGGCCGCCGGACCTGTCGCAAGAACTCCGCGCACGTCTTCCACGTCACGTACGCGACGCCGAAGACCGAAGGCGTCTGTGACCACTGCGGCGGCGAGCTGTACCAGCGCGGAGACGACTCCGAGGACACGGTCCGTAACCGGCTGTCGGTCTACCACGCGGAGACCGAGCCGATCATCGACTACTACAAGGCCCAGGGCCTCGTGTCGACGATCCCCGCCCTCGGCGAGGTCGCGGAGATCACGAAGCGCGCGATGGACGCCCTCAAGAAGTAGTCACCCCCTTTGTGCACGTACGGCCGCGGTGTCCCCTCGGGGCACCGCGGCCGTCTGTATGACGCGCCCCGGCACGACATCAGCCGATAATTGAGCAACCACAGCGGACAGCGACCACGTCCGCGAGAGCGGCGGCGGTTCAGCCGCAAGAAACGGAAGGCTGTTCCTCATGGTCCAGATCAAGACCCCCGAGCAGATCGCGAAGATGCGCGAGGCAGGGCTGGTCGTCGCCGCGATCCACGCGGCCACCCGTGAGGCGGCCGTGCCGGGTGCCACGACGCGGGATCTGGACATGGTGGCCCGCAAGGTGATCGCGGACGCCGGGGCCAAGTCGAACTTCCTCGGTTACGGCGGCTTCCCCGCGACCATCTGCACCTCGGTGAACGAGGTCGTCGTCCACGGCATCCCGGACGAGAAGACGGTCCTCAAGGACGGCGACGTGATCTCGATCGACGCGGGCGCGATCGTGGACGGCTGGCACGGCGACGCCGCGTACACCGCCTTCGTGGGCTCTGGGCACGCCCCTGAGCTCCTGGAGCTCTCCCGGGTGACCGAGGAGTCCATGTGGGCCGGCATCGCCGCCATGAAGCTCGGCAACCGCCTCGTGGACATCTCCAAGGCGATCGAGCAGTACATCCGCCGCCAGCCGCGTCCCGCCACCGGCAAGTACGGGATCATCGAGGACTACGGCGGCCACGGCATCGGGTCCGAGATGCACATGGACCCGCACCTGCTGAACTACGTCTCGCGCAAGCGGGGCAAGGGGATCAAGCTGGTCCCGGGCGTCTGCCTGGCGATCGAGCCCATGGTCTCCCTGGGCACCGCCCAGACGGAGGTACTGGCGGACGACTGGACGGTCATCACGACCGACGGGACCTGGTCCTCGCACTGGGAGCACTCCATCGCACTGACGGAGGCCGGACCCATCGTCCTGACCAGCCCGGACTGCGGCAAGGCGAAGCTGGCGGAGTACGGAGTGACCACAGCTCCGGACCCCCTCGGTTAATGATCTAGACTCTGGGGCAAACTTTCCGGATTCGTCTTTCTGGGTGCCCTGACGTAGACTGACTCGTCGGCTCTCGTGCACTCCCATGCCTGCATGGCGCACGGGGCCGATCAAGGTAGCCGATTCGAAGGGCGAAGCGTGGCCAAGAAGCAAGGTGCCATCGAAATCGAGGGCACCGTGATCGAGTCCCTCCCGAACGCGATGTTCAAGGTGGAACTGCAGAACGGTCACAAGGTCCTCGCGCACATCAGCGGCAAGATGCGCATGCACTACATCCGCATCCTCCCGGATGACCGGGTCGTCGTGGAGCTGTCTCCGTACGACCTGACGCGTGGCCGGATCGTCTACCGATACAAGTAGATCTTGTCCTCACTCCCGCTTGGGCGTCTTGTCCCTGCGCGGGTGGTGGCACTGACCCGGAGAACCTCACCAACATGAAGGTCAAGCCGAGCGTCAAGAAGATCTGCGACAAGTGCAAGGTGATCCGCCGTCACGGCCGGGTCATGGTCATCTGCGACAACCTGCGCCACAAGCAGCGCCAGGGCTGACGCACGCCGACCGACCTGCCTTCCGCAGTTCTTCGCGCGACGTAAGAAAACGTACATACGCAGAACCCGCCCAGCCCGTATCAGGGCCGGCGGTACCTCCGGCGGGGGCCGGGGACCCGGGCGTACCATCACCCATTTCGGAGTGGTCGGCGGTCGGGGTCGGTTCTGCGGAAGACCCCCGAACACACAGGAGCCATTGAATGGCACGCGTTTCCGGTGTTGACATCCCGCGCGAAAAGCGTGTGGAGATCGCACTTACCTACGTCTTCGGTGTCGGTCGCACCCGGTCCAAGGAAATCCTTGCGGCCACCGGTGTGAACCCGAACACCCGCGTTCGTGACCTGGCCGAAGAGGACCTCGTCAAGATCCGCGAGTACGTGGACGCCAACCTCCGCACCGAGGGTGACCTCCGCCGCGAGATCCAGGCCGACATCCGCCGCAAGGTCGAGATCCAGTGCTACCAGGGTATCCGCCACCGTCGCGGCCTCCCGGTGCACGGTCAGCGCACCAGCACGAACGCCCGTACCCGCAAGGGTCCGCGTCGCGCGATCGCCGGTAAGAAGAAGCCGGGCAAGAAGTAGTCCTGTTCAGCGGTCTTGCGCTGTAGGACCGACCACCTCCCGTAGGAGATTTAGATGCCCCCCAAGGGTCGTCAGGGCGCTGCCAAGAAGGTGCGCCGCAAGGAAAAGAAGAACGTCGCTCACGGGCACGCCCACATCAAGAGCACGTTCAACAACACCATCGTTTCGATCACGGACCCCTCGGGCAACGTGATCTCCTGGGCCTCCGCCGGCCACGTCGGCTTCAAGGGCTCGCGCAAGTCCACCCCCTTCGCCGCGCAGATGGCCGCCGAGTCGGCCGCCCGCCGCGCGCAGGAGCACGGCATGCGCAAGGTTGACGTCTTCGTCAAGGGTCCGGGCTCCGGCCGCGAGACCGCGATCCGCTCCCTCCAGGCCACTGGCCTCGAGGTCGGCTCCATCCAGGACGTCACCCCCACCCCGCACAACGGCTGCCGCCCGCCGAAGCGCCGCCGCGTCTGACGCAGCGGACGCACCTGTGCGTCTTTGAGTGTCCGGGCGGTACGAACCCCTTCGGGGGGACGTACCGCCCGTACCCTTGCTGTATGCAGTGACCGTCGGACGTCAAATAGTGGGCGTCCACGAAAGAAGGAACACAGACATGCTTATCGCTCAGCGTCCTTCGCTGACCGAAGAGGTCGTCGACGAGTACCGCTCGCGGTTCGTGATCGAGCCGCTCGAGCCGGGCTTCGGTTACACCCTCGGCAACTCCCTGCGCCGCACGCTCCTGTCCTCCATCCCGGGTGCCGCTGTCACCAGCATCCGCGTGGACGGCGTCCTGCACGAGTTCACCACCGTGCCGGGCGTCAAGGAAGACGTCACCGACATCATCCTCAACATCAAGCAGCTGGTCGTCTCCTCGGAGCACGACGAGCCGGTCGTGATGTACCTGCGCAAGCAGGGTCCCGGCCTGGTCACCGCTGCTGACATCGCGCCCCCGGCCGGTGTCGAGGTGCACAACCCGGACCTGGTCCTCGCCACGCTCAACGGCAAGGGCAAGCTGGAGATGGAGCTGACCGTCGAGCGCGGTCGCGGCTACGTCTCCGCCGTCCAGAACAAGCAGCTGGGCCAGGAGATCGGCCGCATCCCGATCGACTCCATCTACAGCCCGGTCCTCAAGGTCACCTACAAGGTCGAGGCGACCCGAGTCGAGCAGCGCACCGACTTCGACAAGCTGATCGTCGACGTCGAGACCAAGCAGGCCATGCGCCCGCGCGACGCCATGGCGTCCGCCGGTAAGACCCTGGTCGAGCTGTTCGGTCTGGCCCGCGAGCTCAACATCGACGCCGAGGGCATCGACATGGGCCCCTCGCCGACGGACGCGGCCCTGGCCGCCGACCTGGCGCTGCCGATCGAGGAGCTCGAGCTCACGGTCCGCTCGTACAACTGCCTCAAGCGCGAGGGCATCCACTCCGTGGGTGAGCTCGTCGCCCGCTCCGAGGCCGACCTGCTCGACATCCGCAACTTCGGTGCGAAGTCGATCGACGAGGTCAAGGCGAAGCTTGCCGGCATGGGCCTGGCCCTCAAGGACAGCCCGCCCGGATTCGACCCGACCGCCGCCGCCGACGCGTTCGGCGCGGACGACGACGCCGATGCGGGTTTCGTCGAGACCGAGCAGTACTGATTCTTCCCGTCGCCGGCGGCTGAGGCCTTTGGCCTCGACCGCCGGCCGGGCTTGATTGCTTTCCCGCGGCATCCGCCTCGGGGGAACTGACACCGGTACCTGACACGGCCGGTGCAGATATGAAGGAGTAAGACCATGCCGCGTCCCGCAAAGGGTGCCCGTCTGGGCGGCAGCGCCGCGCACGAGAAGCACCTCCTCGCGAACCTCGCGAAGTCGCTCTTCGAGCACGGCCGCATCACCACCACCGAGGCCAAGGCCCGTCGCCTGCGTCCCTACGCCGAGCGTCTGGTGACCAAGGCCAAGAAGGGCGACATCCACAACCGTCGCCTGGTGCTGCAGACGATCACGGACAAGAGCATCGTGCACACGCTGTTCACCGAGATCGCCCCGCGCTACGAGAACCGCCCCGGTGGTTACACGCGCATCACCAAGATCGGCAACCGTCGTGGCGACAACGCCCCGATGGCCGTGATCGAGCTGGTCGAGGCCCTTACGGTCGCCCAGCAGGCCACTGGTGAGGCCGAGGCCGCCACCAAGCGCGCGGTCAAGGAGGCGGAGGCTGTCGAGACCCCCGCCGAGGAGACCAAGGAGGCCTGATCCTTCGGGATCGAGCCCGCTTGATCGGCTCTGAACGGGCCCGCCCCCTTACCGGGGCGGGCCCGTTCTGCGTTCGCGTATCTCTGAGAGGATTTGTCACGTGAGTGACGAGGTGGAGCCCGGGCACGTCCGGGTGCGGCTGGACCTGAGCTACGACGGCAAGGACTTCTCCGGCTGGGCGAAGCAGCGCGTGCTGCGGACCGTGCAGGGCGAGCTGGAGTCGGCCCTGCGGACCGTGATGCGGCTGTCCGAGCCGGTCGAGCTGACCGTCGCCGGGCGGACCGACGCCGGTGTGCACGCCCGCGGGCAGGTCGCGCAGTTCGACCTGGCCGAGGAGGTGTGGGCCGAGCACCACGACAAGCTGCTGCGCCGTCTCGCCGGCCGGCTGCCGCACGACGTACGGGTGTGGAAGGTGGCCGAGGCCCCCCAGGGCTTCAACGCGCGCTTCTCGGCCATCTGGCGCCGCTACGCGTACCGCGTGGGCGACCACCAGGGCGGGGTCGACCCGCTGCGCCGCGGCCACGTGCTGTGGCACCAGTGGCCGCTCGACGTGGACGCCATGAACGAGGCCTCCGCCCCGCTGCTCGGCGAGCACGACTTCGCCGCCTACTGCAAGAAGCGCGAGGGCGCCACGACCATCCGTACGCTCCAGCAGCTCAGCTGGGAGCGCGCCGAGGACGGGATCATCACGGCGACCGTGCGGGCCGACGCCTTCTGCCACAACATGGTCCGCTCGCTGGTCGGCGCGCTGCTGCACGTCGGGGACGGACACCGGCCCACCGACTGGCCCGGCAAGGTGCTCGCGGCGGCCGTACGGGACTCCTCGGTGCACGTGGTCAAGCCGCACGGGCTGACCCTGGAGGAGGTCGGCTACCCGGCCGACGAGCTGCTGGCCGCCCGCAGCAAGGAAGCCCGCAACCTGCGGACGCTCCCCGGGGCCGGCTGCTGCTGACCCGCTGCCTAATCCGTTTGGGCGGATCGCGGCCGGACCTGGACAATGCCCCGCATGGGACATCTCGAAGCCAGCCACCTGGAGTACTACCTTCCCGACGGGCGGGTCCTGCTCCCCGACGTCTCCTTCCGGGTGGGGGAGGGTTCGGTGGTCGCCCTGGTGGGGGCGAACGGGGCCGGCAAGACCACCCTGCTGAAGCTGATCTCCGGTGAGCTCCAGCCGCACGGCGGCGGGGTCACCCTCAGCGGCGGCCTTGGCGTGATGTCGCAGTTCGTGGGCTCCGTACGGGACGAGACGACCGTACGGGACCTGCTGGTCTCGGTGTCCCAGCCGCGGATCCGGGAGGCCGCGAAGGCCGTGGACCGCGCCGAACAGCTGATCCTCACCGTCGACGACGAGGCCGCGCAGATGGCGTACGCGCAGGCGCTGAGCGACTGGGCGGACGTCCAGGGCTACGAGGCGGAGACCCTCTGGGACGTCTGCACCATGGCCGCGCTGGCCATCCCGTACGACAGCGCACAGTTCCGTGAGGTGCGCACGCTGTCGGGCGGTGAGCAGAAGCGGCTCGTGCTGGAGGCGCTGCTGCGTGGCCCGGACGAGGTGCTGCTCCTCGACGAGCCGGACAACTACCTCGACGTGCCGGGCAAGCGGTGGCTGGAGGAGCAGCTGCGGGCCACCCGCAAGACGGTGCTCTTCATCAGCCACGACCGGGAGCTGCTCACCCAGGCCGCCGAGAAGATCATCAGCCTGGAGCCGAGCCCCATGGGCACGGACGTATGGGTCCACGGCGCCGGCTTCGACACGTACCACGACGCCCGCAAGGAGCGTTTCGCACGCTTCGAGGAGCTGAAGCGGCGCTGGGACGAGGAGCACGCCCGGCTGAAGGCCCTGGTGCTGCGGCTGCGCAACCAGGCCGCGTCCAGCCCCGACATGGCCTCGCGCTACCGGGCGATGCAGACCCGTTTCCAGAAGTTCGAGGAGGCCGGCCCGCCGCCGGAGCCGCCACGCGAGCAGGACATCAAGATGCGGCTCAAGGGCGGGCGCACGGGCGTGCGCGCGCTCACCGTGGAGAACCTGGAGCTCAGCGGGCTGATGAAGCCCTTCTCGCTGGAGGTGTTCTACGGGGAGCGGGTCGCGGTGCTCGGCTCGAACGGCTCCGGCAAGTCGCACTTCCTGCGGCTGATGGCCGGCGAGGAGGTCAAGCACACGGGCACCTGGAAGCTGGGCGCACGGGTGGTTCCCGGCCATTTCGCGCAGACCCACGCCCATCCGGAGCTGTTCGGCCGCACGCTCGTCGACATCCTGTGGACGGAGGCGGCGAAGCCCCTGGGCCAGGCGATGGGCGCCCTGCGCCGGTACGAGCTGGAGCGCCAGGGCGACCAGCCCTTCGAGAAGCTCTCCGGCGGCCAGCAGGCCCGTTTCCAGATCCTGCTGCTGGAGCTGGCCGGAACCACGGCGCTGCTGCTGGACGAGCCGACGGACAACCTGGACCTGGAGTCGGCGGAGGCGCTCCAGGACGGTCTGGAGGCGTACGAGGGCACGGTGCTGTGCGTCACCCACGACCGCTGGTTCGCGCGCACATTTGACCGTTACCTGGTCTTCGGTTCGGACGGTGTTGTGCGGGAGACTCAGGAGCCCGTGTGGGACGAACGTAGGGTCGACCGGAAGCGCTAGGGGGAGACAACCCCCTCGGCAGAGGCGAGGGAGAGGCGTTGTGGGCCTGCGGCCTAGCATCTGGCTCATGAAGTGGGACGGCCCGGACACGGGCAACCAGCTGACCGACTGGCTGCTGCGGCCCGCATCCCGGTCGTGGCGGGCGCTCTCCCTCGCGGTCCTCCTCGGCATCTGCGTCTCCACGAGCCTGCGCGCGAACTGGGGCTCGGACAACGCCTTCGTGGTGAAGGCGGCCGAGACCCTGCTGGCGGGCGGGTCCCCGTACGAGGACAAGCGGTTCCTCTACCTCCCCAGTGCCGTGATCATGGCGGTGCCGGAGGCGCTGCTGCCGCAGACGGTGCTGCGCTGGGTGCTGCCGCTCGGGATGACCGGGCTGCTGGCCACGGGCTGGTGGGCGGCGCTGAGGCTGTTCTCGGTGCCGCTGCGCTCGCGCTTCGCGGTCGGCGGTTTCGCGCTGTTCGCGATCGCCTACAAGCCGTACGTGAACCTCGTGCTGATCGGCAACTGGACGGCCATCTCGGCGGCGGCCCTGCCGGTGGCGCTGCTGCTCGCCCACCGCAGGTCGTGGGGGGCGGCCGGGCTGGTGATCGGGCTGGCGATCGCCTGCAAGCCGATGCTGGTGCCGATCGGGGTGCTCTTCCTGTTCGCCCGGCAGTGGCGGGGGCTGGCGGTGGCGGTGCTGGTGCCGCTGGGGATGTCGCTGGCGGGTGCGCTGATGATGCCGAGCCCGTCGCTGTTCTTCACCAAGACCCTGCCCTTCCTGCTCCAGGGGCAGGACGCGTACGCGCTGCCGTGGGACGCGTCGCCGATCGCGGTGCTGCCGCGGCTGGGGGTGCCGGCGGCGGTGGCCGTGTTGGTGGCGTTCGCGGGCGCTGTGGCCGGGCTGTGGGCGGCCTGGGCGCGGTGGCGGCGCACCGGCCGGGCCGACGACCTCGACGGGGGGCAGCTGCGGCTGGTGGAGACGGCGTCGATGGTGATGCTCGCCGCATTCCTGGTGTCGCGGCCCTCCTTCGACCACTACCTGCTGGTGGTGGTTCCGATGCTGCTGGCCTCCGCGGTGCGGCCGGGCTCGATGCCCCGTTCCCCCTGGTTCTGGGCGGCCCTGGGGCCCCAGGTGGCGGGCATTCCGTGGCCTTCGGAGCTGGAGGCCAAGCGGCGGGCGTTCAAGGACTGCTTCACGCTGTGCGGGCTCGCGATTCTGCTGGCGCGTCGTGCGCTGCGCTCCGGGCGGGTTACTCTGGAGCCCGTAACAACTGCGGGGTCCCCACTCAGGACCGAACCGGAGTGCGCCGCGACGCCAGCACCATCGGCATCGCGGACCGCGTTTTGACCCGTAAGGGTCTGCTTGGGTATCCTGCTGGTTTGTTATGCGTATTGGCTTTCTCATTCTCACGTGAAAGGGCCTTGCGCCGGTCCACCGGACCGATGACCAGCGGTTCACACGGGTTGCGTCCCCGATGTGGACGAGGGCTGTCGTGATCGTCCGTGGTGACCCTGTCAGGACCTTCCCGCTGGGCTTGCGCCCTTGGGATACCACCACTGAAGAAGCGAAGGCATACGCGTGCGTACGTTCAGCCCCAAGCCCGGCGACATCTCGCGCCAGTGGCTCGTCATCGACGCCCAGGACGTTGTCCTCGGCCGTCTGGCGACCCAGGTCGCTGCCCTCCTGCGGGGCAAGCACAAGCCGACCTACGCCCCCCACATGGACATGGGCGACTTCGTCATCATCGTCAACGCCGACAAGGTTCACCTGTCCGGCAACAAGGCGACCCAGAAGATGGCCTACCGCCACTCCGGCTACCCGGGCGGTCTCCGCTCCGTGCGCTACGACGACCTCCTGGCGAACAACCCGGAGAAGGCCGTCGAGAAGGCCATCAAGGGCATGCTCCCCAAGAACACCCTGGGCCGTCAGATGCTCTCGAAGCTGAAGGTCTACTCGGGCGACCAGCACCCCCACGCTGCCCAGCAGCCGGTGCCGTTCGAGATCACCCAGGTCGCGCAGTAGTTCCGGCCACCCCCTAAGACGTAGAAAATTCTGAGGAGCATCGTGGCCGAGACCACCGCCGAGACGACCCCCGTCGACGAGTTCGAGGGCAACGTCGAGGAGTACACCAGCGAGTCCGAGGTTGTCGTCGAGGGCGACTACACCTCCGAGTCCCTTGCCGGCCGCTTCGGCGACCCCCAGCCGGCCGCCGGCCTGGGCCGTCGCAAGAACGCCATCGCCCGCGTCCGGATCGTTCCGGGCACCGGCAAGTGGAAGATCAACGGTCGCACCCTTGAGGACTACTTCCCCAACAAGGTGCACCAGCAGGAAGTCAACGAGCCGTTCAAGCTCCTTGAGCTGGACAACCGCTACGACATCATCGCCCGCATCTCGGGTGGCGGCGTCTCCGGCCAGGCCGGCGCCCTGCGCCTCGGTGTGGCCCGTGCGCTGAACGAGGCGGACGTCGAGAACAACCGCCCGGCGCTGAAGAAGGCCGGCTTCCTCTCCCGCGACGACCGTGCGGTCGAGCGCAAGAAGGCCGGTCTCAAGAAGGCCCGTAAGGCTCCGCAGTACAGCAAGCGTTAATCTGCGCCTGCTGTTCTGCAACGAAACCGCCCCGGCAGCACTCTCCGTGCTGCCGGGGCGGTTCGTTTACCGCCACAAGCGGCAAATACCTGTCACAAGCGGTTACAAGCTGTCACAAGCCAAGCGGAAACTCGGGAGGACAACAGTGGGACGACTCTTCGGGACGGATGGTGTACGCGGCGTCGCCAACGCGGATCTGACGGCTGAGCTCGCGCTCGGTCTCTCCGTCGCGGCAGCCCATGTACTGGCCGAGGCGGGCACCTTCGCGGGACACCGGGCGACCGCCGTGGTGGGCCGCGACCCCCGGGCCTCAGGCGAGTTCCTCGAGGCCGCGGTCGTCGCGGGCCTCGCCAGCGCGGGCGTGGACGTCCTGCGCGTCGGTGTGCTGCCCACCCCGGCGGTGGCGTATCTCACCGGTGCGCTGGGCGCCGACCTCGGCGTGATGCTCTCCGCCAGCCACAACGCCATGCCGGACAACGGCATCAAGTTCTTCGCGCGCGGCGGCCACAAGCTCGCCGACGAGCTGGAGGACCGGATCGAGTCGGTCTACGAGGAGCACCGCACCGGCGCTCCCTGGGACCGGCCCACCGGATCGGGCGTCGGCCGCGTCTCCGACTACACCGAGGGCTTCGAGAAGTACGTCTCCCACCTCATCGGTGTCCTGCCCAACCGCCTCGACGGCCTGAAGATCGTCCTGGACGAGGCGCACGGCGCGGCCGCGTACGTCTCGCCGGAGGCCTTCACCCGGGCCGGCGCGGAGATCGTCACGATCGGCGCCGAGCCGGACGGCCTCAACATCAACGACGGCTGCGGCTCCACCCACCTCGGCCTCCTCAAGGCGGCCGTGGTCGAGCACGGCGCCGACCTCGGCATCGCGCACGACGGGGACGCGGACCGCTGCCTGGCCGTGGACGGCACGGGCGCCGAGATCGACGGCGACCAGATCCTCGCGGTCCTGGCGCTCGCCATGCGCGAGGCCGGGCAGCTGCGCGAGAACACCGTGGTCGGCACCGTGATGTCCAACCTGGGCTTCAAGCTGGCCATGGAGGGCGAGGGCATCCAGGTCGTGCAGACCGGCGTCGGCGACCGCTACGTGCTGGAGTCGATGAAGGAGCACGGCTACGCGCTGGGCGGCGAGCAGTCCGGCCACGTGATCATCCTCGACCACGCGACGACCGGCGACGGCACGCTGACCGGCCTGCTGCTCGCGGCGCGGGTCGCGGCCACCGGCACCTCCCTCGCGGAGCTCACCGCCGTCATGAAGCGACTGCCGCAGGTGCTGGTCAACGTCCCCGACGTGGACAAGTCCCGGGTCACGACCTCCGGCGAACTGGCAGCGGCCGTCGCCGACGCCGAGCGCGAGCTGGGCACCACCGGACGGGTGCTGCTCCGTCCGTCCGGTACCGAGCCCCTCGTCCGGGTGATGGTCGAGGCCGCCGACATCGAGCAGGCCCGCGCGGTCGCCGGGCGGCTCGCGGACGTGGTCAAGTCGGCGCTGGGCTAGCCCGACACCTGCTAAATGGCCCCGCCAGGCCTGCTTGGCGCACCCGGCTTCCGGATCATCCGGTTCTGCTGGGTGCGCCACAGCAGTTTCCAGGCGATGAGGGTGAGCGTGCCCGAGAGGATGATGCCGCCCAGGTTGAGGGCCAGCTGGATGCCCGAGCCCCACATCTGGCCGACATCGCCGTAGCTGAGCGCCACGGCGGCGTTGGCGGCCGCCGGGACCGTGGTGACGGAGATCGCCACGCCGACGAGGGCACCGGCTTTGGCCGAGGTCAGCGAGAGCATGCCGGCCACGCCGGCGAGCAGCGCCACGACGAAGGAGAACGGGTCGGGCTGCCAGATGAAGCTGGTGTTCGGCCGGGGGTTTTCGAGCAGGTGGTCGTGGAAGAGGCCGAGCGCGTCCATCACCAGACTGAAGACCGTCGTCGCCACCATCGCCGCCGTAAAACCGACCACCAGCGCGTAGAACGAACGCCCGGCGAGCCTGGGCCTGCGCTGCACCAGACCGGTGCAGACGCCGGCGAGCGGGCCGAACTCGGGGCCGACCGCCATCGCGCCCACGATCAGTACGGCGTTGTCGAGCACGACACCGCAGGCCGCGATCATCGTCGCCAGGATCATGAAGGCGCTGTAGGTGATCGTGAGGGTGGATTCCTCGTGCGTCGACTCGGCGAGCTGTTCCCAGATCACCGCGTCGGCGGCCTCGCCCGGTGCCTCCTCCTCCGCGTCGTCGGCGCGCCGGGAGATCGACAGGTCGATGTTCTCGACGGCGATCGACCCGGTCTTGTCGATGCCGAGGTTGCGCATCTCCTGCAGCAGCTCGTCGGCCGCCTCGCGGGCTACGTCGCACAGCACGAGATCGCCCTCGGGGTCGCGGGCGGCGCCCGTGAGGACGACCAGATGGGTGGTGCCGACCGTCTGGTCGATCAGTGCCACCACCCGCTCGGTGAGGTGGTGCGGGGTGATCATCCGCAGATGCAGCATTCCCGCACCATAACCACTAGGGGGTGTCCGGTGGGTCAGGGTCGGGAAGCCCGGGGCGGCCCTGACCCACCGGACACCCCTTAGAGCTTGCGCAGGCTCAGCTTCTGCACCTTGTGGTCCGGGCCCTTGCGGACGACCAGGGTGGCCCGGCCGCGGGTGGGGGCCACGTTCTCCAGCAGGTTGGGCTTGTTGATGGTCCGCCACATGGTCTGCGCGTACTCCAGGGCCTCCTCCTCGGAGACCTGCGTGTACTTGCGGAAGTAGGAGAAAGGATTCTGGAACGCCGTCTCGCGCAGCTTCCGGAACCGGTTGAGGTACCAGCGCTCGATGTCCTCGGGGCGCGCGTCCACGTACACGCTGAAGTCGAAGTAGTCGGCGAGACCCACCCTGGTCCGGCCGTCCTTGCCCGGGAGGGCCGGCTGGAGGACGTTGAGGCCCTCCACGATGAGGATGTCCGGGCGGCGTACGACGAGCTCCTCGCCCGGGACGATGTCGTAGATCAGGTGCGAGTAGACCGGGGCCCGCACCTCGTCCTTGCCGGCCTTGATGTCGGCGACGAAGCGGGTGAGCGCGCGGCGGTCGTAGGACTCCGGGAAACCCTTGCGCGAGGTGAGCCCGCGGCGCTGGAGCTCCTTCATCGGGTACAGGAAACCGTCGGTGGTGACCAGCTCCACGCGCGGGTGCTCGGGCCAGCGGGCGAGCAGCGCCTGGAGCAGCCGGGCCACGGTGGACTTGCCGACGGCCACGGAGCCGGCGACCCCTATGACGAAGGGGGTGCCCTGCTGCGCGCCGTGGCCGTTGCCCGCGTCGCCGAGGAAGGTGTTCAGGGTGCCGCGGAGGTTGCTGGTGGCACCGACGTACAGGTTGAGGAGGCGGGAGAGCGGGAGGTAGACGTCGCGGACCTCGTCGAGGTCGATGACGTCCCCGAGGCCGCGCAGCCGCTCCACCTCGTCGGCGGTGAGCGGTAGCGGCGTGCGCTCGCGCAGGGCGCTCCACTCGGCGCGGGTGAGGTCGACGTACGGGGAGGCGTCGGGGGCCCGGCGGTGGGCCGGGCGCCCGGAAGGCCCGCCCGGACCGGTGCGCTCCGTTGCGCTGTCCGGCGTGCTGCTTCGTGGCGGCGAAGTGATCACACCGCCATTGTCGGGGCTCGGCGGCGGTTGTGGGTGGTGTGGTCGGTCACGTGCGCGGGGGCTGGTGCAGGGGGGCGAGGGGCCGGTAGGGCCGCCGGGGGCGTGAGGCGCCGGGGTTGTAGGGGCTCCGGTCTCGATTGGGGGCAGCGCGGATCTCGCCCGGGTCACGATCGGCGCCGACGGCCGAAAATGTCGATCAGGCGATCGGTCGGAGCCGTACATTGTGGATCACCGCAGCCCCGGAGTACTTCCTTCGGGCTGCCCTGACTGTTTTCTGTGCACTGTCCGTGCGCCGTCTGTGTACTTCCTGGGGGAGATTCTTCGTGCGTTCCGCTCTTGTCCGCCGTTCCGTCCTGACCGCCTCCGCGGTGTCCCTGACCCTGCTCGCCACCGCCTGCGGCGCCGACAAGGCCGACGACAAGAAGGCGGACGCCAAGCCGTCCGCCCCGGCGGCGTCGGCCGCGCCCGCCGCGAAGGGCAAGACGGACGCCGAGCTGGCTCCGCTGCTCGTCACGCAGGCCGAGCTGCCCGACTACATCGAGGCGAAGGACGCGGCGACCAAGGCCTCCGCGTCCGGCGCCGCCGTGGGCACCACCGACAAGCCCGAGTGCAAGGTGCTGCTCCAGGCCTACGGCCAGCAGAAGATCGGCACGCCCACCGGTGTCGCGCTCACGGCCTTCGGCGCCAAGCCGAAGGAGGTCGGCCCGGACGCGACCGCCGAGGAGAAGGCGGCGGCGATCACGAACGCCATCGGCATCACCACGACGCTGACCGGCCTCTCCTCGTACGACGCCAAGGGTGCCGAGGAGACGCTGGCGTCCATCAAGTCGGCCGGCCAGGCGTGCGCGGGCGGCTTCTCGGTCACCGAGGGCACCGAGGTCACCAAGTTCGACAGCGTCAAGCCCGGCGAGACCGTCTCCGTGGGCGACGAGTCCGTCAGCTTCGTCCTCACCATGGACCTGGAGGACGGCGACAAGAGCACCGTCCTGCTGACCGTGGCGCGCAAGGGCAACACGCTGGCCACCCTCTCGTCGATCAGCCTGACGGGTACCGCCGTGTTCCCGAAGACGCTGATCGAGGCGCAGGGCAAGAAGCTCGTCTGACCTCTCGCGAGGTGAACGTCAACCCCGCTCCGGCGCATTCGCCGGGGCGGGGTTTCGTCTTGTTCAGGTACCGGGCAGACAGCTGACTACGGCGTACCCTGCTGCCTATGTGCGGAATTGTGGGTTACGTGGGAGCGCAGTCGGCGCTCGATGTGGTCATCGCCGGACTCAAGCGGCTGGAGTACCGCGGCTACGACTCGGCCGGCGTCGCCGTCCTCGCCGACGGGGACCTCGTCTCCGTGAAGAAGGCCGGCAAGCTCGTCAACCTGGAGAAGGAACTCGTCGGGCGACCGCTGCCGGCCGGCTCCACGGGCCTCGGGCACACCCGGTGGGCGACCCACGGCGGGCCCACCGACGTCAACGCCCACCCCCACCTGGACAACTCCGGCCGGGTGGCCGTCGTACACAACGGCATCATCGAGAACTTCGCCGCGCTGCGCACCGAACTCGCCGAGCGCGGCCACCGGCTGGAGTCCGAGACCGACACCGAGGTCGTGGCCCATCTGCTGGCCGAGCACTTCGCCGCCGCCGGGGACCTCGCGGAGGCCATGCGACAGGTGTGCCGGCTGCTTCAGGGCGCCTTCACCCTGGTCGCCGTGCACGCCGACGAGCCGGACGTGGTGGTCGGCGCCCGCCGGAACTCGCCCCTGGTGGTGGGCGTTGGAGAAGGTGAGAACTTCCTCGCCTCGGACGTGGCCGCGTTCATCGCCCACACCCGGTCCGCGATCGAGCTGGGGCAGGACCAGGTCGTCGAGCTTCGCCGCGAAGGGGTCTCGGTGACCAACTTCGACGGTTCGGCCGCGACCGTGCGGGCGTACCACGTGGACTGGGACGCCTCGGCGGCCGAGAAGGGGGGTTACGACTACTTCATGCTCAAGGAGATCGCGGAGCAGCCGAAGGCTGTCGCCGACACCCTCCTGGGCAGGATCGACGCGAACGGCTCGCTGACCCTCGACGAGGTGCGCATCCCCGCCTCGGTGCTCAGGGAGGTCGACAAGGTCGTCATCGTGGCCTGCGGTACGGCCTACCACGCGGGCATGATCGCGAAGCTGGCCATCGAGCACTGGACCCGCATCCCGTGCGAGACGGAGCTGGCGAGCGAGTTCCGCTACCGCGATCCGATCCTGGACCAGCGGACGCTGGTGGTCGCGATCTCGCAGTCCGGCGAGACCATGGACACCCTGATGGCGCTCCGGCACGCGCGCGAGCAGGGGGCCAAGGTGCTGGCCATCTGCAATACGAACGGCTCGACGATCCCCCGCGAATCCGACGCCGTGCTGTACACGCACGCCGGACCCGAGGTGGCCGTCGCCTCGACCAAGGCCTTCCTGACGCAGCTGGTGGCCTGCTACCTGGTCGCCCTCTACCTCGGGCAGGTCCGGGGCACCAAGTGGGGCGACGAGATCGAGGCGGTGATCCGGGAGCTGTCGGACATCGCCGCCGCCGTGGACACCGTCCTGGAGACCATGGAGCCGGTACGGGCGCTCGCGCGGTCCCTGGCCGACAAGGACACCGTGCTCTTCCTGGGGCGGCACGTCGGCTACCCGGTGGCCCTGGAGGGCGCGCTCAAGCTCAAGGAGCTGGCGTACATGCACGCCGAGGGCTTCGCGGCGGGCGAGCTCAAGCACGGCCCGATCGCGCTGATCGAGGAGGACCTGCCGGTGGTGGTGGTCGTACCGTCGCCGCGCGGCCGGTCGGTGCTCCACGACAAGATCGTGTCGAACATCCAGGAGATCCGGGCGCGCGGGGCGCGCACCATCGTGATCGCGGAGGAGGGCGACGAGGCGGTCGTCCCGTACGCCGACCACCTGATCCGCATCCCGGCGACGCCGACGCTGCTCCAGCCGCTGGTGGCGACGGTGCCGTTGCAGGTGTTCGCGTGCGAGCTGGCGACGGCGCGGGGCAACGAGGTGGACCAGCCGCGCAACCTCGCCAAGTCGGTGACTGTGGAGTGAGCGGAGCAGGTCATCGACGAATCGGGCGCAGTGGTGACTGTGGAGTGAGCGGAGCGAGCGGAGCAGGTCGCCGACAATGGGCGCAGTGGTGACCGTGGAGTGAGTGGCTGAGTAGGGCTGGTTCATTGTGATTATCGGCGTGGGGATCGACGTCGCGGAGATCGACCGGTTCGGCGCGGCGTTGGAGCGTACGCCGAACCTGGCACAACGGCTCTTCGTCGAGGCCGAGTTGACGCTGCCGAGCGGCGAGCGGCGCGGGACCGCCTCGCTCGCCGCGCGGTTCGCCGCCAAAGAGGCACTCGCCAAGGCGCTCGGCGCGCCCGCCGGGCTGCTGTGGACCGACGCCGAGGTCTGCGTCGAACCCTCCGGACAACCGCGGCTGCGGGTGTCCGGGACGGTCGAGGCCCGGGCGCTCGCCCTGGGCGTGAAGTCCTGGCACATCTCGCTCAGCCACGACGCCGGTATCGCCTCGGCCGTGGTGATCGCCGAGGGATGACTCCCGCCGTGGGGCAGGCTGGCTCACGTGATGAATCAGGTATCCGTAGTGATCGTCTATGTGCGGTCGGCGGTCGGCCTGCTAGGTGCGGCTGTCGCATGTAGGTACGTGGGTCGAATGTGTGACTCTTCCGCAGTGGTGTCGTTGATCCGATGACAGCATCACGGGTGGGGAGGGGCGGGACTGTGGGTCGGAGAATTCCGCTCGCGAGCGGCGAGACGTCCCGTACCTCTTGCGCCCGTGGCCTCCTGTGTAGGGGTGTGGATGAGGAGACTTGTGAAGTCCTGACCGCGACTGCACTCGCGGAGCGCGTGGGATGGGCCGCTGATCTGATCTCCGGTATGGCCACCGAGCTGATGGCCGCGCGCGGGAACGCAGCCGACGTGGATACCCTCGCCTCGGGTGAGGACGGCGAGGGCCGGAAACTGCCGTCGAATGCCTGGATGGCCCTGCGCCGCCTAGGCTGGACCGTCAGCGCGCCCAAGGGAATCCGTGTCAACGACCGGATCGTTCGGATGGCGCAGGAGCAGGCCGGGCGCGCACTGCGCTCGGCGAAGTGGCGAGCCGATCTCACGGCAGGAGTCCTCAAGACGTGGCCCGCTGACCCCGCAAAGCGCACTGATGAGGAGTGGGAGGCCGTCCGCGAGGCCGTTCCAGGAGGGCAGCTTCTGCCGGGCGGCGTGATCAAGGCTCGCACCCGGCAGGTCGCCTCCTTCTTGAAGCAGCGTGGCCGGATGCCGGTGGATGTGTTCGAGCTGGAGGCCGCGCCCCGGGCTGCGCGGATGCTGCTGCTGTCCGCTTGCGACGGACAGCAGGCCACCATCGGACGTCACGGGAGCGAACCGGGGCGGGCGCTGCTGCGGCTGCAACTACCGACCCGGCCCGATCCGCGCTCCTACCGGGACTGGACATGGGTGTCCTGTCCGGTATCCCTACCGCCGACGATCCCGACCGCTGCGCTGCTGCACCTGCCCACCCTGCGCACCCGCAGCGGCTTCGTGCGCGCTGACCTTGCCTACACTCACGCCGTGCCCAAACCCCGACGTACCGGGCATACTGTTGCGCTCTGTGTGGACTGGGGCGTGAATACCCTGCTGTCCGCCGGGGCCGCCCGATTGCACGACGACGGCACCATCACGGCCCTCGGCTCCGGTGGCCAGTTCCGGGCCGCCGGGGTGCTCGCCAAGCAGCACCGTCTGCGCCGACTGTCCGAGCACCTGCACGCAAAGGCAGACCAGTACCGACGCCTAACCGACGGTAGCTCCCCCGATCCAGCGCTGAACAGCAAGCACACGCTGTTGCTCGATGAGATCCGCCATGTGTCCGAGCGCCGCTCGAACCTGGGCGACGCTCTGGCGTGGGCTGCCGCACGGTGGGCCGTGGATCAGGCCATCACCGCCGGGGCAAGCGTCATCTACCTCGAAGACCTGCGGTCGATGGAAGCCAAGGGTATGGGCCGCACCATGAATACCCGCCTGTCCCAAGCGGTTCGTGGGCGGATCGCCGAGCATATGCGTCATGTCGCCGCCGAGGCAGGCATCGCCATCGTGAGCGTCCCGGCCCGCGGCACCTCCAAACATTGCCCGTACTGCCTGACCCCTCTACGGCACCGCAAAGCCCCCGACCGGGCCAGCACCCCGGGCTGGAAGTGGGCCGTCTGCCCCTCCTGCGGATACCAGGGCGACCGAGACCAGGGCGCATGGAAACGCATCGCCGCCCGTGGCCTGACCCACCAGACCAAGACCGGCACCGACCGCACGACAGGTGCGTTGGCCATCCGCAGCACCGTTGGCGAGCTCGAAACGGCAGCGGTCATCACAGCGGCCGCACCGAAGACCAGCCGGGACCGGTCCAAGACCGGCCCCACCCGGCACAAGGCAACACGCCCCGCGCCCAGGCGACGCAGGGCACCCTCCCCCACCGGGCCGCAAGGCCCGGCGGGCAAGCGTCCGGAGGGACACGCTCACACGGGCCGGCCCGGACTGCCCCGCGCAGCCCATCGGCACCAGGACGTGACGACGATCAGCACACCCACCACCAGCCGACACCGGCCACGGGGAGCGACACTGGGCGCGGGATTCCACCTGCATGCCCACGCCACCCCTTCACGGTGGGAAACTCCCCTGCCAGACACTATGTCTGACATGGGATCACTCAGCTGATCAGAGACGCTGTTCCCATGCGTACTGCTTACAGCGTGGAGACCGTACGGGCCGCCGAGCGGGAGCTGATGGCCCGGTTGCCCGAAGGCGCCCTGATGCAGCGGGCGGCGGCCGGGCTGGCGGCCGTGTGCGCCGGGCTGCTGACCCGGCGTCGGGGCCGGGTGTACGGGGCGCGGGTCGCCCTGCTGGTCGGGCCCGGGGACAACGGCGGGGACGCGCTGTACGCCGGAGCGCGCCTCGCCCGGCGCGGGGCCGGGGTGACGGCCGTGCCGATGGATCCGGAGCGCCTGCACGCGGGCGGGCTGGCCGCGCTCAGGGCCGCCGGCGGGCGGCTGGCGCAGGCGGTACCGGACCGGCCGGACCTGGTGGTGGACGGGCTGCTCGGGATCGGCGGCCGGGGCGGACTGCGGCCGGCGGCCGCGGCCCTGGCCGGGCAGATCCCGCACGGGGTGCCCGTCGTCGCCGTGGACCTGCCGAGCGGCGTCGACGCCGACACCGGGGAAGTGGCGGGGCCCGCCGTGGCCGCCGACGTGACGGTGACCTTCGGGGCGTACAAGCCCGGTCTGCTCATCGACCCCGGCGCCTCCGCGGCGGGCGCGGTGCACCTGGTGGACATCGGGCTGGAGCTGCCGGCCCCGGAGGCGGAAGCCCTCCAGCACGCCGACGTGGCACGGCTGCTGCCGGTGCCGACAGCGTCGAGCGACAAGTACCGGCGGGGCGTGGTCGGCATCCTCGCCGGGTCCGCGCAGTACCCGGGCGCGGCGGTACTGGCCGTGGCCGGGGCCCTGCGCGGCGGCGCGGGTGCGGTGCGGTACGCGGGCCCCGCGGCCGAGGCCGTGCTCGCCCGGTACCCCGAGACGCTGATCGGGCGGGGCCGGGTGCAGGCCTGGGTGGCCGGGCCGGGGCTGGGGGAGGGGCGCGCCGGGGAGGTCGCGGAGCTGCTGGCCCAGGACGTGCCGGTGCTGGTCGACGCGGACGGGCTGCGCGGGCTGGACGCCGGGCTGCTGCGGGCCCGGACGGCCCCCACCCTGCTGACCCCGCACGCGGGGGAGGCGGCGGCGCTGCTGGGCGTGCCGCGGGAGTCGGTGGAGGCGGGGCGGCTGTCCGCGGCGCGCGCGCTGGCCGAGCGGTACGGGGCGGCGGTGCTGCTGAAGGGCTCGACGACGCTGGTCGCCTCCGGCGAGGTCCCGGTGAGGGTCAACCCGACCGGGACCTCCTGGCTGGCCACCGCCGGCAGTGGGGACGTGCTGTCCGGGCTGGCCGGGTCCCTGCTGGCGGCGGGGCTGTCCGGGGCGGATGCCGGGGCGGTGGCGGCGTACCTGCACGGGCTGGCCGGGCGCGGGGTCGCCGGGGCCGGGGCGCCGGTCCTGGCCCATCAGGTCGCCGAAGCCCTTCCGGACGCGTGGCGCGCAGTTTGCCGTGAGCCCTGCGGGCGGCTCGGCGGTGTCGGGTTCGGCTGCGGCCAGGCCTAGCCGGGCCCCTGGGGCTCCGCCCCAGACCCCGCGCCTCAAACGCCGGCGGGGCTGGATTTGGCCCTGGCTTCGCCTCTGGGGGTTGCCAGGCGGCCTGGTCGGTGGGGTCGGTCCGCGGGGCCGCTCCGGGTTGTCTCCTCGGCTCGCGCACTGAGCCCGATCAAGAAGGGTCAGGCCGGTTGCGCGCTCGTCCTGCGGGGACAACCCTGCGCGTCCCCACTCCCCTCCACCACGGCTTCGCCTTCCGAAGCCCGGGCGTGGGGCGGGGTCGCGCAGGAGAGTCCCCGCAGGACGAGCGCGCAACCCAGGCCGCACATGCGTAGCCGGGGCTAAGTGCGCGAGCCGAGGAGACGCTCCGGAGCGGCCCCGCCCCACACCCCGCCAAGCCCCCGCCAGGGCCAAGGCCAAACCCAGCCCCGCCGGCGATTGAGGCGCGGGGTCCGGGGCAGAGCCCCGTGCAGCGGCGCGGCAGACGCACACACCCCGCCAAGCCCCGTGCAACGGCGCCGCACACCCCGCCAAGCCCCGCAAGGGACACCGCGGGGTCTGAGAGACTGTGGGCGATGAACGAGACACCGACGCGCGTGTACGCCGAGATCGATCTTGACGCCGTGCGGGAGAACGTGCGCGCACTGCGCGAGCGGGCGCCCCGGGCCGCACTGATGGCCGTGGTCAAGGCGAACGCCTACGGGCACGGGGCCGTGGCCTGCGCCAAGGCCGCCCAGGAGGCCGGGGCCGCATGGCTCGGGACCGCCACGCCCGAGGAGGCGCTCGCGCTGCGCGCCGCCGGGGTCGAGGGCCGGATCATGTGCTGGCTGTGGACCCCCGGCGGGCCCTGGCGGGAAGCCGTCGAGGCCGATCTGGACGTCTCCGTCAGCGGGCTGTGGGCCCTGGACGAGGTACGGGCCGCCGCCCGCGCCGCAGGCCGCACCGCGCGCATCCAGCTCAAGGCCGACACCGGGCTCGGCCGCAACGGCTGTCAGCCCGCCGACTGGGCGGACCTCGTCGGGGCGGCCGTCGCCGCCCAGGCCGAGGGCACCGTCCAGGTCACCGGCGTCTGGTCGCACTTCGCCTGTGCCGACGAGCCCGGGCACCCGTCGATCCAGCTCCAGCTCGCCGCCTTCCGCGACATGCTCGCGTACGCCGAGAAGGAGGGCGTCGACCCCGAGGTCCGGCACATCGCCAACTCGCCCGCGACGCTCACCCTCCCCGAGTCCCACTTCGACCTGGTCCGCTGCGGACTGGCGGTCTACGGGGTCTCGCCCGCGCCCGAGCTCGGCACCCCGGCCCAGCTGGGCCTGCGCCCCGCGATGACCCTGAAGGCCTCCCTCGCGCTGGTCAAGAACGTCCCCGCCGGGCACGGCGTGAGCTACGGACACCACTACGTCACCGAGACCGGGACGAACCTCGCGCTCATCCCCGCCGGGTACGCCGACGGCATCCCCCGGCACGCGTCGGGCCGCGGGCCCGTCCTCGTCGGCGGCAAGATCCGCCACGTCGCGGGACGGGTCGCCATGGACCAGTTCGTGGTCGACTTGGGCGAGGACCTCGCCCGGGTCGGCGACGAAGCCGTGATCTTCGGGGACGCCCGGCGCGGCGAACCCACCGCCGAGGACTGGGCCGAGGCGTCGGGCACGATCGGGTATGAGATCGTCACCCGTATCGGAGGGCGCGTGCCCCGGGTGTACCTGGGCCGCTGAGGCGGAGTGAGGGCGGCGGCGTGAGCGAGAACTGGCGCAAGGCCGGCTGGGCCGGCGCCGCCATCGGCGTGCTGGCGGCGGGCGCCGCGGCCGGTGTCGCGGTCGAGCGGATCACCGTGGGGCGCGGCATGCGCAGGGAGGCGCGCCTGGCGCTCGACGCCGCAGGGGACTACGGCTCCCTGCGCGGCACCGAGGGGACCTGCCGGGCCGAGGACGCCACCGAGATCTACTACGAGGTCGACGAGCTGCCCGGCGACGGCGTGGCCAAGCGCCGCCTGAGGCGCAAGTCCGCGCCCCCGGCCACCGTCGTCTTCTGCCACGGCTACTGCCTCGGCCAGGACTCCTGGCACTTCCAGCGCGCCGCCCTGCGCGGAGTGGTCCGTTCCGTGTACTGGGACCAGCGCAGCCACGGCCGCAGCGCGCGCGGCATCGCCCAGGCGGACGGTGAACCGGTCACCATCGAACACCTCGGCCGCGACCTGAAGGCCGTCATCGACGCCGCCGCCCCCGAGGGCCCCCTGATCCTGGTGGGTCACTCGATGGGCGGTATGACCATCATGGGACTGGCCGAGCAGTTCCCCGACCTCGTGCGCGAGCGCGTCGTCGGCGTGGCCCTGGTCGGCACGTCCAGCGGCAGCCTCGGCGAGGTGACGTACGGGCTCCCGTCCGTCGGCGTGGGCGCCGTACGCAGGCTCCTGCCGGGCGTGCTCAAGGCCCTCGGCTCGCAGGTCGAACTCGTCGAGAAGGGGCGCAGGGCCACCGCCGACCTCTTCGCCGGCATGATCAAGATGTACTCGTTCGGCTCCCGGGACGTGGACCCGGCCATCGCCCGCTTCGCGGAACGGCTCATCGAGGCCACCCCGATCGACGTGGTCGCCGAGTTCTACCCGGCCTTCCAGGCCCACGACAAGACCGCCGCGCTCCAGCGGTTCGCGGACATCCCCGTCACCGTCATCGCCGGGGCCCGGGACATGATCACCCCGCTCGCGCACAGCGAGGCCATCAAGGAGGCGCTGCCGGGCGCCGAACTGGCCGTCCTGGAGACCGCCGGGCACCTGATGATGCTGGAGCAGCCCGAGACCGTGACCGGGCTGCTGACCGATCTGCTGGCGCGCACGGGGGTGGTGCCCGCAGCGACTAACGTTGGCGGACATGGAAGAAGTACCGCTGGAAGCACAGCGCAGCCCGGCACCGGCGCCTGAGACCGGGTTCCCCACCGAGACCGTCGTCACCATCGGCTCCCCCGACGCGATGCGGGACCTGGGCCGCAGGATCGCAGGCCTGCTGCGCCCCGGCGACCTCGTGCTGCTGACCGGGGAGCTGGGCGCGGGCAAGACCACGCTGACCCGCGGCCTCGGCGAGGGCCTGGGCGTGCGCGGGGCCGTGACCTCGCCGACCTTCGTGATCGCCCGGGTGCATCCCTCGCTGGGCGACGGGCCGCCCCTGGTGCACGTGGACGCGTACCGCCTGGGCGGCGGGCTCGACGAGATGGAGGACCTGGACCTCGACGTCTCGCTGCCCGAGTCCGTGGTCGTCGTGGAATGGGGCGACGGCAAGGTGGAGGAGCTCTCCGACGACCGGCTGCACGTGGTGATCGCCCGGGCGGTCGGCCACGAGGAGGTGCTGGACGACGTACGGCAGGTCTCGCTGCGCGGCGTCGGGGCGCGCTGGTCCGCGGGAGCGGGGCTCGACGCCCTGGCCGGCGTCCTCTCGGAGTAAACGTACCGACAACAGGTCGGCAAGATATTGCGCTATTGGCAGCGCACGTGGTGACATGGTACCGAGAGTTTCTTAGGTATGCCTAAGTTCGGCGTCCCCGGGTTCAGGAGGCACCATGTCGGCACCAGCAGGAGCACAGCGCGACCCCCGGCCGTCCGCCGTGTCGATGCGGGCGCTGCTTGCCGCGGGCCTGGCCGCCAGCGCCGTCTCCACGCCGCCCGCGCGCCAGGACGCCCAGTACGACGACGGGGCGGCCGGGGCCGTCGCGGCGGGCAGGGCGACGGGGGTCGGCGGAGTCGTGGAACAGGCCGCTCCGGAGTCCGAAGCGGCCTGAGCCGTACCGCGTACGGGTGAAGCGGGAGCGGGAGCCGGAGCCGGGTCCGGGACCGACGGCGGCCGCCGAGCCGGTCAGGGAACGACGACGACCTTCGCGCTGATCGTCGCGAAGGCCCACATCGCGTCACCGTCCGCGCGCGACATGCGGATGCCGCCGGTCTTCTTGTTCGGGTCCGGCTCCGGCGTCGCACCGTCCACCCGGGCGCTGAAACCCACCACCACGCCGTCCGAACCGGCGAACCGTACGACGTGCTCGATCGGCACCCCGTCCGATCCGGTGACCGCGCCCGAGCGCGAGCTGACCGAGTAGCTCCCCGCCTTCGGGTGCACCGTGCTCGGCACCACCGCGAAGGACTTGGGCTCCTGCCCCGCGTCTCCCACCAGCCACACCCGCTTCTGGCCCACGGAGTACACGACGCGCACCCCGCTGCCCGAATCGGCCGGCACGGGCAGCGGCTTGGCCGGGTCCACCTTGGCGGGGACCGGGTTCTCGGCGGGGGCCGGGGCCTGCTCGGCCGCCTTCGGAGGATGTGCGGGAGCCGTCGCCGAGGCCTGGTAGCCGAGGAAGCCCACGACGGCGATTGCCGCGGCGGTGAGCCCGGCCACGATTCCCGAGCTGCTGCGTGCCACCTTGCTCCACCCTCCGTGCCGAACGCTCGACTTGTCCACCTCGATCGAAAGGTAGCAGCCGGGTTGCCCGGTGCCCGGCCGCAAGGCCCCCGCTGCCGGGAGTCGTAGGCTGTTCGCGTGCTCCTGCTCGCTGTAGATACCGCCACGCCCGCCGTCACCGTCGCCCTGTACGACGGCGAGTCCGTCCTCGCCGAGTCGAACCAGGTCGACGCCCGCCGCCACGGGGAGCTGCTGCTGCCCTCCGTCGACAAGGTGCTCGCCGAGGCCGGGCTGAAACTCGACGCCCTCACCGGCATCGTCGTCGGAGTCGGCCCCGGCCCCTACACCGGGCTGCGCGTCGGCCTCGTCACCGCCTCCACCTTCGCCGCCGTGCTCGGCGTGCCCGTGCACGGCCTGTGCACCCTGGACGGCCTCGCCTACGCGGCGGGGACCGCCGGAATCGAGGGCCCCTTCACCGTGGCCACCGACGCCCGGCGCAAGGAGGTGTACTGGGCCCGCTACGAGGACCCGCGCACGCGCGTCGCGGAGCCCGCCGTGGACCGCCCGGCCGACATCGCCGACCAGGTCGCGGGGCTGCCCGCGGTGGGCCAGGGCGCACTCCTGTACCCGGAGGTGTTCCCGGACGCGCGGGGCCCCGAGCACCAGTCGGCCGCCGCCCTGGCCGCGCTGGCCGCGGAGCGGCTGGCCGCCGGGGAGGAGTTCCTGCCCCCCGTCCCCCTCTACCTGCGCCGGCCCGACGCGCAGGTGCCCAAGAACTACAAGGTGGTCACCCCACAGTGACCGCGGTGAGCACGGTGCTGCGCGAGATGCGCTGGTGGGACATCGAGCCGGTGCTGGAACTGGAGCACGAGCTCTTCCCCGAGGACGCCTGGTCCGCGGGGATGTTCTGGTCCGAGCTCGCCCACGCCCGCGGCCCGCACGCCACCCGCAGGTACGTCGTCGCCGAGGACCCCTCGGGCCGGCTCGTGGGCTACGCCGGGCTCGCGGCCGCCGGCGACCTGGCCGACGTACAGACCATCGCGGCCGCCCGCGACCAGTGGGGGACCGGGCTCGGCGCCCGGCTCCTGACCGACCTGCTGCGCGCCGCCACCGCCTTCGAGTGCGCCGAGGTGCTGCTGGAGGTACGGGTGGACAACTCCCGGGCCCAGAAGCTCTACGAGCGCTTCGGCTTCGAGCCCATCGGCTTCCGGCGGGGCTACTACCAGCCCGGCAACGTCGACGCGCTCGTCATGCGACTGACCGACCCCGCACAAGCAAGAACTGAGAGCAGTGAGAGCAATGGCTGACGAACCGCTCGTCCTCGGCATCGAGACGTCCTGCGACGAGACCGGCGTCGGCGTCGTCCGGGGCACCACCCTGCTCGCGGACGCGATCGCCTCCAGCGTCGACGAACACGCCCGCTTCGGCGGAGTCGTGCCCGAGGTGGCCTCGCGCGCCCACCTGGAGGCGATGGTCCCGACCATCGAGCGCGCCCTGAAGGAGGCCGGGGTCAGCGCCCGCGACCTCGACGGCATCGCGGTCACGGCCGGACCGGGACTCGCGGGGGCGCTGCTGGTCGGCGTCTCGGCGGCCAAGGCGTACGCGTACGCGCTGGGCAAGCCCCTGTACGGGGTGAACCACCTCGCCTCGCACATCTGCGTGGACCAGCTGGAGCACGGGCCGCTGCCGGAGCCGACCATGGCGCTGCTGGTGTCCGGCGGGCACTCCTCCCTGCTGCTGGCCCCCGACATCACCTCCGACGTAAGGCCGCTCGGCGCGACCATCGACGACGCGGCGGGCGAGGCCTTCGACAAGATCGCGCGCGTGCTCCAGCTGGGCTTCCCCGGCGGACCGGTCATCGACCGGCTCGCGCGCGAGGGCGACCCGAAGGCGATCAACTTCCCTCGCGGGCTGACGGGCCCGCGCGACGCGGCGTACGACTTCTCCTTCTCCGGGCTGAAGACCTCCGTGGCCCGCTGGATCGAGGCGAAGCGGAACGCGGGCGAGGACGTGCCCGTGCGCGATGTGGCCGCGTCCTTCCAGGAGGCCGTGGTGGACGTGCTGACGCGCAAGGCGATCCGGGCGTGCAAGGACGAGGGCGTCGACCACCTGATGATCGGCGGCGGCGTCGCGGCCAATTCGCGGCTGCGCTCGCTCGCGCAGGAGCGGTGCGACAACGCGGGGATCGTCCTGCGCGTGCCGCGGCCGGGGCTGTGCACGGACAACGGCGCGATGGTGGCGGCGCTGGGCGCGGAGATGGTCAAGCGGAACCGGCCGGCCTCGGACTGGGACCTGTCCGCGGACTCCTCGCTGCCGGTGACGGACCCGCACGTGCCGGGCGTCGGAACGGGCGAGGGCGAGGGGCCGGGCAAGGCGGACGGCCACGGACACGCGCAAGGCCATTCGCACGGACACGGACACGGACACGGACACGATCATGACCACGTGCACGAGCTGAGCAAGGACAACCTGTACTCGTGAGCACTGTCGCGCTGATGTGGGAGGCCCGGGCCGCCGACGGCCGGGGCACCGAACTGCTGGAGTGGGCCCGGTCGCAGGTCCTCGCCCGGGAGCCGGTGCGCCGCGAGGTGTTCCGGGCCCCGCAGGACCGGGTGCTCGTGATCACCTGGTGGGAGACGGCCGAGGGCGTGAGCGCGGATCTGCCCGAACTGCCGGAACCCGCACCCGACTTGATCACGCGGGCGGTGCACCGCTGGCGGTTCGAGTCGGTGGGGGTCGACGAGGACTGACCTGCCCGCCGGGCACACGTTCCTGGCGGGGGACTCGACCATGCATGGACGCGGTGCCGCTATGGTCATGTGCATGCCTCGCCGTGACCTGCCGCCCCCGCCGCCTCCCGCGCACCTGCGTGCCTGGCTGGACGAGACGGCCGTACGGGCCGACCGCGCGCGGTTCCTGCTGGACCTGGGCCAACGCAGCCTGGGCCTGGGACGGTTGCTGCTGCTCTGGTCCGTCTCCGCCGTCTTCGCGTTCGGCTGGTCCTTCGTCGGCATGGCCCTCATGGCCTTCGAGGAGGGCGACCTCGTCTCCTGCCTCCTCGGGATCGTCTTCGTCGTGCTCGGCGCGGGCGTGCTGGTCCCCGCCGGGTTCTGGTTCGCCTGGGGCGCCCGGCGCGACCGCCAGGTGCGCCGGCTGCTGTGCGCGTGGGCCGAGGCCGACCGGGACCCGGCGACCGACCGTCAGGTGCGCGCGCCCGGGCGGAGCCTGACCTGGCTGCTGGCCTCCTTCGTACTGGCCGCGGCCGGACTCTGGCTGACCTTCGGCGTCGCGGTGTCGGCCCGGCCGGGGGAGGAGACGTACGGCGAAGTCGCGTACTACATGGGCCTCGGCATGATCCTCTGGATCACCGGACTGCTGGGCGTGGCGAAGGCCGCCGCCCACTACCGCTGGGCCGTACGAGCCTTCCTCCGGGCAGAATCAAGCCCCGCCGGCGTTTGAGGCGCGGGGTCCGGGGCGGAGCCCCGGAAGCCCGGGCGCAGCCCGGGACCGCCCCCGCCCCGGCCCAGCGGCGGATCACCGTACGGGCTTCGCCGCAGGCGCCCCCGTCGGGGCTCCGATCAGCATCGACGGGGCCCCCGCCACGCGGGTCAGGAAGACCGTCGCCGAGTTCGGGCCCTGCGGCTTCACCTTCTTGCGCAGCTCCTCCGGCTCGACCGCTGAGCCCCGCTTCTTCACCGTCAGGACGCCGACCCCGCGCTCGCGCAGCAGCGCCTTCAACTTCTTCAGGCCGAAGGGCAGCACGTCGGTGATCTCGTACGAGGTCGCGTACGGCGTCGCGCGCAGCTCGTCGGCGGTGACGTAGGCGATGGTCGGGTCGATGAGCCGGCCGCCCAGCTGCTCGGCCACCTCGGCCACGAGATGCGCGCGGATGACCGCGCCGTCGGGCTCGTAGAGGTAGCGGCCGACCGGCCCGGCCTCCGGATCGGGCAGCGGATCGGCGGTGTGCAGGGCGCGCGGGCCGGGCAGCAGCGTGGCGCGCACGGTCCCGGGCTCGGTGCCGAACCAGAGCACCGCCTCCTTGACGTCCCCCTGGTCGGAGATCCACTCCGCCTCGGCCTCTGCGGGGACGGCCTCGTGCGGGATCCCCGGGGCGATCTTGATGGCGGCGTACTTCGCCGCGCGGGCGGTCGCCACGGCCCACGACAGCGGCGGCGAGTAGGACTCCGGATCGAAGATCCGGCCGCGCCCGCCGCGCCGGGCCGGGTCGATGAAGACGGCGTCGTACGAGGACACGTCCACGTCCGTCACGTCCGCCTCCCGGACCTCGATCAGGTCCGCCAGCCCCAGCGCCTCGGCGTTGGCCCGCGCGACGGCCACCGTCAGCGGGTCGTGGTCCACGGCCAGCACCCGGATGCCGAGCCGGGCCAGGGCCAGGGCGTCCCCGCCGATGCCGCAGCACAGGTCCGCGAGGCTGCGTACGCCGAGGGCCGCGAGCCGCTCGGCGCGGTACGAGGCCACGGACGCACGGGTGGCCATCTCGCCGCCGCTGGAGGTGAAGTACATCCGGAAGGCGTCCTCCGCCCCGAACTTCGCCACCGCCCGCTGCCGCAGCCGGGCCTGCCCGAGCGCGGCGGACACCAGCCCGGCGGGGTGCTCGCGGCGCAGCCGGGTGGCGACGGCCAGCTCCTGGGCGGGGTCGTAGTCGCGGAGCGAGTCGAGGAGGGCGCGCCCCTCCGGGGTGAGGAGGGCGGCGAAGTCTTCGGGGGTCACGCTCCCATTGTCGGCGACGGGCCGGTGGGGCGGGGCCGGTGCGGGCCGGTGTGGGCCGGCGGCGACGGGCCGCTGTGGGCCAGCCGGAGGAAGGTGGGGCGGCCCGTCGCGGTGTCTTCCGGGGAGTCGGCCCGCGCGGTGCCAGGATGCGCTGCTATGCAGCTAGTCCGACAAAAGGAACATAAGAAGCAACTGGGTCACCGGTCCGCGGCACGTCCGCGCGGCCGGTTCGGGGTGGCGCTGGCCGCGATGCTGGTCGCCGCCCTCGGCACGGCGTGCAGCTCCGCGGAGTCCGGAGCCCCGGACAAGGCCGAGAAGGCCAAGACGGGCAAGGGTGCGGAAGCCGCGGCCGGCGCACTCGGCACCGCCGCGGAGCGGCAGAAGGCAGCCCAGCAGGCGCGCCTCGCCGCGGTCAAGAAGTGGCGCCTGGCCAAGCTGCCGCTCCTCGCCCCGGCGGCGCCGAAGGAGAAGCCCGAGATCGAGACGCGCGATGGCTTCGAGGTGTATGACCACGAAGAGGAGGAACTGCCGCCGGTCTTCACCACCATCCCGACGGAGGACAAGGTCGTCTTCCTCACGATCGACGACGGGGCCGAGAAGGACCCCGAGTTCGTGAAGATGATGCAGGAGCTGAAGATCCCGTACACGGCGTTCCTCAGCGACTACCTCGTGCGCGACAACTACCCGTACTTCAAGGGCATGCAGGCGGCGGGCGTCGTCCTCAACAACCACACGCTCAACCACCGTTACATGCCGGGGCTCTCGTACGAGCAGCAGCGCCAGGAGATCTGCGGCCAGCAGGACATGATCCAGAAGCAGTTCGGCAAGCGGCCCACGCTCTTCCGCCCGCCGTACGGCAACTACAACCAGGACACGCTGCTCGCGGCCAAGGCCTGCGGGATCAAGGCGGTGCCGCTGTGGAACGCCGAGGCGTTCACCAACCGGATGGACTACCGGGAGTGGGACCGCGACCTGCACCCCGGCGACATCATCCTCACGCACTTCCGGGGACGGGAGGACTGGAAGGGCACGATGCCTGACATGATCCGTCATGTCATGAAGACCGTCACGGACAAGGGGTACGCCGTGGCCCGCTTGGAGGACTATCTGTGATGCACGCGCGCCGGTTGGTAGCCGGAACGCTGGCCGCCGGCGCGCTCGCGCTGTCCCTGACGGGGTGCGGGGACAGTGTGGAACCCATCGAACGGCTGGGCCGCAAGACGACACACGCGCCGGACACGGCCACCGCCACCCCGTCGCCGGCCCCGCCGTCGGCGGCGGGGAGCCCGGCGCCGGGAGGCGCGTCGGACGAGGCGTACAAGAAGTGGGGCCTGACGGCCCCCGTCCAGTACGCGCCGAAGCCCGCCCAGAAGCCGGCCCTCCCGAAGCCCGAGGCGGGCAAGGCCCGGGTCGTGGACCGAATACCCGTGCCGGCCGGGGAGAAAATAGTCTTCCTGACCTTCGACGACGGTGCGGAGAAGGACCCCGAGTTCCAGAAGATGGCCGCCGACCTCAAACTCCCGATCAGCATGTTCCTGACGGACAGTGTGGCCGCGTCGGACTACGGACACTTCGAGAAGCTCCGCGACAACGGCTCGGCGAGCACGATAAACAACCACACGCTGACCCACCCGAACCTCCGCACCCTGCCGTTCGCGGCACAGAAGCACGAGATATGCGGCCAGCAGGAGCGCCTGGAGAAGCGCTTCGGCCAGCGGCCGCCGCTCTTCCGCCCGCCCTTCGGCAACTACAACGACGACACCCTCCGGGCCGCCTCGGAGTGCGGAGTCTCGTCCGTGGTCCTGTGGCGGGTGTCGATGCAGATCACCAACTTCCAGTACGCCGAGGGCTCCGCCCTCAAGCCGGGCGACATCATCCTGGCCCACTTCAGGGGCCCGTCCGAGCTCAAGGGCTCGACGGAGACCCAGATGGCGACGCGCATGCTGCAACGCATCCAGGAGCAGGGGTACCGGATCGGGCGCCTGGAGGACTACCTGTAGGGGGCGCCCGGGCCCGGCCGGATGGCCGCGCGGCTCCGGGAGCGGCTCGGCGCCGTCGAGGGCACGCCCCTGACGGGCTCGATGTTGTCGACCGCGGTGGTGAATTCGCGGCCGGAGGCGCCGCGGATGTAGGCCAGCTCCATCCATCGCTCACGCAGGGCGGAGTCCGAGACGTCCTCGTTGATCACGGCCATCAACTCGCCCTCGGTGCCGGAAGCGATGTCGCGGACGCGGCGCCGTAGGAGCCGATGCGGCACGTACTCGTAGCGCTCACTCATCGGGCACTCCCTCGAACGTGACGAGGAAGCGCTCCCAGCCGACCAGTGCCCGGTCGAGTAGATCCGGGCCGTGTCCTATCACCGCAGTCACCCCCGCCGAGGGGGTGTCTTCGGTGCCGATGACGAGCACGTCGCGGCTGCAGCGAATCTGACGCATGGGATCACTCCTAAGCCGTGAGGCCACTTCGCAAAGTAGCCTCTCTAGAGATGTCTCTCGGATCGCTGGTGGAATAGGTGCGTCTCTGGCCCCAGGGTGCCTAGAGAAGCGAAGGAGTAATCGGTTCATGACCAGCCAGGGCAGTGCCCGTCATACGAAGTACCAGCGGATCGCGGATGCGCTGAGGGCGGCTATCCAGTCGGGCGAGTACGGACCGGGCGACCGCCTGCCCGGCGAGAACGACCTCATGGCCACCTACCACGTCGCCCGGATGACCGCACGCCAGGCCCTCGCTGTACTCCAGAACGAAGGCCTCGCAGAGGCACGGAAGGGCGCCGGCGTCTTCGTCCGAGCCTTCAGTCCCTTGCGGCGGCGCGGCATCCAGCGGTTGGCACAGGAGCAGTGGGGCTCGGGCCGGTCCATTTGGTCCGCCGATACCGAAGACCGGCAACTCGTCGTCGACCAGATCGAAGTACGTGAAGAAGGGGCGAGCGACCGAGTCGCCGGCGCCCTCGGCGTTCCGCCCGGTACTCCGGTCTGGGTGCGCGGCCGCCGCTTCGTACTCGACGGCAAGCCGGTGCTGTTCGCGACCTCCCACCTGCCGTCGGACGTCGTCGCTGAATCCGCGATCACTCAGATCGACTCCGGCCCTGGTGGGACGTACGCACGACTGGCCGAACTGGGCCACAAGCCGGTCCACTTCCGCGAGGAGATCCGCTCCCGTATGCCTTCGACAGCCGAGGCAGAGCGCCTCTCGCTCTCGATGGGCACCCCCGTCATCCAGATCGTCCGCACCGCATTCGCTGAAGGAGGGCGGGCTGTCGAGGTGAACGAGATGACTCTCGACTCCGCGTCCTACGTGCTGGAGTACGACTTCGACGCATGACTCGCGGCGCGGTTCCTCATCGCCCGAGCCCTGGATCACAGCGGCGTCCCGGATGAAGTAGCGAGCATCGGCATCTGATGGGGCATGACGGGGCCTCCTTTTCGCGGTGGTGTGGGTCAATTCCCAGTCCTGAGGCACCGTTCGGTGTCATGACTAGGCACGCACCGATGTTCCGTCCCTCGTCAGTGCGTTGGTACCGCGTTCACGGGACGTTTGGGACGTTCCACCGTTACGGTTCGTTGCGTCCCCAACGGTCAGTGGAGGCGAACTATGAATCACGCGCTCCGGCGGGCGATGGCGCATGCCAAGATGACCGAAATGCAGCTCGCAGAAGCTTGCGGGGTCGATGCGAAGACGGTTGGTCGATGGATCACTGAGTCGAATCGCATTCCTCATGCCCGTCACCGATGGGCGGCCTGCGAGGCATTAGGCGAGGAGGAAGCAGCCTTGTGGCCCAACGCCGTCCGGTCGGCACTCACCACCGGGCCGGACAGAGAGATAGTCCAGGTCTTCCCCTACCGCTCGGCAGCGCCGGCAAGCCTGTGGAAGTCCCTGGTGACGAAAGCGCAGCGGGAGCTGGTATTCGCCGGGTACACCAACTACTTCCTATGGCTGGAGCAGGCGAACCTCGCAGGTGCGCTGCGGCGCAAGGCCCAGGGCGGATGTCGCGTGCGCTTCCTGATCGGCGACCCGAGCAGCCCGGTCACCGCAGCCCGGGAAGCCGAGGAGGGCGTACCGCTGACACTCTCCACCCGCATCGCCGTGACACTGAACGAGCTGGAGAAACTGCGTGACGTCAGTGGTATCGAAGGCCGGTTCGAGACGGGTCACGTCAACCTTTCCGTCTTCCGGTTCGACGACGAGATGATCGTTACCCCGATCCTGGCCCGCAGGGTCGGCCATGATTCGCCGATGATGCACTTACGACGCAGGCAGGCGGACGGGATGTTCGACCGTTTCGCCGCTCATGTCGAAGAGCTCTGGAGCCGAGGACGTGACATTCGGGAGACGGGACGAAATGGCCAGGCGTGACTATGAGGACGATCCCAACGCGCCCGAGGCGAACAGTCTGGTGCCCGCGGCTTCAGCCGTCGTCGTGGATGAGGACGGCCGGGTCTTGTTGCAACGACGCACGGACAACGGGATGTGGGCTCTTCCCGGTGGCAAGATGGAGCTGGGGGAGTCCATCGGTGACTGCGCGGTCCGCGAGACTTTCGAGGAGACCGGCATCAGGGTCGAGATCGCCGGGATCGTCGGGACGTACACCGACCCGGGACACGTCTTCGCCTACGACGACGGTGAGGTCCGGCAGGAATTCTCGATCTGTCTTCTCGCCCGACCTACCGGAGGCAGGCTCCGAACGTCTGACGAGTCGTTCGAGGTGGCGTGGTTCGCCCCCGAGGCCATTGACGATCTGCAGATGGGGCCCAGCATCCGTAAACGCATCAACGATTGGCGAGCCGGGCATGGTCCGGTCGTTCGATGACGCAGCCGAGGCTGACGCTGTGTTCTCTGCCGCAGGCGGCTCTTGACCGGCCACTGACGGCCGCCGGACGCCGTCCTTGAGGAGCGCATAGCGATTTGACGCGCTTCTCGCTCCGGCCGGGGGTCTGGTCGGGGTTTTGCTCTGGCTGGGCCGCTGGCACCCGGCCGCTCATCCCTGATCAGGCCCCGCAGGCACATGGCTCCCCGAAGCCACCGGCCCACCCCCCGAAGCTCTGCCCCGCCCCCCCCGAAGCCCCCCAAGCCCCCGCCCCCTACACCCGCACCACCGGCGTGATCGTCGTTTCGGCCGGGCCGCGGGCGTCCGCCTCGCGTCCGCGTTCCGCGCTGTCGCTGATGCGGAGGAGGAGGGCGATCATGATCCAGTTGGCCAGGAGGGACGAGCCGCCCTTGGCCAGGAAGGGCAGGGCCTTGCCCGTCAGGGGGATCAGGCCCGTCACGCCGCCCGCCACCACGAAGACCTGGAGGGCCAGCGCCGAGGCCAGGCCCACCGCCAGGAGTTTGCCGAAGGGGTCGCGGGCGCCCAGTGCCATCCGTAGGCCCCGCTGCACGAGGAGCGCGTACAGGATCAGTACGGCCATCACCCCCGCCAGGCCGAGTTCCTCGCCCACCGTCGTCAGGATGAAGTCGCTGCGCCCCGCGAACGCGATCAGCTCCGGGTGGCCCATGCCCAGCCCGGTGCCGGACATCCCGCCCGTGCCGAAGCTGAACAGCGCCTGCGCGGACTGATCCGAGGTGACGCCCGGGGGCCGGGTCTCCCAGTAGTACGACAGCGGGTTGAGCCAGGCCGCCACCCGCGCCTTGACGTGCGGTTCCGTCGACCCGACCACGAACGCGCCCACCGAGGCCATGACCAGGCCGCACACGATCCAGCTGGTGCGCTCGGTGGCCACGTAGAGCATCACCACGAAGACGCCGAAGAAGATCAGCGAGGTGCCGAGGTCGCGCTCGAAGACCAGAACGAGCATGGACACGATCCACACCGTGATGATCGGTCCGAGCTGCCGCATCGGCGGCAGCCGCACGCCGAGGAACTTGCGGCCCGTCAGGGCCAGCGAGTCCCGGTGGATGACCAGGTAGCCGGCGAAGAAGATCGCGATCATGATCTTCACGAACTCGCCGGGCTGGAGCGAGAACCCGAAGAGCTTGATCCAGCGCTTCGCGCCGTACGTGTCCGCGCCGAAGAACGCCGGTGCGATCAGAAGCACCAGCGCGACGGCCATGGTGATGTAGATGAAGCGTTGCAGCAGGCGGTGGTCGCGCAGCAGGGCCAGCACCAGGATGCAGGCGGCGACCCCGACCACCGTCCACATCAGCTGCCCGGGCGCGTTGGCATCCGAGTTGTACCGCTCGATGTACCCCTGGTCGAGGCGGTGCAGCAGGACCAGTCCGAGCCCGGTCAGCAGCATGGCGAGGGGCAGGATCAGCGGATCCGCGTAGGCCGCGAACCGGCGCACGCCCAGGTGTCCCACCAGCGACAGCAGGGTCAGGCTGATCGTGAAGCCCGTGAGGTTGGCGGGTAGCTCCCCGTTCATCGCCAGGCCCGCGCACACGTGCCCGAACACGGCGATGGTGACGACGAGGAGCAGCAGCAGGGCTTCGGTCCGGCGGCGGGACCCCGCCGTCGTCAGGGGCCTCAGTCCACGCACGGGATGCCGCCGCCGTCCGGGGTGGAGGGGGTGGGCGGCGAAGCCGGCGGTGGCGGGGACGCGGAGGGGGGTGACGCCTCACGTGACACCGGTGCCGGTGCGACCGGGGTCCCCGGTGCGCTCGGGCTCGCAGTCGGCTTCGGCCCGATCTGCTCGGCAATGAGGCGCTTTATCTTCATATCATCTACGACGTTGACGTCCTCCCCATGGTTCCTTCCGAAGCGTTCGATGGGAAGCGTCGTGAAGTGCACCCGGCCGCCGGACAGGTTCTTCGCCTGCTTCACGAACGACAGCAGATCCCACCCCTCGTCCGTCACCACGTCCTGTTTCGCCGCGTCGATCAGCTTGATCAGCTTCCCCGGGTCGGTGAAGGTCCCTGCCGAGTTCAGCTTCTGCGTCGCACCCGCGAGGAAGGCCTGCTGCCGCTTCGTCCGGTCCAGGTCGCCCCCGTCCAGGCCGTGCCGCTGGCGCACGAAGGCGAGCGACTGCCGGCCGTCGAGGGTCTGCCGGCCGGCCGGGAAGTCGGCGCCCGAGTAGCTGTCCTTCACCGCCTTTTTCAGACACACCGGTACGCCGCCCAGCGCGTCCGCCAGGTGGTAGAAACCGGCCAGATTCAGCTCGGCGAAGTGGTCGACCGGGACCCCCAGGAAGGCGCGCACCGTCTCGATCTGCGCCTTCCGCCCCGCCTCCCGGCCGTCCCGCTCCAACTGCCGGGAGTCCTTGACCCCCTGCCCGGCGAGCTGCTCCTGCCTCTTCTCCTTCGCCAGCCCGTACGCCTTCTTGATCTTGTCCTTGCCGTGCCCGGGTATGTCGACGAAGTCGTCGCGCGGGACCGAGAAGGCCTTCGCCTGGCTGCCGTCCCCCAGCACGTGCAGCAGGATCAGGGTGTTCGCGTTGTAGCCGCCGATGTCCGAGCTGCCGGCGTGCAGTTTGTCGAGGACGTCCTGCGGCAGGCCCTGGCCGTTCTGGTCCTTACGGCTGTCCAGACCCATGAGCAGGATGTTCGTATCGCCCGACGTCGACTTCTCGGCGCCTTGCAGGGCCTTGGAACTGCCGATGCCGGCGGCCAGGTCCCGGTACAGGTACCAGGCGCCGCCGCCCGCCATGACCGCCAGCGCCAAGCCCGTGATCAGCAGGGTGCGGCCCAGGCGCCTGCGGCGGGACGGCCGGTGGGGCATCGGGCGGGGCGTCGGGCGGGACGTCGGGCCGGACGTCCGGCGGCCTCGGGCGGTCGTCTTCCTCCGGTGCGCGCTCATGCCTGTCGATGCTGCGGCCCCCGCGCTGAGGAAAACCTGAAGATCCTGAAAGCGGCTTCAGGCCCGCTGCCGCCGCGCGGGCAGGTGCAGGACCAGCCGCGCGCCCCCGGCGGGCGCCGGCAGCGCCCGTACGTCGCCCCCGTGCGCCCGGGCGATCTCCCGGGCGATGGCCAGGCCCAGCCCGGTCCCGCCGCCGGCCCGGCCGCGGTCCGCGTCCAGCCGTACGAACCGCTCGAAGACCCGGTCCCGGTCCGCCTCCGGGATGCCCGGGCCGTCGTCCGTCACCTCCAGCACCGCCCAGCCGTCCCCGGACCCCTCCGCCCGGACCACGACCTCCGCGCGGGCGTGCCGCAGGGCGTTGTCCACGAGGTTGGCCAGTGCCCGCTCCAGCCGCGCCGGATCCCCGGCCGCCGGTACGGGTGCCCGCGCGTCCAGCCGTAGCCCGACCGGGGGCTCACGCCGGCGGGCCAGGTCCTCCGCGGCCAGCAGCGCCAGGTCCACCGGCTCGGTCCGCGGCGGCGGCCCGCCGTCCAGCCGGGCCAGCAGCAACAGGTCCGCCGCGATCCCCTGGAGCCGCTCGGCATCGGCCAGCGCGGCCGCCACCGACTCCCGGTCGGGGCGGTCCATGGCCAGCGCCACCTCCAGCCGGGACCGGACGGCGGCCAGCGGGTTGCGCAGCTCGTGCGAGGCGTCCGCGGTGAACTGCCGCTGCCGCGCGTCGGAGCGCTCCAGCCGGTCCAGCGTGTCGTTGACGGTCCGGGCCAGCTGCGCGATCTCGTCGGCCCCGCCCGGATCCGGAACCCTGCGGTCCAGCTCGCTGGCGGTGACCGCCGCCAGTTCGGTGCGGATCGCCGTCACCGGGCGCAGCGCATGGCCCGTCACCCACCAGGCCAGGGCCGCGGCGAAGCCGATCAGCGGGGGCGCCCCGGCGAGCAGGCCGGCCGCGACGGCCCGGGTCGCGTCGTCCACGTCGCCGAGCACGGTCATCGCGTACACCGTGCCCGCGTCGTGCGCCCCCGGCACGCCGGGCACCTCGACGGCCACCACCGCCCGCCGCTCCAGGCCGGGACGGGCGGGCGGCAGCACGGCCGAGCGGGAGTCCTCACCGGGCCCCGGTCGCAGCTCGCCGAGGTCGGGGGCGTCCTCCGGGTCGCCGCTGGTGGCGACGGTCCGCCCGGCCGCGTCCCGTACGAGGACCAGGTCCACCCCGCCCTCGGGCGCGGGCAGCCGGCCGTCGGGCGGGAGGGTCCGGCTGTCGAGCTGGGCGGCGACCTTGCGGGCGGCGAGTTCGGTGCGGCCGGTGGTGTTGTCGAGCAGATTGGCCCGCAGCAGACTGTGCAGCCACAGCCCGCCGACGGCCAGGACGGCGGCCATCGCGAGGGCCGCGGCCGCGGCGGTGCGCGCGCGGATGCTCGCGCGGGGGCTCGCGCTAGCCACCGTCGGGGGACATGCGGTAGCCGGTGCCGTGCACGGTGAGGATCGAGCGGCGGCCGAAGGGTGCGTCGATCTTCTTGCGCAGCGAGGAGACGTAGACCTCGACGATGTTGGGGTCGATGCCGTGGGGGGCGTCCCAGACCTCGTCGAGGATGTCCTGCTTGGCGACGGCCCGGCCGGGCTGCTCCATCAGACAGGCGAGGACGCCGAGCTCGCGGGCGGTCAGCTCGATGTCCTGGCAGCCGCGCCGGCAGCGGCGGGCCGGTGGGTCGAGGACGAGGTCGCCGACCTGGAGCGTGCCGCGGTCGGGGGCGCCGGCGCGGCGGGCGAGCGCGCGGATGCGGGCGCCCAGGACCACGAAGGAGAACGGCTTGGTGAGGTAGTCGTCCGCGCCGGAGTCCAGGCCCTCGGCCTCGTCGTACTCGCCGTCCTTGGCGGTGAGCATGAGCACCGGGGTGGTGTCGCCGTGGGCGCGCAACCTGGGCCGATGGCGTCGGGTCGGGCTCAGTGCGCGAGCCGAGGAGACAACCCGGAGCGGCCCCGCGGACCGACCCCACCGACCAGGCCCCGGCCGAGCCGCCCGCAGGGCACCCGGCGAAGGCAGGGCCGAATCCAGCCCCGCCGGCGTTTGAGGCGCGGGGTCCGGGGCGGAGCCCCAGGGGCCCGGCCGCAGCTTCGGACGGGCGGCCGGAGCGACACCACCGGCGGCGAGAATTGGCACTCCGCTTGACCGAGTGCTAATCGCCGGAATAGTGTCGCACCTGGCACTCACCCCGGGTGAGTGCCAACGTAGCGACAGGCAGGTCCGGCACCCGCGACGACGGATCGACCTGGTCGCCACCCCAGACAGTTAACCCCGGATCTCCGAAGGGGGAGGTCGGATCGTGACGACCGCCAGCTCCAAGGTTGCCATCAAGCCGCTTGAGGACCGCATTGTGGTCCAGCCGCTCGACGCCGAGCAGACCACGGCCTCCGGCCTGGTCATCCCGGACACCGCGAAGGAGAAGCCCCAGGAGGGCGTCGTCCTCGCCGTGGGCCCGGGTCGCTTCGAGGACGGCCAGCGTCTCCCGCTGGACGTCAGCGTCGGCGACGTCGTGCTGTACAGCAAGTACGGCGGCACCGAAGTGAAGTACAGCGGCGAGGAGTACCTCGTCCTCTCGGCTCGCGACGTGCTCGCGATCGTCGAGAAGTAATTCGCTTCAAGTTTTGATTTGAGCTGCGCCCCTGGTCACCCTGCTGATGCCGGGCGGCGAGGGGCGTAGTTCGTTCCAGGCGGTGGCGGTCGCGGTGAGCGGCCGATCGCAACGAGAGGACTGAACCGCTCCCATGCCGAAGATTCTGAAGTTCGACGAGGACGCCCGTCGCGCCCTCGAGCGCGGCGTCAACAAGCTTGCCGACACGGTCAAGGTGACGATCGGCCCCAAGGGCCGCAACGTCGTCATCGACAAGAAGTTCGGCGCCCCCACCATCACCAACGACGGTGTCACCATCGCCCGCGAGGTCGAGCTGGACGACCCGTACGAGAACCTGGGCGCGCAGCTCGTGAAGGAGGTGGCGACCAAGACCAACGACATCGCGGGTGACGGCACCACCACCGCCACCGTGCTGGCCCAGGCGCTGGTCCGCGAGGGTCTGCGCAACGTCGCCGCGGGTGCTTCCCCGGCCGCCCTGAAGAAGGGCATCGACGCCGCGGTCAAGGCCGTGTCCGAGGAGCTCCTCGCGACCGCCCGTCCGATCGAGGACAAGTCCGACATCGCCGCCGTGGCCGCGCTCTCCGCGCAGGACCAGCAGGTCGGCGAGCTCATCGCCGAGGCGATGGACAAGGTCGGCAAGGACGGTGTCATCACCGTCGAGGAGTCCAACACCTTCGGCCTGGAGCTGGAGTTCACCGAGGGCATGGCCTTCGACAAGGGCTACCTCTCCCCGTACATGGTCTCCGACCAGGAGCGTATGGAGGCCGTCCTCGACGACCCGTACATCCTGATCAACCAGGGCAAGGTCTCCTCCATCCAGGACCTCCTGCCGCTGCTGGAGAAGGTCATCCAGGCCGGCGCCTCCAAGCCGCTGCTGATCATCGCCGAGGACGTCGAGGGCGAGGCGCTCTCCACCCTCGTCGTCAACAAGATCCGCGGCACCTTCAACGCGGTCGCCGTCAAGGCCCCCGGCTTCGGTGACCGTCGCAAGGCGATGCTCCAGGACATGGCCACCCTCACCGGTGCCACCGTCATCGCCGAGGAGGTCGGCCTCAAGCTCGACCAGGCCGGTCTGGACGTACTGGGCTCCGCCCGCCGCGTCACGATCACCAAGGACGACACGGTCATCGTCGACGGTGGCGGCAGCCACGAGGAAGTCGTCGGCCGCGTCAACCAGATCAAGGCCGAGATCGAGTCCACGGACTCCGACTGGGACCGCGAGAAGCTGCAGGAGCGCCTGGCGAAGCTCGCCGGCGGCGTCTGCGTCATCAAGGTCGGCGCCGCCACCGAGGTGGAGCTCAAGGAGAAGAAGCACCGCCTTGAGGACGCCATCTCGGCGACCCGCGCCGCGGTCGAGGAGGGCATCGTCTCCGGCGGTGGCTCCGCGCTCGTCCACGCCGTCAAGGTCCTCGAGGGCAACCTCGGCCTGGCCGGCGACGAGGCCACCGGTGTCGCGGTCGTGCGCCGCGCCGCCGTCGAGCCGCTGCGCTGGATCGCCGAGAACGCCGGTCTCGAGGGTTACGTCATCACCTCGAAGGTCGCCGAGCTCGACAAGGGCCAGGGCTTCAACGCCGCCACCGGCGAGTACGGCGACCTGGTCAAGGCCGGCGTCATCGACCCGGTGAAGGTCACCCGTTCCGCGCTGGAGAACGCCGCCTCCATCGCCTCCCTGCTGCTCACGACCGAGACCCTGGTCGTCGAGAAGCCGGCGGAGGAAGAGGGCGACGCCGGTCACGGCCACGGTCACGGCCACAGCCACTGATCGCGCTCCACGCCGAGAAGGCCCCGTTCCGCATCCGCGGAGCGGGGCCTTCCCCGTGGTCGGCTTCGGGCTTCAGGATCCGTAGGGCGATCCGGACCCGCCCATCTGGCGTTGCAGGGAGCCGGGGTTGTAGTGCCACCAGCCCTCGATGATCTCTCCGTTCTCGCATCGGAAGGTGGTGCTCCCGGACATCTCGTACGTCTTCCCGGTCGGGGCGACTCCCATGAACGTCCCCTTGTGGGTGCCGCGCCAGTTCCACACCGTCGTGACCATGTCGCCCTCGGCCAGCTGGGCCGTCGGCTCGAAGGTCATGTCGAAGGCCGCACGCCACGCCTCCATGTCCGACCGCATGCCCTCGCGTCCGATGACGGTGGGTTCCTCCTTGCTGACGTCGTGGTCGATGTAGTTCGTCGCGAAGCAGTCGTCGAGGACGCTCATGTTGCCGCCCATGGCGGCTTCCTGGAACACCCGGTTGGCGAGCTCCTTGTTGAGGTGCTCGTCGCGGACCACATCGAGGTTCATGAACTTCGGCATTCCCTCGCAGAGGGCCACCATCTCCTGGAACATCCGGTCTGTCTCCGGGAGTTGGGAGTTCTTCATGGCCTCCTCGTACGAGGCGAACTCCACCATGTCCACGTAGTGGTTCCGGGCCTCGCGGTCCTGGCCGATCATCGTGTGCGTGGCGGTGCGCTTGCCGCTGCTCTGCTCGGCCCAGCGGTCGATGAGCGCGTTCATCTCATCGAACCGCCGGGTTTCGTAATCGATCACCTGTACGAATGTCATCGCGTCGCCTCCCGCTGGAGATAGGACATGTCCAGTTTAGGGAGACTTAGCCCGTTTGGCGGCTTCAGGGTCGGCTCTGGTGGCCGCTCACCGGCGGGTCGTGAACGCTACTGACGCTACTGGGGGCCGTACTTGCGGCCCGTACGCGAGGACACCCCGCCCAGCAGCCCGCGCGGCGCCAGCTTCACCACGCCCATCAGCGCCTTGTACCGCGGGTCCGGGATCGACACGGTCCTGCCCCGCGCCAGGTCGGCCAGGGCCGCGGCCACCAGCTTGTCGGCGTCCAGCCACAGCCAGCCCGGGATGTTGTCGGTGCCCATGCCCGCACGCTGGTGGAACTCCGTCCGCACGAAGCCCGGGCACAGCGCCATCAGCCGTACGCCGGAATCCGCGAGGTCCCGCGCCGCGCCCTGGGTGAACTGAACGACCCAGGCCTTGCTCGCCCCGTACGTGCCGCGCGGTACGAACGCCGCGACCGAGGCCACGTTGATCACGCCGCCCCGGCCCCGCTCGCGCATCGAGGAGGTGGCCGCCGAGGTCAGCCGCAGCACCGCCTCGACGTGCACCTTGATCATGGCGAGCTCGTCGGCCATCGAGACCTCGAGGTAACGCCCCTTGTTGCCGAAGCCCGCGTTGTTGACCAGCAGGTCCACGGGGTGCGTGCGGTCGCCGAGGCGGTGCTCGACCGACTGGATGCCCGCGTCGGTGGAGAGGTCGGCGGCCAGCACCTCGGCCTCGATGCCGTGCCGGTCGTGCAGTTCGGTGGCCTGCTCGCCGAGCCGCTTCGCATCGCGTGCCACCAGCACCAGATTGTGGCCCTGGGCGGCGAGCCGCCGGGCGAAGGCGGCGCCGATGCCCGCCGTGGATCCCGTAATCAACGCAGTCGTCATAGGCGCAACCTAGCTTCCCCGGCTGCCGGCTCTACTCCGGGCCGGACCCCGCCCCGTACTTCTCCACGTACCGGCGTACGGTCTCGTGCGCCGAGGGCTCCATCGCCTCGCCCGCCGCGAGCGTGCGCGGGAGCAGGGCGCGCTCGGTGGTGAAGGCGCGGAACCAGAGTTCCACCGTCACGTCGTGGTCCGGCCGGTGGATGACCTCGACGGGGTCGCCGGGGGAGACCGAGCCCTCCTGGATCACCCGGAGGTACGCGCCCGGGCGGGCCTGCGCGGTGAACCGCTTGACCCAGGCGGGCTCGTCGAGGGCCCCCTGGAAGGTCCGGCACGGGATGCGGGCGGAGGCCACTTCGAGGACGAGGTCCGCGCCGACCCGCCAGCGGTCGCCGAGGCGCGCCGTGTTCAGGTCGATGCCGGAGGTGGTGAAGTTCTCGCCGAAGATCCCGTCGGGCAGTTCGCGGTCCAGTTCGCGCTCCCACCGGTCGAGGTCCTCGCGGGCGTACGCGTAGACCGCCTGGTGGTCGCCGCCGTGGTGGCGCCGGTCGCACACGCTGTCCCCCTCCAGGCCGCTGCCGAGGCCGGTGGCCTTGGGACCGGGGGCGAACACGCGGACCGGGCCGGGCACGGGGCGTTTGCCGATGCCGGTCACGCCGATGTCGGCGTAGTCGACGGCCGTGGCGCGGCCGATGTTCACGGAGATCAGATGAGTGGTGCCGTGGGTCATGGAGGACACGCTAGCCGAGCGGTCCCAAAGGGGCGCATGGGTATTGGCGCCGCAGTCAAAGCAGGCCTTATGCTCGAAGGGTGATCGAGGCACGTCATCTCCGGGTTCTGCGCGCTGTCGCCGGGACCGGATCCTTCTCCGCCGCCGCCCGCGAGCTCGGCTGCACCCAGCCGGCCGTCTCCCAGCAGATGAAGGCGCTGGAGCAGTCGGCCGGCACCCCGCTGCTCATCCGCACCGGCCGCGAGATGCGGCTGACCCAGGCCGGTGAGGCCCTGGTCCGCCACGCCGCCGGAATCCTGGCCGGGCTGACCGCCGCCGAGGAGGAGGTCGCGGCCATCGCCGGGCTGCGCGCGGGCCGCGTCCGGCTGGTGTCCTTCCCCAGCGGCAGCTCCACGCTGGTGCCGACCGCGCTCGCGGCGATGCGCGCCGAGCACCCGGGGACCCGTATCTCCCTGGTGGAGGCTGAACCGCCGCGCTCGGTGGAGATGCTGCGCGAGGGCGACTGCGATCTGGCGCTGGCCTTCCGCTACGGCGGCTCTTCCGGCTCCGCCGCCGAGTGGGAGGACCTCGTGGTGCGGCCGCTGCTGACGGACCGGCTCGTCGGGCTGGTCCCCGAAGGGCATCCGCTGGCCGGGGCCGAACGGGTGGGCATGGCGGAGCTGGCGGACGAGCCCTGGATCGCGGGCTGCCCGCGCTGCCGCCGCCATCTGGTGGAGGTGTGCGAGGGGGCGGGCTTCACCCCGCGCATCGACTTCGCCACCGACGACTATCCGGCGGTGGTGGGGCTGGTGGGCGCGGGGCTGGGCGTCGCGGTGCTGCCGGAGCTCGCGGTGGAGTCCGTACGGGCCAAGGGCGTGAGCACCCTGGTGGTGGAACCGGCCGTCGAGCGGGAGGTCGTCGCGCTGACCCTGCCCGACCTGGCCCGGGTGCCGGCCGTGGCCGCGACCCTGGCCGAGCTGGAGCGGGCCGCCGCGCGCTGACCGGGCGGCCACCACGCGCTGAGCACAGGCCCGGCCGGGGCGCACCCCCGACGGCGGCCGGGGGCGTACGGCCGAACGGGTGGAGTCCGGCGCCGACCCGGCACACCCGGGCGGACGGGGCTGCTGCCCGCTCGGGTGTGCCGGGACGCGGAGAAACGTTCCTTCGGGCGTTTCCGGTGGCTCTCAGTGCGGAGCGATCGGTCCGATCGTGCTGGATGCGGGGATCAGGCGGTGGCGGGCTCGGCCCATCAGCTCCTCGCGTTCGTCCTCGGTCAGGCCGCCCCACACCCCGTAGGGCTCCCGGACGGCGAGTGCGTGCGCGGCACATTCCGCGCGCACCGGGCATCGCATGCAGACCTCTTTAGCCGAGGCCTCGCGCGCACTCCTCGCCGCGCCCCGCTCGCCTTCCGGGTGGAAGAAGAGGGAGCTGTCGACTCCTCGGCAGGCGGCCAGCAGCTGCCAGTCCCAGAGGTCGGCGTTCGGTCCGGGGAGGCGGGAGAAATCTGCCATTGGTAGTCCTCTTGGTGCCGGTACTGAGGCGGATACGGTCCATGTCTCCACACCTACTGTCGTAGTAGATGTAAATATGACTCATTGGGAATCTAGCCTCAGACACATGCCAAATGGAAGGAAAGCCGCCAAATAGGGCATAGCTCCAGATGGAGGACACGCGGGTGGTGGTGCCCGTGTCGTGATCGGTTCCTCACGTAGAGTGCCGAAGGTGTCCGTCCGACCCGTAACTCTTTCGAGTGACCATCGTTGAGAGTGCGAAGGCGGTTGAACCAAGAAGTTCTCGGACAGGTGTCCGGGGACATCGACCGCACAGGTGACGATACGTACCAGCCTGGAGGCTCAAGGTGACGCGCATCAGCAGCTGCGGAGGGCGGTCATGACATCCGTCCTCGTCTGCGACGACTCCCCGCTTGCCCGAGAGGCGCTCCGTCGCGCGGTTGCTACCGTGCCCGGCGTCGAGCGTGTGACGACGGCTGCCAACGGCGAGGAAGTCCTCCGCCGCTGGGGTGCCGACCGCTCCGACCTGATTCTGATGGATGTACGGATGCCCGGACTCGGCGGTGTCGAGACGGTCCGCCGGCTCCTCTCGGCCGACCCCGGCGCCCGCATCATCATGCTGACGGTCGCCGAGGACCTGGACGGCGTGGCCCTCGCGGTCGCCGCCGGCGCCCGGGGCTATCTGCACAAGGACGCCTCGCGCGCCGAACTGCGGGCCACGGTCACCCAGGCCCTCGCCGACCCGACCTGGCGACTGGCCCCGCGCCGGCTCCGCTCGGCCGAGATGGGCGCCGCGCCCACGCTCACCGCGCGCGAGATCCAGGTGCTGGAGGGCATGAGCCACGGCCGGTCCAACGCGGAGATCGGGCGTGAGCTCTTCCTCTCCGAGGACACGGTCAAGACCCACGCCCGCCGGCTGTTCAAGAAGCTCGGCGCCTCCGACCGGGCGCACGCCGTGGCGCTCGGCTTCCGCTGGGGCCTCGTCCGCTGACCCCCGGGGCACGGCCCGGCCCGCCGTAGACCGCGAGGCCGACGGCCGGCTGCTGAGAGCGGTCCCGTCCGCCCGCCCCGTCCCGTGGGGCGGGCGCGGTCCCGTAGGGCGGGGAGCGGTCCTGTCGGTCCTACCCGGTGCGCACACGGGGATCGGCGGGGCACAATCCAGGGACGTGTCGCTTCGTGCGCGATGCCGCATCCTTGAGGGTGTGCCGCATTCTTGGAGATGTGGAGTCCTCGGGGAGCCCTCGGGGACCATTCGGCCGAGCGGGAGGGGAGGGCGCACAGCATGAGTTCAGGCGCACCCGCTCATAACGCTTCGATGCACAACGCGGGCCACGGTGCCGCGGATCCTCCGGCGCCAAGGCACCATGGATTGATGCGCGACGACGAGGCCCTGGGGTCCCCCGCGGCCACAGGCCCCACCGGCGCCGCCAAAGGCGGCGGTGCCGGGCCTGTCAGCGCGCTCGTACGCCGTGCGGTGGACGGCGACGAGCAGGCCACGCACGACCTGCTCGCCTTCGTGCACCCCCTCGCCATCCGCTACTGCCGCACCCGGCTGTCGCGGCTCCCGGGTGACGCTCGTCACTTCGTGGAGGACCTGGCGCAGGAGGTCTGCGTCGCGGTCCTGATGGCCCTGCCGCGCTACCGCGACACCGGTCGGCCCTTCGAGGCCTTCGTCTTCGCCATCGCCGCGCACAAGGTCGCCGACCTGCAGCGGGCCGCCATGCGCCACCCCGGCAGCACGGCCGTGCCCTCCGACGAGATGCCGGAGCGTCCCGACGACTCGCTCGGCCCGGAAGAGCGGGCGCTGCTGAGCAGCGACGCCGCCTGGGCCAAGAAGCTGCTGGCCAACCTCCCGGAGAACCAGCGAGAGCTGCTCGTCCTGCGGGTGGCGGTCGGGCTGACCGCAGAGGAGACCGGGCAGATGCTCGGCATGTCCCCCGGTGCGGTGCGGGTGGCCCAGCACCGCGCGCTCAGCAGGCTCAGGGCCCTCGCCGAACAGTAGGCGCGCAGGCACCGTCCGTCACACCTGCGCGGCGCGCCGTAGTAGGAAGCGACGAAACTTCGGCTCTGCCTTGGTCGTGGAATGAGACGCGTCGGGATCCCGTTAGCATGGACATCTGCGCTGAGCAAGACCATTTGGGAAGGTGTCATGACTGCCGACGGAGTGCCCGACAAATTCGCCACGCTCGGACTGACCTACGACGACGTGCTGCTGCTGCCGGGCGCGTCGGACATGTCGCCTGACGCGATCGACACCTCCTCCCTGATCTCGCGCAACGTCCGGGTGAACGTTCCGCTGCTGTCCGCCGCCATGGACAAGGTCACCGAGGCCCGCATGGCCATCGCGATGGCCCGTCAGGGCGGCGTCGGTGTCCTGCACCGCAACCTGTCCATCGCCGACCAGGCCAACCAGGTGGACCTGGTCAAGCGGTCCGAGTCCGGCATGGTCACCGACCCGATCACGGTGCACCCGGACGCGACGCTGCGCGAGGCGGACGAGCTCTGCGCGAAGTTCCGCATCTCCGGTGTCCCGGTCACCGATCCGGCGGGCAAGCTCCTCGGCATCGTCACCAACCGCGACATGGCCTTCGAGTCGGACCGCAGCCGCCAGGTGCGCGAGGTCATGACCCCGATGCCGCTGGTCACGGGCAAGGTCGGGATCTCCGGCGTGGACGCCATGGAGCTGCTGCGCCGCCACAAGATCGAGAAGCTTCCGCTGGTCGACGACGCGGGCATCCTCAAGGGCCTCATCACCGTCAAGGACTTCGTCAAGGCCGAGAAGTACCCGAACGCGGCCAAGGACAAGGGCGGCCGGCTGCTGGTCGGCGCGGCCGTCGGTGTTGCCGGTGACGCGTACGAGCGCGCCCAGGCCCTGATCGAGGCCGGTGCCGACTTCATCGTCGTAGACACCGCCCACGGCCACTCGCGCCTGGTCGGCGACATGGTCGCCAAGATCAAGTCGAACGCCGGTGTCGACGTCATCGGCGGCAACGTCGCCACCCGCGACGGCGCCCAGGCGCTCATCGACGCCGGCTGCGACGGCATCAAGGTCGGCGTGGGCCCCGGTTCCATCTGCACCACCCGCGTCGTCGCCGGCATCGGCGTCCCGCAGGTCACCGCGATCTACGAGGCCTCCCTCGCCGCCAAGGCGGCCGGCGTCCCGGTCATCGGCGACGGCGGCCTCCAGTACTCCGGCGACATCGCCAAGGCCCTGGTCGCGGGCGCCGACACGGTGATGCTCGGCTCGCTGCTCGCGGGCTGCGAGGAGTCCCCGGGCGAGCTGCTCTTCATCAACGGCAAGCAGTTCAAGTCCTACCGCGGCATGGGTTCGCTCGGCGCGATGCAGTCCCGCGGCGACCAGCGCTCCTTCTCCAAGGACCGGTACTTCCAGGAGGGCGTGGGCGGCGACGACAAGCTCATCCCCGAGGGCATCGAGGGCCAGGTGCCCTACCGCGGCCCGCTCTCGGCCGTCGTGCACCAGCTGGTCGGCGGCCTGCGCCAGTCGATGTTCTACGTCGGCGGCCGCACCGTTCCCGAGCTGCAGGACCGGGGCCGCTTCGTGCGGATCACCTCGGCCGGGCTCAAGGAGAGCCACCCGCACGACATCCAGATGACGGTCGAAGCGCCGAACTACTCCCGTAAGGGGTAGCAGGCAGCGCAGGGCGTATGGGGCGGGTCCGGAGCAACCGGGCCCGCTCCTCGCCGTTGCGGGGGCTCCGCCCCCGCGCCTCAAACGCCGGCGGGGCTGGATCGGCGTCCCGTACAGCGGTCACCGGAACGCGGGCCCCCGGGGTTCGGGGATACTGGACGGGCAGACCCAGAGGAAAGGCCACCACACGTGACTGAGATCGAGATCGGGCGCGGCAAGCGCGGCCGCAGGGCGTACGCGTTCGACGACATCGCCATCGTCCCGAGCCGGCGTACCCGGGACCCGAAGGAGGTCTCGATCGCCTGGCAGATCGACGCGTACCGCTTCGAGCTCCCCTTCCTGGCCGCCCCCATGGACTCGGTCGTCTCCCCGCAGACCGCGATCCGCATCGGCGAGCTCGGCGGCCTCGGCGTGCTGAACCTCGAAGGCCTGTGGACCCGGTACGAGGACCCGCAGCCGCTGCTCGACGAGATCGCGGAGCTGGACGAGGAGTCCGCGACCCGCCGTCTCCAGGAGATCTACTCCGCGCCGATCCAGGCGGACCTGATCCGCCAGCGGATCAAGGAGGTGCGCGACTCGGGCGTCGTCACCGCCGCCGCGCTCTCCCCGCAGCGCACCGCCGAGTTCTCCAAGGCCGTCGTCGACGCGGGCGTGGACATCTTCGTCATCCGCGGCACCACCGTGTCGGCCGAGCACGTCTCGGGCGCCGCCGAACCGCTGAACCTGAAGCAGTTCATCTACGAGCTCGACGTCCCGGTCATCGTCGGCGGCTGCGCCACGTACACCGCGGCCCTGCACCTGATGCGCACCGGCGCCGCGGGTGTCCTCGTCGGCTTCGGCGGCGGCGCCGCGCACACCACGCGCAACGTGCTCGGCATCCAGGTCCCGATGGCGACCGCCGTCGCGGACGTGGCCGCGGCCCGCCGCGACTACATGGACGAGTCCGGCGGCCGCTACGTGCACGTCATCGCCGACGGCGGCGTGGGCTGGTCGGGCGACATCCCGAAGGCCGTCGCCTGCGGCGCCGACGCCGTGATGATGGGCTCCCCGCTCGCCCGTGCCACGGACGCGCCCGGCAAGGGCAACCACTGGGGCATGGAGGCCGTCCACGAGGACGTGCCGCGCGGCAAGAAGGTCGACCTGGGCACGGTGGGCACCACCGAGGAGATCCTCACCGGTCCCTCGCACAGCCCCGACGGCTCGATGAACATCTTCGGCGCGCTGCGCCGCTCGATGGCCACCACCGGCTACAGCGAGCTCAAGGAGTTCCAGCGGGTCGAGGTCACGGTCGCGGACTCCCAGCACAGCCGCTGACGGTCGTACGCAGGCACGTACGGACGTACGCACAGCAGTACGCAGGAGGGCCGGCACCCCGTTCGGGGTGCCGGCCCTCCTGCGTGTCTCAGCCCTTGCCCTTGAGGCGGTGGCGCAGCACCAGGAGCCAGGGGACGACGAACATCAGGCAGACGACGCCGAAGCCGATCACGCTGGTCCAGTCGGGCCCGGCCGGGGTGATCTCCGCGTCGGTCTCGCCGACGACGAGCAGGGCGAGGACGACCGTCAGGAACCCGGAGATCAGGCCCAGCAGCCACAGCACGACCGTGATCCCCGTGTTGCGGGTGGCCTTCGGCGCGGTCGGCTCGGCCTTGCGGGGCTGCGGGATGCGGGCGGGGTCGCGGGGCGGCATACGGACCACGGAGGCGGGCGGGACGCCCGCGTCCAGGGGGGCCAGTTCGGCGGCGGTGATGCCGTGCAGGGTCGGCTCGACGGTGAGGGTGAAGCCGTCGTGGCCGACCAGGTGGCGGGCGCCGTCCGGGAAGACGTACATCAGGGAGCACTCGGCGTACCGGACGGTCACCTGGTGGTCGGGGCCGGCCAGGCTGACGCCGTCGCCCCCCACGAGCAGGGCGACCTTCCGGTCCTCCAGCGAGGTGTAGCGGCGGCCGGTGACGGTGTCGGAGGAGGCGGTCGGGGCCGCGGTGAGCCCGGCCCAGTCCAGGTCCCGGCCGGGCACCTGCACCAGCGCGCCCGCCCACAGCTCGCGCGCGACCTCGTGGAGATCGGCGACGGTGACCGCCTCGATCTCGGCCCGGGCCTCGGCGACGGTGAGGTCGCGGTGGCGCATCAGCAGGTTCATGGCCTGGGCCGGGAGCTTGGCCGCGGCGAGCTCCGGGGCGTCGAACTGGGCCAGCGCGGCGGTCCGTACGGCTTCCAGGTCGGCCTTTTCGATGCGGCCGGCCCGCAGTTTCGCGAGGACGTCGACGAAGGCGCCGACCATCGCGTCCTGCTTCTCGGGGAGCGCGTCGGCGTACGCGACGACGGTCGCGGAATCGGTGTCGCGCGGGCAGTACTCGGCGGCCGCCGTGTAGGAGTAGCCGCCCTTCTGGCGCAGGGCGCGGAACAGCTCCTTGCCCAGGATCTCGGCCAGCAGCCCGGCCTTGGTCGAGCGGGGCAGGACCGAGGTGAGGACCATCCCGCCCTCGTCGCCGCGGAAGTAGGCGGGGGTGGCGGGCAGGGCGGAGCTCGCCTCGGGGGCGGGGAGCCACTCGCCGGTGGGCAGGGTGAGGTCGAGGCCCTCGGGGAGGGTGTCGCTGGTGATCCACAGGACCGCGTTCTCGGCGGTGAAGCGGGTCCCGGCCCAGTCGCGGACGTTGTGCGGGGTGATCCGGTGCAGGCCGGCCTCGGCGTAGTCGGTGAGGCCGTAGGAGCGGGAGCCGTAGCGCCACAGGGCCATGCCGTGGCCCGGGCCGCGGCTGCGGCCGGCGGCCTCGGTGCGCAGGATCTCCTTCTCGGTCTCGAGCCGGTCCATGGGCAGGTCGCGCAGGGCCGCGCAGACGCCGTTGAGGTACTCGACCACGTCGGCGGGGGTGCCGGTGACGTGGAAGTGGGTGTACGTGGCGGCGGTGGCGCCGTTGTAGTGCAGGTCGCTCAGGCCGTGCCGGTGCAGGGCGAGGTGCTCGACCAGGTGGGTGATCCCGCTGGTGGCGAGGGTCTCGTCGGCGCGGCCGACGCGGAAGAGCAGACCGGCGGTGACGGGGCCGGAGCGCGGGGCGAGGAGCGTGCGGATGCCGTCGACGGTGGTCTGCGTGACGCCGTCGGCGTCGGTGGTGGCGTCGGCGGCAGCGGCCGGCGTGGTGGCTGCCGGTGCCGTGATGTCCCGGCCGGTGGTGTCCGGGCCGGTGGCTGCCGGTGCGGTGGTGTCCGGGCCGGTGGTCTCGATGTCCATGTGGTCCTCAGCCCTTCGCCAGTGCGGTCTTGCGGTGGCGCACGAACACGGCCTCGTGGTCGTTGCTCAGGTAGCCCCACGGGAACTCGCTGGCGTTGTCGCCGAGGGCGCGGAAGTGCGGAGCAGCCTCGGCGTGCCGGCCGGCGGCGCAGTGCGCGGCGGCGAAGGTGCTGTGGGCGTTGACGGCGTGGTGGGCGTCGGCGCGGAAGTCGGGGTGCAGCACGGACCGGGCCGCGGCGTCGAGCAGCCGTGCGTGGTTGCCCGGATCGCGCAGGTACGCCTCCGCGCTGCCCTTGCTCTCCTTCTGCGACAGCTCCAGGTACTGCTCCATCTGGGCCACGGCGATCAGGACCCCGCTGGGGCCGCCCGCCGGAGCCTCGGCCGCGCACTGCTGGGCGAAGCCGTGGGCGGCCTCCCAGCTGCCGCCCCACTTGGGGCAGATCTGCTGGAGGAGCTGCGACTGGGCGCTGTAGTGGTGCGGGTGGTGCTCGGTGAGCCGGTCGTAGCGGCGTCGGGTCTCGCTCAGGCCCAGTTCGAGGCCGCGGGAGGTGATGACGCGCAGGTACCAGGCCAGGGCGTACTCGGGGTACTCGGCGCAGACGTCGATGAGCAGGATCTCGGCGCGCCGCAAGTAGGCGTGGAAGTCGCGGAACTGGTCCTGCGACACATGCTCGGCGCGGTGGCCGGAGCGGATGGCCCAGCCGATCTGGACCAGCCGGTCGGCGAGCAGGGTCCGCGCCAGCGGATCGTGCTGCCTGCGGTCGGCGTGCGACTGGAGGAAGGTTTCCGCTCCGTCGGTCTCGGCGACGATCCTGCTGGCGAGGGCCCGGTCGTCCTCGGAGGACAGCGTTTCGAAACCGGAGTGGACGGTTTCCCAGTCCCCCCGGCGCACGGCTTCGCGCAGTGCGGCGAGGGAGGGGATGCGGTCGGCGGGTTCGAACACGGGCCGACCGGGAGGAGGAAGAGCAGACACGCGCGGATCATATGATCGGCCGCCCTGTCGGCAACAGGGTTTTAGGCCGCCTTCAGATCACGATCGCGCCTGCTCAGCGCCTCGTCGAGAAGGCCGGACGTCAGTCGCTGACCTTCTTGGCCGCGCCGAAGGCGGTGAACGCGCCGAGGGCGAAGAAGAGGAAGGACATGGCGTCCGTGCCTTCCTTCCAGATCTCGTTCAGGCCGCTGACGCCGACGGTGTCGAGCACCTCGGTGGCGCCGATGTTGCCGTACTCGGCCAGCGCGAGCACGATGAAGACCATCTGGCCGAGGTAGACGGCGCCGAGCGAGAGCACGGCGGCGACCACGGGCAGGACGATGTTGCGGCCGCCGATCTTTCCGGCGGCGAGGCCGACGAGCAGGCCGACGCCGGCGGCGGCGTAGCCGATCTCGCGATCGGCGGCCTTCATGATCCAGCCGTACGCGCCGGCCGAGACCAGCGCGGCGACGAAGGCGGCGACGATGCCGAAGCCGACGTTGCCACTACGGGTCGGGGCCGGGGCGGGCGCCTCGGTGTAGGAGGAGGGCGCGGGCGGCTGGAAGTTCTGGCTCATGTGGGAAATCCCCCCCAAGGGATTCGGGCGCACGTGTGCCCGTCGGGCGTAAGTGCGAGATAAGTGACGCCGCAGGCTAGCAGTCACTTCCGACATCCGCCGGGGGGATTTCAGCGCAAGGGGAGGCGTCTTCAGAGACGGTGGGCCGCCCCCACCGGGCTGGCGCCGCGGGTGTCCAGGAGCAACTGGGCCTTCACCGCGAGTCCTTGCAGGTCGTAGGTGCGGTGGTGCTGGAGAAGGATCGTCAGGTCGGCGTTGGCGGCGGCCTCGTACAACGATTCGGCACGCGGGACCGGCTGGTCCCGGACCCGCCAGCCCGCGATGTACGGGTCGTGGTAGCTGATGAGTGCCCCCAGGTCGAGGAGGCGGCTGGCGATCTCGCGGGCCGGGGAGCCCTCCTGGTCGGCGAGGTCGGGTTTGTACGTGACCCCGAGCAGCAGGACCCGGGCGCCGCGGGCGGACTTGCCGTGCTCGTTCAGCAGGGTGGCGGAACGCTGGATGACGTATTGCGGCATCCGGTTGTTGATCTCCTGGGCCAGGCCGACCATGCGCAGGGGGTGGCCGGGGGTGCGCGTGGTGTGGGGGAGGTAGTTGGGGTCCAGGGGGACGCCGTGGCCGCCGACTCCGGGGCCGGGGCGGAAGGCCTGGAACCCGTACGGCTTGGTCTCCGCGCAGCGGATGACGTCCCACAGGTCGACCCCGAGGTCGTGGCAGAGCACCGCCATCTCGTTCATGAGGGCGATGTTCACGTGCCGGTAGTTGGTCTCCAGGAGCTGTACGGTCTCGGCCTCGCGCAGGCCGCGGGCGCGCACCACCTTCTCGGCGAGGCGGGCGTAGAAGGCGTGCGCCGACTCGGTGCAGGCGGGGGTGAGGCCGCCGATCACCTTGGGCGTGTTGGAGATGCCGTGGGTCCGGTTGCCCGGGTCGAGGCGGCTGGGGGAGTAGGCCAGGTGGAAGTCCCGGCCGGCCCGGAGCCCGGAGCCCTCTTCGAGGATCGGGCGGAGGTAGTCCTCGGTGACGCCCGGGTGGACGGCCGATTCGAGGATCACGGTGGTGTGCGGGCGCAGCCGGGCGGCGAGCGCGTGGCCGGCCTCGCCGACGGCGGACAGGTCGAGTGCGCGGTCGGCGCCGAGCTGGGTGGGGGCGCAGATGACGGCGGTGCGGACCCGGCCGAGCTCGGCGGGGTTGGTGGTGACCCGGAAGCCGGCCGCCGACATGCGGCGGATCTCGGCGGCGGTGAGGGTGGAGTCCGTGACCGGACCGCTGTCGTAGCCGACCGTCTCGATCCCGGCGGCGACGGCCGCCTGGGCGAGGGGGAGGCCGAGATGGCCGAGTCCGATGACGGCGAGGTCTGCGGGCATGGGGGTGCCGTCCCTTCCCTGACACGAGGGGGATGCGCGCGCAAGCCCTGTGGACAGGGGTAGCCCCCAAGGAGCTGGCGCAATGTCAGACTAGGCGTATATATGACAGATATGTCGCATTCTGAGGTAGTGATCACCGTTGTGTTGTCCACAGGCGGTGGCTGATGTGGGTGCGGGCGGTCAGAATCGGGCTACGAGGGATGTGAGCGGGATCACCCGCACGACGCGGGGAGCACCCGCACCAACGGGAGGCAGCCGTGAGGACAGCGACACTCGGACCGGCGCAGCGCGCCGAGGACCTCGCCCGGATGGCCGAGCGGGAACTGGACGTCCTGGTCGTGGGCGCGGGAGTGGTGGGCGCCGGCACCGCGCTCGACGCGGCGACCAGAGGCCTCTCGACCGGGCTGGTCGAGGCGCGGGACTGGGCCTCGGGCACCTCCAGCCGCTCCAGCAAGCTGATCCACGGCGGCCTCAGGTACCTGGAGATGCTCGACTTCGCCCTCGTCCGGGAGGCCCTCAAGGAGCGCGGCCTGCTGCTGGAGCGCCTCGCGCCGCACCTCGTGAAGCCGGTGCCCTTCCTGTACCCCTTGCAGCACAAGGGCTGGGAGCGGCTCTATGCCGGATCGGGCGTCGCGCTCTACGACGCGATGTCGGTGTCCAGCGGCCACGGGCGCGGCCTGCCGGTGCACCGGCACCTGTCGCGCAAGCGGGCGCTGCGGGTCGCGCCGGCGCTGCGCAAGGACGCCCTGGTGGGCGCCCTGCAGTACTACGACGCCCAGATGGACGACGCGCGGTACGTGGCCACGCTGGTGCGGACGGCAGCCGCGTACGGGGCGCAGTGCGCCAATCGGGCGAGGGTGATCGGCTTCCTGCGCGAGGGCGAACGGGTGGTCGGGGCGCGGGTACAGGACGTCGAGGGCGGAGGCGAGTACGAGGTCCGCGCGAAGCAGATCGTGAACGCGACCGGGGTGTGGACGGACGACACCCAGGCGCTGATCGGGGAGCGCGGCCAGTTCCACGTACGGGCCTCCAAGGGCATCCACCTGGTCGTCCCGAAGGACCGGATCCATTCGAGCACCGGGCTGATCCTGCGGACCGAGAAGTCGGTGCTGTTCGTCATCCCGTGGGGGCGGCACTGGATCGTGGGCACCACGGACACCGACTGGGACCTGGACAAGGCGCACCCGGCGGCCTCCAGCGCGGACATCGACTACCTGCTGGAGCACGTGAACTCGGTCCTCGCCGTGCCGCTGACCCGAGACGACGTGCAGGGCGTGTACGCGGGCCTGCGGCCGCTGCTGGCCGGCGAGTCGGACGCCACCAGCAAGCTGTCGCGCGAGCACACGGTGGCGCACCCCGTGCCGGGGCTCGTGGTCGTCGCGGGCGGCAAGTACACGACGTACCGGGTGATGGCGAAGGACGCGGTCGACGAGGCGGTGCACGGGCTGGACCAGCGGGTCGCGGACTGCGTGACGGAGGACGTGCCGCTGGTGGGCGCGGAGGGCTACCGGGCGCTGTGGAACGCCCGGGCGAGGATCGCGGCCCGGACGGGGCTTCACGTGGTGCGGGTGGAGCACCTGTTGAACCGGTACGGGTCGCTGACCGAGGAACTGCTCGACCTGATCGCCGCCGATCCCGGGCTCGGCCGGCCGGTGACCGGGGCGGAGGACTACCTCCGGGCGGAGATCGTGTACGCGGCTTCGCACGAGGGCGCACGGCACCTGGACGACGTGCTGACCCGGCGGACGCGGATCTCCATCGAGACCTTCGACCGGGGGACGCGGTCGGCGCGGGAGTGCGCGGAGTTGATGGCGCCCGTACTGGGCTGGGACAAGGGGCAGATCGAGAAAGAAGTGGAGCACTACGAGAAGAGGGTGCAGGCGGAAAGGGAATCGCAGCGTCAGCCGGACGACCAGACGGCGGACGCGGCGCGGCTGGGGGCGCCCGACATCGTTCCGTTGTAAGTCCGGGATGCGGAAGGGGGAACCGCGGACCCGGGGCGCCCGTCCGTTGCGTAGTGAGGAACAATGAGGGTTCTGCCGGGGCGGGTTACCCGACGGATTCTGCCGGAGCGGGGCACCGGGAACCCCGGCGGCTGCCGGGACGGCCGGAACGGCCGGGGCAGCCGGAGCAGGCGGCACGATCGCAGAGGGGACGCATGTCGAAGCCGGAGCACACCGAGCAGCCGGGGGCGGGCAAGACCGATCCGGCTGGGCCTTCCGAGGCTGTGGCCGACGCGGACCCTGCGGCGGTTGAGGCTGCCCCGAAGAAGCCGAAGCCGACGAAGCCGGTCAAGGCCGAGCCTGCCGCTGCGGCCAAGCCGGCTGCGGCTCAGGCGGAGGCCGTGGCCGAGCCCGCGGACGCCGAGCCTGCGGACGCCAAGCCTGCGGCGGCGAAGCCGACCGGGGTCAAGGCTGACCTCGCGAAGCCTGCCGCTGTGGCGGTCAAGGCCGAGGCGGAGCCTGTGGATGCCAAGCCGCCCGTGGCCGAGGCCGATCCGGCGAAGCCCGAGGACAAGCCCGCGGCGGCCAAGTCCGAAGCCGAGCCCGCGGACGCCAAGCCTGCGGACGCCAAGCCTGTGGTGGCGAAGCCGACCGGGGTCAAGGCTGATCTCGCGAAGCCTGCCGCTGTGGCGGTCAAGGCCGAGGCGGAGCCCGCGGACGCCAAGCCCGCGGCGGCGAAGCCGGTTGCCGTCAGTCCCGCGGAGAAGGCCGATGCCGTGGCCGCCGAGGTCAAGGCCAGGGCCGAGGCCGCCAAGGCGGCGGGCAACGGGCAGGACGAGGGGCGGCTGCTCGCCGGCCGCTACCGGCTCGGCGCCGTGCTCGGCAAGGGCGGCATGGGCACCGTATGGCGTGCCGAGGACGAGACCCTGGGCCGGACCGTCGCCGTCAAGGAGCTCCGCTTCAGCAGCGGCGTCGACGAGGACGAGAAGCGCCGCCTCATCACCCGGACCCTCCGCGAGGCCAAGGCGATCGCCCGGATCCGCAGCGGCGGCGCCGTCACCGTCTACGACGTCGTCGACGAGGACGCCCGCCCCTGGATCGTCATGGAGCTCATCGAGGGCTCCTCGCTCGCCGAGTTCGTCCGGGAGAACGGCCCGCTCACCCCGCACCGCGCCGCCGAGGTCGGCCTCGCGGTGCTCGACGTCCTGCGCGCCGCGCACGGCCAGGGCATCCTGCACCGGGACGTGAAGCCGTCCAACGTGCTCATCGCGGGCAACGGCCGCGTCGTCCTCACCGACTTCGGCATCGCCCAGGTCGAAGGCGACCCCTCCGTCACCTCCACCGGCATGCTCGTCGGCGCCCCCTCCTACATCTCGCCCGAGCGCGCCCGCGGTCACAAGCCCGGCCCTCCGGCGGACATGTGGTCGCTCGGCGGTCTGCTGTACGCCTCCGTCGAGGGCGTGCCCCCGTACGACAAGGGCTCCGCGCTCGCCACCCTCACCGCGGTGATGACCGAGCCGGTGGACCCGCCCAAGAACGCCGGTCCGCTGACCGACGTCATCTACGGCCTGCTCGCCAAGGACCCGGCCCAGCGCCTCGACGAGGGCCGGGCGAGGGCGATGCTCACGGCCGTGCTCAACGCACCCGAGCCCGCGCCCAAGCCCGTACCGGTCCCCGCCGAGGAGACCCGGCAGATCTCGCTGGCCGACGCCAAGCAGGCAGCCGACAAGGCCGCCGCGGAGAAGGCCGCCGAGAAGGCGGAGAAGAAGGAACGCGAGCGGCGCGAGCGCGAACAGCGCGAACGGACCCGTGCCGCGCTGAAGGCGGCCCGCAAGGCGGCGGCGGCGCCGGCCGTTTCGGCCGCGGAGGCGCCGGCGTCAGCCACCCGGCCCGCTCCGGTCCCGGCCCCGCTCACCGACGTCATGCCGCGCCGCACCATCGCGCTCGCGATAGCCGGTGTGATCGTGGCGCTGGCGGTGGTCGGCTCGCTGATCGCCTACGCGGTCAGCGGCGACGACAAGGGCGGCCGCAAGGAAGAGGGCAAGGGCGGCCAGGTCACCCCGGCCGCGTCCGGCGGCCAGTCTGCGGGCCAGTCCGCGGGCCCGTCCCCGGGCACCACCCCGGGCGGCACCGGGGAGACGCCGAAGGGCACCGACCCGAACGGCGGCGCCAACGGCAGTGCCAACGGCGGCGCCGCGAACGGCGACCAGCCGGGCCAGGGGCAGCAGACGCCGGGCAGCGGCCAGGGGCAGGGCGCCACGCCCGGCGCCCCGGGCGGCGGAGTCCCGGCGGGATACGCGGTCGTGACCAACCTCGGGTTCCACTTCTCGATGGCGATGCCCGAGGGCTTCAAGCAGACGGCCATAGCGGGCGACAACTCCGGCGCCATATACAGCCGGGACGGCGGCTTCCCGCGCATCCAGGTCGACCACACCTCCACCCCCGGCGATGACGCCCGCGCCGCCTGGGCGAAGTCCGCCCCGCTGGTCCAGGGCAGTAGCAAGGGCTACCGCACGATCAGCATCGACGCGACGGAGTACCGGGGCTACCCGACCGTCGCCGACTGGCAGTTCGAGCGGGAACAGCAGGGCATCAAGGTCCGCGTGCTCAACCGCGGCTTCAAGGTGGACGCGAAGAACGGCTTCGCCATCATGATCAGCTGCCCCGCCGACCAGTGGGACGGCCCCGAGTGCACGCAGATGCGCAACACGGCGTTCGAGACCTTCCAAGTGCTCGGCTGACGAGCCTTGTCAGGCCCGGGACGCGGGCGGCTCCGGCGACGTATCGTGTCAGCGGGGCCATGGGGGGCCCACGCACTCGGGGGAGGCGACGTGGAGGAGTACGCGGGGCGGATCCTGGCCGACCGCTACCGTCTGCCGCTGCCGCCGACGGACGAGTACGAGCTGGTCGAGACCCGCGCCTTCGACACGCGCAGCGGGCAGGAAGTACTGGTCCGGCAGGTGCCGTTACCGGAGGTCGTGGACGCCGAGCTGCTGGACGGGCACCGGGCCCCGGCCGCCGGGCGCCGCTCAGCGGCCGACCTGCCGGCCGTGCGGCGGGCGATCGAGGCGGCCCAGGCGGCGGCCGCGGTGCCGGACCATCCACGGCTTGACCAGGTCTTCGACGTGTTCGCCGAGGGCGGGTCGCTGTGGATAGTGAGCGAACTGGTCCCGGCCCGGCCGCTGGCCGCGCTGATCGCCGACGAACCGCTGACCCCCTACCGGGCTGCGGAAGTGGCCTCGGACGTGCTGACCGCGCTGCGCGTGCTGCACGCGCACGGCTGGACGCACCGGAACATCACCGTCAGGACGGTCCTCGTCTGCGACGACGGCCGGGTCGTCCTGACGGGGCTGGCGGCGGGCGCCGCCGAGGACGCGCTGTGCGGGTACGAACCCGTGCCGGACTCCGCCTCGCCGGGCGGCGCGGGGTGGGACGGCCCGGAGGCCACCGGCGGCCAGGACTTCGGCTACGGGCCGGAAGAGCCCTACGGCCACGAGCTCGCGCCGGTCCCCGGACGGGAGCTCGGCGCGCCGGGCGCGGAGCCTGGCCTGGCGTCGGCCCCTGGACGGGAGTTGGGTGCGCCGGGCGCGGAGCCCGACCTCGGGCCGGGCCCTGGGCCGGGGTTCGGTGTGCCGGGCGCGGAGCCCGGGCTCGCGCAGGGTCCGGGGTCGGGGTTCGGTGCAGCGGGTGCGGAGCCCGGGCTTGCGCCGGGGCCGGGGTCGGGGTTCGGTGCAGCGGGTGCGGAGCCTGGCTTCGGGCCGGAGTTCGAGGTGTCGGGTGCCGAGCCCGGGCTCGGGGCGGGGTACGCGCCGGGTCCCGCTGACGCTCCGCTCGTGGCTCCCGGGTACGACACCGGGCCCCGCTACCGCGACCACATCACCCCCGAACGGCCCGGGGAGCGGCCCGAGGAGCGGCCCGATCCCAAGGCCGCCGCGCGGGCCGGGGCCATCGCCGCCTACCGGGCGGGGGCGCGGGCCGCGGCGGCCCGGGTCACCGAGGAGCGCAACGCCGGGGCCCGACCCGCGCCGGAGCCGCGGCCCGAGGGGTCGACGCTCCCGCAGGGGTACTCGTACCCGTACGGGGGCCCGCAGGGCGGTACCGCCACGCCCTGGCACGGCACGGCCCCGCGCCGCCAGGCCCTTCCCGCGGCCCGGCAGCCCGACCAGGAGCCGCCGGCGCTGCCGCAGGGCGAAGCACAACCGGAGTCGCCGCTTCACCCCCAGCGGGGGCCGCAGAGCCCGTACGGGCCGCTGTCGCCGGCCGGAGCCGAAGCACAACCGGAGTCGCCGCTTCACCGCCAGCGGGGGCCGCAGAGCCCGTACGGGCCGTTGTCGCGGGCCGGAGCCGAAGCACAACCGGAGTCGCAGCCTCACCCCCAGCCGGGGCCGCAGGGCCCGTACGGGCCGCTGTCGCCGGCCGGAGCCGAGGCACAACAGGAGCCGCGGCCGCACGCGCAGCAGGCACCCCAGGGCCCGCCGTGGCCCCAGTCCCAGCAGCAGGCGCAGCCTCAGCCGCCCAGCGGGTCCGCGCGGTCCGGGCTGCCCGCGCAACTCGCCCTGCCGCAGGGCTACCGCCAGGCCGACGCCGAGGGCCCGGCCGCCCGAACCGAGGCCCGGCCCGCCCGGCAGCCCCTCGGCGACGGCTGGGGCGGCGGCGGTGGCCCCCGTACCGGGCTCGATGCGGAGCGCGCACGGCAGACCCGGATGGCTGTCGTCGGGGCCGTCACCGAGCGCTGGGCCCCCGAACAGGCCCGCCCCGTGACGGGCCCCTGGCAGCTGGCCGCCCCCGTCGGCCCCGCCACCGACCTCTGGGCCCTCGGCGCGCTGCTCTACCGCTCCGTGCAGGGGCATGCCCCGTATCCGGAGGACAGCGTCGCCGAACTCGTCGACATGGTCTGCTCCGAGCCCCCCGCCTTCGCCGAGGAGTGCGGTGCGCTGCGCCCGGTCGTGGAGTCGCTGCTGCGCCAGGACCCGACCGAGCGCCCCGAGTTCGAGGAGCTCCGCGGCTGGCTGCGCTCGCTCGTACGGTCCGCCCCCGAGCCGGACGGCGGCTTCGCGGCGCTCCCGATGCCGGAGCCGGATCCCGCCCGGCTGCCCGTCGTACGCAGGCGCGGCGACCTGCACGGGCGGCACCGCAATCCGGCGGCACCCCGCAAACCCCGCGCCCTGGGCCGGACGCTGCTCGCCGGGATCCTCGTCCTCCTCGCGGGGGGCGTGGCGTACGCGATGCTGTTCATGCCCCGGGCCCCCTCGGCGGGCGAGGACGGCGAGGCCAGGACACCGGCGACCCAGGGTCCGGCGGGCAGCCCCGGCGCCTCGGCCAACACCCCCACCGGCACGCCCGAGTCGAAGCCCGCGCCGCAGACGACCACGCCCTCGGCCAGTCCGGCGGCCCCCGCCCCGGCCGGTTACACCAGTCAGCAGGACCCGGAGCACTTCGAGATCGCCGTTCCCGACGGCTGGGAGCGCCGCGGCATCAACGAGGCGGGCCAGGTGCGGTACACCAACGGCCAGTTCGTCCTGACCGTGGTTCCCGGCCGGGACAAGGTCGAGGGCAATCCGGACCCGGCGGGCTACCAGAAGGACAAGGAGCAGGAGCTGACCCCGTACCGCACCTCGACCTGGTCCACCGTCAGCGAGGTCAAGAGCACGAAGGTCGGCCAGCAGCTGCGGGCCACGGGCAAGTACACCTGGATCGACGGCAACGGCCGAAGTGTCCTGGCCCGCAACTACGTCGTGGCGCTCGGCGGCAGCTACCACGTCGTCATCGTGACGGGCCCGCAGGACGACGAGGCGAAGGTGACCGAAGTCTTCGAGAAAGCCACGGCGAGTTACCGGGCGGGCGGCTGAGCCCGTACTGACGGGGGATCAGTACGGCAATTGCGTCACAGTGCTGTCTCACCACGCCCGCGTGGTTCCGGCAGTGCCCAGGGGCTCCGTAATCTGGCCCGAAGTGCACAGAGCGGCGGGATTTCGTGGAACAGCAGACAGGTGCGGGCGCCGTGCTCGCGAGCCGGTACCGGCTCGTCGAGCCCATCGGCAGCGGCGGCATGGGCAAGGTGTGGCGCGCGCATGACGAGCTGCTGCACAGGACGGTCGCCGTCAAGGAACTGACGGCGGGTCTGTACGTCGCCCAGGCCGACCGGGACGTCCTGCACGCCCGGACGCAGAAGGAGGCACGGGCCGCGGCCCGCATCCAGCACCCGGCGGTCGTCACCGTCCACGACGTGCTCGAACACGACGACCGGCCGTGGATCGTCATGGAGTACATCGACGGCCCCTCGCTGGCGGAGGCCGCCAAGGCGGCGGGCCGGATCGAGCCGCGCGAGGCGGCCCGGATCGGGCTCCACGTCCTGGGCGCGCTGCGCGCCGCGCACGCGGTGGGCGTCCTGCACCGGGACGTGAAGCCGGGCAACGTGCTGCTCGCCAAGGACGGCCGGGTGCTGCTCACGGACTTCGGGATCGCCGCGATCGAGGGCGACTCGTCCATCACGCGCACCGGTGAACTGGTCGGCTCCATCGACTACCTGGCGCCCGAGCGGGTCACCGGCGGTGCTCCCGACCCGGCCTCCGACCTGTGGTCCCTCGGCGCGACCCTGTACACGGCGGTGGAGGCCCGCTCGCCGTTCCGCCGTACGTCGCCCATCTCCAGCCTCCAGGCCGTGGTGAACGACGAGCCGCCGGCCCTGCGCCAGGCGGGTGCGCTGGGGCCGGTCATCACGGCCCTGCTGCGCAAGGATCCGGCGCACCGGCCGTCGGCCGTGCAGGCCGAGCGGATGCTGCTGGAGGCGATGGAGGGCCGGGAGCCGAGGGCGGCGCAGGAGTACGTACCGACGCGCGCGGTGACTTCGGAGGAGCTCGCCCCGGTGCAGGACCGTCCCGAGGAGCCGGCCCCGCAGGGGGGCACCGCGCAGACGGCCTCGCTGCCGGAGCCCGCCGGGTCCGGGACGGTGTCCGCGGCCGTGCCCGCCGGCCAGGGCGGCGGCTGGGTCAAGCGCGCCGCGGTGGTGGCACTGGTGGCGGCGCTGCTCGGCGGCGGCGGTGTGTTCGGGGTCCTCAAGTACACCGGGGACCGGGGGACGGACGGCGGTCCGGACAAGGCCGCGAGCTCGGCGGGCGGGCAGTCGGGCGGCGACGGGAAGCCGCAGGCGGCGGCGCCGCCGGCCGGCTACAGCAAGGTCACCGACCCCACCGGGTTCACCCTCTTCGTCCCGGACGGCTGGACGCGCATGGTGAACGGCAACCAGATCGACTACACACCGGACAACGGGAATCACTACATCCGGATCGCCGCCGACCCCACGCCGGACTACAAGGACCCGTTCGCGCACCTGCTCGACCTGGAGAGGCAGGTGCAGAAGCGGACGGACTACAAGAGGGAGCGGCTGGAGCCGAACAACTTCCGCGACACGATCCGGGCCGCGGCCTGGGAGTTCAGCTGGACGGAGAAGGGCGTGCACGCCGGACCTCGCCGGGCCATCGAGCAGATGTACATCGCTCCGGACGGCACCGAGTACGCGGTCTACATGACGAGCCCCGTCTCCGTCTGGAGCACGACCCGCCAGCAGTTCGACGTGGTGCTCAGCGGCTGGGAGCCGCCTGCCAAGAAGTCGTGATCCCGGCACCCTGCCAGCGATCGCTGGCGGAAATGGCAAAATCCGGTTACCCACGGGTACCCAAAGGGTCCCGCGCGCAATACGCTCACCGCCATGACGGACTCGCAGGCCCCTGCCGCCCCCCTCCGCGCCGCACCGCAGCCCACCAACCCGGTCGCCCCGGCACCGGCCGGCGCCCGCACCGCCGCCGACGTGGTGACCCCCGACCTGGTCACCCGGCTGACGCGCGGAGTGATCGGCTCCGGCCGCACCGCCAACCACACGCCCTTCACCGGCGACCGGCTGGCCGAACTGCCCGAGGCCACCCCCGAGGACGTCGCCGAGGCCTTCGGCCGGGCCCGCGCCGCCCAGAGCGCCTGGGCCGCCGTCCCCGTACGCGAGCGGGCGGCCGTCCTGCTGCGCTTCCACGACCTGGTCCTGGCCCGGCAGACCGAGGTCCTCGACCTCATCCAGCTGGAGACCGGCAAGGCCCGGCTGCACGCCCACGAAGAAGTCCAGGCCGTCGCCGTGGCCGCCCGCCACTACGGCCGCAAGGCCCCCTCGTACCTGCGCCCCAAGGGCCACACCGGCGCCATGCCCACCCTCACCAAGGTCACCGAGCTGCGCCAGCCGCGCGGGGTCGTCGGCCAGATCGCCCCCTGGAACTACCCCCTGGAGCTGTCGGTCGGCGACGCCCTGCCCGCCTTCGTCTCGGGCAACGCGGTCGTCATGAAGCCCGACACCGAGACCGCGCTGACCGCCCTGTGGGCCCGTGACCTGCTGATCGAGGCCGGACTGCCCGCCGAGGTCTTCCAGATCGTCCTCGGCGAGGGCCCCGTCGTCGGCCCCGAGGTGGTCCGCCACGCCGACTACGTCTCCTTCACCGGCTCCACCCGAACCGGCCGCGAGGTCGCCCAGGGCGCCGCCGCCCGCCTCGTCGGGGTCTCCCTCGAACTCGGCGGCAAGAACGCCATGCTCGTCCTGCACGACGCCGACATCGAGAAGGCCGCCGCGGGCGCCGTCCGCGCCTGCTTCTCCTCCGCGGGCCAGCTGTGCATCTCCATAGAGCGGCTCTACGTCCACGCCTCGATCGCCGACGCCTTCGTGGAGCGGTTCGCCGCCCGCACCAAGGCCATGCGCCTGGGCAGCGCCCTCGCCTACGGCGCCGACATGGGCTCCCTGGTCGGCGAGCGCCAGCTGGAGACCGTACAGCGGCACGTGGACGAGGCCGTGGCCAAGGGCGCCACGCTCGTCGCCGGCGGCACCGCCCGCCCCGACATCGGGCCGCTCTTCTACGAGCCCACCATCCTCGACGGGGTCGAGGCGCCGATGGCGGTGTGCGGCGAGGAGACCTTCGGCCCGGTCGTCTCCGTCTACCGCTTCACCGACGAGGACGAGGCGATCGCCGAGGCCAACGCCACCGCCTACGGCCTGAACTCCAGCGTGTGGACCAAGGACTCCCGCCGCGGCCACGCCGTCGCCGCCCGCCTGCGCACCGGCACCGTCAACATCAACGAGGGTTACGCCCCCGCCTACGGCAGCGCCCAGGCGCCCATGGGCGGTATGAAGGACTCCGGTCTCGGCCGCCGCCACGGCTCCGAGGGCATCCTCAAGTACACCGAGGCCCAGACCGTCGCCCACCAGCGACTGCTCCCGATGGCGCCCTCGCTGGGCATGGACGACGAGAAGTACGCGGCGTTCATGACCCGCAGCCTCCAGATCATGAAGGCCCTCCGACTGCGTTAGGGGCACGCCCGTGTCGTACGACTACGACGTCATCGTCATCGGATCGGGCTTCGGGGGATCGGTATCCGCCCTGCGCCTCACCGAGAAGGGGTACCGGGTCGGCGTCCTGGAGGCAGGGCGCCGGTTCACCCGCGAGAGCCTGCCGAAGAACAGCTGGGACCTGCGCAACTACCTGTGGGCCCCGGCCCTCGGGCTCTACGGGATCCAGCGCATCCACCTGCTCGGCAACGTGATGGTCCTCGCGGGCGCCGGCGTGGGCGGCGGTTCCCTCAACTACGCCAACACCCTGTACGTCCCGCCCGCCGCCTTCTTCGAGGACCGGCAGTGGGCCTCCATCACCGACTGGCGCGAGGAACTCGCCCCGTACTACGACCAGGCCAAGCGGATGCTCGGCGTACGGCTCAACCCGACGCTGACCCCCTCCGACGTTCACCTCAAGGCCGCCGCCGAGAAGATGGGCGTGTCCGACTCCTTCCACATGGCCCCGGTCGGCGTCTTCTTCGGGGACGGCGAGGATGCCGAGGGCCGCGCGAAGGTCCGGCCCGGCGAGGAGGTGCCCGACCCCTACTTCGGCGGCGCCGGCCCCTCCCGCAAGGCCTGCACCGAATGCGGCGAGTGCATGACCGGCTGCCGCCACGGCGCGAAGAACACCCTGAACGAGAACTACCTGCACCTCGCCGAAACGGCCGGAGCCGTCATCCACCCGATGACCACCGTCACCGCGCTCTCCGCGCACCCGGACGGCGGCTATCGCGTCCGCACGGTCCCCACCGACGCCCGCCGCAGGGGCCGCGCGAAGGTGCTGCGCGCCCGCTACGTGGTCGTCGCGGCGGGTACGTACGGCACGCAGACCCTGCTGCACACGATGAAGGACCAGGGCGAACTGCCGCACCTGTCGGACCGGCTCGGCGAGCTGACCCGGACCAACTCGGAGGGCCTGGTCGGCGCGCAGACCGACGACCGCCGCTACCGCAGGCGGCACGGCAGCGAGCGGCGGGCCGATTTCACCCGGGGCGTGGCGATCACCTCCTCGGTGCACCCCAACGCCGACACCCACATCGAGCCCGTCCGCTACGGCAAGGGCTCCAACGCCATGGGGTTCATGACCGTCCTTCAGGTCCCGTACGGCAAGCACCGGGTGCGGGCGTGGCTGGCCCGGACCGCGAAGCACCCCGTACAGCTGGCGCGCTCGCTGTCCAACCGGCGCTGGTCGGAGCGGACCATCATCGGCCTGGTCATGCAGTCGCTGGACAACTCCCTGACGACCTACCGCAAGCCCGGCGGCATCGGGAAGGGACTGCTCACCGCCCGCCAGGGCCACGGCGCCCCGAACCCGGTACAGATCGCGGAGGCCACGCAGGCCGCGACCCTGCTGGCCGAGGAGATCAACGGCTTCGCGGGCAGCAACGTGGGCGAGCTGATGGGCACCCCGCTGACCGCGCACTTCCTCGGCGGCTGCCCCATCGGCGCCTCGGCGGCGGAGGGCGTGGTGGACCCGTACCACCGGCTCTACGGATACCCCGGCATCTCGGTGGTGGACGGCGCCGCGGTCTCCGCGAACCTCGGGGTGAACCCGTCGCTGACGATCACGGCGCAGGCGGAGCGGGCGATGTCGTACTGGCCGAACAAGGGCGAGCGGGACCCGCGGCCCGAGCAGGGTGCGGCCTACACCCGCCTCGCGGCGGTGGAACCCTCCCGCCCGGTGGTCCCGGCGGAGGCCTTCGGCGCGCTGAGGCTGCCGTTCCTCGGCATTCCGGAGATCCCGCCGAAGCGGGAGCACGGGGACGCGGTGAAGCAGTGAAGCGGTGAAGCAGTGAAGCAGCGACGCGGGAAATGACGCAGGGACTGCGCTCCCCCTCCGAGCGCAGTCCCTGCGTGCAAGTGGTGACACGTGATCCGCCCGGATGGTTGTACCGGAACCCGGCGGGCGGGACTGTGGCGTCGGTCACACAGTGTGCTGAGCAGTGGCGGTGCGGGCCCGGCGGCCGAGGGGCGGGCGGGAAAAGGAACGGCCGGCCCGGGGCGTCCCCCGGGCCGGCCGTCCTTCTAGCGGGGTGACCGGGCTGCTGTCCCCTGCCGTCCGGTCACGCGAAGGAGCGAGGTCCCACGACGCACGCCCCACGGGGGATGCGTCTCATCGCTCCGGCGGAGCCACGCGTGGTGTCGCGGTCCGCGACTGGCTGGCGCGGACAACCACACCAACGAAGGGCCCTGGGGCCGGTCACGGTCCGATCGAGTGACGAACGGCCGATCGCAGCCCGTGCCACGGCCTCACACGCGGCCCCGGCAGAGCTCCAGCAGGGTCATGGCGAGTGCGGTCCCGGGCTTTCCGAGAGCATCGCTCCAGTGCGAGAGCACCTCCATCTCGCGGGACAGGTGCACCCGCCGGCCGCCGGAGGAGATCCGGGCCTCCTGGATGACCGTGGAGACGGCCATCCGCTCCTGGATCAGGCCGATGATCCGGTCGTCGAGGGCATCGATGCGCATCCGGGAGTCGGCGATCAGCTGCTCGGGGGCGGTGGTGGAGGTGGCGGCGGCGGTGGCAGTGGCGGTGGTCATGGTCTTGTCTCCTGTGGGTCGTGCCGGCAGGAGCGGAAACGCAAGAGCGCCCCGGTCCTGTCGGACCGGGGCGCTCCGGGAAATCAGTGGCTCAAGCGAGCATCACGAGGACCCATGGCGACCGGACCGACCGGTGCCATAGGTAAAGAGGAAGCTCAGCTGCTTGCGCATGGACTGGATTATGGCCTTCCGCCCCCTTCGCGGCCAAGCCGGTTCGGATGGTGAGACGGCTGAGCTGCGCGTGTGACGCGCGCGTGGTCGGTGTAGACGCGCCGGAACAGGTCATGGCCGGTCCGCCCCGTGTGCCGCAGTGCCCAGCCGTGCGCCGCCTCTTGGTGATCCTGCGGGCCGGACTCGGCTCCGCAGCGGTACGCCACACAGAACACTTCGTAGGTGACGCCACCCTCCGGTGCGTGCCGGATGGTGTGTCTGACGTACCGGAACAGACCGTGGCTGCTCAACACCGGCCGTGCCCAGGGTGAGCTGCGATCTCCACGTTGCAGTCCGACACGGCCGAGTAGTCGCCCAGCCGGTGTGCTTCCGAGCGCTGCTGGGTCAGCGCCGCGCACACGTCGCAGCCTGCGGCGGGGCTCGGAACGTCGGTAGGCAGTGACAGGTGGACCGGGGGGCTCATGGTGGTCTGAGAGGCCATGAACAGAACGTTAGGGAGCGCCAGTTGAGGCGGGGAGAGACTATTCGCGATTATTCTTGGGTGGCGGCCGGTCATGCATCGACATGCGTGCGTGGCAGCCGACATCCTGTGAGACCAGGGCTCTCCCACGGTGAAGGGGTAGGACCGATGTCACGCAGGTTGCGCTTCAACGGCACGGGCAGCGGTGAAGGTGGCTGCCCCGCTGTGCATGAGGATCTGGACAGCGGAGAGATCGTCGTTCACGGAACGCCACTCACCGATCTCGATGACGTCGCTCAGTTGCGCCATCTCTCGCCAAGCGAGGTGGCGATCGTCGTTCCGCGTGAACTGCTTGTCGACTTCGGCCCCAAGGAGGTCGTCCGCGTGCCTCGCATCATCGACCTGGATGCTTTTGGGAAGCTGTTCGAGAACTTCGAGCACACCGCCTGGCGGCTGGAATCGCGGCGCCGGTACGCCTCTGACGAAGCCACTGACACATACGCCCAGTTCCTGCGGGGCGAGAGCCCGTCATGGGATATGGAGACAGCGTGGAGCAGGACCATTCGCCAGAAGACGGCAGGCGGGGTCACGGTTGGTCGCGTACGCATTGTCGACAGTCAGCCGACTTCGGGCCAGCGCTACCTGATGGTCCACACCGAGAAGAACGCCGCGCTCGGGGAGGACATCCGCAATCTGTGGCGGGAAGACGCCGAGCAGCTCCGGCTGCCCTCCGAGGATCTTTGGATCTTCGATTCCAGGCTGGTCGCTGTCCTCAATTTCGACGACGGGGACAACCTGCTCGATGTTGAGCTGATCACCGAACCGGTCGAGGTCAACCGCTAGGTACGGGACAAGGCCTGGCATTACGCCGTGCCGTACGAGACGTTTGCCTCAGGACTGGCGACAGGGGAGTAGCAGTGAGCGTGCGGGACCGGTGAGCACGGACTATCAGCAGGCGAGAGCGGCCCTGGGCGTACGGCTACGGGAGCTGCGTGAGTCCTGTCCTGGAAGCCGGCTCACCGGTACGGCGCTGGCGGCACGACTTGGCTGGACGCAGTCGAAGGTCAGCAAGCTGGAGACCGGGCGGCAGACAGCGACGGCCGAAGACCTGAGGGCGTGGGCGGCGGGAGTCGGGCAACCGGAATCGGCGGAGGAGCTGCTGTCCCGGCTGCGCGGACTGGAGTCCCACATCCGCTCATGGCGCCGCCAGCTGGCCGCGGGACTGCGCCCGGTGCAGGACGCGCACAATGCGGCACAGGCCGATGCGAGAGTGCTCCGCGCGTGGGAATCGTCCTGGATCGTCGGCGTGCTTCAGACGCCCGATTACGCACGTGCGGTCCTGAGTCGCTTCGCCGATCTGCATCGGACGCCGAGGGACGTGGAGGAAGCCGTGCGTTCCCGGATGAAGCGGCAAGAGGGACTGTACGACTCCGGCAAGCACTATCGGATCTTGTTGTGGGAAGCGGTTCTCCATTCCCGGATCTGTGCACCTTCCGTGCTTGCTGCTCAGCTCGACCGCCTACAGGGGGTGATCGGCCTTGACACGGTGGAACTGGGGATCGTCCCCCTTGAGGCGGCCCTGAAGATCCCGCCAGGTCTCGGGTTCTGGATCTACGACGACCGGCAGGTGGTCGTGGAAACCTGGCACGCGGAGCTCTGGCTGGATGACACCGACAGCGTCGCCACTCACCTGCGGGTCTGGAAGACGCTTCGGGAAGCTGCCGTCTTCGGGGCGGACGCACAGCGTTTGATCAGCCGGGCTCGCCGGGCCGTCGATGCATGAACCTGACTGGTCGGATCACTGCCGTGGCCTGGGACTCGGATGGTGAGACGAAGAGGCCCCTACGTCCCCCGTTAGAATCGACAAAACAGCCACCTCTTCCGCCGGAAGGCCGCCCCGTGCCAGAAGCACCCTCCGCCGCCCACGACAGCGCCCCGGACACGGTTCTCGTCGTCGACTTCGGCGCCCAGTACGCCCAGCTCATCGCCCGCCGCGTCCGCGAGGCACGGGTCTACAGCGAGATCGTGCCGAGCTCGATGCCCGTCGCCGAGATGCTGGCCAAGAACCCGAAGGCGATCATCCTCTCCGGCGGCCCGTCCTCCGTGTACGAGGAGGGTGCCCCGCAGCTCGACCGCTCCCTGTTCGAGGCCGGCGTCCCCGTCTTCGGCATGTGCTACGGCTTCCAGCTGATGGCGGTCACCCTCGGTGGCCAGGTCGACAACACCGGCGCCCGCGAGTACGGCCGCACCCCGCTGGCCGTCTCCAAGGCCGGCTCCACCCTCTTCGAGGGCACCCCCGAGCACCAGTCGGTGTGGATGTCCCACGGCGACGCCTGCTCCGCCGCCCCCGAGGGCTTCACCGTCAGCGCGTCGACCGACGTCGTACCGGTCGCGGCCTTCGAGAACGACGAGAAGAAGCTGTACGGCGTGCAGTACCACCCCGAGGTGATGCACTCCACGCACGGCCAGCAGGTGCTGGAGCACTTCCTCTACCGCGGTGCGGGCCTGTCCCCGACCTGGACCACCGGCAACATCGTCGAGGAGCAGATCGCGGCCATCCGCGAGCAGGTCGGCGACAAGCGCGCCATCTGCGGCCTCTCCGGCGGCGTGGACTCCGCGGTCGCCGCGGCCCTCGTGCAGAAGGCCATCGGCTCGCAGCTGACCTGCGTGTACGTCGACCACGGCCTGATGCGCAAGGGCGAGACCGAGCAGGTCGAGAAGGACTTCGTCGCCGCCACCGGCGTGCAGCTGAAGGTCGTCGACGCGCAGGAGCGCTTCCTGAACGCGCTGGCCGGGGTCTCCGACCCGGAGACCAAGCGGAAGATCATCGGCCGCGAGTTCATCCGCGTCTTCGAGCAGGCCCAGCTGGAGATCCTCCAGGAGGACGGCCCGGCGGTCGCCTTCCTCGTGCAGGGCACCCTCTACCCGGACGTCGTCGAGTCCGGCGGCGGCACCGGCACCGCGAACATCAAGTCCCACCACAACGTGGGCGGGCTCCCCGACGACATCGAGTTCGAGCTCGTCGAGCCGCTGCGCCAGCTGTTCAAGGACGAGGTCCGGATGGTCGGCCAGGAGCTCGGCCTGCCCGACGAGATCGTCCAGCGCCAGCCCTTCCCCGGCCCCGGCCTCGGCATCCGCATCGTCGGCGAGGTCACCAAGGAGCGCCTGGACCTGCTGCGCGAGGCCGACGCCATCGCCCGCCACGAGCTCACCGCCGCCGGCCTGGACCGCGAGATCTGGCAGTGCCCGGTCGTCCTGCTCGCCGACGTCCGCAGCGTGGGCGTCCAGGGCGACGGCCGTACCTACGGCCACCCGATCGTGCTGCGCCCCGTCTCCTCCGAGGACGCCATGACCGCGGACTGGACGCGCATGCCGTACGAGGTCCTCGCGCGGATCTCCACCCGCATCACCAACGAGGTGCCGGACGTGAACCGCGTGGTCCTGGACTGCACGAGCAAGCCCCCGGGCACCATTGAATGGGAGTAGTCCCCGCCCGAACGTGAGACGGAGCCGCCGCCCAGCCCCCGCTGAGCGGCGGCTCCGCCGTTTGTATGGCCAGTTGACGGCCGCGCCGGTACCTTGCGCCGCGACCTGAAGGAGGGCCACATGCCGGATCAGCCCGTACCCGGACCCGTACCGCGCCCCGTGCCCCTGGAGCGGCTCGGCTTCGAGATGCCCCCCGTGCACGACACCGTCGAGGAGGCCCGCGCCCACCGCAAGGAGCGGCTCGCCGGGGCGCTGCGGCTGCTGGGGCGGCTCGGGTACGAGGACGGGGTGGCCGGGCAGGTCACCGCGCGGGACCCCGGCTTCGAGGACTGCTACTGGGTGAACCCCTTCGGGCGGGCCTTCGGCTCCCTCACCGCCGGGGACCTGCTGCTCGTCGACGGGGACGGCCGGGTGCTCCAGGGGGAGCGCCGGGTCAACGAGCTGGCCTTCGCCGTGCACGCGGCGGTCCACCGGCGGCGCCCCGAGGCCGTGGCCGTCGTCCGTGCGCAGGCCCCGTACGGCAGGGCCCTGGCCGCCCTCGGTGAACTCCTGGCCCCCGTCACCGCGGAGGCCTGCGCCTTCTACGAGGACCACGCGCTGCTGGACGGGTTCGTAGGGGACGGGGCCGCCGACGCCGACCGGATCGGGCGCGCGCTGGGCCCGTACAAGGCGCTGATCCTGCGCAACCGCGGGCTGCTGACGGTCGGGGACTCGGTGGAGGCCGCCGTGTGGTGGTTCATCGCGGCGGAACGGGCGGCGCAGGTGCAGCTGATCGCGCGGGCGGCGGGGAAGCCGGTGCTCATCGACCACCACGACGCGGTCGCCACCCGCGAGCGGTTCGGGTCGGATCTCGCCGCCTGGGTGAGCTGCCAGCCGCTGCTCCACAACGGTGACACGCCGGTGGCGTCAACATCATGAACCGTTAATCACCTGCTCTGACATCGTGCGCAATCCGGAGCACTGCCGCAGTGGTGCACAATTCGCTGGCATTGCACCGTAGTTCAGAGAGGCGGCACGTACGTGGCTGTCCAAGAGATGTCCCGGGGTACCCACACCGTCGCCTGCGCCTGCGACGACTGCGCACGGGAGGGGCACCGCCGCGCCGTGGCGGCCTTCCTGGAGAAGCGCGACGAGTTCGCCGCCGGGCAGGGGCTGCCGGCGGCCGTCGCCCATTCCCTCGGCGCGTCCCGGCAGTGGGTCTCCGACGAACTGACCCTGTCGGCCCGAACCGTCGCCGACCGCGGCCGGGAGGCGGGGAACTCCTGGCTGTACCTGTTCTCGCGGCGGGCCGTGCTCGCCGTGTGGATCGCCGCCGGGGTCCTGCTGCTGGTCCAGGTCGGCACCGCGCTCGGCACCGGCTGGAGCACGGCCCGCACCGCCGGGCTGCTCACCGCGCTCGTGCTGGCCGGGCTGCTCACGGTCGCGGCCCGCGCCCAGTCGGTGCGCGGCGGGCTGCTGGCCCCGCTGGTCGGCGAGGACAACCGGCTGTCCACCTCCAAGGCGGTGCCGAGCGCCTGGGTGGGACTGACGGCGTTCGCCGCGCTGCTGCCGGCGCTGCGGCTGGCGGCCTCGGCGCCCGGTCCGGAACGCGAGGCGCTGTACGCGGGTCTCGCGCTGGACCGGGCGCTGCCGCTGCTCGCGGTGGTCGTGCTGACCTCGGGGGTGGCCGTGCTGGTGCGCCGGGTGGTCGCCGTACGGATCATGGGCCAGCGGCTGCAGAAGCTGCCGGCGGACCGGCCGCGCGGGGTGGACCTGCTGACGGACGACGCGGGGCGCGGCAGCTTCCCGGACGCGCAGTACGTGCTCGTCTCGACCGTGGTGCTGGCCTACGCGCTGGTGTCGCTGGCCCGGTTCCCCGACCGGCTGCCGCAGCTGCCGTGGGCCCTGGCCCTGCTGGTGGTGCTGTCGGCGGCGGTCTACCTGGCGGGGAAGTACGCCGAGGGCAGCCGCCCGCTGGTGCTGTCGGTGGTGCGCAGACGGGAGCCCGGGGACCTGGACGCGGCCGTCCGCCCCGGGGACGACATCGAGATCCGGGGCGTGGGTTTCGTACCGCCGGGGGCGCAGACCCCGGAGATGCTCGCCCGTTTGGTGGTACGCATCGGGGCGGTGCACGTGCACGTTCCACTGGTCCCCGTGCCGGGCGGGTTCACGAACCCTTCGGACGCGGTCCTCACGGTGCCGGTGCCGGCGGAAGTGGAACCCGGCCTCATCGAGATCCAGGTGGTAACAGCCGCGGGAGTGGAATCCAATCGCTGCACGGTCGACGTGGCCGAGTGAACGGGGTAGACATGGTGCGTGACTCGAACTGAAGTCCCCGCCCGCGTACGGGAACGGCCTTCCCGCTACGCACTGCTCCGCGAACAGGCCTCCCGGTACGCGCTGCTCCCGCTGCGGATCTTCCTCGGCGTGACCTTCGTCTACGCGGGTCTGGACAAGCTGACCGACTCCGCGTTCCTGTCCGCGTCCGGCGACGGCTCCATCGGGCAGACGATGGAATCGACGCGCGACGCCTCCGCCGTCCCCGCTCTGGTCGACCTGGCCCTGGAGGATCCCGTCGGTTTCGCGGTCGCCCTGGCCATCGGGGAGATCCTCGTCGGCCTCGGTGTCCTGGCCGGCCTGCTGACGCGCGTCGCCGCCGTCGGCGGTGCGCTGATCTCGCTGAGCCTGTGGCTCACCGTGTCGTGGGCCGTCCCCCGCTACTACTACAGCCAGGACCTGATCTACCTGATGGCCTGGATCCCCTTCATCCTGGCCGGGGCGTCCTACCTCTCGCTGGACTCGCTGATCCGGTCGCGGCGGTCGCGCCGTACCGCGTAGGTCACCATCCCGACCAGGGCGGCCAGGCACAGGCCGCCCACGGCCATCGGCACGACGGTGAACCAGGGCAGGTCCGCCTCGCCGGAGGCGTCCAGCAGGTAGAGCACGCCCGCCACCGTCAGGGTCACTCCCGCGACCAGCCGTCCCGGCTGGAACTCATGACGCCGCACGGGCCACCTCCACCTGTCCCACACCCGCGCTGAGGTGCAGCTCGATCGTCCCGCCGGCCTCGGTGCCGGCGGCGGGCGCCAGCGTCGCCCGCTGTGTCTCGCCTCCGCCGCGGACCCGGAAGTCGCGGCTGGTCTCCCCGGGCATGTGGATGTCACCCAGCCGGATCTCCACATCGGCTTCGGCCGTCACCTCCCGCGGCAGGATCACCTTGAGCCGGCCCGCGTCGAGGGAGGCCCTGACGGCGACGGTCGTGCCCTTCGCCACGTCCAGGCGGCTCAGGTCCAAGGTGGCGAGCCCGGTGCCCGCCTCGTACGCGGGCTGTACGTCGGCCACCGCGGCCGGACGCCACTCGACCTGCTGCCAGTCGGTGCCGATGTCGCGGGGCAGCACGGCGGCGACCGCGAGCCCGCCCGAGGTGAGCAGGGCCAGCAGGACCGTGCCGAAGCCGGTGCGGCCGAGCAGGGAGCTGACCGCGAGGCCCAGGCCGAAGACGAGCAGCGCGGCGGCCAGCCCGGTCTGCAGGGCCTCGCCCAGCGGACGGCCCTGCCAGTTGACGGCGGTCGCGACGGTTCCGGCGAGCAGGGCCAGTAGGAAGACCCGGCCGCCGATGCCGCCGCGCGGGCGGGCCGGGGCCGGGGCGGGCTTCGCCGTCGCCTGCGGGCTCGCGCCGGCGCCGGCGGGCGCCGGTTCGGCGTCGTCGGGGCCCCACAGGTAGCCCGTGGCGCCGACCGGACCGGTCGTGCCGTCCTTCACCAGCGGGTCCCGCCACCAGGACGGGCCGCCGGGGGCCGGCGGAGCCTTCGTCTCCGGCGGGGCGGGCGAGTGCGCGGCGGGGGCCGCGGCCTCGGGCGGCGCGGTGTGCCGGCGCCGCTGCGACCAGTACGAGGCCCCGCCCAGCGCCAGGATCACCAGGACGGAGAAGACCGCGAGGCCGCCGTTGTCCAGCATCGACAGGAACAGCGTGCAGCCCACCAGCGCGGCGAACACCGCGGCCAGGGTGGCGCCTTCGACGCGGCCCGTCAGCAGCTTCTTCGCCTCGCTGTCCTCCTCGCCCTCCAGCGGCAGCAGCAGCCACGCGAAACCGTAGAAGATCAGGCCGACGCCGCCCGTGACCGCGAGGACGCCGAGGACGATCCGGAAGACCACGGGGTCCAGGTCGAAGTACCGGCCCAGGCCGCCGCACACCCCGGCGAGGACCTTGTCCCGCTTCGCGCGGCGCAGCGGCGGCCGGGGGCCGGCCGTGTGCGGGACCCCGGGATCCTCCCCCGGACTTCGTCCGGGGGGACCCCCAGGCGGGGCATCGTTAACTTCGGTCATGGGTCCATGGTGACGGGCGGCGGAGGCCCGCGGAATCCGGCCCGACCCTGGCACAACCCTGATATCCCCCCGACGGAACTGGGGGGCTGCCCTGATGCCGCACCGCCCCCGCGCGTGTGACCATCGGTGACATGCCCGTAGCAGCCGCCCCCCGCACCCCGCACGCAGCCGAACCGCCACCGGGCTCCGAGACGCCCCAGCGCAAGCTCTACCGCAGCGCCGACGGCCGGATGCTCGGCGGTGTCGCACGCGGTCTCGCCGGGCACCTCGGGATGCCGGTGGTCTGGGTCCGGCTCGCCTTCCTCGGGCTGTTCCTGTGGGGGGACGGGCTCGGCGTGCTGCTGTACGCGGCGTTCTGGGTGTTCGTACCGCTGGGCGTCGGCGGGCGCAGCGGGCACCGCTCCTGGTTCGAGACCCTGTCCGACGGCAGCCGCCGCCTGCGCAAACCCGAGAAGGGGCAGATCACCGCGCTGATCGCGCTGTGCGTCGGCGCCGGCATCTTCGTCTCCAAGGTCCAGGTCGGCGGCGCCTCCGGCCGGTACGTGTGGCCGACGCTGCTCGTCGGGGCCGGTGTGGTCCTCGTCTGGCGACAGGCCGACAACGCCCGCCGCGCCCACTGGAGCACGGCTGCCGGGCGGCACGGGAACCTGCTCCAGGTCGCCCGCGCCCTCGCCGGCGTCGTGCTGGTCGGCGTGGGCCTGACCGTCTTCATCGTCGTACGGGGCTCCGCCGCGCAGCTCGGCAACGTCCTCACCGCGACCCTCGCCGTCCTCGTCGGCGTGGCCCTGCTGGCCGGACCCTGGCTGATCCGCATGACCCAGGACCTGTCCGAGGAGCGGCTGATGCGCATCCGCGCCCAGGAACGCGCCGAGGTCGCCGCCCACGTCCACGACTCCGTGCTGCACACCCTCACCCTGATCCAGCGCAACGCCGAGGACGTGGGAGAGGTACGCCGCCTCGCGCGGGCTCAGGAGCGGGAGCTGCGGAACTGGCTGTACAAGCCCGAGGGCACCGGCAAGGACGAGGCCGAGGAGCCGGCCACCCTGGCGGAGGCCGTGAAGAAGACCGCCGCCGAGGTGGAGGACCACCACGGCGTCCCCATCGAGGTCGTCGTCGTGGGCGACTGCCCGCTCGACGAGGGGCTCGCGGCGCAGGTCCAGGCCGCGCGCGAGGCGATGGTCAACGCCGCCAAGTACGGTGGCGAGGGCGGGCCGGTCCAGGTCTACGCCGAGGTGGAGGGGCAGACGGTGTTCGTGTCCGTACGGGACCGCGGGCCGGGCTTCGACCTCGACGCGGTACCCGGCGACCGCATGGGCGTACGAGAATCGATCATCGGCCGGATGCAGCGCAACGGCGGGACCGCACGGCTGCGGTCCGCGCCCGACGGCGGCACGGAAGTCGAGCTGGAGATGGAGAGGGCGGCGAACGCACCATGACCGAGGACAGCGCTGTGACGGAGACCAGGCGGGTCCGGGTGGTCCTCGTCGACGACCACCGGATGTTCCGCACCGGCGTACAGGCGGAGATCGGCGACACCCCGCGGACCGGCGTCGAAGTCGTCGGCGAGGCCGCCGACGTCGACCAGGCCGTCACCGTCATCACCGCCACCCGCCCCGAGGTGGTGCTCCTGGACGTGCACCTGCCCGGCGGCGGCGGGGTCGAGGTGCTGCGGCGCTGCGCCCCGCTGATGGCGGCGGCCGAGAACCCGGTGCGGTTCCTGGCCCTGTCCGTCTCGGACGCGGCCGAGGACGTCATCGGCGTCATCCGGGGCGGAGCCCGCGGGTACGTCACCAAGACCATCACCGGAGCCGACCTGGTGGACTCGGTCTTCCGGGTGCAGGACGGCGACGCGGTGTTCTCGCCCCGGCTGGCCGGCTTCGTGCTCGACGCCTTCGCCTCCACGGACGCGCCGCCGGTGGACGAGGACCTGGACCGCCTCACCCAGCGCGAGCGCGAGGTGCTCCGGCTGATCGCGCGCGGCTACGCGTACAAGGAGATCGCCAAGCAGCTGTTCATCTCCGTCAAGACGGTGGAGTCGCACGTCTCGGCCGTCCTCAGGAAGCTCCAGCTCTCCAACCGGCACGAGCTGACCCGCTGGGCGACGGCGCGACGCCTGGTCTGAGCAGGCGGGTGTGATCCACGCCGCAGGGGGCGGGGGCAACCGGGCGGCGGGACGTGGCACTCTTGGGTTCCGTGATGAGCCTGACCGGGACCCCCCTTTTCGTGACGGTGGTCGTACTGACCGTGCTCGCCGTCGTCCTGCCGCTCGCCGTGTGGAGCAGGGTGCGCGGCCCCGTCGTCGTACGCGTCGCCACCCGCGCCCTGATGGTGGTGTTCGCTCAGGTCACGGCGATCGCCCTGGTCTTCATCGGCCTCAACCAGCAGATGAACTTCTACACCTCCTGGGGTGACCTGCTCGGCACCGGCACGTACGTCACGGCCGCCCCCGACCTCGGTCCGGACGGGCTCGGCGGGAAGAAGGCCGCGGAGGCGCCCAAGGTGCGCCAGAAGTTCGAGCCCGTCGAGGGCCTCGGCGGCCGGGTCCAGAAGACCGATCTCGACGGCAAGGTCTCCGGGGTCAAGGGCGACGTCATGGTGTGGCTGCCGCCGCAGTACGACGACCCGGCCTACAAGGACAAGAAGTTCCCGGTGGTCGAGCTGATCCCGGGCATACCGGGGACGGGGAAGTCCTGGTTCCAGGGGCTCAAGGTGCACGAGGTGCTGGAGCCGCTGATGAAGGAGGGCAAGGTGTCCCCCTTCATCCTGGTCTCGCCGCGCGCCATGCTGCTCGGCAACGGCGACACCGGCTGCGCCAACCTCCCCGGCAAGGTCAACGCCGACAGCTGGTTCAGCGTCGACGTCCGCAAGATGGTCACCGACAACTTCCGTGCCTCGGACGAGGCCGGGACCTGGGGCGTGGCCGGATACTCGGCCGGGGCGTACTGCGCCGCCAAGCTGGCGATCGCCCACCCCGACCGCTACAGCGCGGCCGTCTCCCTGTCCGGCTACAACGACCCGGGCCAGGAACCGTCCTCGCTGGTCGGCCAGGACCCGGAGCTGCGCCGGACCCACAACCTGAAGGCCCTGCTCAAGGCCGCGCCGACGCCGCCGGCGGTCTCGCTGTGGATGTCGGGCGCCGAGCAGGACGGCTACCTCTCCGGCACGGACCTCAAGGCGATCGCGCAGACCCCGACCGTGGTGCACGCGGAGAAGGTGACCGGCGGCCACAACCTCGACTCGTGGTCGAAGCAGCTGCCGCAGACCTTCGGCTGGCTGAGCAAGGCGGTCAAGGCGCCGTAGCCGCGCTCACGCGGGGCGCGACGCACCGGCCCAGGGCATCGAGTCGATCGGCGCCACCCGGACCGTCGAGCCGGGACGCGGGGCGTGGATCATCTGGCCGTTGCCGATGTACAGGCCCACGTGGGTGACGCCGGAGTAGAAGAACACCAGGTCGCCGGGGGCCAGCTGGTCGCGGGCCACGCGCCGGCCGCTGTTGATCTGGGTGTAGGTGGTGCGCGGCAGGGAGACCCCGGCCGAGCGCCAGGCCGCCTGGGTCAGCCCCGAGCAGTCGAAGGATCCGGGGCCCGTGGCGCCCCAGACGTACGGCTTCCCGATCGCCCCGTGGGCGAAGGCGATGGCCCGCGCGGCGCGGGAGCCGTCGGACGGGGGCGGCGGGGTGCTCGGCGGGCCGGCGGGGGAGCCGGCCGGGGAACCCGCCGGGGGAACGGGGGCCGACTGGGCCTCGTACGCGGCGCGCTGTTCGGCGGTGAGCTTGGCCAGCAGGCGTCTGGCGGCCTCGAGCTTGTTCTCGATGTCGGCCTTGTGCCCGGCGATCTCGGTCTGCCGGGAGCGGAGTTCCGCCAGCCGTCCGGCGGCCTGGTCCCGCAGCTGCCCGACCTCGTCGAGCCGGTGGCGTACGGAAGTGATCTCGGCGGCGTTGCGGTCCCCGGTGCGGGTAATGAAGGAGGCCTGGTCCAGGTAGGCCGTCGGGTCGTCGGCCGTCGCGAGGCGGACGGCGGTGCCCAGGGTCCCCCCGGTGCGGTACTGGCTCGCGGCCATGGACCCGAGGGCGCTGCGGGCGGTGTTGAGGCGGTCGGCCCTGCGGGCGCTCTCGTCGCGCAGGCCGGTCAGCGCGCGCTGGGCCTCGTCGGCCTTCTCCTTCGCCCCGTTGTACCGCTCGGTCGCGGCTCCGGCCTCCTCGTAGAGCCGGTCCACCTCGGCCTTGACCTGGGCGGGGGTCAGCTGGGGGTCGGCCTGGGAGGTGCCTTCGAAGGCGGTGGCGGTGGCAGCGCCCGCGAGGGCGAGGGTGGCGGCGGTCCGTACGGTGCCGCCGGAGAACGGGCGCTGCCTGGGCTTTCGGTGACTGGCCACGGGGGCCTCACGTCCTTCCTCTCTCGGTGCTTGGAGGAGGACGCTAGACCCGCAGGTAACGGGTGGATGACGGGTGATCGTAAGTGGCTTGATACGACCGTGGATGGCCGCTCGGGACCGGTCCGGATCAGCGCCAGAGGACGGCGATAAAGATATTGATCACGGTCAGACCGCCGACTGCACCGAACAGCGCCTTGTCCACCTGCTCCTCGTCACGCTTGACGTAGACGAGGGCGAGGATCACGAAGAGGATCGCCAGCTTCACGCCGACCTTGATGTTGTTGACGGCGGAGCCGTCCATCTCACGGAAGCCGACGAGCAGGACGCCGGTGACGAGCATCGTGAGCGCGCCGTGCAGCATGGCGGGCACGAAGCGGGCGGTGCCCGCGCCCATCGCCTTCATCTGGGTCAGGAAGCCGCCGAGGAGCGAGGCGATACCGATGATGTGCAGGCCGACGAAGACATTGATCAGTACGTCCATGGCCCCGAGCGTACGGGGCGGCCGGCGGCCGGTTCCGGGCGGGGAACCGGCCGAGCAGAGGATCCCGTCCACGTCAGTTCGGGTTTTGCGTACAGTTGCTCCATGGCCGCCGAAGAGCTCCATCACCCCGACGCCGCCCGGATCGAACTGGTCGAGGTCCTGGCCGCCCTCGGCCACCCCGTACGGCTGGAGATCGTCCGCACCCTCGCCGGATCCGGGGCGGAGGTCTTCTGCGGGGCGGTGGCCGAAGGCCTGCCCCGCTCCACGGTCACCCACCACCTGCGCACGCTGCGCGAGGCCGGTGTGATCTGCCAGCGCCCCGAGGGACGCAAACTCTTCCTGACCCTGCGCCGCCAGGACCTGGACCGGCGGTTCCCCGGGCTGCTGGCCCTGGCCGTCGGCGAATTTCCGGGCACGGAACCGGCTGTCGGTCCCGCCCCCTAGACTCGGAATGCGATGAGCAGCCTCTTTGACGACAGTTTCCTGGTGGACTTCACCCCCTCCGACGAGGTCCCCCCGCCGCCCGAGGATCACCCCGCCCCGGAACCGGGCGCGGACGATCTCTTCGGGGGCAAGTTCGACATGCCCATGTCCGGGGACGCGTACTACCGGGACGGCGCCCCCCGGCCCGTCATCGACCCGGCGACGCTCCTGGACGGGCTCAACGAGCAGCAGGCCGCGGCCGTGGTGCACGCGGGCTCGCCGCTGCTCATCGTGGCCGGCGCCGGCTCCGGCAAGACCCGGGTGCTCACCCACCGCATCGGGCACCTGCTGTCCGCGCGGAACGTCCACCCCGGCCAGATCCTGGCGATCACCTTCACCAACAAGGCCGCCGGTGAGATGAAGGAGCGCGTGGAGAGCCTCGTCGGCCCGCGCGCCAACGCCATGTGGGTGTCCACCTTCCACAGCGCGTGCGTGCGCATCCTGCGCCGCGAGTCCAAGCGACTCGGCTTCACCTCCTCGTTCTCGATCTACGACGCGGCCGACTCGAAGCGCCTGATGGCACTCGTCTGCCGGGACCTGGACCTGGACCCCAAGAAGTTCCCGCCCAAGGCCTTCAACGCCAAGATCTCCAACCTGAAGAACGAGCTGATCGACGAGGAAGCCTTCGCCGACCAGGCCGCCGACGGCTTCGAGAAGACCCTCGCCCAGGCCTACGCCATGTACCAGGGGCGGCTGCGCGAGGCCAACGCGCTCGACTTCGACGACATCATCATGACCACGGTCCACCTGCTTCAGGCGTTCCCGGACGTCGCCGAGCACTACCGGCGCCGCTTCCGGCACGTCCTGGTCGACGAGTACCAGGACACCAACCACGCCCAGTACACCCTCGTGCGCGAACTGGTCGGCACCGGCTACCCGGATCTGCCCCCGGCCGAACTGTGCGTGGTGGGTGACGCCGACCAGTCGATCTACGCCTTCCGCGGCGCGACCATCCGCAACATCCTCCAGTTCGAGGAGGACTACGCGGACGCCAAGACGATCCTGCTGGAGCAGAACTACCGCTCCACGCAGACGATCCTCTCCGCCGCCAACGCCGTCATCGAGCGCAACGAGAACCGCCGCGCCAAGAACCTGTGGACCCAGGCCGGCACCGGCGCCGTCATCACCGGCTACGTCGCGGACACCGAGCACGACGAGGCGCAGTTCGTCGCCGACGAGATCGACCGCCTCACCGACGCCGGTGACGCCAAGGCCGGCGACGTCGCGATCTTCTACCGGACCAACGCGCAGTCCCGCGTGTTCGAGGAGATCTTCATCCGCGTCGGACTGCCCTACAAGGTCGTCGGCGGCGTCCGCTTCTACGAGCGCAAGGAGGTCCGGGACGTCCTCGCGTACCTGCGCGTCCTGGCGAACCCCGAGGACAACGTCCCGCTGCGCCGGATCCTGAACGTGCCCAAGCGCGGCATCGGCGAGCGCGCCGAGGCGATGATCGACGCCCTCGCGATGCGCGAGAAGATCACCTTCCCGCAGGCGCTGCGGCGCGTGGACGAGGCCTTCGGCATGGCCGCGCGCTCGACGAACGCGGTGAAGCGGTTCAACGTGCTGATGGAGGAGCTGCGCACGATCGTCGACTCGGGCGCCGGCCCGGCGGTGGTGCTGGAGGCGGTGCTGGAGCGTACGGGCTACCTGGCCGAGCTCCAGGCGTCCACCGATCCGCAGGACGAGACGCGGATCGAGAACCTCCAGGAACTGGCGGCGGTGGCGCTCGAGTTCGAGCAGGCCCGGGAGGCCGCGGCCACCGAGGCGGCCGAGACCGGCGCCCCGGCCCCGGGTCCCGGCACCCTGGCCGAGTTCCTGGAGCAGGTCGCCCTCGTCGCCGACTCCGACCAGATCCCCGACGAGGACACCGAGGGCACGGGCGTCATCACGCTCATGACCCTGCACACCGCCAAGGGCCTGGAGTTCCCGGTGGTCTTCCTGACCGGCATGGAGGACGGGGTCTTCCCGCACATGCGGGCGCTGGGCCAGACCAAGGAACTGGAGGAGGAGCGCCGCCTCGCCTACGTCGGCATCACCCGGGCGCGCGAGCGGCTGTACCTGACCCGGTCGAGCATGCGCAGCGCGTGGGGCACGCCCTCGTACAACCCGCCGTCGCGGTTCCTGGAGGAGATTCCGGCGGAGTACCTCCAGTGGAAGCGGACGGGCGCGTCCCAGAAGCCGGCGGGGCCGATGCGGAGCTCGGGGTACGGGTCATCCGGTTCATCCGGCTCGTCCGGCTCGTCCGGCTCGGGGAAGGCGACGTTCGGCACCTCGCCGGAGTCGTTCCTGTCCTCGTCGCGTACGAAATCGGGCCCGTCCGGGTTCGCGACGCGCCGGGCCGCCGACAAGCCGGTCATCAACCTCGTGGTCGGGGACCGGGTCACGCACGACCAGTTCGGGCTCGGCACGGTCATGGAGGTCAAGGGAGCGGGCGCGGACGCGCAGGCCACCATCGACTTCGGGGACGACAAGCCCAAGCGGCTGCTGCTGCGCTACGCGCCGGTGCAGAAGCTGTAGCGGTCCAGGTCGTCGAGGGGGTCCATGCCGGTACGGGTGGGCCCCGCTTGTTCAGGGGGTCCGTGCCACTACGGGTGGGCCCCGCCCCGCTCGTTACGAGGGGTTCAGGCCTTGGGTGCGGAACCACGGCATGGGGTCGATCGCGGACCCGCCGCCCGGCCGTACCTCGAAGTGCAGGTGCGGCCCGGTTGAGTTGCCGGAGTTGCCGGAGTACGCGATGACCTCGCCGGCCTTGACCTTGCCCCCGCGGATCTTGGTGCTGCTCAGGTGGCAGTACCAGGTCTCGGTGCCGTCGGGCGCGGTCACTATGGCCATGTTCCCGTACGCGCTGTTGTACTGGGTGCGCACGGTGCCGTCGGTGGCGGCCATGACCGGGGTTCCGTAGGCGACCGGGAAGTCGATGCCGGTGTGCACGGACATCCACATGCCGCCGGACTGCCCGAAGCTGGCGCTGAGGCCCTGCTGTGCGACGGGGATCGCGAACTTGGGGCGGGCCGCCTCCTTGGCCGCCGCCTCCTCCGCCTTCTTCTTCTTCTCGTCCTCCTGGCGCTGACGCAGGTCGATGCGCTCCTGCGTGCGGCTCGCGCGGTCCGCGAAGTCGCCCGCGTCGGCGCTGAGCGCGGCCAGTTGGGTGTCGAGCTTGGTGTTCGCCGCGACCGGCTTCACCGAGGCCGGGTCGGGCGCGGCCATCGTGGTGGTGTCCTCGGCGGGCTTCTCCGTGCCGGTCAGCCCGCCGACCGAGGCCGCCGCGACACCGGCGACGCCCATCACGCAGGCGGAGGGCACGGCCACGGTCAGCAGGGCGGAACGCTTCGCCGGGGTGCGGCGACGGCTGCTCGCCCGGCTGCTGCTCGCCTTTGCGGCGGCCTTGGCGTTCGCCTTGCCGCCTGCCTTGGCGTTCGCCTTGGCGGCGGTCCGGCGTGCGCTGCGCGGCTCGCCCGTCGTCGACGGCGGGGTCACGGGCATGGCCTGGGTGGGGAGGTCGTGCACCTCGGCCGAGGGCTGGAGGTCGGGCTCCTCGCCGGGGACGGCCTCGAAGACGGCGGTCTCGCTGTACGCCTCGGGCGCGGCGGGGGCCTCGGGCTCGGCCGCGGGTCCCGCGGCGGCCTCGGGTTCGTAGGCGGCCTGGGCTTCGTAGGCGTAGGCGGTGCCGTCGTAAGTCTGCTGCTGGTGCTGGTGTTCCTGCGGCTGGTGCTCGTGCTGCTGGTGCTCGTACTGGCCCGGGTACTGCTGCGCGGGCTGGTACTCGTACGCGTACTCGTTCGGATAGGCGGCCTCGGCGGGGGCCGGGGTCTCCGTGACGGTGTTCCAGGCGGTGGCGTCGTAGGCGCCGGTCTCGGTGCCGGTGGTGCCGTAGCCCGGCAGTGCCCAGTGCCCGGTCTGCTCGGCCGAGGTGTCGTAGCCGAAGGAGGCGGGCTGGTAGCCGGCGTAGCCGGGGTACTCCGCACCCGGCGTGCTCCAGGCGCTCGCGTCCCACTGCCCGGTGGTGTCCGCGGGGACGCCCTGGCTGGGGATCGTGGGCACGTAACTGCCCTGCGAGGCCCATGCGGTGGCGTCGTACGCGCCGGTCTCGTAGGAGCCGTAGGCGGCGTAGTTGACCCCCTGGCCCTGCGTTTCGTAGGAAACGTAGGTCGAGTCACCAGCGAAAGTGGTGGTCGTAAGGCCGTCATACCCGGGATCCGGGTACTGGCCCGGCGAGGGGCGGTCGTTCACCAACTTCTCTTTCGCCTCGGCAGTGGGGGGCCTGGGTGGCCGGGGAATTGGAGGTTCCCCGGAGGAGAGCAGTGGCGTGACTGTACCCGGCGGTTACACGCAACGACAATCTTCGCGGGGTCTCGGTAGTTGCGGAACCGGGCATTCGGCCGTCTTTCGGTCGCCGAAATGCAGAGCCTTGGCCTTGAGTTCGAAATCCGTTCGACTTTTGCTCGGGTGCCGTCTAGGCGACGGAAGCGGCGTCCGGGCTCTCGGCGGCGGCCTGACCGGGCCCGTCGAGGGCGCGCCGGACGGCCGCGATCACGGCGGGGTGAGCGGGCAGGGCGAGGTGCCCGATACCCGTGACCTGCACGTTCTCCACCCGCAGATCCGGATGCTCGATGCGCGCCGTCCCGACGGGAGTCATCAGCGCGTCGAACTCGCTCCAGAAGGCCACGCACCGGGTCGCGCAGCCGGGCGCGGGCTCGGCCAGCTCGGACACCACCCGGGAGTCCGGGCGCATCTGCCGGACCAGGGGGTGCGCGTCCATGAAGGGGGCGACCAGCGTGCCGGAGTGCGGGGTACCGAGCGTGACGAGCGTGCGGACACGGGCGTCGCCGCCGAGGCGCTGCACGTAGTACCGGCCGACGAGCCCGCCCAGGCTGTGCCCGACCAGGTCCACCCGCTGCTGCCCGGTGCGCTCGCACAGTTCCTCGACACGCCGGGCGAGGTGGCGGGCCGTGACGCGAAGGTCGCGGGTGAAGGGCGAGTAGTTGTACGCCTCGACGTGCCGCCGGCCGCCGGCCCCGAGGGCGCGGCGAAGCAGGACGAAGACGGAGCGGTTGTCGGTGAACCCGTGGAGGAGGAGGACGGGCGGCCGTGTCGCGGGCGGGCGCGGGACGACCTTCTCCTGGCACACTCCGGTGGGATAGAGGAGGAGGTGTCCGCCGAGGACCACTACCTCCAGGGCCCCGGCCCGCAGTGCGGCTCCGGACATGGACACGGACAACGGCACGGACAGCCCCACCGGCGGCCTCCCCTCGGCCTCTTGGGACTGCGGCCGGTCGCGCCACCGTGCCGTGCGGCTGTCGGCACGGTGGCGCAATGCCGTCCCACGTGTGATTTCCCCCTCGTGGGGGACCGCGAAACGGCGGCGTGCGCGATGCTGTACTTAACGTTCGTTCACTCGGGAGGCAGTGCGATGGGTGTGACCGGTCCGATCCGTGTGGTGGTGGCCAAGCCGGGTCTCGACGGCCACGACCGCGGTGCGAAGGTGATCGCGCGGGCGCTGCGGGACGCGGGCATGGAGGTCATCTACACCGGCCTCCACCAGACCCCCGAGCAGATCGTGGACACCGCCATCCAGGAGGATGCCGACGCGATCGGCCTCTCGATCCTCTCCGGCGCCCACAACACGCTCTTCGCCCGCGTGCTGGAACTCCTCAAGGAGCGGGACGCGGAGGACATCAAGGTCTTCGGCGGCGGCATCATCCCGGAGGACGACATCGCCCCCCTCAAGGCGAAGGGCGTGGCGGAGATCTTCACCCCGGGAGCGACGACGACGTCGATCGTGGACTGGGTCCGCTCGAACGTCCGCCAGTAGCCTCCGGCGGGCGATCCTCAGCCCCCGCTGCCCCGGGGGCGACCTCAGCCTCGCCGGCGTTTGAGGCGCGGGGTCTGGGGCGGAGCCCCAGGTCCTGAGCCGAGCCGGAGGTTCCCGGACGGGTCCGGGCGGAGCCCGGGAAACGGAGAAAGGGCGGGGCGGGGAGCAGCTCCGCGCAGCGGCGACCCCACCACAGGGGCGACCGCACCGCCGCGGCGGACCCCACCCCCCGGCGAGGGATCAGGCCGGGGCGAGTTCCGAAAGCATCGCCGCCCGGAGGTCAAGGGTGGCGACCAGCCGCTGAAAGGCCTCGGCCCAGTACGCGGCGGCGCCCGGCGACGCCTCCGGCGGGTCCTCGACGGAGGCGGTCAGGGCCTCCAGACGCCCGGCCTCCGCAGGATCGAGGCAGCGCTCCGCCAGACCCATCACCCCGCTGAAGCTCCACGGGTAGCTCCCCGCCTCCCGGGCGGTCTCCAGCGCGTCGACCACCGCCCGGCCCAGCGCCCCGGCCCACGGCACCACGCACACCCCGAGCAGCTGGAACGCCTCCGAGAGCCCGTGCGCCCGTATGAACTCGGCGACCCATCGGGCCCGTTCCCCCTCGGGCAGGGTCTCCAGCAGCTTCGCCCGCTCCGCCAGCGAGGCCGTCGCCGGACCCGCGGCGGGCGGCGCGGACGGCGGCCCGAGCAGGGCCCGCGACCACTGCGCGTCGCGCTGGCGCACAGCGGCCCGGCACCACGCCGCGTGGAGTTCCTCCGCCCAGCCCTCGCCCTCGGCCACCGGCAGCGCCACGATCTCCGCCGGGCCGAGCCCGCCGAACCGCTCCCGCCAGCAGTCCAGCGGCGCGGCCTCCACGAGCTGCCCGAGCCACCAGGCCCGTTCCCCGCGTCCGGCGGGCGGCCGCTTGACCACTCCGTCCCGCAGCATCCCCGCGTCGCACTCGGCCGGCGGGGTGACCCCGTCGGGGCCCACGCACGCCAGGGCGCGCTGCGCCATCCGCCCCGCCAGCGCCGACTGCGGAAGCGCCGACAGCAGCTCGGCCGCCGTCGCCCGGACATTGCGGCTGCGGTCACCCAGCGCCGCCTCCAGGAAGGGTTCGTCCCCGTCCGACAGGCCCACCCGCAGCGAGTCGAGGAACATCAGCCGGTCCTCGGCCCGTTCGGTGGCCCAGGTCGTCTCCAGCAGGCGTGGCGCGGCTGCCGCCTCGTGGGCCCGTATCGCGCCCAGCAGTGCCACCCGCTCCGCGAACAGTCCTTCCTGCCACAGCCGTTCCACCCCCGTCGGGTCCGTCACGTCCGGCAGCTCTCCCGCCCCGCCGGACCCGCCGCGCAGGGCGAAACGCCAGTCGGGATTCAGCCGGGCCAGCCAGAGCCCCCGCGCCCCGGCCAGCGCCAGGGCCTGCGGACGCAGGTCCGTACGGGCCCGGGCCGCGTCCAGCAGGGCCGGCACCAGTGCGGCCGGTGCCCGGTAGCCGTACCGCCCGGCCGCGGCCAGCCACTGCGGCAGCAGCTCGGTCAGATCCGGGGCGGCTCCGCGCCGCCCGCCGCCGCTGCCCGCGCCCGTGCGGCCGGCCAGCAGCTGGGCCAGCCGCCGCCGGGCCGCCTCCGGAGGCGCCGGACGCGGGTCGCGCGCCGCCGGCTCCGGCCGGGAGCGCGCCTGCGCCGGTCTGAGCCCTGCCCGGCGCCGTACGGTGTGCACGGCCGCCGCGTCCAGCAGGGACTCCGGCGAGCCGGCCGGCCCGCCGCCCGGGCGCCGGTCGGTGCCCAGCAGCGCGGCGCCGACCAGCTCCTCCCAGTCCCCGTACCCCTCGCCGTATCCCTCGTCACCCTTGTCCATCAGGCCCCTCCCTCGTCACTCGTCCTCGGTCGAGGACCGGGCTCCGGTCCCGCCCCCTCTGCGGGACCGGAGCTGTCGATGCCCCGTACGGGTCCTGTCCGGCCGGTCAGGCCGGACAGGACCAACTGCTCTCAACTGGCGTGGTTGTCGTCCACAAAAGCCCCCCCGGCTCCTTGTCGTCACACGTCGGCGCCCCCGCGCCGCCGCGTCCTCCCCGTCCCCCTCCGCCGTCCTCGCCGGACGGCATACGGGCCCCCAGGCCCCCAGCGATCTCCTTGATTTCCGGCCCGGCTCAGACCAGGGCGACCGGCTCGGGCGAGTCCGGCTGCCAGGCCGTCAGCGGCGTGAAGCCGCGGTGGCCGCATTCGCCGAACACCGTCACCGGGCCCCCGCCCGACAACGCGGCCAGCTGCCACAGCCCCGAGTGCGAGCGGCCACCCGCGAGGGTGACCGGCAGGGCGGAAGTGCCCTCCGCGTCGGCCAGTTGCCAGCCCAGCTCACCCGGAACCGGGATCACCGGCCCGAGCACCACCGGCCAGGACTCCAGCCACGGGTCCTCCCGCAGCGCCGCCCCGTAGGCCTCCAGTGCGGCCCCGGTGCTCACCCCCGCCGGTACCTCCCGGCACGGCTCGGCCGCCGAGAACCTCTCTCCGAGGTCCGCCCGCAGCCCCGCCGACCCGGGCCGGAAGCGGGCCTCCGCCTCCAGCACCAGCCCCACCGGCAGCGCCAGCCCCGGTGGCCGCCCGGGCGGTCCGAAGTCCAGCACCAGAGCGGGACGTCCGCCCGCCAGCCCGCGCAGCCATATCCGGCGGGTGGTGAGCCGGCCGTCCGGTGACACCGAGTCGTACTGGGCGAGCACCAGCCAGCGGTCCCGTACGGCCTCCCCCTCCCCGGAGGCCGGCAGTCCCACCCTGCCGCGGACGGTCGCCGCCAGGGCATCGGGCAGCCCGGCCACGCCCAGCCAGGCCCGGTCCAGCAGGTGCAGCAGCGCCGCCTCCTCCAGCATCCGGGCGGGCCAGCCGGGGCCGCAACTGGGTATCGCCCCCAACTCCCGTACCCGCCCGGCCAGTCCGGGCGCCTGGGCATCGACCATCCGGGCGGCGGTCTCCTCCCACGCCGCGTACCCCGCCTGCTCCTGGCCCGCGAGGCCGCCGCGCAGCAGATCGGCGAGCCGCTGCTCCAACTCGGTGACGCCCGCGCCGATTCGGGCAGCCCGCCGCTCGGATCGCCGCCGGGCCCCCTCCTCGTCCACCGGCCGGCCCGCCCCGGCGGCCGGACGCACGGCCTTCGCCGCGCGGTCCGCCAGCCACTGCGCGGCCCACTCCGGCGCCTCGCCCGGCTCGCCGACCCCCTCGGCGGACCAGAGCAGCAGCAGCCCCAGGGCGTGCTTGCACGGGAACTTCCGGCTCGGGCAGGAGCACTTGTACGCCGGTCCGGCCAGGTCCACGACCGTCCGGTACGGCGTACTGCCACTGCCCTTGCACAAACCCCACAGCGAACCGGAAGCGGAACCTCCGATCTGCGACCAGGGCCCCGCCCCTCCGAGTCTGCTTCCCGCCTTGCGTGAGGCATCGTCAGGAGCCAGAGCCAGTACTTGTTCCGCTGTCCAGCGGACCCCCTGCTCAGTCATGTGTCCCACCGTAGAGACCCCCACTGACAATCGCTCTGACCTGCAACAACACTATGGACAGGGCCCGTTGTCAGTGGCGTGGTGCACCGTGGGATCAGCAGTCGGGAGCGGCTGCCGAGCATTGGAGGGGGACCATGACCACGCCCGAGAACAACACCGGCACCGAGGCCCTGCGACCGCACGCCGAAGACGCCTTCGCGCAAGAACTGAAAGCCCTGGCGGACGCCGACGACCGGCCCCGCCCGACCCGCTGGAAGCTCTCCCCGTGGGCCGTCGCCACCTACCTGCTCGGCGGCGAACTCCCCGACGGCACCGTGATCACACCCAAGTACGTGGGACCGCGCCGCATCGTCGAAGTCGCCGTCACCACCCTCGCCACCGACCGCGCCCTGCTCCTGCTCGGCGTCCCCGGCACCGCCAAGACCTGGGTGTCCGAACACCTCGCCGCCGCCGTCAGCGGCGACTCCACCCTCCTCGTGCAGGGCACCGCCGGCACCCCCGAGGAAGCCATCCGGTACGGCTGGAACTACGCCCGGCTGCTCGCCCACGGACCCAGCCGCGAGGCCCTCGTCCCCAGCCCCGTCATGCGGGCCATGGCCGACGGCATGACCGCCCGCGTCGAAGAGCTCACCCGCATCCCCGCCGACGTCCAGGACACCCTCATCACCGTCCTGTCCGAAAAGACCCTCCCGATACCGGAACTGGGCCAAGAAGTGCAGGCCGTGCGCGGCTTCAACCTCATCGCCACCGCCAACGACCGCGACCGCGGGGTCAACGAGCTCTCCAGCGCGCTGCGCCGCCGCTTCAACACCGTCGTCCTGCCGCTGCCCGCCACCGCCGACGCCGAGGTCGACATCGTCGCCCGCCGCGTCGACCAGATGGGCCGCGCGCTCGACCTGCCGGCCGCGCCCGAGGGCCTGGAGGAGATCCGCCGCGTCGTCACCGTCTTCCGCGAGCTGCGCGACGGGGTCACCGGCGACGGCCGGACCAAGGTGAAGTCGCCCAGCGGCACCCTCTCCACCGCCGAGGCCATCTCGGTCGTCACCGGCGGCCTCGCCCTCGCCGCCCACTTCGGCGACGGCGTGCTGCGCCCCTCCGACGTGGCCGCGGGCATCCTCGGCGCCGTCGTCCGCGACCCGGCCGCCGACAAGGTCGTCTGGCAGGAGTACCTCGAGGCCGTGGTCCGCGAGCGGGACGGCTGGAAGGACTTCTACCGCGCCTGCCGGGAGGTGACGGTATGAGCCCCCGCGCGCAGGGGCCCCTCCTGCTGGGCGTACGGCACCACGGGCCCGGCTCGGCCCGCGCCGTGCGGGCCGCCCTGGACGCGGCCCGGCCCGCCGCCGTCCTCGTCGAGGGGCCGCCCGAGGGGGACGCGCTGATCGCACTGGCCGCCGATCCAGGGATGCGGCCCCCCGTGGCGCTGCTCGCGCACGCCGCGGACGACCCCGGCCGCGCCGCCTTCTGGCCGCTGGCCGACTTCTCCCCGGAGTGGGTCGCGATCCGCTGGGCCCAGGAGGCCGGCGTACCGGTGCGGTTCATCGACCTCCCGGCCGCCCACTCCCTGGCCGGGGCCGGGGCCGGGGCCGGGGCGGGGGACCCGGATCCGGACGGGGACGCGGACGCGGCCGGTCCCGTACGGGTGGACCCCCTCGCGGTGCTGGCCGAGACCGCCGGGTACGACGACCCCGAGCGCTGGTGGGAGGACGTGGTCGAACACCGGGGCGCCGGCGGCGCGGGCCAGTCCGCGCTCGGCGCGTTCGAGGCGCTCGGCGAGGCCATGGGAGCCCTGCGCGAGACGTACGGGGACGGCGGCCACGCCCGTGACCTGGTGCGCGAGGCGTACATGCGGCAGCGGATGCGGGCCGCCCGCAGGGAGTTCGGCGACGCCTACGCCGTGGTGTGCGGCGCCTGGCACGTTCCGGCGCTGCGGGCCAAGACCATCGTGGCCGCGGACAAGGCCCTGCTCACCGGGCTGCCCAAGGTCAAGGTGGAGACCACCTGGGTGCCCTGGACCCACCGCAGGCTCGCCCGGGCCGGGGGCTACGGCGCGGGAATCACCTCGCCCGGCTGGTACGCACACCTCTTCGCGGCCCGGGACCGGCCCGTGGAACGGTGGCTGACCAAGGTCGCCGGCCTGCTCAGGCAGGAGGACCGGCAGGTCTCCTCGGCACACGTCATCGAGGCGGTCCGGCTGGCCGACACCCTGGCCGCGATGCGCGGGAGACCGCTGCCCGGGCTGACGGAGACCCTGGAAGCGGTCCGGGCGGTGATGTGCGACGGCTCCGACATACCGCTCGCGCTGATCGAGGACCGCCTGGTCGTCGGCGACGTGCTCGGCGAGGTCCCCGACGCGGCGCCCGTCGTACCGCTCCAGCGCGACCTGACCCGCCAACAGCGCTCCCTGCGGCTCAAGGCCGAGGCACAGGACCGCGAGCTCGAACTCGACCTGCGCAAGGACACCGACACGGCGAAGTCGCTGCTGCTGCACCGGCTGCGGCTGCTCGGCATCGAATGGGGTACCCCCACCGCCTCACGGGGCAGCACCGGCACCTTCCGCGAGACCTGGCGGCTGCGCTGGGAGCCGGAGCTGTCCGTGCGGGTCGCCGAGGCCGGCATCTGGGGCACCACCGTCCTCGCGGCGGCCACCGCCAAGGCCGAGGCCGACGCCGCGGGAGCCGAGGAACTGGGCGAGGTGACCGCCCTGGCCGAGCGGTGCCTGCTGGCCGGACTGTCCGAGGCGCTGCCCGCGGTGCTGCGGGCCCTCGCGGACCGGGCCGCGCTGGACACCGATGTGGCGCGGCTCGCCAAGGCCCTGCCCGCGCTGGCCCGATCGCTGCGCTACGGGGACGTCCGCGGCACCGACGCGGCGGCCCTGGGCACGGTGGCGGCCGGGCTCGCCGAACGGATATGCGTGGCGCTGCCGCCCGCCTGCTCCGTCGGCCTGGACGCCGAGGCGGCGGCGGAGCTGCGCGGCCACGTGGACGGGGTGCACGGTGCGGTCGCCCTGCTGTCGGACGCCCAGGAAGGGCTGCGGGAGCGCTGGTCCGCGGTGCTGCGGACACTGGCCGGGCGGGACGCGGTACCCGGCCTGATCCGCGGCCGGGCGGCCCGGCTGCTGCTCGACGAAGGGCGGCTGCCGGCCGAGGAGACGGCCCGGCTGATGGGGCTCGCCCTGTCCCCGGCGGCCTCCCCGGCCGACGCGGCGGGCTGGATCGAGGGCTTCGCGGGAGGCAGTTCGGGCGGCGGCACGCTGCTCGTCCACGACGAGCGGCTGCTGGGCCTGATCGACGCCTGGCTCGTGGGCGTGCCGGAGCGCGCCTTCACCGACGTACTGCCCTTGCTGCGCAGGACCTTCGGGGCGTACGAGCCGGGGGTGAAGCGGACGCTGGGCGAGCTGGTCCGCCGGGGCCCGGGCGGAGCAGCCGCAGCGGCCGGCCCCGGTTCGGCACCCGAGGGGTTCGCCCCGGAGCTGGACCAGGACCGGGCGGACGCGGTGGTGGCACTGGTCCGGCTGCTGCTCGCCGGGCCGCCGTCCGAGACGGTGGCGCCCGAGGTCGCCGCGCTCGTGTGACGGGCCGGTCCGGGCAGACAGCCGTCCCGGCGGTCCCGGCGGTCCCGCCGCGGGGCCGGCGTCCAGGTACGACGGCGACGGTCGCGAGCCGCCCCGCAGGGGAGCGGGCCGGGACCGTCCGCCTGGCGGGCCACGGCCAGGCCGGCGGGGTGTGACGAGGGCGGCGTGTGAAGAGGGCGGCTGGTCCGCCGGAGGCACCGGCGGTGAAGGCCGGCGAACACGACGAGTGCGACGAGTGCGACGAGTACCAAGGGGGACGGACAGATGACGAGCACGGACAACGCGGCGGTGCTCCGTGAGGCAGCCGACGGCAGTGCGTCCGGCGGGGCACCCGCGCCCGCCACGGCGCCGGTCGCCGGGCTGCGCGGCGCGGCGACCCCGGGCGGCGCAGCCCGGCGGGACGCCTCCCGGGACGGCGGCGGCCCGGCCCCGGCCGGTGAGGGACCGGAGAGGAACGGCAGCGACGGGGGTGGCGCCGCGGACACCGCGGGCGGCGACCGGCTGCGGCGGTGGCGGATGGTGCTCGGCGGGGGAGAGGCCGACGGGACGGGGTGCGCGCTGACCGGGCGGGACGCGGCCATGGACGCCGCGCTCGGCGCGCTCTACGGCGGGGCCGGTTCGGGCGGCTCCCGCAAGGCCTCGGGGGAGCGGTCGGCGGGGCTCGGCGGCTCGGCGCCCCACGTGGCCCGCTGGCTCGGGGACATCCGTACGTACTTCCCCAGCTCGGTCGTCCAGGTCATGCAGCGGGACGCCATCGAGCGGCTCGGCCTGTCCGCCCTGCTGCTGGAACCGGAGATGCTGGAGGCCGTCGAGCCCGACGTCCACCTGGTCGGCACCCTGCTCTCCTTGAACAAGGCGATGCCGGAGACGACGAAGGAGACCGCGCGGGCCGTGGTCCGCAAGGTCGTAGAACAGTTGGAGAAGCGGCTCGCGACCCGCACCCGGGCCACGCTCACCGGAGCCCTCGACCGGTCCGCCCGGATCAGCCGACCCCGCCACCACGACATCGACTGGGACCGGACGATCCGGGCCAATCTCAAGAACTACCTGCCCGAGTACCGCACCGTCGTCCCCGAACGGCTGATCGGATACGGCCGGGCGGCCCAGTCGGTGAAGAAGGAGGTGATCCTCTGCATCGACCAGTCCGGTTCGATGGCGGCCTCCGTCGTCTACGCCTCCGTCTTCGGCGCAGTCCTCGCCTCCATGCGCTCGATCGCCACCCGCCTCGTCGTCTTCGACACCGCGGTCGTCGACCTGACGGACCAGCTGGACGATCCGGTGGACGTACTCTTCGGCACCCAGCTGGGCGGCGGCACCGACATCAACCGCGCCCTCGCCTACTGCCAGTCGAAGATCACCCGGCCCGCCGACACCGTCGTCGTCCTCATCAGTGATCTTTACGAGGGCGGCATACGCAACGAGATGCTCAAGCGGGTCGCCGCGATGAAGGGGGCGGGGGTCGAGTTCGTGACCCTGCTGGCCCTGTCCGACGAGGGCGCCCCCGCCTACGACCGGGAACACGCCGCCGCCCTCGCGGCGCTCGGCGCACCGGCCTTCGCCTGCACCCCCGACCTGTTCCCGGAGGTGATGGCAGCGGCACTGGAGAAGCGGCCCCTGCCGGTCCCGTGACGGGCTCCCGCCCACGCCCGTACGGGCCGCTGTGAATGGGCTGATCGCACGAACTTCCAGCTCAACCGTGAGGCGTTCTGTGACAGGTATCACCGCTCAGGTGTGATCTGCGATTTAGGGTCGCACGTCCCACGGGGATAACCTGCGGGACGGACATGCCGCGTCCACGGTCACCGTGTGCGCCTTCCTTGTGACAGCGCCGTCACGTTGCCCTCCGCGGCACGCCCACGCAGATAGCAGACAACCGCGAATCACTGCGAATCTTTAAAAAAGACAAGGGACGGACGCGCGTGGACCTGTTCGAGTACCAGGCGAGGGACCTCTTCGCCAAGCACGGTGTACCGGTGCTGGCCGGTGAAGTCATCGACACGCCTGAGGCGGCTCGCGAGGCCACCGAGCGGCTGGGCGGCAAGTCGGTCGTCAAGGCGCAGGTGAAGGTCGGCGGCCGCGGCAAGGCCGGTGGCGTGAAGCTGGCCGCCACCCCGGACGAGGCCGTCGCCCGGGCGACGGACATCCTCGGCATGGACATCAAGGGCCACACGGTCCACAAGGTGATGATCGCCGAGACCGCTCCCGAGATCCTCGAGGAGTACTACGTCTCGTACCTCCTCGACCGGACCAACCGCACCTTCCTGGCCATGGCCTCGGTGCAGGGCGGCGTCGAGATCGAGGTCGTCGCGGAGGAGAACCCCGAGGCCCTCGCGAAGGTCCCGGTCAACGCCAACGAGGGCGTGACCATCGAGAAGGCCCGCGAGATCGTCGCCCAGGCGAAGTTCCCGGCCGAGGTCGCCGAGCAGGTCGCCGAGATCCTCGTGACCCTGTGGAAGACCTTCATCGAAGAGGACGCGCTCCTCGTCGAGGTCAACCCGCTCGCGAAGGTGGCCAGCGGCCGCGTCATCGCGCTCGACGGCAAGGTCTCGCTCGACGAGAACGCCGAGTTCCGCCAGCCGGGCCACGAGGAGTTCGTGGACCACGCGTCCGCGAACCCGCTCGAGGCCGCCGCCAAGGCGAAGAACCTCAACTACGTGAAGCTCGACGGTGAGGTCGGCATCATCGGCAACGGCGCGGGTCTCGTCATGAGCACCCTCGACGTCGTCGCGTACGCCGGCGAGAACCACGGCGGCGTCAAGCCCGCCAACTTCCTGGACATCGGTGGTGGCGCCTCCGCCGCCGTCATGGCCAACGGTCTCGAGATCATCCTCGGCGACCCGGACGTCAAGTCCGTCTTCGTCAACGTCTTCGGTGGCATCACCGCCTGTGACGAGGTCGCCAACGGCATCGTCCAGGCCCTGAAGCTGCTCGAGGACAGGGGCGAGGCGGTCACCAAGCCGCTGGTCGTCCGTCTCGACGGCAACAACGCCGAGCTGGGTCGCAAGATCCTCTCGGACGCCAACCACCCGCTGGTCCAGCGCGTGGACACCATGGACGGCGCGGCCGACAAGGCCGCCGAGCTCGCGGCTGCGAAGTAAGGGCAGAGGTCACAGACTCACATGGCTATCTTCCTCAACAAGGACAGCAAGGTCATCGTCCAGGGCATGACCGGTGCCACGGGCATGAAGCACACCAAGCTGATGCTGGCTGACGGCACCGACATCGTCGGCGGCGTGAACCCGCGCAAGGCCGGCACCACCGTCGACTTCGACGGCACCGAGGTCCCGGTCTTCGGCTCCGTCGCCGAGGCGATGGAGAAGACGGGCGCCAACGTCTCCGTCCTCTTCGTCCCGCCGGCCTTCGCCAAGGCCGCCGTCGTCGAGGCCATCGACGCCGAGATCCCGCTGGCCGTCGTCATCACCGAGGGCATCGCGGTGCACGACTCCGCCGCCTTCTGGGCGTACGCGACCGCCAAGGGCAACAAGACCCGGATCATCGGTCCGAACTGCCCGGGTCTGATCACCCCCGGCCAGTCCAACGCCGGCATCATCCCGGGCGACATCACCAAGCCCGGCAAGATCGGTCTCGTGTCCAAGTCCGGCACGCTGACCTACCAGATGATGTACGAGCTCCGTGACATCGGCTTCACCTCCGCCGTCGGCATCGGTGGCGACCCGGTCATCGGCACCACGCACATCGACGCCCTGGAGGCCTTCGAGGCCGACCCGGACACCGAGCTCATCGTCATGATCGGCGAGATCGGCGGCGACGCCGAGGAGCGTGCGGCGGACTTCATCGCGAAGAACGTCACCAAGCCGGTCGTCGGCTACGTCGCGGGCTTCACCGCCCCCGAGGGCAAGACCATGGGCCACGCCGGCGCCATCGTCTCCGGCTCCTCCGGCACCGCGCAGGCCAAGAAGGAGGCCCTCGAGGCCGCCGGCGTCAAGGTCGGCAAGACGCCGACCGAGACGGCCAAGCTGGCCCGCGAGATCCTGAACGCCGCGCAGTAGTCGTACGCGGTAGCTGTAGCACGGGCGTGGCCCGCACCCTTCGGGGGTGCGGGCCACGCCCGTTCCTCATTCGCTCCGGGGGACGAGCCGGGCGGGACCGGCGGCCGGGTCGGAGCGCAGCTTGTCGTGGAGCTGCCTGCTCCGCTCGGTGAGCCGCTGGGGGCCGCTGTGCGGGGGCACACCGGAGACGCTGGCGCCCGGCGCGTACGGGGGCCGGTACTCCCTGGGCGCCGTCGTCACCGTGTACGTGGTCGCGACGGCGATCACCGCGGTCAGGCCGAGGACCGCACGCGTCCACCGCCGGGCGCGGTGCTCTCCCGCGAGGCGCACCTGGGCCGCCGGGCGCGGTTCGAGCCGTACGGCCGGCTCCAGCGTGCCGAACCGTTCGTGCAGCAGCGCGGACTGCTCCTCGGGCGGTACGTCGACCAGCTCGGGGATCAGGTCGGCCAGCGCGTCGTGCGCGTGGAGCAACCTGTGGGCGGCGGTGGGGGTGCTGGCCTCCGTCTCCGCGGCGGTCTCGGGCAGGTCGAGGCCGACGCCGTCGTACAGCAGCACCGTCCGGCGGTGGGCCGGGGCCAGCGCCAGCACGGCGTCCAGGAGGATCCGGTCGGCGGGCTCGACGGGGGACTTGCCGGGCTTCTCGGTGCTCCGGTGGGCGCGCCGCAGCCGGCGCCAGGGGGAGAGCGCGTACTCGTACGTGGCCGCGCGCACCCAGCCCACCGGGTCGGGGTCGGTGGCCACGGCGGGCCACTGGGCCCAGGCCTGCTGGAAGGCCCGCTCCACGGCCTCGTGCGCGAGGGCCCGTCGGCCGGTGAGCAGGTACGCCTGGCGGGCGAGGCCGGCGGCGGCGTGACCGTACAGGGCGTCGAAGGCGGCCGCCGCCGGCGTCGCTGCCGCTGTCGGTGCCGCGGGCTCGGGGGTGGGCTCGGGGGGCTGCTCCGCGGTGGGTTCAGCGCTCGGCTCCGCGATGGGCTCCGGCGGGTGGGCGCAGGCCTCGGCGGCCGGGGTGTCCGGGGTGTCCGGGGTGTCCGGGGGGCCGGCCGGGGTTCGGTTCGGCCCGGTGCTCGGGGGGCCGGCCGAGGTGTGGTCCGGCCCAGTGGCCGTAGCGCCGGCGGTGGTCAGGGAGCCGCCGGGGCCGTGACCACCGGATCCCGGTCCCGGTCCCGGTCCCGATGCCGGTCCCGTCCCGGATCCGGACCCCGTCCCGGGACCCGGTCCCGCCCCGGTCAGAGCGGGGGTCTTGGCCTCGTGCCGGGGCAGCGCGGCGTTCGGCTTCGCCGCCCGCTTGGCCGGGGGCACGGGCCGGGTGCCGGAACCGGCCGGCCGGTTCTGCCCGCCGCCCGCGGAGGCCCGTACGGCCCCGGTCGCCCGCAGCGAGGGGCCCCGTACGGCGCCGTCCTCCCGGGCCGCGGCCGTAGGGGCGGCCTCCTCCGGCCCGTCCGGGGCCGTGGCCTCCGCGGCGCCCCCGGGTTCAGCCTCTGCCGTCGCCTCCTCGGCGTCCGGCGGCGGCGCCCCGAGGTCCAGCAGGAGCTGTGCGTACAGCGTGCGTTTTCGCCCCCGGGGGTCCGTCCGGCCCGATTCCCAGGAGCGCACGGTGCCCGGGGCAACGCCCACCGCGGCCGCGACCTGTTCGTGCGTCAGGCCCGCCGCTTCGCGCAGTCCGCGCCGCTCCTCGGGGGAGGGGAGGCCCAGCTCCTTGACGTCTCGTGTCATGTCACACTCCCCGCGACCCGCCAGCCCTGGGCGAAAAAGTACATAAACGTATATTGAGCGACACCACGGGCATTCGCCTGTTACCCGCCCATAGCGCGTGTCGTTGGCACCATGGCGGGGTGACCCAAGTGACCGAACGCGGCACCCCGTTGCCCACCGCCCCACGGGCCGGCGGGCGGCGCCGTTCACCTGCGGCCGCCGCCTGCGTGGTGGGCGGCGCCGTGGCGGCCGGACTCGGGCTCGGCTTCCTCGCCGTGCTCGTCATCGTCCTGTGGATCAGCTCCCCCTACCCCGACAGCGGGCCCGGCGGGGCCCTGCACCTCGCCGCCGGGCTGTGGCTGCTCGCCCACGGGACGGAGCTGGTGCGGTACGAGACGCTGTCCGGCCTGCCCGCACCCGTCGGCGTGACCCCGCTGCTGCTCGTCGCGCTGCCCGTACTGCTCATGCGGCGCGCCGCCCGGCTGGGCAGCGCCTCGGGGGAGGGGGAGGAGGAGGTGCTGCCCGCCGGCGCGGTCTTCTCGGCGGTGCTCTGCGGCTATCTGTCGGTGGGAACCCTCGCCACGGTGTACGCGGCCGGCGGCCCCATGCCCGCCGACCCGCTCAGCGCCGCCTGGCACATCCCGCTGGTCGCCGCGCTGGCCGCCGCCACGGGGGTGTGGGGGGCCCGCGGGCGTCCGCTCGGGCCCCTGCCGTCGTGGGTGCCGGGGGGCGTACGCCGGGCCGTCACGCGCCCCCGGTACGCGCTGGCGCTCCGGTCCGGCGCGGGCGGGGCCCTCGTCCTGCTGGGCGGCGGCGCCCTGCTGGTCGGAGCCTCGCTCGCCTGGCACGGTACGGAGGTCCAGGGGTCCTTCCTGACGCTGACCGGGGTGTGGTCGGGCCGGTTCGCCGTCCTGCTCCTGGCGGTGGCGCTGATCCCCAACGCCATGGTGTGGGGCGCGGCCTACGCGCTGGGCCCCGGCTTCGCGCTAGGCACCGGCGCGACCGCCACCCCGCTCGGCTTCACCGGCATGCCCGTGCTGCCCCGGTTCCCGCTGCTGGCCGCGCTCCCGCCCGAGGGGCCCGGGACGCCGCTGACCTGGGCGGTTGCCGGGGTCCCGCTGGCGGCCGGGCTGGCGGTGGGCTGGTTCGCCGTACGCCGGGCGCGCGAGGTCTCGTACGGGGAGACCGCGCTCACGGCGGCCCTGGGGGCGCTGGTGTGCGGCCTGACGACGGCCGGCCTGGCGGCGGCCTCGGCGGGGCCGTTGGGCTCGCGCGAGCTGGCCGTGTTCGGGCCGGTGTGGTGGGCCGCCGGTGCGGCGGCCTCCGGCTGGACCCTGGTGTCGGCGGTTCCGCTGGCGGTCGCGGTGCATGCGTGGCGCACCCGGCCGGCGGGCGGGTTCTCCGGCCTGGACTGCCCGGAGGGGGACGACTGGCACGACAGCGGCGTACGGGAGCTCCGCTGGGCGGCGCTGCGCCGGGCCGCGGGCACCCTGGTCCCCGAGTTCTCGGTGGCCGCCCCGCCGAAGCATCCGGCGGCGCCCGACCCCGAACCCCTGGCCGCAGCCGCGGCCCCGGCGGCACCCCCTGCCCCAGCCGTGCAGGCCGCAGCCTCGCCCGCTGCGCCGGCCCGGCCCCGAAGGCCCCGAGCCGTACGGGTGGTTCCGGGCCTCCACATGGACCTGACCCCGATCCCGCTCACGGCGCGCCCACCGGCCCCGCCGCCGCCTCCACCGCTCGTCCCGCCGGTATCCGGTGCCCGGGTCATGCCCCGCCGCAAGCCTCCGAAGTAGCCGACCCCTTGCCGTGGCCCCTGCGGGGGGCTTGGCGGTGTGTGCGTCTGCGGCGCGGCTGCACGGGGCTCCGCCCCGGACCCCGCGCCTCAAACGCCGGCGGGGCTGGATTTGGCCCTGCCTTCGCCTCTGCGGGGGGCTTGGCGGTGTGTGCGTGTGCCGCGCGGCTGCACGGGGCTCCGCCCCGGACCCCGCGCCTCAATCGCCGGCGGGGCTGGGTTTGGCCTTGGCCCCTGCGGGGGCTTGGCGGGGTGTGGGTCGGTGCCGCTCCGGAGCGTCTCCTCGGCTCGCGCACTTAGCCCTGGCTACGCATGCCCGGCCCGGGTTGCGCGCTCGTCCTGCGGGGACTCTCCTGCGCGACCCCGCCCCACGCCCGGGCTTCGGAAGCGCAGCCTGGCGCCAGTGGGCGTCGGCGTAGCCGTGGTGGAGGGGAGTGGGGACGCGCAGGGTTGTCCCCGCAGGACGAGCGCGCAACCTGGGCCGAGGATGTCGGATCGGGTTCAGTGCGCGAGCCGAGGAGACAACCCGGAGCGGCCCCGCGCACCGACCCCACCGACCAGGCCCCGGCGCAGCCGAACCCACCCCGGCCGAGCCGTCCGCAGGGCAGGCGGCCCCGCGCACCGACCCCACCGACCGGGCCCCGGCAAGGCGAGCTCACCCCGTCAGGGGCGAAGGCAGGGCCAAATCCAGCCCCGCCGGCGTTTGAGGCGCGGGGTCTGGGGCGGAGCCCCAGGGGCCCCGGCGCAGCCGAGCCGGACACCGCCGAGCCGCCCGCAGGGGGAGGGCCGTCAGCGCTGGACCTTCAGGACTTCGCCCAGGGGGTTGTCGGGGAGCAGGGTGTTGCACTGGAGCTCCGCCGTCTTGGTGAGGGCGTCCTCGCGGCACACGTAGAAGTCCTTGTAGGCGAGCTGGAGCCCGTACGAGGTCATGGCCAGCAGGATCGCCAGCGAGGCCGTGACCAGCCCGCTCACCGCGGCCGTCCGCTGTGGCCGGGCCGCGGCGCCGAGGGCCGCCAGACCGCCCTGCGCCGGGGCGGAAGCCGTGCCCGTACCCGAGCCCGTACCGGCACCCACGGCCGCCACCGGCTTGGCCCGCAGCGCGCTGATCCCCCAGTACAGGGCGAGCGCCCCCAGGAGCAGGCCGACCGAGGGGATCCCGAAGATCCCGAAGAAGAAGCCCCACATGCCGGCGAGCAGCGCGTACCGCGCGCGGCGCTGGATCGGGTCCGTCGGGTCCCAGCGCGCCGGGCCCGGGCCCGTGCCCGGCCCGCCGTCGGAGTCCTTGGGGCGGTCCCCGCCCGGGCCGTCGCCACCGCTGCGCGGCTGCCACGGCTGGTCGGGCCGTCCTTCCGGGGGCGCCGCGAAGGGGTTGTCGTCGGTGGAGGTGTCGGGCTGGCGGCGGTCCGGCATCGGGTGCGTTTCTTCCCCTGTGTCATGGACGTCGGTGGTGACGTCGTGGCGAGGCGAGGCCTGTTTGCGGCTTGTAGGCCAGACGCTACCCCTCGGTCGTCCCCCCGTACCTCGGGGGCCGTCCGGTGTGCCGGTATCGTTGCAGGCGGTCAGTGGCTTCGTATGGTCGCCCGTATACCGGCACCCCGAAGTTTTGTATGACCACACAAGACGAACCCTGTTTTTCCGCCAGAAAGGGCCACCCATGGCCGCCTCCCGCCTGGTCGTGCTGGTCTCCGGTTCCGGCACCAACCTCCAGGCCCTGCTCGACGCCATCGACGCCCACCCCGGCGGAGCCGAGGGCTTCGGCGCCGAAGTCGTCGCCGTGGGGGCCGACCGCGAGGGCATCGCGGGTCTGGAGCGGGCCGAGAAGGCGGGGATCCCCACCTTCGTGTGCCCGGTCAAGGCGTACGGGAGCCGCGAGGAGTGGGACGCCGCGCTCACCGAGGCGACCGACGCCCACGCGCCGGACCTCGTCGTGTCCGCAGGGTTCATGAAGATCGTGGGCAAGGCGTTCATCGACCGCTTCGGCGGCCGGTTCGTCAACACCCACCCCGCCCTCCTCCCGGCCTTCCCGGGCGCGCACGGCGTACGGGACGCACTCGCCTACGGCGCGAAGGTCACCGGCTGCACCGTCCACTTCGTGGACGCCGGCGTGGACACCGGTCCGATCATCGCCCAGGGTGTCGTCGAGATCCGGGACGAGGACGACGAAGCCGCTCTCCATGAGCGCATCAAGGAAGTCGAGCGAGCGCTGCTCGTCGATGTCGTGGGGCGTCTGGCCCGGCACGGCTACCGCATTGAGGGACGAAAGGTAACAATCCAGTGACCGCCGTAGAGAGCAACGACCCGACCACGACCCAGCGGCCGATCCGGCGTGCGCTCGTCAGTGTCTACGACAAGACGGGACTGGAAGAGCTGGCCCGCGGCCTGCACGAGGCGGGCGTCGCCCTCGTCTCCACCGGCTCCACCGCCTCGAAGATCGCCGCGGCCGGGGTGCCCGTCACCAAGGTCGAGGAGCTCACCGGTTTCCCCGAGTGCCTGGACGGCCGGGTCAAGACCCTCCACCCGCGCGTGCACGCCGGCATCCTGGCCGACCTGCGCCTGGAGGACCACCAGCGGCAGCTCGCGGAGCTCGGTGTCGAGCCCTTCGACCTGGTGGTCGTCAACCTGTATCCCTTCCTCGCGACCGTCCAGTCGGGTGCCACCCCGGACGAGTGCGTGGAGCAGATCGACATCGGCGGTCCGTCGATGGTCCGCGCCGCCGCCAAGAACCACCCCTCGGTGGCGGTCGTGACCAGCCCCGAGCGCTACGCCGACGTCCTCGCGGCGGCGCAGGGCGGCGGCTTCGACCTCACCGCGCGCAAGCGGCTGGCGGCCGAGGCCTTCCAGCACACCGCCGCCTACGACGTGGCCGTCGCCTCCTGGTTCACGAATGCGTACGCCCCCGAGCCGGAGGCCGTGCTGCCCGAGTTCCTGGCCGGCGCCTGGGAGCGCAAGTCGACCCTGCGCTACGGCGAGAACCCGCACCAGGCCGCCGCGCTCTACACCGACGGCCGGCCGGGCGGGCTCGCCAACGCCGAGCAGCTGCACGGCAAGGAGATGTCCTTCAACAACTACGTGGACACCGAGGCCGCCCGCCGCGCCGCCTACGACCACGAAGAGCCCTGCGTCGCGATCATCAAGCACGCCAACCCGTGCGGCATCGCCGTGGACACGGACGTCGCCGCGGCCCACCGCAAGGCGCACGCCTGCGACCCGCTGTCGGCCTTCGGCGGCGTCATCGCCGTCAACCGCCCGGTGACCGTCGCGATGGCCGAGCAGGTCGCGGAGATCTTCACCGAGGTCATCGCCGCCCCCGGCTACGAGGACGGCGCGGTCGAGGTCCTGGCCAAGAAGAAGAACATCCGCGTCCTGAAGGTGGACGGCACCCCGCACCAGCCGGGTGACCTGAAGCCGATCTCCGGTGGGGCGCTGCTCCAGCAGTCGGACCTCTTCCAGGCCGAGGGCGACGACCCGGCCAACTGGACCCTCGCCACCGGCGACGCGCTGTCCCCGGCCGAGCTCGCCGAGCTCTCCTTCGCGTGGAAGGCCTGCCGGGCCGTCAAGTCCAACGCGATCCTGCTGGCCAAGGACGGCGCCTCGGTGGGCGTCGGCATGGGCCAGGTCAACCGCGTCGACTCGGCGAAGCTCGCCGTGGAGCGGGCGGGCGCCGAGCGCGCGCAGGGCTCGTACGCCGCGTCCGACGCCTTCTTCCCCTTCCCCGACGGGCTGGAGATCCTCACGGCGGCGGGCATCAAGGCCGTGGTCCAGCCGGGAGGTTCGGTCCGTGACGAGCAGGTCGTCGAGGCCGCGAAGAAGGCCGGCGTGACGATGTACTTCACCGGGACCCGGCACTTCTTCCACTGACCGTCCCGGTCCTGAGCAACGGCGAAGGCCGCGCCCCGCAGTGCGGGACGCGGCCTTCGCCGTATGACGGGAACGTCAGCGCTGGCGGTTGAACCAGGCGGAACCGTCGGACTTCGCCACGAAGACGATGACCAGGATCAGCAGGACCAGGTGCACCAGGCTCAGCGGGAAGAACGGGTAGAGGCTGAGCACGATGCCGAGCGACGCGTACACGATGATGCCGATGCGGGCACCGTTGCCGCCCTTGCCGCACTGGATCGCCAGCACGACGGAGGCGATCATGTAGACCACGGCCAGGGCGATCAGCCCGTACAGCACGCCGGAGCCCAGCTTGGCCATGTCCTCGAACTGCGCGTTGCCCTGGAGCTCCGGCTCTTCCTTCAGCTTCTCGATCAGGGCAATGGCGGCGAACAGGACGCCGATGCCGATGATCTGGAGGCCGGCGATCACCCACAGCATGACGCGGGCGGCCTTCACACCGCCCGGCATCGTGAGGGGGCCACCCGGGAAACCGCCGGGCATGCCGGGGGCTCCCTGCGGGTAGGCGTAGCCGCCCTGCGGCGGGATGCCCTGCGGGGCCTGCTGCGGGTAGCCGTAGCCGGGCTGACCGCCCTGCGGAGTCTGGGGCTGCTGTCCGTACGGGTTGTTGGGATCGCCGAAACTCATCTGAGGTGTTCCTCCGTGGAAGTGCGGGGACGCACGGCACGCGCGGAGGAGCTCTGCATCTTGCGGTCCGCCCCCCGGCACTGCCCGCGGCACTCTTTCGTTGCATGGTCGTCGGCGCGGCCCGGCCTTGTCCAGTTGGTTGCCGTGAGGCCGGTCACTTGTTGTGCAAGTGCAATGAACCGCGCACTCCGGTGAGACCCTTGACTGGAACCAGGACCGCTCCATCCGGGAGGATGGGGTCATGACCGCCCAGATTCTCGATGGCAAGGCCACCGCGGCCGCGATCAAGTCCGAACTGTCCGCCCGCGTGGCGGCCCTGAAGGCACGGGGTGTCACCCCCGGCCTCGGCACCCTGCTGGTCGGTGACGACCCGGGCAGCCGCTGGTACGTCAACGGCAAGCACAAGGACTGTGCCGAGGTCGGCATCGCCTCCATCCAGCGCGAACTGCCCGCGACGGCCTCCCAGGAGGACATCGAGGCGGTCGTCCGCGAACTCAACGCCAACCCGGAGTGCACGGGCTACATCGTCCAACTCCCGCTCCCCAAGGGCATCGACACCAACCGGGTCCTGGAGCTGATGGATCCGCTCAAGGACGCCGACGGCCTGCACCCCATGTCCCTCGGCCGCCTCGTGCTGAACGAGCCGGGTCCGCTGCCCTGCACCCCGTACGGGATCGTCGAACTGCTGCGTCACCACGGCGTCGAGATCAACGGCGCGCACGTCGTCGTCCTCGGCCGCGGCATCACCGTCGGGCGCTCCATCGGACTGCTGCTGACCCGCAAGTCCGAGAACGCCACGGTCACGCTCTGCCACACCGGTACGCGCGACCTCTCCGGGCTGCTGCGCCAGGCGGACATCGTCGTCGCGGCGGCCGGTGTCCCGCACCTGGTCAAGCCGGAGGACGTGAAGCCGGGCGCGGCCGTGCTCGACGTGGGCGTCAGCCGCGACGAGCAGGGCAAGATCGTCGGCGATGTGCACCCCGGCGTGGCCGAGGTGGCGGCCTGGATCTCCCCGAACCCCGGCGGCGTCGGCCCGATGACCCGCGCTCAGCTGCTGGTCAACGTGGTCGAGGCGGCGGAACGGGCCGGCAGTGCGGGCTGAGCCCGGCGCGGAGCCCGCGGCGGGCTCCACGCCGGAGCCGGCCCGCGGGCCCGCGGAGGGGTCCGCCGGGTCGGAGCCGTCCGCGCCCGGGCCCGCCGCGCCCGGGCCCGCCAGGGCCGCGGCCCAGCCTGCCGCCTCCGCGCCCGCCGGGACCGGGCCGGCCGGGCCCGCCGCGTCCGAGCGGGCACTCGCTACGGGCTCGGCCAAGTCCCGCCGCTTTCCCTCCGTCACCCGGGACACCGCCCGGCCCGAGGGCAGCGGCCGTGCCGTCCCCGGGGCGGTGTCCACGCCCGCCCGCCAGTGGCCGATGCTCGCCGTGCTCATCGCCACCGCGGCCGGGCTGCTGACCACGGCCATGGGACACCCGCGGGTCGGCTGCCTCGTCATCGGCGTGGCCCTGATCGTGGCCTCGGTACTGCGGCGCCTGCTGCCCTCGGTGGGGATGCTCGCGGTGCGCTCCCGCTTCACGGACATGGTCACGTACGGGCTGCTGGGCGTGGCCATCACGCTGCTCGCGCTGGTCATGGAGCCCAAGCCGTTGCTGGAGGTCCCCTTCCTGGAGAGCGCGGTCCGCTTCACCGTCCGCTAGCGGACGTCCGCGCGCCCGTACGCCCGTACGCCCGTGTCGAACAGGGGTCGCGCATTCGATTTCGCCTTCGAACCCCGGGGTCCGTGTGCCATGCACCACAGGGACCCGGGGGTTCGGCCGCTCGCGGGTCGGATAGCCTGACCGCGGATGTCTCTTCACGTCAAGATTCACAGGGGAGCGGCGTCCTCCAGCACAGGGGGCGGGGACGCCCCAACCGCCAGCTGTCTAACGGAGAAGGCCATGACCCGCACTCCCGTGAATGTCACCGTGACCGGCGCAGCCGGCCAGATCGGCTACGCGCTGCTCTTCCGCATCGCCTCCGGTCACCTGCTCGGCGCGGACGTGCCGGTCAAGCTCCGTCTTCTCGAGATCCCCCAGGGCATGAAGGCCGCTGAGGGCACCGCGATGGAGCTCGACGACTGCGCGTTCCCGCTCCTCAAGGGCATCGACATCTTCGACGACCCGAACCAGGGCTTCGAGGGTGCGAACGTCGCCCTGCTCGTCGGCGCGCGCCCGCGCACCAAGGGCATGGAGCGCGGTGACCTGCTCTCCGCCAACGGCGGCATCTTCAAGCCGCAGGGCGCCGCTATCAACGCGCACGCCGCGGACGACATCAAGGTCCTGGTCGTGGGCAACCCGGCCAACACCAACGCGCTCATCGCGCAGGCCGCCGCCCCGGACGTACCGGCCGAGCGCTTCACCGCGATGACCCGCCTGGACCACAACCGCGCGCTCTCGCAGCTCGCCCAGCGGACCGGCGCCGACCTCACCGACATCAAGCGCCTGACCATCTGGGGCAACCACTCGGCCACCCAGTACCCGGACATCTTCCACGCGGAGATCGCCGGCAAGAACGCCGCCGAGGTCGTGAACGACCAGGCGTGGCTCGCCGACACCTTCATCCCGACCGTCGCCAAGCGCGGCGCCGCGATCATCGAGGCCCGTGGCGCGTCCTCGGCCGCCTCGGCCGCCAACGCCGCCATCGACCACGTGCACACCTGGGTCAACGGCACCGCCGAGGGCGACTGGACCTCCATGGGCATCCCGTCGGACGGCTCGTACGGCGTCCCGGAGGGCCTGATCTCCTCCTTCCCCGTCACCTGCAAGGACGGCAAGTACGAGATCGTCCAGGGCCTGGACATCAACGAGTTCTCCCGCGCCCGCATCGACGCCTCGGTGCAGGAGCTCTCCGAGGAGCGCGACGCGGTCCGCGGGCTCGGCCTGATCTGATCCGGACCGGATCCTGATCAGCCCCTGATCGGTCCACCCGCCGCAACCGAGGGCCCCGGCGCACCGCGCCGGGGCCCTTTGGCGTGTTCACGACTGTCGGACGCCGGGCTTCTCCTCTACGGTTTCCCTCCGCACACCGGAAGGGGGATTCGGTGAGAGGTACAGCGGACGGCAGAGCTCCGGTGGAGCCTGCACTGAGCGAGGCGGGGCGGCTCCTGTGCGCCGGCACCTACCTCGACGCGTCCTACCGCGATCGGGTCATCGAGGAGCTCTACGTCCACGAGGAGCGCTTCGTCGCGCCCTCCTACGGCTTCGACGCCACCCGCGTCCTGGCCCACGCCCTCCGCGCCCGCCGCGCCGAAGTCGCCTGGGCCTCGGCCGTGGTGGCCGTGTGGGGCCTCGGACTGCTGCTGGCCCAGGCCCTGCTGGTCTACCTGATCCTTCCCGCGGCCCTGCTCGGCTGGGCCGCCCGGATCCGGCGCGGGGCCAAACCCTTCCGCGGCGGCCGCACCTTCGCACGGCTCCTCAGCGGCTACGGCTACGTGCTGCTCATCGCCGCCGCCCTGGGCCTGCTGCGCGGCGTACTCGAAGGCCGTACCGGCGCCGGAGGCCTCCAGGACACCCTCGCCGTCGCCGAGTTCACGACGTTCACGCTCGACGGGGAACCCCTCGGCCTCTTCGCCGAGCTGCCCAGGATCGGCTACCTGGCCGCGGAAGGCTACGGCTGGACGGCCCTGCTCCTCTTCTTCCTGCTCGTGGTGGTCACCGGTCTCCAGCGCGGCCACTTCGCCCGCGTCATCACCACCTCGCTCAGCCGGCCGCGGTACGCCGACCCGGGCGCGGACCTCGTCGGAGGCGTCCGCTTCCGCGCGGCCCGGGACCGGATCGCGGCGACCCAGCACGCCCAGCTGATCATGTACAACGTCGACGATCCGTTCTGCGGCGCGGGCCAGGCCCACCGGCCGTGGCAGCTGTCCGTAGAGCTGCGCCCGCGCGACGACGGAGAACCGCAGCCCCTCGACAACGTCCGGCTGGTGGAGCGCATCCGGCCGATGCTGGAGGCCCTGCGCGTGCCGTCGCCGCACGGCTCCCCCGAGGCGGAGGAGGCCGTACTGGACCGGCTGCGGGAGCTGGTCGTCGACGAGTGCGTGTTCCTGCCCGCCGTCGGGTTGCCCGACACCCGCGGCCTGGACCTCTCCGCCCCGGCCTTCGCCGAACACCGCAGCGCCGCCGTGGAGGAGGGCGGGGAACGCCGTCGGCACTTCCTGCGCGTCCGGGTCGGCGGCTGGGACGAGAACCTCGTCGTCACCGTCTTCGTACGGGTCCACACCCAGGGCGGCATGCTGATGGTGGAGGTGGCCCCGCACGTCCTGCTGCCGGTTCGGCCCGAGTTCCAGGAAGCCGACGACATCGCCTGGCGGCACCGGCGGAACAACCCCTTCGCCAAGGTGGTCTGGGCGGTCAAGAACGCCCCGCGTTCCCTCGGCACGGCGCTGTCCACCCTGGGCGGCGGCAGCCGCGGCCCCTGGCAGATCGCCACCGCCGGTCACCGTGGCGCGCTCCCGGCCGGGCCGGCCGTCTCCGTACGCGAACTGGCGGCGCAGGAGGGGGCCTCACTGTTCCAGCTGATGGACCTGGACCGCTACCTGAAGACCATCCAGGACCGGATCGTCGGCGGGGTCACCCTGGCCCTGCACGAAGCCGGCTGGCACACCGAGGAGTTCGCCGAGCGCGCGGTCACCGTCGCCGAGGGCGGGGTCTTCATCCAGTCGGTCAACCACAGTGCCTTCAGCGTCGGCGGCACCGGACACAGCAATCAGGCGAGCCACAACTCGGGTCACCATTCGGGGCACCACTCGGGCAGGGGGAGCGGCAGTGACGCATGACGAGGCAACGGGGTCCGGAGCGGGTGCGGGATCCGGGGAGGTGCGGATCGGCACCGTCCACGGCAGCAGCTTCAGCATCGGCGGCTCCCACCACACCAACACCACCGTCCACCACGCCGGTACGGGGCCGCAGGACGCCCCCGGAGCGGCAGAACTCCTCGAAGCGGTACGGGAGCTGCGCGCCGCCCTCATACGCCTGCCCCGCAGCACCGCCCGGGCCGAACTCGACGCCGAACTGGACGGGGCCGCCGGGGAGCTGGAGGAGGCCGGGGAGATCCGGCCCGGCCTGCCCGCCCGGCTGCGCGCGGCCCTGGAGCGGTGGGCTCCGCTCGTGGAGTCCGTGAACGCGGCCGCCGCCCTGGGCGGGCTGCTCAGCGCGCTGGGAGGCTGACGGTGGCCTCGGGCGGCGGCACCCGGTGGAACCCGCAGTCGCAGCGGTGGGAGGCGGGCGAGCCGCCGCCCCCGCCGCCTGCCGGGTACCCGCCGTGGAGCCCTGGTCAGCCACCGCCGGGCGGTCAACCGACCCCCGCCGGATCCTGGGGGCCCGCAGGCCGGGAGCGGAACTGGAAGGTGCCGCTGCTGGTGGCCCTGGGAGCCGCGATGGCCGGCGCGGGCGCCGTGGCGGGATGGTTCCTGCTGGCGCAGGAGGACCCGAAGGCCTCGGCGGCGCCCCCGCGGGCGACCGGAGCCCCGTCCGAGGGACTGCCGGGCCCCGACCCGTCGTCGGCCCTGCCGTCGTCGGCTCCGCCGTCCCCGTCGCCCGGCGAGGCGGAGACCTCCCCGGCCCCCGGCTCCTACACCGTGGTCCACAGCGAGGACGGCTTCTCGGTGGCCGTCCCCACCGGCTGGCAGCGCAGCCACGACGAGACGGGCGACGGGTCCTTCTACCGGCCGCCCGGGAACCGCAGGTCGCTGCTCCAGGTCTTCCGGGTCAAGGAGGGCCCCGGCGTCGCCGCCTGCGAGCTCCTGCGGGAGTCCTCCGCGCACCTGGGCAACGGCACGTCCGGCTACCAGGAGGTCTCCCGCGAGCCGGTGCCCGGTGCGTCCTGCGAGCTGGTCTACGAGTACGACAGCGAGGAGGCGGGCGGCCGCCGGCGCGGTGTGGAGCGGATCGCCGTGACCCCGGACGGCGACCGGTGGGCCCTGCTGGCGGCCGGCCCGGCCGCCGAATGGGCCACGACGCGGGAGAACCTCGACGCGGCCCTGCGGGAGTTCCGCCCGGACAGCTGACAGCGGCCTCCCGGCGCGTGGCGCCTCAGTGCTTGAACATGCCCGGGGCCCCTGGGGCTCCGCCCCAGACCCCGCGCCTCAAACGCCGGCGGGGCTGGATTCGGCCCTGGCTTCGCTCCTGACGGGGTGAGCTCGCCTTGCCGGGGCCTGGTTGGTGGGGTCGGTGCGCGGGGCCGCTCCGGGTTGTCTCCTCGGCTCGCGCACTGAGCCCGATCAAGAAGGGTCAGGCCGGTTGCGCGCTCGTCCTGCGGGGACAACCCTGCGCGTCCCCACTCCCCTCCGCCACGGCTTCGCCCTCCGAAGCCCGGGCGTGGGGCGGGGTCGCGCAGGAGAGTCCCCGCAGGACGAGCGCGCAACCTGGGCCGGACTCTCGTAGCGGGGCTCAGTGCGCGAGCCGAGGAGACGCTCCGGAGCGGCCCCGACCCACACCCCACGCTGCTGAGCCCCCGAAGGGACGAAGCCAGGGCCAAATCCAGCCCCGCCGGCGTTTGAGGCGCGGGGTCCGGGGCGGAGCCCCGTGCAACGGCGCGGCACGCCCCCGGACAGCGCGCGGACCCGAGCGGTTACTTCTTCTGCGGGCGGCCGCAGACGAGGTCGTGGTCCTTGCCGCCCGTGTTGGCGCACCAGAGCATGGGCTGGTCCGGCACGAAGGTGTACTCGGACAGCTTCATGTTGACCGGCCTGCAGTCCTGCTTGCCCTTGTTCGGCGAGTACTTGGGGCACTTCCCGTTGTCCACCTGCTGCAGGTGGGCGCGCAGCGCGTCCAGCCCCAGGTCCTCGACGCCCGTCCTGGTGGACGGCATGAAGCGGTTGGCCGACCACGAGCCGCCCATGGTGGTGAACAGGGCGATCGCGCAGATCAGACCGGCGGCCAGCTGGGACAGCGCGCGCGGCGAGATCCGGGCGGCCCGGGCCGGGGCGACCTCCTGCAGCGTGCCGCGGATCCAGCTGAAGCCGCGCTCGTACGTGAGCATCAGGCCGAGGACGGCCAGGATGATCAGGCAGTAGAAGATGATCCAGGTGGTGCGCGGGTACAGCTGGACGGCCTGGTTGTGCTCCATGTGGGAGGCGAACCAGAAGCGCAGCAGCCAGGCGCCGACGAGGACGAAGCCCGCGGTGCGGACCACGATGTTGCGCAGGCCGAGACCCACGCCGATGCCCACGCCCAGGAGCAGCATGACGCTGAAGCCGGTCTGGCCGGCCAGCTCGCCCGACACCGGGAAGTTGTGGTAGGTCAGGTCGCCGGCTCGGTCGGACGCCCAGCCCAGCACGTAGGCCGGGTCGAGGTAGGTGTTGATGTACGCGTAGCGGTCCTTCGTCGTGGCGCCCAGGCGGACCAGCTGGTACACCAGCGGCGCGCCGATCACGAGGGCGGTGACCAGGATGGTGCCGAGGAAGAGCAGCGCGCGCTTGATCGCGACCCGGCCCCGGCGCCACGGGAACAGCATCAGGGCGAGGATGAACGAGCCCGGCGCGGCCCACAGGTACCAGCCCGAGTACCAGAGGAACATCACGCCGAACACGGCGCCGAAGCCGAGGCCGCGCAGCACCGCCGAACGCGTCGAGAGCTCGTCGGCCCGGCGGATCTCGCGGAAGCAGGCCGCCAGCAGCGGCACCAGCACGAGCATGGAGCCGTGGCTGTACGGGCGGATCGGGTCGAGGAAGACGATCGAGGCCGGCACGGCGATGGCCATCGCCCAGAACGGGCGCAGCAGCAACCGCCACGCGAGGTAGGCCATCGGCCCGACCAGCGCACTGAGGATCAGCTGCAGGTCCTTGAGCGCGTAGCCCACCTCGGCGATGCCGTTGTGGAAGGCCTTGGCCCAGAGCGCGAGCAACGCGGGGAACAGCGGGGGGTAGACCCCCGGCAGGCCCTTGCCGCGCATCATGTCGTTGGCCATGCCCATGAGGTTGCCGGGGTCGCCCTCCTGGCCGCCCAGGCCCCACGGCGTGCCGTTCAGGGCGACCGCGATGCCGCCGGCGACGATGCCGGTGGCCAGGCCTGCGAGGGCTGCGCACACCAGCCGCTGCGCGACCTGGTAGTAGCGCAGGGTGCCCCGGTAGGCGAGGAAGAGCAGCACCGCGAGGACGGGGATGCCGAGCAGCGCCGCGTACTGCTGGATCTTGGCGAGGCCGCTGACCTGGCCGATCCGGGTGACGGGGTTGACCTCGATGTGGGTGCACAGCAGCATGAACCCGAGAGCGACGACGACACTGACCACGACCTCCCCCAGCGGGAGGAACCAGCGCTTCTCGGTCCAGCGGTCGAAGCGGCCGCCCGGCCGGGCCGTCGACGTCCCGGCGGACGAGGCGCCCTTGGCGTCGTCCGGCGTACTGGCGGGGGCGCCGACTATGTTCGGTGCCAAATCCGTCATGTCAATTCGCTTCCGTGAAGCGGCGCTCTGCCGCAGGTCGGGCCGGCTCGACGGGGCGAGCGAGGTCAGCGGGCGTCGGCTGGGGACCCGGCCGCCACGGAACGTCCCCGAAATACCTACGGGACGTCCACGCCACGCTAGCAAACCGGCACCGGACCTCCGCCCGCCGACCTACTGGTCGAACGCGGGCTCGGTCGGGTGATCGCGAGGCAGCCGATACAGGGGGGACCGGGCCCCGTTGGCAGCCCAGGGGTGCCACAGCCGGACCGGGAAACCAGGGCAAGATCCCGGCGTCGAAGTGTTCCGTCTCACGGCCCGTGAAGTCCAGCTCGGCTGCCCGTCAGGGGGCCGGCGCCGGTTCCGCCGGTGCGGCGGGGGGCGGGGCCTCGCCGAAGCGGGCCAGGCAGAGGGCGCCCGCGACGGCCACCGCGAAGCCGGCCACCGCCAGCCATGCCAGCCCCTCGCGGGTGCGGTCGCCGAGCCACACCACCCCCACCACCGCGGGCCCGACCGTCTCGCCGAGCACCATCCCGGCCGTCGCCGCCGTGACCGAGCCGCGCTGGAGCGCCGAGGTCAGCAGCAGGAAGGCCGCGCCCCCGCCGACCAGCAGCGCGTACAGCGCCGGATTGCGCAGCTCGGCCGGCGAGAAGCCGTCGATGAGGCGGACCGCCACCTCCACCACCCCGAAGCCCGTGCCCGCCGCGAGCCCCAGGACCAGCGCGCGCCAGCGCTCCGGCAGCCGGCCCGCCGCCGCGCCGACCAGCAGCACCAGCCCCGACACCGCCAGCAGCCCCAGTTCCAGGGCGAGCGATCCGGTCCCCGTGCCCTCCTCCCCGGAGGCGAGCCCCAGCATGAGCAGCCCCGCGCACACCACTCCCACCGCGGCCCACTCCGCCCGCGAGAGCGGTACCCGTAGCAGCCGCGTCGCGACCACGGCCGTCACGGCCAGGCTGGCGGCCAGCGCCGCCGCCACGGTGTAGATCGGGATGTGGCGCAGGGCGATGATCTGGAGGACGAACCCGGCCCCGTCGAGGCAGAGCCCCACCAGGTACCGCCACTGCCGGGCGGCCCGCAGCAGCAGCGCCGGGTCCACGCCGGAGCCCGTCCCCGGCTCCGCGGCCCGTGCCGCCATGGCCTGGAGGACGGACGCCGTACCGAAGCAGACCGCCGCACCCAGCGCGCAAACCATCCCAATCAGCACGAACTGACTCTAGGTCACAGATCTCACGGCGTCCGGATTCCATCGGCAGGGGGCCTGGATCTAGTCTGTCGGCAGCACGCCACTAGGGGGAGCAGCAGACATGGACAGCAGCAGCACCAACAAGCGCCGTATGCGTTCCGGGGCCGTCGCACTCGGCGGTATGGGCCTGCTCGCGGCCACGCTCGTGGCCTGCGGCAGCAGCGACGAACCCGACAAGCGCTGCGCGTCCCGCTCCACCCTGAACAAGCTGGACAAGAACGAGTGCAAGACCGGCGGGTCCGGCTCGTACTACTACGGCGGCACCGTCACGAACGGCAAGGTCTCCGGCGGCAGCTTCGACAAGTCCGCCGTCACCCGCGGCGGCATAGGCAAGAGCCACTCCGGCTCCAGCGGCGGCTGACCGAAACCCGAGGGAACAGCGCACCCATGAAGCGGCACACCATCGAGCCCCGCCCCGACTGGCAGAAGACCGTCGAGGAGCAGGGGCTGATCTACCCCCTCACCCGCTACCCGGACGACTCCCTGCGCCCCTACTGGGACGAGAGCGCGTACTACTCCTTCTCCCTCCCCGAGGTCGAGGCGCTGGAGAACGTCGTCGAGGAGCTGCACGCGATGTGCCTGGCCGCGGCCGCGCACATCGTCGAGCACGACCGCTTCGCCGACCTCGGCATCACCGATCCGAAACTGGCCGCCCTGATCGCCGAGTCCTGGCGCCGGCGAGCCGAGCAGCCCTCCCTCTACGCCCGCTTCGACCTGCGCTACGACGGCAGCGGCGGCCCGGCCAAGATGCTGGAGTACAACGCCGACACCCCCACCTCGCTGGTGGAGGCGGCCAGCCCGCAGTGGTTCTGGATGGAGGAGCGCTTCCCCGGCGCCGACCAGTGGAACTCCCTCCACGAGCGCCTCGTGGACGCCTGGCGCCGGCAGGCCGAGCTGCTCCCGGCCGGGCCGGTGCACTTCGCGCACTCCGAGGCCGACGAGCTCGGCGAGGACCTGATGACGGTGGCCTACCTCCAGGAGACCGCCGAGCAGGCCGGCCTGGACACCCAGGCCCTGCCCGTGGAGCAGATCGGCTGGGACAGCCTCTCCGGCCGGTTCGTGGACGAGAAGCTCCGCTTCATCCGCACCTGTTTCAAGCTCTACCCGTGGGAGTGGCTGGTCACCGACGAGTTCGGCCCGCAGGTGCTGGGCACCTACGACAACGGCGGCGGCTCCGGCACCACCTGCTGGATCGAGCCGCTGTGGAAGATGCTGCTGTCCAACAAGGCGCTGCTCGCGATCCTCTGGGAGCTCTTCCCCGAGCACCCGAACCTGCTGCCCGCCTATCTCGACGGTCCCCGCGAGCTGGCGGAGCCCGGTTCCTCCGGGTACGTCGCCAAGCCGCTCCTCGGCCGTGAGGGCGCGGGGGTCACCCTCCACGAGGCGGGCGAGGACGGCGAGCCGTTCGTACCGCAGGAGGGGGAGCGGTACTGCTTCCAGGCCCTGGCCCCGCTGCCCGACTTCGACGGCAACCGGGTGGTCCTCGGCGCGTGGGTCGTCGAGGACGAGGCGGCGGGACTCGGCATCCGCGAGTCGGCGGGGCCGGTCACGGACGAGTACGCCCGCTTCCTGCCCCACGTCATCCTCTAGATCCTCCGGCCGGTCCGGTCCGGTCCGGCCCGGCGACCGGGTGGAGCCGGGTCCGGCCCCGCCCGGTCGCCCGGCCGGTCCTTACGCGCCGAGCACCGACCGGAGCTGGTCCAGCCCCCAGTCCAGGTCCTCCTTGCTGATCACCAGCGGCGGAGCGATCCGGATCGTCGACCCGTGGGTGTCCTTCACCAGCACCCCCAGCTCCATCAGCTTCTCGGAGATCTCCCGGCCCGTGCCGCGCGAGGGGTCGATGTCCACGCCCGCCCACAGTCCGCGCCCGCGTACGGCGGTCACCGCGCCCCCGCCGACCATCAGGTTCAGCTCCCGGTGCAGATGCTCGCCGAGCTCGGTGGCCCGCTGCTGGTACTCGCCGGTCCGGAGCATCGCGATGACCTCCAGGGCGACGGCGCACGCGAGCGGGTTCCCGCCGAAGGTGGACCCGTGCTCGCCGGGCCGGAAGATCCCGAGGACGTCCCGGTCGGCGACGACGGCCGACACCGGCACCACGCCGCCGCCCAGCGCCTTGCCGAGGAGGTACACGTCGGGGACGACCCCCTCGTGCTCGCACGCGAAGGTCTTGCCGGTCCGCCCGAGGCCCGACTGGATCTCGTCCGCGATGAACAGGACGTTCCGCTCGCGCGTGAGTTCCCGTACGCCTCTCAGGTAACCGGCAGGCGGCACCAGCACCCCCGCCTCGCCCTGGATCGGCTCCAGCAGCACGGCCACGGTGTTCTCCGTGACGGCCGAGGCGAGCGCCGTGAGGTCCCCGTACGGGACGATCTCGAAGCCCGGCGTGTACGGCCCGAAGTGGTCGCGGGCCTCGTGGTCGGTGGAGAAGCTGACGATCGTCGTCGTACGGCCGTGGAAGTTGTCGGCCGCGACCACGATCTTGGCGTGCCCGTCCGGGACCCCCTTGACCTCGTAACCCCATTTGCGGGCCGTCTTCACGGCCGTCTCCACCGCCTCCGCTCCGGTGTTCATGGGCAGCACCATCTCCTTGCCGCACAGCGCGGCGAGTTCGGCGCAGAAGTCCGCGAAGCGGTCGTGGTGGAAGGCGCGCGAGGTGAGCGTGACCCGCTCCAGCTGCGCACGGGCGGCGTCGATCAGACGGCGGTTGCCGTGGCCGAAATTGAGCGCCGAGTACCCGGCCAGCATGTCGAGATACCTGCGGCCCTCCACGTCGGTCATCCACGCCCCGTCGGCGGTAGCGATCACCACGGGCAGCGGATGGTAGGTGTGCGCGCTGTGCGCGTCGGCGGAGCGGATGGCATCAGCAGTTGTCGACACGGGGTCTCCGATCGTCGGTCTTGCCGGGTGAGCCGGTGACGAGAGTGGCGTCACCTTCTTATCGTCGCTCGTATGCCGGACGCAGAAACCTCTCCTGTGACGCGGCCGCTAAGGTGGGCGGTACGCACGGCGACTGGCGTACGGAGAACCAACTCCGGGGGAGTCGTGCGCGCTCGACCGCATACAGGGCCGCTCGCCTGGGCCTCGCGGGGTACCGATCCCCATCGACCCCGGAGGAGCCCGCATGTCCGCGAGCCGCCATCCCGCCCTGTCCGCGACCGACCCCGAACTGGCGTCCTTCGTCGCCGCCGAGGAAGTCCTCCAGGCGCAGACCCTGCGCCTGATCCCCAGCGAGAACTACGTGTCCGCGGCCGTTCTCGAAGCCTCCGGCACGGTGCTCCAGAACAAGTACAGCGAGGGCTACCCCGGCCGCCGCTACTACGAGGGCCAGCAGAACATCGACCGCGTCGAGGCCCTGGCGGTCGAGCGGGCGAAGGGCCTGTTCGGCGTAGACCACGCCAACGTGCAGCCGTACTCCGGCTCCCCGGCCAACCTCGCCGTCTACCTGGCCTTCGCGAAGCCCGGCGACACCGTGATGGGCATGGCCCTGCCGATGGGCGGCCACCTCACCCACGGCTGGGGCGTCTCGGCGACGGGCTCGTGGTTCCGGGGCGTGCAGTACGGGGTCCGGCAGGACACCGGGCTCGTCGACTACGACGCGGTGCGCGACCAGGCGCTGACCGAACGCCCGAAGATCATCTTCTGCGGCGGCACCGCCCTCCCGCGCACGATCGACTTCGCGGCCTTCGCGTCCATCGCCGAGGAGGCGGGCTCGGTCCTGGTCGCCGACGTGGCGCACATCGCCGGTCTGATCGCGGGGGGTGCGCACCCGTCCCCGGCCGGGCACGTCGACGTCATCTCCACCACGACCCACAAGACGCTGCGCGGCCCGCGGGGCGCGATGCTGATGTGCCGCGAGGAGCACGCGAAGGCCATCGACAAGGCCGTCTTCCCCGGCCTCCAGGGCGGCCCGCACAACCAGACGACCGCGGGCATCGCCGTGGCCCTGCACGAGGCGGCCCAGCCGTCCTTCACCGCGTACGCGCACCAGGTCGTCGCCAACGCGAAGGCGCTGGCCGCGGCGCTGCTGGAGCGGGGCTTCGACCTGGTCTCGGGCGGTACGGACAACCACCTGATCCTGATCGACCTGACGGGCAAGGGCCTCCCCGGCAAGACCGCGGCCAAGGCCCTGGACCGGGCCGGGATCGTCGTGAACTACAACACGGTCCCGTTCGACCCCCGCAAGCCGTTCGACCCCTCGGGGGTGCGGATCGGTACGCCGTCGCTGACGTCGCGCGGGCTCGGGGTGGACCACATGCCGCAGGTCGCCGACTGGATCGCCCGTGCCGTGGACGCGGCCGCGAAGGGGGACGAGCAGGCCCTTGCCGCGATCCGGGCCGAGGTCGCGGGCCTGATGGCGGAGTTCCCGGCCCCGGGCCTGCCCCTGTCCTGACCTGCGGCGCCGTTGCCGGGGGCTCTGCCCCCGGACCCCCGCGCCTCAAACGCCGGCGGGGCTGGGTTGTGCCGGCGTTTGAGGCGCGGGTCTGGGCGGAGCCCAGGAAGCACCGCGCAGCGGAACGCCCTGGTAAGCGGTCGCTCGGCCGAGGCAAGATCCGGCCGCGCCGCTACCGCCCGGTACCCCGGCCCGGCACGGGGAGCGGCGGCGCGGCGCGGAAGGATCAAGCCAGCGGCGGGCCGGAGCCCGCCCCCGCACCTGAGAGAATGAAGCCATGGCTTCTGATCGTCCTCGCGCGCTCTCCGGCATCCAGCCCACCTCCGGTTCGTTCCACCTCGGGAACTACCTCGGAGCCATTCGCCAGTACGTCGCCCTGCAAGAGACGCACGACGCGTTCTACATGGTCGTCGACCTGCACGCGATCACGATGCCGCAGGATCCCAAGGACCTCCGCGCGAACACCCGGCTCTCCGCCGCCCAGCTCCTCGCCGCCGGCCTGGACCCCGAGCGCTGCACGCTCTTCATCCAGAGCCACGTGCCCGAGCACGCCCAGCTCGGCTGGGTCATGAACTGCATCACCGGTTTCGGCGAGGCCAGCCGGATGACGCAGTTCAAGGACAAGTCCGCCAAGGGCGGCGTCAACAACGCCACCGTCGGCCTGTTCACGTACCCGATCCTCCAGGTCGCCGACATCCTGCTCTACCAGGCGAACGCCGTCCCGGTCGGCGAGGACCAGCGCCAGCACATCGAGCTGACCCGCGACCTGGCCGAGCGTTTCAACCAGCGCTTCGGCCAGACCTTCACCCTCCCCGCCGCGCACATCGTCAAGGAGGTCGCGAAGATCTACGACCTCCAGGACCCGTCGATCAAGATGTCGAAGTCGGCCTCCTCGCCCAAGGGCCTGATCAACCTCCTCGACGAGCCCAAGGTCACCGAGAAGAAGATCAAGAGCGCGGTCACCGACACCGAGGCCGAGATCCGCTTCGACACGGAGAAGAAGCCCGGCGTCAGCAACCTGCTCACGATCTACTCCACCCTTACGGGCGAGACGATCCCCGCCCTGGAGGCGAGGTACGAGGGCAAGGGCTACGGCGCGCTGAAGACCGACCTGGCCGGTGTGATGGTCGACTTCGTCACACCGTTCAAGCAGCGCACCCAGGAATACCTGGACGACCCCGAGACGCTGGACTCCATCCTGGCCAAGGGCGCGGAGAAGGCCCGCGCGGTCGCCGCCGAGACGCTCGCGCAGACCTACGACCGCCTCGGTTTCCTGCCCGCCAAGCACTGACGGAAAGAGGGCCCTGGCGGGACCGGGGGTGGTGCCCTCACACTGGGGCGGCAGCACCCAATCAGACAAGCGGAGGAGAGACTCGTGGGGACCGTAACGCTCGGCGTTTCGATCGCGGTCCCGGAGCCGTACGGCAGCCAGCTCCAGGAGCTGCGCGCAGGCTTCGGGGACGCCGCCGCGCACGGCATCCCCACGCACGTCACCCTGGTGCCGCCCACCGAGGTGGACGCGGACCGGCTTCCGCAGATCCGGGCCCACCTGGCCGAGGTCGCGGCCGCCTTCCGTGCCTTCGCGATGCGGCTGGCCGGGACGGGAACCTTCCGCCCGCTCTCGCCGGTCGTCTTCGTCCAGGTCGTCGAGGGCGCCGCGGGCTGCACCCGGCTCCAGGGCCGGGTCCGCGATCCCGAGGGGCCGCTGAGCCGCGAGCTGGCGTTCCCGTACCACCCCCACGTCACGGTCGCCCACGGGATCTCCGAGGAGGCGATGGACCAGGCGTTCACGACCCTCGCCGAGTACGCCGCCGCATGGATCTGCGAAGGCTTCGCGCTCTACGAGCAGGGTTCGGACGGGGTGTGGCGCAAGCTGCGCGAGTACCCGTTCGGGACCGGGCCGGCCGGTGTCCCGGCGCAGCTGAACTCACCCACCGCCACCTCGGCCGAGGCGACCGTACAGCCCTCCTGACGGAGCGGCCGCAGGACCTGGCGGGTGCGGAACCTGAGCCTGCGCAGGACCAGGGCATGGAACGGACGAGCCGTCGGATGAAATGTCACCCGGTAACCGTAGGTGGCCCCGGGCTTCTGGCTGCGGAAGAATCCGGCTTCTCGCGTGGCGCGGCCGGGGCAGGCGATCCGGCTGCCGGTGGATCCTCGGAGGCGCGCGAGTGCTGGCGGCGGCTTCTGACAGATGCACGGCCTCATGCCCGAGTCATTCGTGGGATCGGTCACTCGTTCGGGTGGCGTGTCGGGGTTCCGGGGTGCGAGGCAGGCTGCGGCTCTAGGTTCGAACCATGGCGGCCATGACGGAGGTCGGGGAGGGCGCGCACGCCCGGTACACCTTCCGGCTGCGCGTGTCGGCTTCCGCTCGCATCGCTCTGTTGGGTGAGTGGGACCGCTGTCGGTGGGTGTGGAACCAGTGCGTTGGCGAATCGCGGGCGGCGCACAAAGCCACAGCGGAGTGCGGTCCGGCCCGGCTGGACAAGATGCTGACGGGTTGGCGCGGTGCCCAGGAGTGGCTGCGCGCGGGTGGGAGTGTGCCGCAGCAGCAGGTCATCCGGGACTTCGCGAAATCCCGCGCCAAGGCGTTGAAAGACATCAAGGCGCGCTTGCCGATGCGGCGGCGGGCAGGGATGCCCCGGTTCAAGAAGAAGTCTGTCGCGGATCCCACGCTCAACTACACCCGTCGGGGCTTCCGTCTGAAGGGCGGCCGTCTGTGCTTGGCGGGCGGTATATCGCTGAGGGTGGTGTGGTCGCGGGAGCTACCCGCTGAACCGTCCAACGTGAGGGTCTACCGTGACAGCCTCGGGCACTGGTACGCATCGTTTGTCGTCCAGGCCGCGCTGCAGCCACTGCCGGCGAAGGGTGCGGCGATCGGCATCGACTGGGGTGTCAAGGAGACCGCAACCACCACGGGCGACACCCATGACCTTCCGCATCCCGAGTACGGCAGGAAACTGGCTGGGAAGCTGGCCGGATATCAGCGAAAGATGGCCCGCCGGAAACCGAAGCGCGGACAGGGCGCTTCGAAGGGCTACCGGAACGCGAAGCGGCAGGCTGCGAAGGCACACAAGAAGGTCGCCCGGCAGCGGCAGGACACCGCACGCAAGTGGGCCAAGCGGGTGGTGGCGGCCTTCGACCGGCTCGCGGTGGAGGACTTCCGTCCGAGGTTCCTCGCCAAGTCGACCATGGCCCGCAAGGCGGCCGACGCGGCGATCTCGGCCACCAAGCGCGAGCTGATCAACATGGCGCGCAAGCATGGTCGGGTCCTTCACCTCGTGGACCCGGCGCACACGACCATGGACTGCGGGCGGTGCGGAGCGAGAGCCAAGCACGCACTGCCGCTGTCCGAACGTACGTACACATGCACCGCATGCGGAGCCGTCTCTCCGAGGGACAAGAACTCCGCACGCGTGATGCTCGTCCGGGCTGGTCTCAACCCGGCTGGTGCCGACCGTGGAAGACCTGACGGACCGCCGGTCCATCAGGCAGCGTGAGCCAGGAGTCCCCATCGTTCGCGGCGGGGAGGATGTCAAAATCGACGACCGTAGTCCCCGAATCAGGTAATCCCGGATATTTCCGGCAGCTCAATTACGGTGACGCCATGGACTGGCTGACGAAGACTCCGGTGATCGGGCCACTGGCAGCCCGGCTGATGCGGACGCACGCGTGGCGCTCCTACGAACGCCTCGACCGCGTGCACTGGACCCGGCTGGCCGCCGCGATCACCTTCATCAGCTTCCTCGCGCTCTTCCCGCTGATCACCGTGGCCGCCGCCGTCGGCGCGGCACTGCTCAGCCAGGAACAGCTCGACACGCTCCAGAAGAACCTCTCCGAACAGGTCCCCGGCATCTCCGAGCAGCTCGACCTCGACGGGCTCGTCGCCAACGCGGGCACCGTCGGCCTCGTCGCCGGCGTGATCCTGCTCTTCACCGGCATCGGCTGGATCGGCTCGATGCGCGACTGCCTGCTCGCGGTGTGGGAGAAGGACGACGAGGACCAGGGCAACCCCATCGTCCGCAAGGGCAAGGACGGCCTCGTCCTCCTCGGCCTCGGCGCCGTCGGCCTGGCCTCGGCCGCCGCCTCGGTCTTCGGGGCCAGCGCGGTCGGGAAGTCCGCCGCATGGCTGGGCATCCCGCGCGAGGGCGCGGGCGGCGCGCTGCTGCGCACCGGGGCCTTCATCGTCGGCGTCCTGGCCGCCTTCCTGCTGCTGCTCTACGTGCTGACCCTGCTGCCCGGCGTCCAGCCGTCGCGGCGCCGCCTGATCCAGGCGGCCCTCATCGGCGCGGCGGGCTTCGAACTGCTGAAGCTGCTGCTCAGCGGCTACATGCGGGAGGTGGCCGCGAAGAGCATGTACGGGGCCTTCGGCGTGCCGATCGCCCTGCTGCTGTGGATCAACTTCACGGCCAAGCTGCTGCTGTTCGTCGCTTCCTGGACGGCGACGCGCGACGACGCCGACGGGGACGGCGCCGAGGATCCCCCGGAGCCCGCCCCGGCCCAGGACCCGGTATCCGGCCCCGACCAGGACCCGGGAGCGGCGCCCGCCAGGCCCTAGGGGTGTCTCGCTAGACCAGCTCGTCGCCCCGGCTCCGGCGGCCGCGCGGCCAGCGGCGGTTCACCACGAAGGCGCCGCCCGCCAGGACGGCCAGCGCCCCGCCCGCCACGCCGAGTGCGGTTCCTGCCCCGCCGCCCGCCCCGGCACCGTTCGCCGACGGGTTGTTCTCGTGCGACTGGGCGGGGGAGCCGTGGGAGGTGGTGTCCGCGCCCTTCGGCGGCACCAGTTCACCCACCGGCTTGACCTTCCCCGCCGCCGCGAAGCCCCAGTCGAAGAGCGCGGCGGTCTCCTCGTACACCGAGTTGGCCCCGCCCGCGCCCGGGTTCATCACCGTGACCAGCAGCTTCCTCTTGCCCTGCTGGGCCGCTCCGGTGAAGGTGGAGCCGGCCATGGTGGTGTTGCCGTTCTTCACTCCGGCGATGCCCTTGTAGGGGGAGATGCCGCCCGCGCCCGTCATCAGCCTGTTGGTGTTCTGGATCTCGAAGAAGTCGCGCGGCTTCCCTGACTCCTGGAGGCCCGGGAACTTGGCCTCGACCGTGCCGCAGTACTCCCGGAAGTCCTGCTTCTGCAGCCCCGAACGGGCGATGAGGGTCAGGTCGTACGCGCTGGAGACCTGCTCCGGGGAGTCGTACCCGTCGGGGGAGACCACATGGGTGTCCAGGGCCTGGAGTTCCTCGGCGTGCGCCTGCATGTCCTTGACGGTCTTGTCGATGCCGCCGTTCATGGCCGAAAGTACGTGCACGGCGTCGTTCCCCGACCGCAGGAACACCCCGAGCCACAGGTCGTGGACGCTGTACTCGTGGTCCTCCTTGACCCCGACCAGGCTGCTGCCCGGACCGACGCCCTCCATGTCCTCGTCGGTGACCTTGTGGACCTGGTCCTTGGGGAGGCTGGGCAGCACGGTGTCCGCGAAGAGCATCTTCATGGTGGAGGCCGGCGGGAGCCGCCAGTGCGCGTTGTGCGCGGCCAGGACCTCGCCCGATTCCGCGTCCGCCACGATCCAGGACCGCCCGGTGAGGCTCGTCGGCAGGGCGGGGGCACCCGGCAGCAGGTTCACCTGCGTGCCCGGCTGGCCGAGCAGGGAGCCGCCGACGGTGGACATCGACACCGGGGGCGCGGGCGCCGCCGGGGCCTTCGCCGGCTGGCCCTTCCCGTCGGCCGGCGGCGCGGAGGGCGGCGGCGCGGCGTGTGCGGGCGCCACGAGCATCGCGGGGACCAGCAGCGCGGCGGAAAGGACCGTCAGCGCGGTCTTTTTGGCAGACACGCAGGTGAAAGTACATCCCGATCGGCTGTACGCCGTCGCGGACCGGCCAAATCCGCGCAACCACCGCCGGGACAGCCCACCCCGGCGCGTCCGTCCTGGGGAGGAAACCGATACTGAGGACATGAAACTGAGCCGTGCCACCTCCTGGTTCCTGCTCGCCTTCGGGGTGTGGAGCTGGTTCATCTGGGTGTCTTTCGTCCGGAACCTGTGGAAGAACGGCAGTGGCCTCGCGTTCGATGCGGCGGGTGACCCCACTTCCTACTTCTGGGTGCACCTGATCCTCGCGGTGAGCTCCTTCCTCCTGGGGACGGCCGTCGGAGTGATCGGGTTGCGCGGGGTACGGGCGCTGCGGCGGGCATCACGTACGGGCACAGGTGCAGGTACGGGCAGGGGCGCGGGTACGGACACCGGCTCGGGCACGGGGGCCGGCGCATGAGAATCGTGGTCTTCGCGCTGGTCGCGCTGGCGGTCCTCGCCCTGCTGGTCCTCGTGCACCGCTGGCTCTGGATCCGCTTGGTCCGGGACACCACGACGCCGGGCGGCCTGCCCCGGCGCATCGGCACGGCCTTGGCCATCGCCCTGCCCCTCCTCTCTGTGGCCGCCCTGACCTCGGGCCGCGCCGGTGCCCCGTTCTGGCTCCAGCAGACGGTGGCCTGGCCGGGGTACCTCTGGCTGGCGGTGCTCCTCTACCTGACCCTGACGATGCTGGTGGCGGAGCCGATCCGCGCGCTGTTGCTCCGCCGTCTGGCCCACCGGGACACCTCCGCGGGCATCCCGGACCCCGCCCCCGCGTCCGTCGGGGCGGTCTCGGGCGCGGCGCAGCCGGGCCTGGAGGCGTCCCCGGCCGGAGCCGGACCGGTCCACGCCGGAGCCGGACCGGCCCCGGCGCAGGCCCAGGCCGAGGCCGAGGCCGAGGCTGAGCAGAGCTCCGGCTCCGGCTCCAGCTCCGGCTCCGGGGCGGGCGCGCCCGCCGGACTGCCGCTGAGCCGCCGCCGGTTCGTCGCGCGAACGGTCGGCGGGGCGGCCGCCGCCGTGGCCGTCGCCACCGTCGGGAACGGGGCGTACGGGGTCCTGCGCGGCCCGAGCGTCAAGCGGGTCCAGGTCCCCCTCGCCAAGCTGCCCCGCGCGGCCCACGGCTTCCGGATCGCCGTCGTCAGCGACGTCCACCTGGGCCCGGTCCTGGGCCGCGCCCACACCCAGCGCATCGTCGACGCCGTCAACCGCACCCAGCCCGACCTCATCGCCGTCGTCGGCGACCTGGTGGACGGATCCGTCCAGGACCTGGGGCCCGCGGCCGAACCGCTGCGCGGGCTCAGCGCCCGCCACGGCTCGTACTTCGTCACCGGCAACCACGAGTACTTCTCCGGGGCGCAGCCGTGGATCGACCACGTCCGTGAGCTCGGCCTGACCCCCCTGGAGAACGCCCGCCGCGCGCTGCCCCACTTCGACCTGGCCGGCGTGAACGACATCGCCGGGGAGACCGAGGGGCAGGGCCCCGACTTCGCGGCGGCCCTCGGCGACCGGGACCGGACGCGCACCGCCGTCCTCCTGGCCCATCAGCCGGTCGTCATCCACGACGCCGTCCGGCACGGCGTCGACCTCCAGCTCTCCGGGCACACCCACGGCGGCCAGCTCTGGCCGGGCAACTACCTCGCCGAACTCGCCAATCCCACGCTCGCCGGCCTGGAGCGGTACGGGGACACCCAGCTGTACGTGTCCCGGGGAGCCGGTGCCTGGGGACCTCCGGTCCGGGTGGGGGCGCCCTCCGACATCACCGTTGTGGAACTCGCCTCATATCAGGCCTGACCTGGCATAACCACCTATGGACCGGCGGTCGGCAGCCAGTTGGCCATCAAGGAACGGCCCTTCCGGTGGCTGAAATTCCGTGATGGGATGACCGGTAATCGGACAGTGGAGTGCTGTCTCCGGTACATGGGTGGGGTTCACGGGATGCGGTCTGTCCGCTCGAAGATCATCGCGGCCGGGCTGGTCCTCGGTCTCGCCGGCGTGGGCGCCTGGCAGCTGCTCCCCGAGGACGGCAACGGCAGCGGGGCGATCCGCGTCGGGACGAGCGACGTCGTCTCCTCCCTCGACCCCGCCGGGGCGTACGACGCCGGTTCCTGGGCCCTGTTCAGCAACGTCTACCAGTCCCTGCTGACGATCAAGCCCGGAGCCGACACCCCCGCGCCCGACGCCGCCGCCTCCTGCAACTTCGTCGGCCAAAAGCTCACCACGTACCAGTGCGAGCTCCGCCCCGAGGTGAAGTTCTCCAACGGCCGCGCGATGACCGCGCACGACGTCAAGTACTCCTTCGACCGGATCAAGGAGATCAACTCCGAACAGGGCCCCGCCCCGCTGTTCAACACCCTGGACTCGGTCAAGGCCGACGGCCGCACGGTCACCTTCAACCTCTCCACCCCCGACGCCACCTTCCCCTTCAAGATCGCGACGGGCGCCGCCTCGATCGTCGACCGGGAGAAGTACCCGGCCAAGGCCCTGCGCGAGGACGGCAAGGTCGACGGCTCCGGCCCGTACACGCTCGCCGCGTACAAGGCGGGCGCGAGCGTCGAGCTCAAGCCCAACACCTCGTACAAGGGCCAGGCCAAGCCCGCCAACGGGCCGGTCACCGTCAAGTACTTCAAGGACTCGGCCCAGCTCGACCGGGCCTGGAAGGACCGTGACGTCGAGGTCGCCCACCGGGAGATGCCCCCGGAGGTCCTCGCGGCCCTCAACCCGGGCCTGAAGGACACCCGCTACCAGGCCTCCGGCGGCACCGAGACCCGGTCCGTGGTCTTCAACGTCCGCCCCGGCTCCACCACCGCCGCGCCCGCCGTCCGACAGGCCGTCGCCGCCTCCCTCGACCGCTCCAGGCTGGCCGGCGAGGTCTACAAGGGCACGGTCACCCCGCTCTACTCCCTCGTCCCGACGGGTATCGCCGCGCACGGCACGCCGTTCTTCGACACCTACCCGACGCCCGACGGCGCCACCGCCAGGAAGATCCTCAAGGACGCGAAGATCACCACCCCGGTCGCCGTCACCCTCGGCGTCAACACGCGCGGAGCGAACCTCCCGGAGGCCGAGGAGCTCAAGCGGCAGCTGGAGGCCACCGGCCTCTTCCAGCTGACGATCAAGCCGGTCGAGCTGTGGGGCGACTTCCAGAAGGCCTACGCGGCGGGCGAGTTCGACGCCTACACCATCGGCTGGATCGCCGACTTCCCGGACGCGGACAACTTCATCGCCCCGATCGTCGGCGCCGACTCCTCCATGAACAACGGCTTCTCCGACAAGAACGTCGACGCCCTGATCTCCCGTACCCAGTCCCACTCGGACCGCAGCGATGCCGCCGTCGACTTCCACGAGCTCCAGAAACTGGTCGCCCAGCAGGTCCCGATGGTGCCGATCTGGCAGAAGAAGGACTACGTCATGTCCCGCGAGGCCGTCACCGGAGCCCAGTACCTCTCCGACGGCACCGGCGTCTGGCGCCTGTGGGAACTCGACTGGCTCTAGGCCTGTCCCTAGGCCTGTCCTAGGCCGTCGCGGAGTCCGGGTCGGAGGCCTTCTTGCGCGAGGCCGCCGTCTGGGCCATGCCCGGCAGGAAGTCCGAGAACAGCTCGTGCACCTCCCGCACCAGCGGCCGCAGCACCCGGAACCGGGCCAGTACGATGCCCCGCGTCGTCAGCTGCGCGCCGCGCTCGGCGAGCCGCCGCGTCTTCTCGCTGTTCGGCGAACGGTCGAAGACCCAGTACAGGACCAGGCCCATCTGCGAGAGCCACATCAGCTCCGGCAGCACGTCCTCCAGCTCGGCCGGCACCTTGGTCTTCGCCCCCGCCAGCACCTCACGGTGGATGGCGATCGCCGCCTGCCGCGCGTCCTCCGACTCCGGCGAGAACGGACTGAGCGGACTCTCCGGGTCCGCCGCGTTCTTGAAGAACTGGGACGCGAACTCGTGGTAGGGGGCGGCGATGTCCATCCAGCTCGTCAGCACGCCCGCGAGCCGCTTCTGCAGATCGGTCTCGCTGTCCAGGATGGGCCGGACCGCCGCCTGGTGAGCGGCGCCGATCCGGTAGTAGAACCCCTGGACCAGGTGTTCCTTCGATTCGAAGTAGTAATAGGCGTTGCCGACCGAGACGCCGGCCTCCTTCGCGATACCCCGCATCGTCGTCTTGTCGAAACCACGCTCCTGGAAGAGACGGAGCGCGGTTTCGAGGATGAGCGTGCGGGTCTGCTCGCTCTTGGGAGCCTTCTGATCAGTCACGGTGTATGAGCCTATCGGGGGACCGGGCAATGGTCGTCACAGGCCGGGTCCTCCGCCCCCTCGGTCCGGACCGCCTGCCTCCACCTGGCCGCCGCGTACATGGCCGCCTTGGCGAAGGGCCGACCGGCCGGGGTGGAGAGCCAGTTGGCCTTCGGCCGGTGCTCGGTCAGCGCCCAGAGACACATGATGAAGGCATCGGTCCCGGTCCACACGTCCCCCCGGTCCCCGACCACCGTGATCTCCCGTAGCGTCGACGCGTGGTCGAGCCGCGGGAAGCGGCGCTGCGCCTCGACGGACGCGGCGGGGACCAGTGCGATCCGGACCAGCTGGTGTTGGGTGCTGAGCCAGTGCCGGATGTGCACGCAGAGCGGGCAGTTGGCGTCGTACAGGACCGTCAGCTCACGGACCGCCCTCATGGCCGGCACGGCTCAGGCCCTGGTCTGCGCGGTCCACCCCGGCGCGGTCCACCCCTGCGGGGGGACCGGCGGAGTCTGGTTGCGCTCCATGAGCCCGCGGCGGCGCATCTTGTTCAGCACCCACACGTTGCCGAGGTGCATGAAGCCGAGGACCAGCAGGACGACGCCGAGCTTGACCGACAGCGCCTCGAAGAGGTCGCGGGCCCGCACGATGTCCTCGCCCGAGCGCAGGTAGAGCGTCACGAAGCCGATGTTCACGAGGTAGAAGCCGACCACCAGGAGCTGGTTGACGGCGTCGGCGAGCTTCTCGTTCCCCTGGAGGACGTCGCCGATGAAGACGCGGCCGTTACGGCTGAGCGTGCGGGCCACCCAGACGGTGAGCCCGATGCTGATGAGCAGGTAGATGATGTACGCGACCACGGTGAGGTCCATAGCCCTCAGCCCCCTTGAACGTGTTCAACTCGATGGCAGGACTGACTGTAGCCCTCTTTTTGAACAGGTTCAAGCGACCTTCGGTGATCAGGTGTGGGCGATCTCGGGGATCCAGGCCGGTGCCGCGTCAGGAAGTCCCGGAGCAGGCCGGTGACCTCCTCGGGGTGCCCGGGGGCGTGTACCGGTGGGGCGGAGTCGGAGGGTGGGCGGTGGCTTCGGGAGCCATGTGCCTGCGGGGCCTGATCAGGGATGGTTTGGGGGTTTCCCGTCAGTCCCATCGTCTTGCCGTGTCGGGCCGGCCCCTCAAGGGCGCTCACTGCGTTCGCGTCGCTTCGCGATGGCCTGCGGCCACCCTTGACCGGCCGTCCCGCCCCGGAAAGACAGGACTGTCGGGAAGCCCCCAAAAAGACGGTTACCTGGGACCGATCCATAGACGGGGCGGCCAGGGATGGGCGGCCCCGTGGCAGCGGCCTGTCGGAGCGAGACCCCGACCAGATCCCCGGCAGGAGCGGGGGCGCGTCAGATCGCTACATGCGTCTCATTTCTCGGCGTCTGCCACCCGTCTGTGGCTGGACATAGGCCGCCACCGGTCTGGTGGGTGCCTGAGGTGAGTCGGCGTCGACCAGCCGAGTGTGAGATGCGCGCAAGCCACCACGACCGGACGATGGGAGCGTGAAAGGGCGCCTGCCGGCCGTCGCGGGTCGTGAAAGGGGCGTCCACCGGCCGTCCGGAGGTCGGAGAGGGCCCCTGACGGCCGTCCGGAGCGGGAAAAGCGCCCTGCCGGAGTCTGATGCCGGATTTCTCGGCATCTCACTCCGACTGGACGTCATCCGCACCCCAACCCGCCGCCAAATAGGGACAAATGACCTGCTGGCGCCGGCCGGGAGACGGGTGACCGGTCGTCGGCGGCTTATGTCCGGCCACAGGCGACCGGCAGACGCCGTCCGGGAGACGTGTGTAGCGATCTGTGGCGGCTTATGCCCAGCCACAGGCGGTCTGCGGACGCCATTCGGTAGGAGTGTGTAGCGATTTGATGCGCCCCCGCTCCCGCCGGGGGTCTGGTCGGGGTCTCGCTCCGACAGGCCGCTGCACCCAGCCCGCCCATCGCTGATGTCCCCGCTCCTCTGTCCGTCCCCAGGTAACCGTCTTTTTGGGGGCTTCCCGACAGTCCTGTCTTTCCGGGGCGGGACGGCCGGTCAAGGGTGGCCGAAGGCCATCGCGAAGCGACGCGACGAAGGAGCGCCCTTGAGGGGCCGGCCCGACACGGCAAGACGATGGGACTGACGGGAAACCCCCAAACCATCCCTGATCAGGCCCCGCAGGCACATGGCCCCCGAAGCCCCCACCCCACCCCTCGCCGCCGCCCAGCCGAAGCCGCCCCGCCCGCCGACCCTGCTCAGCGGCCCTGCTCCGCGACCCCGCTACGACCCCGTCCCGCGAGCCCGCTCCGTCGCTCCGCCGCCCCGCCCCCTCAGATGCTCAGCGAGCGGGCGTAGTTGATCTGGGTCATCACCCACGCGTAGGTGTGGGCGTCCGCTGCCGGGATCATCGTCGAGTGGTGGCGGCCGCCGCTGGTGACCGTGATCTGGATGTATCCCGTGGTGACCTTCTCCTTCATCAGGAGGAACAGCAGGCCGATCAGGCAGAACAGCGCGAAGACGATCGCGAGCACGATCGCGTGGGTCGGGATCTTCTCCTCGGTGCGCGAGAAGTCGGTCGCGTTCCACATCGCGCCCTTGAGCGGCATCGTGCCCGACGGGGTGATGATCTGGTCCCCGGCGATGGTGATGTCGCCGAGGTTCAGGCCGGCGCCGCCCGGGCCCTGGGCGTACGCGGGGGCGGGCGCGGGGAGGCCCGGGCCGCCGATCGTCGGCTGGTAGGCGGGAGTTGACGGGTAGGGCTGGGGGTACCCGTAACTGGCCTCGCCCGGGCCCCACTTGTAGTCGTCCTGGCCGGGCTGGCCGGGCTGGCCGCCCTGGGAGGGGTCGCTCGCGTACGGATTCGGCTGCTGGTCACTCATATGGAGGATCCTTCCACAGGACCCCCGTACCCCATACCCCGTGCTCCGGCCGGAGAGTTGTCGCACCGCCGGCCAGGCCCTACGAGCGTGTCAGGGCCCCGTCGATCGTCAGGCCCTTGGCGGGACCTTCGGGGACGGTGGTGGAAGTGCCGTACGAGACGGTGGTCTTCGTGGAGTACGTCCCCTTGTCGGGGTCCGGACCGCTGAACACCGTCACCGTGCCCTGGGCGTCGAAGTCATCGAGGATGACGTAGACCGGGATGCCCGCCAGGGCGTAGCGGCGGCGCTTGCGGATGTGGTCCCGGCGGTGTGCGTCCGTGCCGGGGGAGACGATCTCGGCGACCAGGTGGACACGGGTGGCGTCGACACCCAGGCCTTCCTCGTCGGGGATCTCGTCGAGGTCTTCCGGTCCCACGAAGAGGTCCGGGATGCAGACCTTCCGGCCGTGGATGACGTTGAGGTCCTGGTAGACGTCAAGGCCACTGCCTGTCAGGTGGGCTTCCAGAGCCCTGCGCAAGCGGTGGGCGAGTACGCCGTGGCGGCGGCGGCCGGTGGGAGACACCTCGATGGCCCCTTCGATGATCTCGGCCCGGTAGCCCTCCGGAAGGTCCATCGCCTTCCAGGCCTGCCAGAGAACCTCGTCGAGACCTGGGTCGCACAGGGCCTCATGGGCGAGAGCGGACATAGAAAGCACCTCCTTCTCTCAGTGTGGGTGCGGACAGCGCTCCGGTACAAGCGACGCCGGTGACCGTACCGCCGTCGGGGGACCGGACCGGTCCGATGAAAGGTTCATCCGGGCGATCTCCACCCCCACGGGGGACGGGTACGGCGAAGGCCCCGCCCCCGGGGTGGTTACCGGGGGCGGGGCCTTCGAGGTGCGTCGGGGGATCAGAAGCGGCGCGTGATCAGCGCGCGCTTGACTTCCTGGATCGCCTTCGTGACCTCGATGCCGCGCGGGCACGCGTCGGTGCAGTTGAAGGTCGTGCGGCAGCGCCACACGCCGTCCTTGTCGTTCAGGATCTCCAGCCGCTGCTCGCCGGCCTCGTCACGCGAGTCGAAGATGAAGCGGTGCGCGTTGACGATCGCCGCCGGGCCGAAGTACTGGCCGTCGTTCCAGAACACCGGGCACGAGGACGTGCACGCGGCGCACAGGATGCACTTGGTGGTGTCGTCGAAGCGCTCGCGGTCCTCGGCGGACTGCAGGCGCTCACGCGTCGGCTCGTTGCCCTTGGTGACCAGGAACGGCATGACGTCCCGGTACGCCTGGAAGAAGGGCTCCATGTCGACGATGAGGTCCTTCATCACCGTGAGGCCCTTGATGGCCTCGACGGTGATGGGCTTCTCCGGGTTGATGTCCTTGATCAGCGTCTTGCAGGCGAGCCTGTTCTTGCCGTTGATCCGCATCGCGTCGGAGCCGCAGATGCCGTGCGCGCAGGAGCGACGGAAGGTCAGCGTGCCGTCGAGGTCCCACTTGATCTTGTGGAGACCGTCGAGCACGCGCTCCTTCGGGTCGATCTCGATCTGGAAGTCCTGCCACTCCGCCTGGTCCGAGACCTCGGGGTTGAAGCGGCGGATCCGGAAGGTGACCGTGATGTAGGGCGAGGCAGCGGCCGCCGCCTCCATCTGGTCCGTCTTGCTCAGGGTCGGGGTGCCCATCAGTACTTACGCTCCATCGGCTGGTAGCGGGTCGTGACGACCGGCTTGTAGTCGAGCCGGATCGAGTCCGAGCCGTCGGCTCCGACCTCGCGGTACGCCATGGTGTGGCGCATGAAGTTGACGTCGTCGCGGTTGGGGTAGTCCTCGCGGTAGTGACCGCCGCGGGACTCCTTGCGCGCCAGCGCGGACACGGCCATGACCTCGGCCAGGTCGAGCAGGTTGCCCAGCTCGATGGCTTCCAGCAGGTCCGTGTTGAAGCGCTTGCCCTTGTCCTGGACGGACACGTTCTTGTAGCGCTCGCGCAGCTCCGCGATCTTCTCGACCGCGGTCTTGATGGTCTGCTCCGTACGGAACACCATCACGCACGCGTCCATCGTCTCCTGGAGCTCCAGACGCAGGTCGGCGACCCGCTCGTTGCCCGTGGAGTTGCGCAGCCGCTCGACCTGCTCCTCGACGAGGGAGGCCGGGTTCTCGGGGAGCTCGACGTAGTCGTTCTCCTGCGAGTACCTGGCCGCCGCGATGCCCGAGCGCTTGCCGAAGACGTTGATGTCCAGCAGCGAGTTGGTGCCCAGGCGGTTCGCGCCGTGGACCGACACGCACGCGACCTCGCCGGCCGCGTACAGGCCGGGGACGACGGTGGTGTTGTCGCGCAGGACCTCACCCTCGACGTTGGTCGGGATGCCGCCCATGGCGTAGTGCGCGGTGGGCTGGATCGGGATCGGGTCCGTGTAGGGCTCGATGCCCAGGTACGTACGCGCGAACTCGGTGATGTCCGGGAGCTTGGCGTCGAGCTGCTCCGGCGGGAGGTGCGTCAGGTCCAGGTACACGTGGTCACCGGCGGGACCGCAGCCGCGGCCCTCACGGATCTCGGTGTAGATGGAGCGCGAGACGACGTCACGGGACGCGAGGTCCTTCATGACCGGCGCGTACTTCTCCATGAAGCGCTCGCCGTCCTTGTTGCGGAGGATGCCGCCCTCACCGCGGGCGCCCTCCGTCAGCAGGATGCCCATGCGCCAGATGCCCGTCGGGTGGAACTGGAAGAACTCCATGTCCTCGAGCGGCAGGCCGCGGCGGTAGCAGGCCGCCTGGCCGTCACCCGTGAGGGTGTGCGCGTTGGAGGTCACCTTGAAGAACTTGCCGGTGCCGCCGGAGGCGTAGATGACGGCCTTCGCCTGGAAGACGTGGATCTCGCCGGTGGCCAGCTCGTACGCGACGACGCCGGCCGACTTCTGGACGCCGTCCTCTTCCACGAGGAGCTGGTCCAGGACGTAGAACTCGTTGAAGAACTCCACGCCCTCCTTGACGCAGTTCTGGTACAGCGTCTGGAGGATCATGTGACCGGTGCGGTCCGCGGCGTAGCAGGACCGGCGGACCGGGGCCTCGCCGTGGTTGCGCGAGTGGCCGCCGAAGCGGCGCTGGTCGATGGTGCCGTCCGGGGTGCGGTTGAACGGCAGGCCCATCTTCTCCAGGTCGAGGACCGCGTCGATGGCCTCCTTCGCCAGGATCTCGGCGGCGTCCTGGTCGACCAGGTAGTCACCGCCCTTGACCGTGTCGAAGGTGTGCCACTCCCAGTTGTCCTCTTCCACGTTGGCCAGCGCGGCGGCCATGCCGCCCTGCGCGGCGCCCGTGTGGGAGCGGGTGGGGTAGAGCTTCGTCAGCACGGCGGTGCGGCTGCGCTTCGTCGACTCGATGGCGGCGCGCATGCCTGCGCCGCCCGCCCCGACGATGACGGTGTCGTACTTGTGGATCTTCATTGGTTTCGCCTCAGCCCCGTTGCCTAGCGGATGTTCGGGTCGAAGGTGAAGATCACCAGCGTGCCCAGAAGGATGGTGAACACCGTGGCGGTGTAGAGCAGGCCCTTCAGCCACAGCCGCGTGTTGGCACGCTCCGCGTAGTCGTTGATGACGGTACGCAGGCCGTTGGCTCCGTGCAGCATCGCCAGCCACAGCATCAGCAGGTCCCAGACCTGCCAGAACGGGGACGCCCAGCGGCCGGCCACGAAGGCGAAGCCGATCTTGGAGACGCCGCCGTCGAGCACCAGCTGGATCAGCAGGTGGCCGATGACGAGGACGACGAGCACGATGCCCGAGAGGCGCATGAAGAGCCACGCGACCATCTCGAAGTTGCCGCGGGTCGAGCGCGGGGTCTTGCCCGTCCGCTTGCGCGGGGCCTCGATGTACGGGGCCGGGTTGTCGGTGTCGTAGAGGGACACGCCCTCCACGTCGCCGATGCCCTTGCTCATGTTGACCGAAGAAGTGTCAGAAGACATGCGTGTCACTTCCCGAACAGTTCAAGGTAGGCGTGGCCCAGTACGGGGTAGAGGGCCCCGACCATCAGCACGATCCAGACGCCCACGACGGACCAGAGCATCTGCTTCTGGTAGCGGGGGCCCTTGGACCAGAAGTCCACGGCGATGACACGGAGACCGTTGAGCGCGTGGAACAGGATTGCGGCGACGAGGCCGTACTCCAGCAGCGCGACGATCGGAGTCTTGTAGGTAGCCACGACATCGTCGTACGCCTCGGGGGAGACGCGGACGAGAGCGGTGTCGAGGACGTGTACGAACAGGAAGAAGAAGATGAGGACGCCGGTGACTCGATGAGCCACCCAGGACCACATTCCTTCCCGGCCGCGGTACAACGTTCCAGCCGGCACGGAAAACCCTCCGGAAGCGGGGCGGGGGCCAGCCGGCTTCGTTGTCGGTCGGGCCCGGCCGGGTACGGTCCTCCGGCCCCGGACATCGTAGCGACGCTTTGTCGGTTCCTTCGCGCGGGGGTCTTCGGTGTGATCAAACAGGCACGTACGGGCTATCCCACAGGGGCGAATAGCCCGATTTCCGTAGCAGTCAGCCCATCGGCCGAGGTCAGCCAGCGTGTCAGGTCCAGCAGCCGGGCCTGCGCGACCCGGCGGAGCTCGTCCGCGGAGATCGAGCGCTCCTCGTCGACCTCGTGCCCCATCCGGCGCCGGATCGCGGTCAGCAGCTGGTCGGCCTGTTCCTCCGGCGGGTGCCCGTCGAGGCAGATCACGAAGGCGTGGCCGAATTTGCGCTCGTACTCCGCGTGGGCCGCGTCGAGGGCCAGCAGGGCGGCGTACGGTGCTCCGTGCCCCAGTTCCTCGGGGCACTCGGAGGCCAGTGCCTCAGACAGGTCCGCCTGGGAGAGGTCGTACGAGGCCTCGTCCGCGGCGGCGAGCAGAGCGTCGGAATCGGGGTAGGGGCGGTGAGTGGCCATCCGGTGGGCCCAGCGCCCGCTTCCGCAGCAGTGCAGCAGGACGGCCTGGGCGGCTTCGGGGGACAGGGCGTTGAACCGCGCCAGTCCGGAGCCGTGCGAAGGGTCGGAGCTGCCGCGGGCCTGTGCCGGAAGGTGGCTGGACAGCAGGGGGCTCCTCGGGGCGTGGCGCGGGTATCCGGCCACGCTATCGACGGGGCACGGGGTGTGTCGTACCCATTCGAGGATTTCACCCGGAAGTGAGCCGAAAGGATGAAGTGAGCACCGCTGACAGCAGGGAGAAGGGGAAGGCGACCGAGGCCGCCACCCCCCACAGGAGAGGCCCCGGTCGCCGTCCGTCACGGACTCGTGCGACAAGCCCGTACCCCTGTCAGCGCCCCGAGTGCGTTTTGTGTCACACCTCGCTCCGCGCAGGAATGGTTGCTCGTTGTACAACTCGTGGACGAAGGTGCTTGAAAGCCGTAACGTGCTGATTTGCGCCAGACGTACAGGACATTGAACGGGTTGGGGACTTTGCTGGGGGACGACGCGGAGCTGACCGCCGCGGTGCTCGCGGCACAGGACGGCGACGAGAACGCGTTCCGTGCTGTGTACCGCGCCGTGCACCCACGCCTGCTCGGATACGTACGCACGCTCGTCGGGGACGGCGACGCGGAGGACGTGGCCTCCGAGGCCTGGCTGCAGATCGCCCGCGACCTGGCCTCCTTCACCGGCGACGCCGACCGCTTCCGGGGCTGGGCCGCCCGCATCGCCCGCAACCGGGCCCTCGACCACATCCGCATGCGCGGCCGCCGTCCCGCCATCGGCGGGGACGAGACCGAGCTGACCGGCCGGGCCGCCGACTGCGACACCGCGGGCGAGGCCATGGAGGCGCTCTCCACCGGTATGACCATGGCGCTCATCGCGCAGCTCCCCCAGGACCAGGCGGAGGCCGTCGTCCTACGGGTCGTCGTAGGGCTCGACGCCAAGACCGCGGCCGAGACCCTGGGCAAGCGCCCCGGGGCGGTACGGACCGCTGCGCACCGGGGGCTGAAGAAGCTGGCGGAGCTGCTGAGCGCGCAGGACGTGAGGGGCGGCTTCGAGCCGGGATCCGGGCCGGGCGCGGAAGCGGAATCTCCGGTCGGCCATAATGCCGGTGGCCCGCCACGGGACGGCGGGGGCGGGAGGGATCTCGACGCCGTACCCGCGCAGCGCGGCCGTGGCGGGGGCCTAGTGGAACAAACCGGTGTGACGCATTCACGTTGGCGGACGCAGAAGGACATGTGATGGCCGACGAGCGCGACAGGTGGCTGGACGAAGCCGCGGTGGAGCGACTGCTGCGCGGCGAGCCGGTGGAACCTGTGGGCCCGGCCGCCGATCCCCGGGCGCGGGACCGTGCCGCCCGGCTGCGCGCTGCCCTCGACGCCCTGGCCGAGCGGCCGCCCGCCGGAGCGGAACTGCCCGGCGAGGCCGCCGCGGTGGCCGCCTTCCGTGCTGCGCGCGGGCCGGCCGTACCCCCGTCGGAGCGGCCCGCCGCGGCGTCCGGCCACGATGAACCCCTGGTGGCCCTCGGCCGCCCCCTCCCCCTGTCCGCGCCCCGCGGGCGCCGGCCCGCGCGGCCCGTCCGGTTCGGCCTGGCGGCCGCGCTGGCGAGCGTCGCGGTCGGCGGCCTGGCCGCGGCGGTGGGCGCGGGGCTGCTGGACGGGCCCCGGCACGACAGCGCGGGACCGGGTCCCGCGATGTCCGTCAGCGTCGACGGGGACCCGGAGCCCGCCGGCAGCCAGGACCCGACGCTCGGCCCGAACCTGCGGCCCACCCCGCTGCGGGACGGCGAGGGCGGGCCGCGCCTGACCGGCGGGCCGCAGACCCCGGGCGCCGACGGTTCCATGCCGCCGGGGACGGGAACGGCCGCCGGCGCGTCGTCCGGCGCGCCCGCCACCGGCGGCTCGGGCAAGGACGCCCAGGGCGGCCTGGGCGGCGGCGACGGCAAGGACGGCAACGGCGACCGGGAAGGCAGGGGCGACGGCGGGGACACCAACCGGGAGGGGTTCACCGCCGGCACCGACAAGGAACGCGACGGCGAGCGGGAGAGCCGCCTGCGGAACATCGACCTCTGCAGGGACTACCGGGCGGGCCGCCTGAGCGACGACCGCCGCGACCGGCTCGCGCGGCTCGCCAGCGGCGTGGCCCGGATCCCGCGCTACTGCGAGGCGATGCTGGACGGGCTGCGGGACGGCACCCGCGAGGGCGCCCCGGGCGAGACCGGCTCCGGCGGCACGGGGGATTCCGGCAGCACGGGGGATTCCGGGGCGAAGGGCACCGGCGACTCCGGGGCGAAGGGCACCGTACTGCGGGCGCCGCTGCTGGGCCCCGTGCTCTCGGGCGGTTCGACGGGCCTGTTCGGCGGCCGCTGATCCACGTCCCGGCCCCCGCGCTGACGTGCCTGTAACACTTTTCGAACTCGCGACGCAGTACAGATCGAGCCGACTGGTCATCGGCCGCGCATGAGCCGGGGTTCCCCCCGTACCCCTGGGCTCTGCGCAACCGGCGCGGGCGGGGCACGTTCCCCCGGCCCTGCCCGCGCCTTCAACTCACCTGGCCCGCCCTGCGGCGGTCACCAGTAGACGACCACCTTGTCGCCGACGTTGACCTGGTTGAACACCGCCGCCAGCGCGGCCTTGTCCCGGACGTTCACACAGCCGTGCGAGGCGCCGTTGTAGCCGCGGGCCGCGAAGTCGGCCGAGAAGTGCACCGCCTGGCCGCGACTGAAGAACATCGAGTACGGCATGGACGTGTGGTAGATCGTGGACGTCCAGACCTTTTCCTTGCGGTCCACCTTGAAGACGCCCTCGCGGGTCGGGGTGTTCTCCGAGCCGAAGCGCACGTCCATCGCCGAGACGACCTTGCCGTCGATCATCCAGGCGAGGGTGCGGCTCTCCTTGCTGATGCACAGGACCCGGCCCTCCATGCAGCGCGGGTCGGGAGCGTCCGGCTCGTTGACGGTCGGCGGGTTCAGCTCCTGCGCGGTGGGCTTCTTTGTGGAGCCCTCGATCTTCTTCCAGGTGGCCTCGTCGACCGATCCGGTGGCACCCAGGCCGTTCTTCGACTGGAAGGTCTTGACCGCGGCGGTCGTCTTGGACCCGTAGAAACCGGTCGGCGCCACGCTCATCAGCTTGAGCTGTCGCAGGCGCGCCTGGAGCTCGCGCACCTGCTCGCTCTCGTCGCCGTTCGCCATGACCGGCTTCACGGCCGGGGACGGCGAGGACGAGGACGAGGGCTGGGGCGACGGGGACGCCGGTGCGGAGGGGGAGGCCGACGCGGAGGGCGAGGCCTCCGCGGGCTTGTTGTCGTTCGAAGTCTCGGGGGAGGCGCCCGCCGTGGGCGAGGACGGGGCCGAGGAGGCGGAGCCCGCGGGCTGCGTCTTCTGGGGCCCGCAGGCGGTCGCGGCGAGTGCGACGGCGGTGGCCACTCCGAGCGTGCGGAATATGACTCTCTGGCGGTGCATTGCAGTCCCCCGATTTCTACGTCGTGTAACTAGGTGATGCCTGACGCGCGTGGAGAGTTGCAGCCCGCAGCGGGATGTTGCGCCATTGTGACCAGGAGCCGTCCGCCGTCTTTCGCGCAGACGGCCGCGTCACACCCCGGGCCCGGTCGCCCCTCTGGAGGATTGGTCGATGGCACGCACCGAGAGCGGAATCCCGATCGAACCCGTCTACGGGCCCGGCGACCTGACGGGGTGGGACCCCGGCGTCGCCCTCGGGGAGCCCGGCGACTTCCCGTACACCCGGGGGATTTATCCCACCATGTACACCGGACGGCCCTGGACCATGCGGCAGTACGCCGGCTTCGGTACGGCCGCCGAGTCCAACGCCCGGTACCGGCAGCTCATCGCGGGCGGCGGCACCGGACTGTCCGTCGCCTTCGACCTGCCGACGCAGATGGGCCACGACTCCGACGCCCCGCTCGCACACGGCGAAGTGGGCAAGGTCGGGGTCGCGGTCGACTCGGTCGACGACATGCGGACGCTGTTCGAGGGGATCCCGCTCGACCGGGTCTCCACCTCGATGACCATCAACGCGCCCGCCGCGCTGCTCCTGCTGCTCTATCAACTGGTAGCGGAGGAACAGGGCATTCCGGGCGCGCGGCTGACGGGCACGATCCAGAACGACGTGCTGAAGGAGTACATCGCCCGCGGGACGTACATCTTCCCGCCCGGGCCCTCGCTCCGGCTGACGGCCGACACCTTCCGGTACTGCCGGGCCGAGATCCCGAAGTGGAACACCATCTCCATCTCCGGCTACCACATGGCCGAAGCGGGGGCCTCACCCGCGCAGGAGGTCGCCTTCACCCTCGCCGACGCCGTCGCCTACGTCCGTACGGCGCTGGCGGCCGGGATGGCGGTCGACGAGTTCGCACCACGGCTGTCCTTCTTCTTCGTCGCCCGAACCACCCTGCTGGAGGAGGTCGCGAAGTTCCGCGCGGCCCGGCGGATCTGGGCCCGCGTCATGCGCGAGGAGTTCGGGGCGCGCGACCCGAAGTCGTTGATGCTGCGTTTCCACACCCAGACGGCCGGGGTCCAGCTGACCGCGCAGCAGCCGGAGCTGAATCTCGTACGGGTGGCCGTGCAGGCCTTGGCCGCGGTGCTGGGCGGGACCCAGTCCCTGCACACCAACTCCTTCGACGAGGCGATCGCGCTGCCCACGGAGAAGGCGGCCCGCCTCGCGCTGCGCACCCAGCAGGTCCTCGCCCACGAGACGGACGTACCGCACACGGTGGACCCCTTCGCCGGGTCGTACGCGGTGGAGCGGATGACGGACGAGCTGGAGGCGGCCGCCCTCGACCTGATGCGGCGCGTCGAGGACCAGGGCGGGGCGGTGGCCGCGATCGAGGCCGGTTTCCAGAAGGCGGAGATCGAGCGCAACGCCTACCGCATCGCGCAGGAGACCGACAACGGGGAGCGGGTGGTGGTCGGCGTCAACCGCTTCGCGCTGGAGCGCGAGGAGCCGTACGAGCCGCTGCGCGTGGACCCGGCGATCGAGGCGCGCCAGTGCGCGGCGCTCGCACGGCTGCGGGCGGAGCGCGACGCGGCGGCGTTGGACCCGGCGATGGCCGCGCTGCGGGAGGCGGCCGCCGGGACGGGGAACGTGCTCTACCCGATGAAGGAGGCGCTGCGGGCCCGGGCCACGGTGGGGGAGGTGTGCGGGGTGCTGAGGGAGGTGTGGGGGACGTACGAGCCCACCGGTTCCACATGGTGAAACCACTGGCGTGACAGGTGCTACCCCTGGGACACTCCTGGGCATGCTGGGTGTGACCGATCTTCCGACCTATCTCGCCGGCCTGGTGCTGATCATTCTGCTGCCGGGGCCGAACTCGCTGTACGTGCTGTCCGTGGCGGCCCGCCGCGGGGTCCGGACCGGCTACAAGGCCGCCGCCGGGGTGTGGACGGGCGACGCCGTGCTGATGGCGCTCGCCGCGGCCGGCGCGGCCTCGCTGCTCCAGACCAGCCCGCTGCTGTTCGGCATCGTCAAGCTGCTCGGCGCGGGCTACCTGACCTGGCTGGCCATCGGGATGCTGCGCGGAGCCTGGTCGCTGTGGCGCTCGAACCGGGCGCGGGCCGAGGTGGCCGCCGCGGTCGAGGCCGACGCGGGTGCGGGCGAGAACGAGCGGCCGTACCGGCGGGCGCTGCTGATCAGCCTGTTCAACCCGAAGGCCATCCTCTTCCTGATGTCCTTCTTCGTGCAGTTCGTGGACCCGGGCTACGCCTACCCCGCGCTGTCCTTCCTGGTGCTGGGCGGCCTGCTCCAGATCGGCAGCTTCCTCTACCTGACCGTGCTGATCTTCGGCGGTACCCGGCTGTCCGCCGCGTTCCGCCGCCGCAGGCGCCTGTCGGCCGGGGCCACCTCGGCGGCGGGTGTGCTGTTCCTCGGCTTCGCGGCCAAGCTCGCCGTCAGCTGAGGGCCCGGCGCAGCCGCCGGACCGCGCGGCGCACGGCCCGGCTCCTGGGCAGGAAGGACAGCTGGGCGGGGATGCCGCCCGGCAGGCCCAGGCCGGTCAGCCGACGGCGGGTGAAGTACCGCCAGGTGCGGTCGGTCAGGTGCGCGGCCAGGTAGGCCTCGGCGGCGCCCCGGCGCGCGGACAGGATCTGGGGCTGCATCGTGAAGCCGACGGCGGTCAGCAGGCCGGTCAGCTCCGCCCGCACCTGCGAGCGGTCCGGGAGGCTCCAGGCGCGGACCGCCTCGGCGTCCGCGAGGTCCGGCAGCAGGGCGTCCACCACGGCCAGCGGGACGCGGTTGCTGTTCGGGTACGGGGTCAGGCGGGCCAGTACGGCGTCGGTGCCGGTGCGGGCCACCGGGAGCCCGTACAGGGTGGCGGCGGTCAGCAGGCCCGTGGAGAAGCAGCCGACGACCAGCGCCGGGCGCAGCCGCTGGTAGAGGGTCTCGGCCAGGACCGGGGTGTCCACGACGGTCAGCCGGACGCCGAGGCGCTCGGCCTCCGCCTCCGCGCGGCAGGAGTACGCGGCCGGGGCGCTGGGGTGCGGTTTGAAGACCAGCTCCCGGTGGCCCAGGGCGTGGGCGCCGCGGACCATCTCCACGTGGAGTTCCTCCTCCTGCGCGGGGGTCATCAGGTCCAGCGCGGAGAGGTACTGGCCGAGGAGGAGGGCCGGGGCGGCGCCGTCTCCGTCACCGCCACCGTCACCGTCGGCGGGTCCGGCAGGTCCGGCGGGCGCGCGGGAAGCGGAGGGCGCGCCGGGGTCGGACCGTTCGGACAGTTCGGCGAGGACCTTCACGAACGACTCCGTGGGCACCAGTTCCGCCCGCACCCCGAACTCCGTCAGCAGCAGCGGTTCCAGTCCCGGCACCAGGTCCAGGTGCAGTACCCGGCGCACCCGCATCCCCAGGTGCGGGTCGAGGCGGAAGCGGGTGGGCCCGTAGCTCATCAGCCCGTCGGCGTAGACGTCGACGGCCGCGCCGGGGAAGAGCCGGCACAGGGTCTGGGCGGGCGGGACCTGGAGGGACTCCACGATCAGCTCGACGCGGTCCTCGCCGAGCCCCCACAGGGTGCGCAGCTGCCGTTCCCACAGCGGGACGTCCTCGGCGCGCGGGGCCCAGGTGCTCGGGTGCAGCGGCTCGATGACGCGGTTCCAGTCGAGGACCTCGTCGAAGCGGGTGCGCAGGGCCGCGAAGCCCGGCATGTCCGCGAGCCCCGGGGCGATCTCGGCGGCGACGGCGTGGTTGCTGGTCAGCAGGATCCGGCGGCCGGCCCGCGGGAAGCTGCCCGCGTCGATGCCCGCCGCGAGGGTGGCGGCCCCGTAGAGGGTGGAGGCCAGGAAGATCTGGACGGGCATCAGGCGGTCGCTCCCGACAGGGTGCGGCGGCTGCCGCGCAGGCGGCGCAGCAGGGTGGAGCGCTCGATGTCCATCGAGTCCAGGGCCCGGTCCAATACGTCCTGCGGCATGCGTCCGAGCGCGGCCGCGCTCATCGAGCGGAGTTTCTTGGCCACGGCCGGTTCGAACCTTTCGATGGACCCGACATGATGCGCGATAATTGCACAATATGTTCGGACGGCTTTCGGGAGCAGTAGATCGGATTCCCGGTCCGCCGCCGTGTCCGACAGGATTTGATCAAATGCGCGAATGAAATCGAGCTGCCGCTCGTCCCCGATCTGCGTCAACGAGGTGGAAACGCCGCGCCGGTAGAAGATTCCGGGCAGACCGACCGGGGCGAAGGACTCCGCCTCCCGGTGCAGCCGCCAGATCCACGGCCGGTCCTCCGCCGTCCGCAGCCCGTCGGTGAACCGCAGCACCCCGCGGTCCAGCAGCCGCCGGTGGTACATCCCGGCCCAGGCGTACGGATAGTCCACCGAGGTGGCCCGGTCGGCGGGCAGGATGCCCGTCCGCGGGTCGGCGACGACCCCCTGCGGGCCGTACGGGACGCGCTGCACGCTCCGCGCCCGGCCGGTGCACTGGACATGGTCGGTGCGGACGAAATCGCAGTTCAGCGCCTCTATGGCGGCGAGGGTCCGGGCGAGATGCCCCGGCGCCAGCCAGTCGTCCCCGTCCAGGAAGGCGAGGTACTCGCCGCGGGCCGCGTCCAGTCCGGTGTTCCGTGCGGTGGCCAGGCCGCCGTTCCGGTCATGTCTGAGGTGCACCGCCCCCGGCAGCTCGCGCGCCGCGCGCTCCAGCAGCTGCGGGGTCCCGTCCGTCGAGCAGTCGTCGACGAGCAGGAACTCGAAATCGTCCCGCGCGTTGAGTTCGAGACTTTTCAGGGCATCCGGTGCGTATGTCTGCACGTTGTAGAACGGCACGACAACAGAGAGCTTGGGCACCCGCGAGACGTTATGACGTCGTCCGGCATTCATCATGACCCGGATGCGTATTCCATGTGAACGGCGCGGGGCGGGCGCGTTAACCCGTGCGCTTTCGCATTTCGTAGACGCGTTGTTAACCCGCTGTTGTGCGTTCGTTGGGCCGATCACCGAATTTGCCCAATAGTTTCTGCCGCGTGCCAGAACGCAAGCGCGTAGCCGTACTCGCCGATTCCGATACGCGATGGAAATGGGGTGCACTCACCGCAGGCCGTCTCGTGCCCGACCACCAGCTCACCGGATTCCTGCTGCGCGGCCGCGCCACTCCCACCGCCCGCCAGCTCGGCGAAGTGGGGGTCCGCGCCGACCGGCTGACCGAGGTGACCTGCGCGCAGTTCCTCGCCGAGATCGAGCGCGAGCGCTACGACGTGATCGTCCTCGCCCTCGTCGGCGGCGCCGTCCAGGCCGTCCTGCACGGGGCCCGCGCCCTGTGGCCCGCGCCGGCCGAACGCCCCGTACTCGTCACCGGCTACGTGGGCGTCGTGTACGAGAAGCTCGCCGACGGACTGCTGCTGCGCCACGGCGCCGACCTCGTCCTCGCCAACTCCCGCCACGACGCGGAGCGCTTCCGCGCCGTGTACGAGGGAGTGGGCGCCGACGCGGGCGCCGTCACCGAGACCGCGCTGCCCTTCCTCGGCGGGGCGCCGTACGAGCCGGCCGGGAGCCGCGCCCACACGGTGGTCTTCGCCGTACAGCCCTCCGTGCCCGAAAGCCGCGCGGACCGTACGTACCTGCTGGAGCGGGCGGCCGGACACGCCCGGCTGCACCCGGAGCGGGAAGTGCTGATCAAGCTGCGCAGCAGACCGGGGGAGCACACCACACACCTGGAGGAGCAGCCCTACCAGCGGCTCGCGGCGAAGCTCCCCGGCGGGATGCCGCCCAACTGCCGCCTGGTCTACGGGAACATGGGCGAGGTGCTGGACGGTACCGACCTGCTGGTCACCGTCTCCTCCACCGCCGCCCTGGAGTCCCTGCACCGGGGCATCCCGACGGCCGTCCTCACCGACCTCGGCATCCGCGAGGCCCTCGGCAACCACCACTTCCTCGGCTCCGGCTGCCTCGCCTCCTGGGACCAGCTCGACTCCGGACTGCTGCCCCAGGGCGACCCGCACTGGCTGGCGGCCCAGGGCGTCCTGCCGGGCCCGGCCGCGCCGGGGCCCGCCGTACCCGGCCCGGACGCGCCGGCCGTGGGGCCCGACGCGGGCGCCGCGTACGACGCGTACGCCGCCGCCCGGGCGCGGGTCGCCGCGCTGGTGGGCGCCCGGCGGCTGCCGTCGCCCGCGCCCTACTACACGCTCACCACCGCCCCCGGCTACCTGCCCGGGATCCTGGCCCGCCACCACCTCGCCCCCGACGGCACCCCGCTGCCCGGTGCGGCCCGCGAACCGGAGGGGCAGTCCCGGCTGCGCCGCCGGCTCCGCGCCCACCTGCGCGAGGCGGCCCGCGGGGCGTACCGGCACGGCGTCCAGCGCGTGGCGCCGGTGATCCGCCGGCTGGGGGAGCTGTGAGCCCCCGGGCGGCGTCCGCCGCACAGGCACCGGCACCGGCACAGGAACCAGCACCGGCACAGGAACCAGCACCGGCACCGGCACAGGCCCTCCCCGCGGCGGCCGACGCCGGACCGCACACCGCTTCCGGCCGGGGCCCCCGGGTGCTGGCCGTGATCCCCGCGCGGGGCGGCTCCAAGGGCGTCCCCGGCAAGAACCTCGCCGAGGTCGCCGGCACCCCGCTGGTCGCCCGCGCCGTCCGCGCCTGCCTGGCCGCGCCGACCGTCACGGACATCGTGGTCTCCACGGACTCCGAGGCCATCGCCGCCGCGGCCAGCGCCGCCGGAGCCGACGTGATCGCCCGGCCCACCGCGATCTCCGGTGACACCGCGAGCAGCGAAGCCGCCGTACTGCACGCGCTGGCCGCCTTCGAGGAACTGCACTCGCTCACCGTGGACGTGGTCCTCCTGGTCCAGTGCACCAGCCCCTTCCTCACCGCCTCCGACGTCGAGTCCGTCGCCGCCGCCGTGGCGTCCGGGGCGGCCGACGCGGCCCTCACCGTCGCCCCCTTCCACGGCTTCCTCTGGCGGCAGGACGCCGCCGGGGCCGGGACCGGGGTCAACCACGAGAGCGCGTACCGCCCCCGCCGCCAGGACCGGCCGCAGGACCTGCTGGAGACCGGCGCCGCCTACGCCATGGACGCCGCCGGGTTCCGAACCGCACGCCACCGCTTCTTCGGCCACACGCTCCCCGTCACCACCGACCCCGCGCGGGTCCTGGAGATCGACGACCCGCACGACCTGGCCCGAGCCCGCCTCCTCGCCCCGCTGTTCGAGGACGCACACCCCGACCCGCACACTCCGCACACCCCACACCCCCCGCACATCCCGCACCGAAGGACGTCACCTGCCATGACCGCCACCGCCCACGCCCACGCCCGCCTGCGGACCTTCGGACCGCGCACCGCCGGCCCCGGCCGGCCCGTCTACGTCGTCGGCGAGATCGGCATCAACCACAACGGTGACCTCGGCAACGCCTTCGCCCTCATCGACGCCGCCGCCGAAGCGGGCTGCGACGCCGTGAAGTTCCAGAAGCGCACCCCGGAGATCTGCACCCCGCGCGACCAGTGGGACATCGAGCGCGACACCCCCTGGGGCCGGATGACCTACATCGACTACCGCCACAAGGTCGAGTTCGGCGAGGACGAGTACCGGGCCATCGACGAGCACTGCGCCAAGCGCGGCATCGACTGGTTCGCCTCCCCGTGGGACACCGAGGCCGTCGCCTTCCTGGAGAAGTTCGACGTCCCCGCGCACAAGGTGGCCTCCGCCTCCCTCACCGACGACGAGCTGCTGCGCGCCCTGCGCGCCACCGGCCGCACCGTCGTCCTCTCCACCGGCATGTCCACCCCGCGCCAGATCCGGCACGCGGTGGAGGTGCTCGGCAGCGAGAACATCCTGCTCTGCCACGCCACCTCGACGTACCCGGCCAAGGCGGAGGAGCTCAACCTGCGGGTGATCAACACCCTCCAGGAGGAGTACCCCAACGTCCCGATCGGCTACTCCGGCCACGAGACGGGCCTGCAGACCACCCTCGCCGCCGTCGCCCTCGGCGCCACCTTCGTCGAGCGCCACATCACCCTCGACCGCGCGATGTGGGGCTCCGACCAGGCTGCCTCCGTCGAGCCCGGCGGCCTGACCCGCCTGGTCCGCGACATCCGCACCATCGAGACCGCCCTCGGCGACGGCGTCAAGCGGGTGTACGACTCCGAGCTCGGCCCCATGAAGAAGCTCCGCCGCTTCCAGGGCGAGCCGGTGGCCGTCTGACCCCTGGGGGTGTCCTGCCGGTCGGGCCGGGCCCGACCGGCAAGGCACCCCCCCGCTGTCCGGCGCGTACGAGTCCCGCCCCCAGACGAGGAGTTCCCGGTGACCCCTTCAGCCCACACCCTGGCGTTCGTCGAGAGCCCGGTCCAACTCCTGAACGTGCTGGAGTGGGCTCATCTGCACCCGGCCGACCCCTCGGCACGACTGCTCGACGGCGTCCCCAGCCAGCCCGATCGCCGCGTCGGCCAGGCGGGGGCGGCGGGCGCGGACGCGGGTGCCGGCCCGGCGGTCGGCCCGGCCGCGGCGGTCGGCGGACCGGCCCGCCTTCGGATCGTGGTCCTGCCCCCGACCGACCCGATGTCCCGGGGGCAGCTGCGCCGGATGGCGGGACTGGCCCGTGACGAGGGCCACGAGGTGCGCTGGCAGGAGGCCCGCGGCGGCCGGCTCGCGCCGCTCAGGGCGCTCGCCGCGCTGGCGCGTGACGTACGCGCGGCGCGCCGGGTCGTCATCGGCGACCCCTTCTCCCGCTACGTCCAGCTGCTGCTGACCCTCGTACGGGCCGAGGAGCTCGTCGTGGTCGACGACGGCACCGCCACCATGGAGTTCGTCGCCCAGACCGGCCGCGGCGAGCGCCTCGTACGCTGGCACCGGGTCGGCGGCGGAGGACCGGCCGCCCGCGTGCGCGAGCTGGCCTACGCCCCGGTGTCGGCGACCGCCCGGCGGCGCTTCACCGCCGCCGGGGGCGGCGGGCGGCGGGTCGAGGTGTTCACCTCGATGCCCGTCACCGTGCACGGCGCGATGACGCTGCGGGTCAACGAGTTCGCCTGGACCCGCGACCGCTTCGGCCCGCCGCGGCTGACCAAGGGCACCGACCTGGTCGGCACCTCGCTGGTGGAGACCGGGGTGGTGGACCCGGCGCGCTATCTGGCCGCGGTGCGCGCGCTCACCCGGGAGCACGGCGCGACGCGCTACTTCGCGCACCGCCGGGAGTCCCCGGAGAAGCTGCGGGCCCTGAGCGAGGCGACCGGCCTGGAGATCGTCCGTCCCGACCTGCCGCTGGAGCTGATCGCCCGGCGCGGCCCCGTCGGTCGTACGATCGTCAGCTTTCCGTCCACAGTCGTCCACACGCTGCCGTACGCACTGACCGGTACCGGTGTGACGGTCGCCGTATGCGATATCGACCCGGACTGGCTCACCGGGTCCGCGTCGCCGCGGGCCCGCAGCTTCCTCGCCGGGGTCACCGACACCGCCCGTGATGTGCGCAGACTGCCTGCCCAGGCGGCTCCGGCGGCCGGATGAGCGTGCGAGTTTACCCGCGTGCCCGCCCGGTCATGCGTCCGGAGGCCGGGTTTTCTTCCCCTAACGGCATGAACTTTTCGTGATCTCCAGCCAGTTGGCCGGTGGGTGCGCCTACCCTTCAACGGGTGAACCAGTTGATGTCCCGCGAGTCCCAGACCGCCCTGCCCGGTAAGACCGACCGGCCCGAGCTGCCCGGCAAGCTTCCGGACCACCTGCGTGCCGAACTGATCGCCTTCCGACGGGACTTGCACATGCATCCCGAGCTCGGACACCAGGAGTTCCGCACCACGGCGGCGATCAAGGCCCGGCTGGAGAAAGCCGGCCTGCGCCCACGGGTGCTGAAGTCCGGCACCGGCCTGATCTGTGACGTGGGGGCGTGGGACGGGGTACGGCCGATGCTGGCCCTGCGCGCGGACATCGACGCCCTGCCCATCCCGGACGCCAAGACGCACGTCGCGTACCGCTCGACCGTCCCGGACCGCGCGCACGCCTGCGGCCACGACGTGCACACCGCGACCGTCCTCGGGGCCGGCCTGGTGCTGGCCGAGCTCGACCGGCAGGGCCTGCTGCCCCGGCCGGTGCGGCTGCTGTTCCAGCCCGCCGAGGAGGTGCTCCCGGGCGGAGCCACCGAGGCCATCGAGGCGGGGGTCCTGGACGGCGTGGGGAAGATCATCGCCGTCCACTGCGACCCCCGGGTCGACGCCGGCCGGATCGGACTGCGGGCCGGCCCCATCACCTCGGCCTGCGACCGGCTGGAAGTCAGCCTGTCGGGCCCCGGCGGACACACGGCCCGGCCGCACCTGACCACCGACCTGGTGACGGCCGCCGCGCGCGTGGCCCTGGACGTACCGGCCGTACTGGCCCGCCGGATGGACGCCCGCTCGGGGATGTCGGTCACCTGGGGGCGGATCGAGGCCGGGCACGCCTGCAACGTGATCCCGATGCACGCCGAGCTGTCGGGCACCATCCGGTGCCTGGACCTGAACGCCTGGCACGAGGCTCCGGACATGATCCACGCGGCCATCGACGAGGTGTCGACGATGCACGGGGCCAAGTTCGAGATCAACCACGTGCGCGGGGTGCCGCCGGTGGTCAACGACCCGGTGGTCACCGAACTGCTCCGCGAGGCGATGGCCGCCCGGTGCGGAGCCGAATCGGTCGAGGACACCGAGCAGAGCCTGGGCGGGGAGGACTTCTCCTGGTACCTGGAGCACGTCCCGGGCGCGATGGCCCGCCTCGGGGTGCGTACCCCCGGTGACACGGCCAAGCGCGACCTGCACCGGGGCGACTTCGACGTGGACGAGGACGCGATCGCCGTCGGCGTGGAGTTCTTCACGGCCGCCGTCCTGCTGGACGGCCGCCGTGCCAGGCCCGTCGGGTAAAGCTCCGGTACAGGAATCGGCAGTCCCGCGCCGGTGGTGTCCAGCCCTTGGTACACAAGGGCTGGGTGCCTGGGGAGTTACGAATCGGTCACTGTCCGGTTCGCGACGATCCGATAACGACTGATGAACGGGCCTTTAACTGACATCTACGCGCGTTACGATCGCCGCGAAACCAGCGCCGGTCGTGGCGCTTCGGTCAGGTTTTGAAGGAGCCTCCCCTTGCGCCGGATCACCAGGATCGCCACCGTGGGCATCGCGTCCGCGGCGCTGGCCCTCTCGGCCACCGCCTGTGGCGGTAAGAAGTCGTCGGACACCGCATCTTCCACGGAACCCACCGCCGCCATCGCGTACGACGTCGGCGGCCGCGGCGACCAGTCGTTCAACGACGCCGCCTACGCCGGCCTGCAGAAGGCCGAGACCGAACTGAAGGTCAAGGGCGCCGAGGCGGAGCCCACCGACGGTGAGGGCGAGGCCGACAAGGTCCAGCGCCTCACCGAGCTGGCCCGTAAGGGCAACAACCCGGTCATCGGCGTCGGTTTCGCCTATGCCCCGGCCATCAAGAAGGTCGCGTCGAAGTTCCCGGACACCACGTTCGGCATCATCGACGACACCTCGGTGACCGGCCCGAACGTCGCCAACATGGTCTTCAACGAGGAGCAGGGCTCCTACCTGGCCGGCGTCGCCGCCGCCAAGGTGTCCAAGACCGGCACGGTCGGCTTCATCGGCGGTGTCGAGGTTCCGCTGATCAAGAAGTTCGAGGCGGGCTTCACCCAGGGCGTCAAGGACACCAACCCGAACGCCAAGGTGCTCTCCCAGTACCTGACGCAGCCGCCGAACTTCGACGGCTTCGCCAAGCCCGACCTCGGCAAGGCCGCCGCGCAGGGTCAGCTCGACGCGGGCGCCGACGTGATCTACGCGGCCGCCGGTCTGGCCGGCTCGGGCGCCATCGAGGCCGCCTCCGCCAAGGGCAAGTGGGCCATCGGCGTCGACTCCGACCAGTACAACCAGGCCGGTCTGACGAAGTACAAGGACGCCATCCTGACCTCGGTCACCAAGGACGTCTCCGACTCCGTCTTCGACCTGATCAAGTCGGTCAAGGACGGCAAGCCGACCACCGGTGAGATCCGCTACGGCCTGGACAAGGACGGCGTCGGCCTGGCCGACTCCAACCCGAAGTACAAGGAGATGACCGACGTCATCGCCGCGGTGGAGAAGGCCAAGGCCGACATCATCGCGAAGAAGATCACCGTCAAGACCGCGCCGTAAGGTTCCGTCTGATGTAGTCATGGTCTCCGGGGTCCGGGAAGCGGTCTCTGCCGCTCCCGGGCCCCGAGCCGTGTCCTATGGTGCTTGCTTGTGGCCAGTTGGCCGCAAGTTTTCACTTTCGACAGTGCTACGCGCGTAGAGGCAGGGTGGACGCGATACCGTCCTCCTCCCGCCCACCCGCCCGGCCGATCCCTGTCCCCGCCCTGCCTCCAACTCCTTCCGCGCCAAGGAGAGTGCGTCATCAACGCGTCCAGCCCGCCCCCCGCCGTAGAACTGCACGGCATCACCAAGCGCTTCCCCGGCGTCGTCGCCAACAAAGACATCGCGATCACCGTCCGCAAGGGCACGGTCCATGCTCTGATCGGCGAGAACGGCGCCGGCAAGTCGACCCTGATGAAGATCCTCTACGGCATGCAGAAGCCGGACGAGGGCACCATCGCCATCGACGGGGAGCAGGTTTCCTTCACCAGCCCCGGCGACGCCATCGCCCGCGGCATCGGCATGGTGCACCAGCACTTCATGCTGGCCGACAACCTCACCGTCCTGGAGAACGTGGTTCTCGGCGGCGAGAAGCTCCACGGCATCGGCGCCAAGGCCCGTAGGAAGATCAAGGAGATCTCCGACGCCTACGGCCTCGGGGTTCGCCCCGACGCGCTCGTCGAGGACCTCGGTGTCGCCGACCGCCAGCGCGTGGAGATCCTCAAGGTCCTTTACCGCGGTGCGAAGATCCTCATCCTCGACGAGCCGACCGCCGTGCTCGTGCCGCAGGAGGTGGACGCCCTCTTCGACAACCTGCGCGAGCTCAAGTCCGAGGGCCTGACCGTCATCTTCATCTCGCACAAGCTGGGCGAGGTACTGAAGGTCGCCGACGACATCACCGTCATCCGGCGCGGCACCACGGTCGGCACCGCCGACCCGAAGACCGCCACCACCAAGCAGCTCGCGGAGCTGATGGTCGGCGCGGAGCTGCCCTCGCCGGAGACCCGCGAGTCGACCGTCACCAACGTGCCGATGCTGAAGGTGGAGGGTCTGACCGTCGTCGCCGAGGGCGTCGTCACCACCGAGCCGGAGAGCCTGCTGCCCGCGGCCCCGGAAGACTCCTCCATCCACGAGCACGTCGCGGTCGGCCGCCTCCTGCTGGACGACGTCACCTTCACCATCCACAAGGGCGAGGTCCTCGGCATCGCCGGTGTCGAGGGCAACGGCCAGACCGAGCTGATCGAAGCCCTGATGGGCATGAGCTCCGCCGACGCGGGCGTGATCTCGCTGGACGGCCTGGACATCACCAAGGCCCCGGTGCGCAAGCGCCGCGAGGGGGGCATCGGGTACATCCCCGAGGACCGCCACCGCCACGGCCTGCTGCTGGAGTCCCCGCTGTGGGAGAACCGCATCCTCGGCCACGTCACCGAGTCCCCCAACTCCAAGCGCGGCATCCTCGACCCGAAGGCCGCCCGCAAGGACACCGAGCGGATCGTGCGCGAGTACGACGTCCGCACCCCCGGCATCGAGGTCACCGCCGCCTCGCTCTCCGGCGGCAACCAGCAGAAGCTGATCGTCGGCCGCGAGATGAGCCACAACCCGAAGTTCCTGATCGCCGCCCACCCCACCCGTGGCGTGGACGTCGGCGCGCAGGCGCAGATCTGGGACGCGATCCGCGAGGCCCGCCACGAGGGCCTGGCCGTGCTCCTGATCTCCGCCGACCTGGACGAGCTCATCGGCCTGTCCGACACCCTGCGCGTCATCTACCGCGGCCGCCTGGTCGCGGACGCCGACCCCGCGACCGTCACCCCCGAGGAACTCGGCACCGCCATGACGGGCGCCGCCTCCGGGCACCTGGAAGCAACCGACAACCACTCCGCCGACGGTACCGACGCGGGTACCGGCTCCACGGAGGACGAGGCCCGATGAAGAAAATCGACAAGGACCGGCTGCTCCTCGGCCTGGCCGGGCCCGTGCTCGCGCTGGTCAGCGCCTTCCTGCTGACGGTGGTCGTACTGGCCGCGACGGGCATCGACCCGATCGAGCCGCTGCGCCTGATGGTGGAGAACGCCGGCTACGAGGACGTCCAGGTCCTCATCGTGAACCAGGCCGGCACGTACTACCTGGCGGCCCTGGCCGTGGCCATCGGCTTCCGGATGAACCTCTTCAACATCGGCGTCGACGGCCAGTACCGCCTCGCGGCGATGATCTCCGCCGTGGTCGGTGCGGCCGTGACCCTGCCGGGCCCGCTGCACCTGCTGCTGATCATCCTCGTGGCGATGTTCGTCGGCGCCTTCTGGTCCGGCATCGCCGGTGTCCTCAAGGCCAAGCGCGGGGTGAGCGAGGTCGTCTCCACGATCATGCTGAACGCCATCGCGACCAGCCTGATCGCCTGGCTGATCCTGACGAAGAACCTCGGCGTCCAGATCGAGGGCTCCAACGACCTGACGACCGGCGACATCGCCGAGTCGGGCTGGTTCCCGTCCGTGGCCATCGGTGACGGGCTGGAGATCTACGGCTTCACCTTCGTGGCCTTCGCCCTCGGCATCGTCTACTGGTTCACGCTCAACCGCACCCGGTTCGGCTTCGACCTGCGCGCCACCGGCGCCAGTGAGTCCGCCGCCCAGGCCTCGGGCGTCGACTCCAAGAAGATGATCATCACCGCGATGCTCATCTCCGGCGCGGTCGCCGGTCTCGCCGGCATGCCGCAGCTGCTGGGCGAGACGCACACCTACAACCTGGCCTTCCCGGTCGGTGTCGGCTTCACCGGCATCACCATCGCGCTCCTCGGCCGCAACAGCCCGATCGGCATCTTCTTCGCCGCGCTCCTGATGGCCTTCATCGACAAGGCCTCGGCCTCGCTCGACCAGGAGGGGTACGCGAAGGAGATCGGCACGATCATGAAGGGCCTGATCGTGATCGCGGTCGTCGTCTCGTACGAACTCGTCCGCCGTTACGGCATCCGGCGCCAGCAGCAGAAGGTCGGCGAGGAGCTCGCCGCCGGGCACGCCATCAAGACCGACAAGGAGGTCGCGGCGTGAGCACCAGCACTGTCTCCGCGACGGCCGCCGCCCCGAAGAAGTCCGGCGGCCGCAAGAAGCTCACCCTGCCCTGGATCCTGCTGATCATCGCGGGCGGTCTCGCGCTGGTCTCGCTGGTCCGCCTGATCAGCGGCGCCAACGACCTGACCTCGGTCGGCCAGGTCTCCGGCGCCCTCTCGCTCGCCGTGCCGATCGGCCTCGCCGGTCTCGGCGGCCTGTGGGCCGAGCGCGCGGGCGTCGTCAACATCGGCCTCGAAGGCATGATGATCCTCGGCACCTGGTTCGGTGCCTGGGCCGGCTACCAGTGGGGTCCGTGGACCGGCGTGCTCGTCGGCATCGCGGGCGGCGCCGTCGGCGGCCTGCTGCACGCGATCATCACCGTGACCTTCAACGTCAACCACATCGTCTCCGGTGTGGCCATCAACATCCTGGCGCTGGGCTTCACCCAGTACCTGTCGAACTTCACGTTCGCCGAGGCCCCGGGCGGCTCCTCCAAGCAGTCGCCGCAGGTCGAACCGATCTACAAGATCACCGTGCCAGGGTTGTCCGACTGGATGTCCGACCTTCAGGGCAAGCACTGGTTCTTCGTCTCGGACCTGGCCGGCGTCATCGGCGGCCTGGTCACCGAGCTGTCGCTGCTGACCGTCGTCGCCCTGCTGCTGATCCCGGGCACCTGGTGGGTGCTGTGGCGCACCACCTTCGGTCTGCGCCTGCGCTCCTGCGGTGAGAACCCGATCGCCGCCGAGTCCCTCGGCGTCAACGTCTACAAGTACAAGTACATCGCCGTGGTCGTCTCGGGCGCCCTGGCGGGCCTCGGCGGCGTGTACCTGTCCGAGGTCGCCAGCCCGATCTACCAGGAGGGCCAGACCGGCGGCCGCGGCTACATCGGCCTCGCCGCGATGATCTTCGGTAACTGGATGCCGGGCGGCATGGCGCTCGGCGCGGGCCTGTTCGGCTTCATCGACAGCCTCAAGCTGCGCGGTGGCGCCACCAACGTCCACGCCATGCTGCTGCTGATCGCGATCCTGCTGGTGCTCGTCTGCGTCTGGCAGCTGTACAAGAAGAAGTACCTCCAGGCGGGCATCTCGGCGGCCTGCGCCGCCCTGCTGTTCCTCTGGTACGTGTTCACCGACCAGGTGCCGAGCCAGTTCGTGGACGCGGCCCCGTACGTCACCACCCTGCTCGTGCTCGCCCTGTCGGCGCAGCGCCTGCGGATGCCCAAGGCGGACGGCATGCCGTACCGCAAGGGCCAGGGCAAGTGACGAGCCCGGTACCGGTTCCGGCCGTGGACTGGGAAGCCCTGCGTACGGCGGCCCGGGACGCCATGTCCCACGCGTACGCGCCGTACTCGGGCTTCCCGGTCGGGGTCGCCGCCCTCGTGGACGACGGGCGCGTCGTGACCGGCTGCAACGTCGAGAACGCAAGCTACGGGCTGGGCCTGTGCGCGGAGTGCGGGATGGTCTCCTCGCTCCAGGCCACGGGCGGCGGCCGGCTCACGCACTTCACGTGCGTGGACGGCAAGGGCGAGATCCTCGTCCCCTGCGGGCGCTGCCGCCAGCTGCTGTTCGAGTTCGGCGGGCCGGAACTGCTGGTGGAGACCCCGGACGGGATCCTTCCGCTGGCGGCCATGCTGCCGCAGGCCTTCGGGCCCGACCACCTGAGATAGCCGTGCCGACGGCCCTTCGCCCCCTGCCGGGCGGAGGGCCGTCGTCTTCTCCCCAACCCCTCTCTCTATGCGCGTAGAAGGAAGCACCTCATGGACGTCATCTCCGTCATCCGGACCAAGCGGGACCGCGGCGAGCTGAGCCCCGAGCAGATCGACTGGGTCATCGACGCTTACACGCGCGGTGTCGTCGCCGACGAGCAGATGTCGGCGCTGGCGATGGCCATCCTGCTGAACGGCATGAACCGGGCCGAGATCGCCCGGTGGACCGCCGCGATGATCGCGTCCGGCGAGCGCATGAACTTCGACTCCCTCTCCCGCCCGACCGCCGACAAGCACTCCACCGGCGGCGTCGGCGACAAGATCACCCTCCCGCTGGCCCCGCTCGTCGCCGCGTGCGGCGCGGCCGTACCGCAGCTGTCGGGCCGCGGACTGGGCCACACCGGCGGCACCCTCGACAAGCTGGAGTCCATCCCCGGCTGGCGCGCCCTGCTCTCCAACGAGGAGATGCTGCACGTCCTGGACACCACCGGCGCGGTCATCTGCGCCGCGGGCGACGGCCTGGCCCCGGCGGACAAGAAGCTGTACGCGCTGCGCGACGTGACGGGCACGGTCGAGGCCATCCCGCTGATCGCCTCCTCGATCATGTCGAAGAAGATCGCCGAGGGCACGGGCTCCCTGGTGCTGGACGTCAAGGTCGGCACCGGCGCCTTCATGAAGAACATCGAGGACGCGCGCGAGCTGGCGCGGACCATGGTGGGCCTCGGCACCGACTCGGGCGTCAAGACCGTCGCGCTGCTCACCGACATGTCCACCCCGCTCGGCCTCACCGCGGGCAACGCGCTGGAGATCCGCGAGTCCGTCGAGGTCCTGGCCGGCGGCGGCCCCTCGGACGTCGTCGAACTGACCCTGGCCCTGGCCCGGGAGATGCTGGACGCGGCGGGCATCAAGGACGCGGACCCGGCGAAGGCCCTGGCGGACGGTTCGGCCATGGACGTCTGGCGCCGGATGATCGCGGCCCAGGGCGGCGACCCGGACGCGGCGCTCCCGGTCGCGCGCGAGCAGCACGTGGTCACCGCCTCCGCCTCGGGGGTCCTGACCCGCCTCGACGCGTACGCGGTCGGCGTCGGCGCCTGGCGCCTCGGCGCGGGCCGCGCCCGCAAGGAGGACCCGGTCCAGGCGGGCGCGGGCATCGAGCTGCACGCGAAGCCGGGCGACACGGTGACCGCGGGCCAGCCGCTGATGACCCTGCACACGGACACCCCGGAGAAGTTCGAGTACGCCCTCGCCTCCCTGGAGGGCTCGTACGACGTCGCCCCGGCCGGCACGGCCTTCACGGCTTCGCCGATCGTGCTGGACCGCATCGCCTGACCTGGACTCACTCGTGCGGCTGAACGGGATCGGTGGACGACCACCGGTCCCGTTCTGCATGCTGGGATCGGTGACGAACTGATAGGAGCACACCATGAGCGCACTCGCAGTCGAGCACCAGCCCCCGAGCGGTGACGACTGGGATTCGGTCGTCCGCCTCTGGGAGGAGATGGACTGGCCGGAGGGCTGCAAGGTGGAGATCATCGAGGGGATCGTCACCGTGGCACCACCGCCCGTCAACAACCACAACTTGATCGCGGAGTCGGTGCAGCGCCGCCTGTACACGGTGGTCCCCGACGACTGGGGCATCCACCAGACCCTCAACGTGGCCGTCCCGAGCCGCAGCGGCCTTTACATCCCGGACCTGGTGGTCGTACCGAGCGAGGCGATCCCCACGGGGGAGAACTTTGCTCCCGCAGCAGCCGCCGAGCTCGTCGTCGAGATCACATCGAGGTCGAACGCCGTCAACGACCGCGTCTCCAAGCTCAAGGGATATGCCGCGGCAGGCATCCCGCTCTACCTGCTCATCGACCCGCACGCGACGGGCAGCCCCACCATCCACCTGTACGGCGAGCCCAGCGACGGCAAGTACCGCCTGCTGCACGCGGGCAAGTTCGGAGAGGCCGTCCACCTCCCCGAGCCGTTCGACCTGACCCTTGACACCTTCGGCTATCCCCGCCCGTAGGCGGATGCCGCCCGCCGATGAGTTCCGGGGGGTGGGGGAGTCACCCCCACGTGGAGATCGAACGACTCGTGCTGCCCGGACCCGCCCTGACCGCCCGGGACACCGCCCCGCTGTGCGCGCGGATGGCGCGGCTCTACGAGGCCGGGGCGACGGCGGTGGTGTGCGACGCCGGGGCTGTCACCGCGCCGGACCTCGCCGCCGTGGAGGTCCTCGCGCGGCTGCGGCTGACCGCCCGCGGGCGGGGCGGGCTCACCGTCACCGGGGCGTCCCCGCCCCTACGCGCCCTGCTGGACCTCGTAGGTCTCGTCGAGCTGCTCGGGGAGGCCGAAGAGGGGGAACCAGCGGTCGGTGTCCAGGAAGGCATTGAGCCCGACGATCTTGCCGTCTGAGATCTCCAGGACCTGGAGGGCCCACGGCGTGTGGCCCTTGCCCGACTGCGCCGGCCGGTACTGGCCGAAGGCCGGCAGGCCGTTCGCCGTGGTGGGGACCAGGCGGGAGCCCTTGCAGCCGATGCCCTGGTTCAGGTGCCAGGCCGCGATGTCCGCCTGGCCCTGGAGCCACAGGTCGAACGGCGGCATCGACAGCACCGCGTCCTCGTGCAGCAGCGTGGTCAGCCGGGAGATGTCGTACGCCTCGAAGGCGGAGAGGTACTGCTCCAGGAGCTTCGCCTGGTCCGCGTCCAGCGGATCGGCGGCCTCGCTCTCGCGGATCCGGCTGCCGGCCAGGGTGGCCCGCGCCCGCTGGAGCGCGCTGTTCACCGAGGCCACCGTGGTCTCCAGGAGCTGCGCGACCTCGTCGGCCTTCCAGGCCAGCACCTCGCGCAGGATGAGCACGGCCCGCTGCTTCGCCGGCAGGTGCTGGAGGGCCGCCACGAACGCCAGCCGTACGGATTCCTTCGCGAGGGCCATCTCCGCCGGGTCGGCGGTCTGCGGGAGCACCCTGCCGTCCGGCACCGGCTCCAGCCAGGTCACCTCCGGCCGCTCGCTCAGTACCGCGGAGGCCTGGTGCTGCGGGGCGGTCAGGTCCATCGGCCGGGCCCGCTTGTTACCGGCGCTCAGCAGGTCCAGGCAGACGTTGGTGGCGATCCGGTACAGCCACGAGCGCAGCGAGGAGCGGCCCTCGAACTTCTCGTGGGCGCGCCAGGCCCGGATGTAGGTGTCCTGCACCGCGTCCTCGGCGTCGAAGGAGGAGCCGAGCATCCGGTAGCAGTAGCCGGTGAGCTCGACGCGGTAGCGGTCCATCGCCGCGTCCAGGTCCAGCGGTGTCGTCGCGAGGTCACTCATGGCTGCCGTTCCCCCAGATAGGTCCGATACCCCGGAAACTACCGGAGGGGTACGACAACGGCAGCCGGAAGAGTGACGGCGCCCCTTCCTACGTGCCCGGCTTGCGGCCGTACACGTAGACGTCCTCGCCGTTGCCGAGCATGTTCCAGTAGGCCTTGGCGTCGGCCGGGCGCATGTTCACGCAGCCGCCGGACCCGGGCGGGTTCCACATGCTCTTGGTGGTGGAGTGGAAGGCGATGCCGCCGTCGAAGAACTGGGAGTACGGCATCGCGACGTCGTAGATCGTCGACCAGTGGTTGATGCTGCGGTAGTAGATCTTCTTCAGGCCGGTCCGGGTCTCGGTGCCGTCCTTGCCGGTGCGCACCGGGACCGGCCCGTATTTGAGGGCGGCCCCGTCCTGGATCCAGGTCAGCTGGCGCGTCAGGTCGACGCAGGCGATCCGCCCCCGGTTCGTGGGGCAGTTGCCGTCCCGGTTGGGGGTGGTGCCGGCCGCACGCTGGGCCAGCATCGTGCTCATGGTCTGCCAGGTCAGCGGCCCGGCGTAGCCCAGGGTCGGGGTGATCCCGTGGCTCGCCTGGAAGGACCTGATCGCGGTGCAGTCGGCCGCCGACTGCTTCCCGTCCGCGGGCCGTCCCAGGAACTGCTCCACCTGCCGCTGGTACGGGCCGGTGGTGAGGTTGCAGGAGGCGGCCCGGGCCGTGCCGCCCCCGGCCACCACCATCGGCAGGGCGAGCGCCACCGCCCCGCCGAACACCACCGCCGCCCGCCGCCCGCCGCGTATCCGTGCCGCATCCATCCGGTCCTCCCCCTGCTCGCACCGCGTCCGCGTCTGCGTCTGCGTGATGGGGGTTCAATGCCCGCAAACCGAGCGGGTGTTACCTGCGCGGCAGGCGTAGTTTTCGTCAGCGCGCGGCGACGGTCCGGGCGATGGGGCTCCGCTGCGCGCGGGCCACGCGGGACCCGTACAGCGTGATCGACACGACGCCGAGCACGGCGAGCAGGGCGATGCCGACCGTGGCCGCCCACCCGGCCGAGTGGTACGCGAGCGCGCCCAGGGTGCCGCCGGCGCTGGAGCCGAGGTAGTACGCCGACTGGTAGAGCGCGGAGGCCTGCGCCCGGCCCGTCTTCGCCGTGCGGCTCACCGCGGCGGAGGCCACCGCGTGGCCCGCGAAGAAGCCGGCCGTGATCAGGACCAGGCCGAGGACGATCGCGGCCAGCGAGTCGGACAGCGACAGCAGCAGGCCGAGGGCGGTGGTGGTCACGGCCAGGTAGAGCGCCCCGCGCCGCCCCGCGCGGGCCACCAGGCGGCCGGCGGCGGCCGAGGAGACCGTACCGACCAGGTAGATCAGGAAGATCGACCCGATCACGCCCTGCCCGAGGGAGAAGGGCTCGTCCACCAGCCGGTAGCCGATGACGGTGTACACGGCGCCGAATACGGTCATGAACAGCGCGCCGATCCCGTACAGGCGCAGCAGCAGCGGATCGCGCAGGTGCACCGCGACGGTACGGCCCACCGAGCGCGGGCTCAGCGAGGCGGGGCGGAAGAACCGCGCCCGGGGCAGCAGCATCAGGAAGGCCGCCGCGCAGGCCAGCGCCAGCAGCCCGACGGACAGCAGGCCCATCCGCCAGCCGCCCAGCTGCGCCGCCCAGCCGGTGACGAGGCGGCCGCTCATGCCGCCGATGGAATTGCCCGCGACGAACAGGCCGATCGCGCCGACCAGCGCCTTCGGCTTGACCTCCTCCGCCAGGTACGCCATCGCGGAGGCCGGGATCCCGGCGATCGCCGCGCCCTGGACGGCACGCAGCGCGACCAGCCACTCCAGGTTCGGCGCGAACGGCACCAGCAGACCGACGCCGACGGCCACCACCATCGACCAGGTCATCATCCGGGTCCGGCCGAAGCGCTCGGACAGCGCGCTGAGCGGCAGGACGAACAGGGCGAGGGCGCCGGTGGCCGCGGACACCGTCCAGCTGGCCTGACCCGCCGTCACCCCGAAGCCGTCGGAGATCGCGGGCAGCAGTGCCTGGGTGGAGTAGAGGAGGGCGAAGGTCGCGAGTCCGGCGGCGAAGAGCGCGAGGCTCATCCGGCGGTAGCCGGGGCGGCCGGGCTCCCGGCCCTGGGGCGCGGGGTCGGCGGGGTCCTGGGGTGACGGGCCCCGGTCGGGCGCGGCCGGAAACGACGAGGTGGAGGCACCCGTGATGACGGGTGCCCCGGTATGAGCGGGAGGCATACGTCGACGGTAGGCCCGCACTTTTGATGCGTCCAATGCATGGAATCGCGATAATCGATCCACTCGTGCATCACCACAGCTCAGGGCGGCGTATGTCAATGAACCGTTACGAAGAAGACATGGCTGTGACATCTCTGCTGGCCCCGCGCCTCGCGTACTTCGCCGCGGTCGCTCGGCACGAGCACGTCACCCGCGCCGCGCAGGAACTGGGCGTTCCGCAGTCCACCCTCTCCCGGGCCATGGTCCGCCTCGAACACGACCTCGGCGTCACGCTGTTCGCCCGCAAGGGCCGCACCGTCGCCCTCACCACCGCGGGCCGTACCTTCCTCGCCTCGGCCGAACTGGCCCTGGACGGGATCGCCCGCGCCGCCGAGTCCGTCCAGCAGGACGCCGACCCCGCCTCCGGCAAGGTGGCCTTCGGCTTCCTCCACACCCTGGGCTCCGAGACCGTACCCGGCCTGATCCGCGCCTTCCGCGCCGACCACCCCCGCGTGCGCTTCTCCCTCGTCCAGAACTACGGCGAAGCCATGCTGGAGCGGCTGCGCGCCGGGGAGCTCGACCTCTGCCTCACCTCGCCGCTCCCGGTCGCCCCCGACCTGGTGGCCCGCCGCCTCGACGAACAGCGGCTGCGCCTGGTCGTCCCCGACGACCACCGCCTCGCCGGCCGCAAGCGCATCCGGCTCGCCGAGGCCGCCGAGGAAACCTTCGTCACCCTGGAGTCGGGCTACGGCCTGCGCCGCATCACCGACGACCTGTGTGCGGAGGCCGGTTTCACGCCCCGCGTCGCCTTCGAGGGCGAGGAGGCCGAAACCCTGCGCGGCCTGGTCGCCGCCGGCCTCGGCGTGGCCCTGCTGCCGCCCCCGGCCGTGGCCCGCCCGGGCGTGGTCGAGCTGACGGTCACCGCCCCGCGCGCGGTCCGCGAGATCGGCGTGGCCTGGCTCGACGGCCACCCCGACACCCCGCCGGTGGCGGAGTTCAAGCGCTTCCTGCTGTCCCGCCGAGGTCGCCTGATCGACTCCAGCCTCGCCGGCGTTTGAGGCGCGGGGTCTGGGGCGGCGCCCCAGGACCGGGCGCAGCCCGGCTAGTTCGTGCGCCCGCCCAGCGCCGGCGCAGGCATGAGCCGGGCTGCGCCCGGACCGGGGCTCCGCCCCGGACCCCGCGCCTCAAACGCCGGCGGGGCTGGGTTTGTCCGGCTCGGACGGGTCGGACGGCGGGGCGGACGGCCCCAGCAAGTACCCGGCCTGGAAGCGGGACTTCGCCCCGACGGCCCGCATGATCTCCGCGATGTGCCGCTGGCAGGTCCGCTCCGACATGCCCAGCCGGCGCGCGATCACCTTGTCCTCCAGCCCCTCCGACAGCAGCCGCACGATCGTCTGCCGCAGCTCGTCGGAGATCGACCGGGCCGCCTCCGGGCTCACCGTCGTCGGGAAGGGTTCCGCCCCCAGCCACGACCGCTCGAAGGTCTCCGTCATGAAGTGCACGACGCTCGGCTCCCGCACCACCAGCGCCGCCCCGCTGCGGTCCGGCACCCCCATCAGCCCCGTGTGCTGGTCGAAGATCAGCATCCGCATCAGCCCGTCGCCCAGCGTCCGCACCTGCGCGCCCAGCGCCGTCACCCGCTCCACGTAGGCCGCGGTGGGCCGCGAGTACCGCGCCGTGTGCTGGTAGATGGTCCGCATCCGGACCCCGCGCACCAGCAGCGTCTCGTCCCGCCCGATCGACTCCTCCAGCGTCTCCAGCGGCCTGCCCCCGCCCGGTTGCGAGGTCAGCAGCTCCTCCCCGCACGACGCGACCAGCTCCGCGATCAGCGCCCGTACCGCCCCCAGGTCGGTGACCAGCTCCAGGCGGCCCGACCCGCTCAGGTCCCGGTGCGCGGTCCCCGCCTCGTACGCGGGCACCAGCGCCTCCAGCCGCCCCCGCAGCCGGTCCATCTCCTCGTGGGTCTCCCGTACGAGCACCGCCAGCGGGGCCAGCGCCCGGGCGGCCGCCGCCCGGGGGGCCACGGCACTCCACTGCTCCGGCCCGCCGCCCGGGGCCCGCTGGAGCAGGTGGGCGGCGGCCAGCTCGGTGACCGCGGCGGCCGCGCGCACGCCCAGGGCCTCCGTGGCCTCGGTGGTGTCGAAGACGTGCCGTTCGACGGCGTACGCGTAGAGGCGTCGGGCCGCCGGACTCAGTTCCCCGGCTTCATCGGCTGGCATATGCGTATTCGTCCCGGCCTGTGTCTGTTTATAAACCCCTCGTGTTCCCGCAAGGCGGCAAGACGACGCCTGCCCGGACGGTATCCGCATATGCCGAAGGGGCACAGTGGCAGCACGGCGTGGAGGGGGAGCGCGGTATGGGGCAGCGGACAGCCGGACCGGGGCGGGGGCCCGTGGCCGTCCTGCTGAGCCCGCGACCCGCCGTGCTGGCGGCCGCCCGCCGTGCGGGCGCGCACACCGTGGTGGTCGCGCCGGGTCCGCCCGTGCCATCCGACCGTGAGGGGGCGGAGCGGCGGGTACGGACGGACTGGCGCGACCACCGCCGCCTGATCGATGCCCTCGGCCCGCTGGAGGAGGTCCGGGCCGGCCGCGCCGCCGTCTTCGGCTTCACCGCCGCCGCGGCCCTGTCCGCGGCCCGCGCCAACGAGGAACTGGGCCTGCCCGGAACGCCCTCCGCAGCCGTCACCGCCCTCATGGACAAGGCCGCGCTGCGCACCCGCTCCAACGCCCTGCACCCCGGCCGGCCCGTCTCCTTCGCCCGCTGCGGGCGCGCCGCACTGATCCCGTTCCTCGCCGGCCTCATCGGCTACCCGTGCGTCGTCAAGCCCCGCGCGGGCGCCGACGGCGAGGGGGTGTCCCTGGTCCGGGACGCCCCCGAGGCCCGGCGCGCCGCGCGCTGCTACCCCGAGGTCACCGACCTCCTCGTCGAGGAGCTGCTCGAAGGGCCCGGACTCACCGTGGAGGCCCTCTCCCAGGACGGCCGCCACCGCGTCCTCGGCTGGGCCCGCCGGCGGACCGGCCCCGGCCTCACCACGACCGGCCACGACCTGCCCGTGGCGCTGGACACGGGGACCGCCGAGGCCGTACGGGCCCTCGTACGCGGGGTCCTCGACCTCGCCGGACACCGCGACGGCCCCTCCCACACCGAGGTCGTCCTCACGGCGCGCGGCCCGCGCCTCGTGGAGGCCCACGCCCGTCCAGGCGGCGAGGAGGTCGTCCGGCTGCTGAGGCTCGCCCACGGCACCGACGTACTCGCCCTCGCCCTCGCCGCCGGGCTCGGCCTGCCCGCCCCGGCGCGCATCCCGCGCGCCGCGCACGCCGGGCTGCGGTACGTGGACTTCCCGCCCGGCCGCCGCCTCGACGGGGTGCGGCCCGGGCTCGCCGCGGCCCGCGCCGTACCGGGCGTGGTCCGGGTCCAGCTGGAGGTGGAGCCGGACGCCACGGTCCGCCGCGCCCCGACGGGCGGGCTGCACCACGCGTACGTCCTGGCGACCGGCCCGACGGCGGGTTCCCTGGCCCGCACCCTGGACCGCGCCGCCGGCCTGCTCGGGCAGGACCCGGCGGGGCGGCGGACGCGTCAGCCGGAGACCGGCTTCGCGTAGGTGTCGTAGCCGGTCCAGTCCAGTACGACGCAGCGCTCGTCGCCCAGCACCCAGGCGTCGTGCCCGGGCGCGATCTGGATGAAGTCGCCGGGGCCGATCTCCGCGCTGTCCCCGTCGTTCATGACGACCTTCATGTGGCCGCTCACGACGTATCCCGTGTGGGCGGACTCGCAGCTGTCCGTACCGGCCAGCGGCTTGATGTGCTCCGACCACTTCCAGCCCGGCTCGAAGACTGCCCGGCCGACGGATCCGCCGCCCGTCTCCACCAGGTCCAGCCTGCCCTTGCCGTCCTCGAACGGCCGGGTCTCGTCGGGCTTGTCGAAGTTCTTCGACACCAGGCCAGCCATACTCATCGCCTCCGTGGGAGAAGCCCCGAGCCTCGCTCCTCACTGTACGCGCGGGCGGCCGGGGGCCGCCCGTCACCGCCGCAGCGACTGACCGAAGCCCGAGGCCAGCGGCATCCGCAGACCCAGCGGCGGCGGAGCCGCGAGCGCGTCGGTCACCGGCCGCGAGTACTGCCCCGAGAACACCGCCCCGAGGACGAAGTCCACCGCCAGGGCCACCACTTCCGCCTGGTGCTCGCGCAGCCCGTGCCCGTCCGAATGCACCTCGAAGCGGCACGTCGAGCGGTTGGCCTTCTTCGCCCGCGCCGCCAGCCGGAAGGATTCCTCAGGGTCGCTCCTGGCGTCGTTCGTGCCGTGCACGATCAGGACCTGCCGCCCCGACAGCTGTTTCACCGGTTCAGGCGACCCGTCGCCCGCCGCCTCGGTTAAGCAAGGGGCCATGGCCAGCACCGAATTGACGGCTTCGTGGCCGGCGGCCCGCAGCGCGGCCCGGCCCCCCGCGCCGTACCCGGCCAGGCACACCGGCACGTCGCCGTACCGCCGTACCGCCTCGGCCGCCGCCCAGGCCGCCTGTTCCTCCCGGGGGGCGTCCCCGCCGTGCACGACGGCGTGCGTGACCAGCCCCTGGGCCCCGCCGGCCCGGGCCAGTGCCCGCGCGAGCGGACGCACCGGACCGGGCGGGAATCTGGACGCCCCGGGGAGCAGGAGGACCACACCACTGACTGTCGAGCCCGAGCCGATCGCGCCGGCCGCCCGCCCCAGGCGGGCCCCGCGCGCCGGCGGCGCATGCTGTGCCATGGCGGAACAGTCTCAGACGCCGAGGTGTACGCCATCCGTCCGCGCGGTCACTGTTACATAACCGGGGTCACCGCAGGCACCCAGCTCTACGCGCGTAGGAGTTAGAGTGCGCAGATGACGAGCGAGACCCCTAACCTGCCGACCCCGGATCAGATCCGCCGCTCCCCGAAGGTGCTGCTGCACGATCACCTCGACGGCGGCCTGCGCCCCGGGACCATCATCGAGCTGGCCGGCGAGGCCGGCTACGAGAACCTCCCCGAGACCGACGCCGACAAGCTGGGCATCTGGTTCCGGGAAGCCGCCGACTCCGGCTCCCTCCCGCGCTACCTGGAGACCTTCGCGCACACCTGCGCGGTCATGCAGACGAAGGCGGCCCTGACCCGGGTCGCCGCCGAGTGCGCCGAGGACCTGGCCGAGGACGGCGTCGTGTACGCCGAGATCCGCTACGCCCCCGAACAGCACCTGGAAGCGGGCCTGACCCTCGAAGAGGTCGTCGAGGCCGTGAACGACGGCTTCCGCGAGGGCGAGCGGCGCGCGAAGGCCAACGGCCACCGCATCCGCGTCGGCGCCCTGCTCACCGCGATGCGCCACGCCGCGCGCGCCCTGGAGATCGCAGAGCTGGCCAACCGCTACCGCGACAACGGCGTGGTCGGCTTCGACATCGCCGGCGCCGAGGCCGGGTTCCCTCCCACCCGCCACCTCGACGCCTTCGAGTACCTCAAGCGCGAGAACAACCACTTCACGATCCACGCGGGCGAGGCCTTCGGCCTGCCGTCGATCTGGCAGGCCCTGCAGTGGTGCGGCGCCGACCGCCTCGGCCACGGCGTGAAGATCATCGACGACATCGAGGTCGCCGAGGACGGCTCTGTGACGCTGGGCCGCCTGGCCTCGTACGTCCGGGACAAGCGCATCCCCCTGGAGATGTGCCCGACCTCGAACCTGCAGACGGCCGCGGCCGCCTCGTACGCCGAGCACCCGATCGGTCTGCTGCGGAAGCTGCACTTCAGGCTCACCGTCAACACCGACAACCGGCTGATGAGCGGCACCAGCATGAGCCGCGAGTTCGAGCACCTGGTCGACGCCTTCGGCTACTCGCTCGACGACATGCAGTGGTTCACCGTCAATGCGATGAAGTCCGCGTTCATTCCTTTCGATGAACGACTGGCCATGATCAACGAAGTGATCAAGCCGGGTTACGCGGAGCTGAAGTCGGAGTGGCTGTTCCAGCAGACGGCTTCGACCAGCGGTTCTGTCTCGCTGTAGGCCAAGGCGTGACATACGGAGAGCGTCCGGGAGGAGCAATTCCCGGGCGCTTTCTCGTATTTAAGGATGTTTGCGGGCCGGGGTTTGGAGTGACTAGTTTGCGGAGCCGCCCAATTCCCCTTCGCAAGGACACGTTTTCATGAAGCAGTCAGCTGCCAAGACCCTCGGTGCCGCCGTTCTCGGTGCCGCCTTCGCCGTCGCCGCCGCCGGTACCGCCTCTGCCGCTCCCGCGATCGGTATTGCCGATGCCCTGACCACCGTCACGGGTGCGACCCAGTCGCTCACCAACCAGACGGGCTCCGAGGAGGGTCAGCCGCAGAGCGACCCTGCTGCCCCGGTCACCGGCCTGCTCGGCGGCCTGGCTCCGGCCACCGGCGCCCTGAACGGTCTCGGCGGCTGACGCTGCCGCGACACGAACACGCGAGCGGCGGGCGCACGTCTCCTCGACGAGGTGTGTGTCCCGCCGCGCCGTGTGCCACGATCACCACCAACTGCCCGCCGACGCACTGGGTATGAGGTTTCGGTCATGCGCATGAAGGCACGAGCGACCTGGGTCGCGATGGTCCCCGCCCTGCTGTTCACGGCCGTGGGCTGCGGTGGCACGGACAGCCCCGACAGTGCCCCGCCGGGCAAGGCTCCCGACCCCAAAGGCTCCGCAGCCGCCTCCCCGGGCGCTCCCGCGCCCTCCGCCGGTTCGACCGGAGCGGCCACGCCGAAGACCGGCGGGAGCAAGCTGGAGCGGTCCGCGCTGGAACAGGGCGACCTGGCCGGCTACCAGGTCTCCGCACAGGGCAAGAACCCGAACGCCCCCAGCGGCCAGCCGCAGGCGGACCGCAAGGCCTGCCAGCCCCTGGCCGACATCATGGGCGACGATCCCGACCCGGCCGCGCGCGAGACCGTCAGCCGGGGCATCGGCTCCCAGAAGCAGGTCGGACTCGCCGTCTCCGCCGCCGTGAGCTCCTACGCCGAGAGCGACGCCAAGGCGCTGATCGCCCGGCTCAAGGCGGCCGTCGTCGCCTGCGGTTCGGGCTTCTCCGCCTCCGTGGAGAAGCAGACCGCCGGCTACCGCGAGGTGCGGTCCGCCGAGTACACGACGAACGGCGACGAGACCGTCAGCTGGACCACGACCGCCACCGCCGCGGGCGTCTCCGCCCCGGTGCACCTGGTCGTCGTACGCGAGGGCGACACCGTCGTACGGCTGATGGCCCTCAATGTGGCGGCGGCCCAGCAGAAGGCGCAGGTGCCGCAGGACGTGGCCGACAAGCAGCTGGAAAAGGTCCGGCGGGCCGGCTGAGCGGGCGGCCCGGACAGATCCGGGCGGCCCGGGATTATCAGGCGGCCCGGGACTACCAGGCGGTGGAGGCGGACTTCTCGTTCGGCAGGAGCAGCCACAGCGCCAGGTAGATCAGGAACTGCGGGCCGGGCAGCAGGCACGAGACGACGAATATGACGCGCATCGTGTTCGCGGACATTCCGAAACGGCGCGCCAGTCCGGCGCAGACTCCGCCGATCCATCGTCCGTCACGGGGGCGGGCAAGGGCGCTCATGGCTTCTCCTTCGTCGGGATCGCTGTCCGTCCTGAAGACCAGCACGGCTTGCGATGCCTCAATACTCCCGCTGAACCGCCGACAGAACCTCGGTCCAGGGGCCGAGCCCGACCCTGGAAATTCTCGGGGTGTGCCCCTGATAAACCGGGTGTGAACGCCGCAGCCGGGCGCGCAGGGCCGGTACGACGGCCACGTGCACGAGCACCGCCCCGACCGTGTTGAGCAGGACCGAGTCCACGTCGACGACCCGGCCCGGGACCGCGCTCTGGAGCATCTCGATGCTCAGCGAGAGCAGCACGATCGCGGCGGCGGTCCGCACCAGCGAGGACCAGGCGGTCAGCGGGGACGGCGCCAGCCGGCCGTTGACCAGCGGCAGCAGCACCCCGAGCGGGGCGAGCAGCGCCAGCCCCTCCCCGATCCGCCGGGCCGCCCCGAGCGGCCCGTACGCGAGGTCCGCCCTGATGCCCTCCAGGGGGGTCAGATTGGCCGCCGCCGCCCAGGGCACGTCCAGGGGCCGCAGGGTCAGCCACCCCACGACGAGGAGATGGGCGGCCAGCAGGGCCCCGGCCAGGAGCCGGAGCCGCAGGGGGATGGCGGGGGCGGCGCTGCCGCCGGCCTCAAGACGCTGCACACCTGCGAGGACGCGCCGGGCGGTAGGCCTGGTTCCGCCCGGACGGGTGTGTGGCGGGGAGCACGTGCGGCAGCGGGGCCGGTCAGCCCGTCGCGAGGAGCACGGTCAGCAGCAGGGCTCCGGCCACGGCGGGCGCGATCACCTCGTAGGACCAGCGCACGCGCACGCTGCCCTGGGCGCCGGGCCGCGAGGCGCCGCGCTCGGCCAGTCCCTGGAGCTCCTCCGCGATCCGGTCCGCGGTGGCCCGCTGCGGCTCCGCCGGTACGTGGGACTTCGCCTCCGGGGTAGCCGGACCCCGGCCGCCCGCGCGCCCGGCGGCGCCCCTGAGGTGCTGCTTGTTGACCTTCTTGCGCTCGCGCAGGGAGACGGGAACCGCCCAGAGCTGGTACTTCGACCCCTCGGCCAGCGCCTCCACGGAGTACCCGGAGCGCACGGCGTCCACGGCCGCCCAGGGCAGCTCGATGATCCGGAAGGGGTTCCGGATGCGCAGCCGGTCCTCATTGGCGAAGACGGCCGGGCGGATCGTGAAGGCCACGACCAGCGGTACCAGGAACAGGGCCGCCGCCAGCGCGATCCACGGCGTGTCGCCGTCGCCGCGCAGCACGCCGTCCCCGCACAGCCAGGCGAGCAGCGCGAGCATCAGCACCCCCGAGACCACGCCCATGGAGGAGCGGTAGACGCGGTCGTCGTAGACCGGTTCACCGGTCGGCTGCTGCTGCTGGCTGCTCATGTGGTCGATTCTGCCCCACGCCGTCTCAGCCCACGAGATCGGCGTACAGGATGACGTTGTCGGGCCGGTGGCCGTCGGTGATCCGACCCCCGCAGGTGATGACGCGCAGCTCAGGGCGCGCGGTGTCCCCGTACACCTTGTCGGTGGGGAACGCCTTCTTGTCGACCTGCTCCAGCTCCCGGACCCGGAAGACGGCGGCGCCGCCGTCGGCCCGCGAGACGGTCATCTCGTCGCCGGGGCGTACCCGCGAGACGTCCTTGAGGACGGCCGGGCCCTGCGCGGTGTCGAAGTGGCCGATCAGGACCGCGGGGCCGGTCTCGCCGGGGGTGACGCCCTTGGTGTACCAGCCGATCTTCTCCGCGTCCGCCACGGAGGGCACCTCGACGGTGCCGTCGGCGGCCAGGCCGAGCTTGAGCACGGGGGAGGTGTCCACGCCGGCCGCGGGGATCCGTACGCGTACGGGCTCGGAGGCGGGCAGCGGGGCGGCCGTCGCGGGTGCGGCGGGGACGGCCGTGGGGGTGACGTCGGGCGGGGCGGCCGTGGCGCTTGCGCTCCCGGTCGCGTCCGGCGCCGCAGGGGTGGTGGCGGCGCCGCAGCCGGTCAGGGCGGCCGAGAGGAGGGTGGCGGCGAGGAGGAGGCGTACGCGGGGGGCCATGGGGGTGCTCCGGGAACGGGTGCGGCGGGCCACCGCTAGAGGAGTGAGTCCTCTTGGGTGGCCCGCCGGAGGGGTGGTGAGGGGGCGGTCAGCGCTGGGCGGCGCGGCGGCCGCGGAGCAGGACGTACGCCCCGAGCCCGGCGAGGATCGCGGCGAGCCCGGTACCGGCGAGGGCGGCGGTGGAGCCGTCGGTGTCCTCGGTGGCGATCTCGGCGCCCGCGGCGACCCCGCCCTTGGGCACGACGGAGGTCTGGCCGACGGTCTGCGCCTTCGGCGCGGCCGCAGTGGCGCTCGGCGTGGCGCTGGGCGTGCCGCTCGGCGTGGCGCTGGGCGCGACGGTCGGCTTGGCGGACGGCTTCGCGGAGGGCTTGGTCTCCGGCTGCGGCTTCTGGGTCGGCTTCTGGAGGGTGTAGTTGGGCGTGCAGCCCGTGTGGAGCTTCGGGAACGCCGCGTGGGCCCACGGAGCGCCGTTCTGCAGCTGCCATTCGAGGACCGGCTCGGCGGAGTTCGGGTTCAGGATGCGGACGGTGTACTCCTCCTTCGCCGGGTTGTTGCGGTCCAGCCGGGTCGGCTCGACGCGGGAGCCCTGGGCGTACAGGGAGGCCACCGGGCCGTCGGGGGACATGGTCAGGTCGGCTTCGAGGCCGCGGCCCAGGATCTTGTGGACGGGCCGGGTCGTGCACAGGGTCCCCTGGCCCTTGGGCAGGTCGTAGGAGGTGCTCCGGCCGTCCTTGGTCACGACGAGGGTCTCGGTGTTGCCCGTGTTGCTCTTGACGAGCTCCAGCTTCAGGCCGCGGACCGAGCGGGAGCGGTGCTCGTCGTCCAGCACGGCCAGGGCCTCGCCGATGTAGGCGTCGCCCGGGTTCCACTCCGGGCCGTAGGCGCGGATCCGGGCCTCGGGTCCGCTGGACGTGTGGCGCAGCACCGCGAGGAGGCCGGCGTCGATGAAGACGGGCGTGCCGCTGTAGCGGTCGGGGTCGGACGAGGACGCGGCTGCGGCTGCGGCATTCACCGGGGTGGCGGCGAAGGCGGCACCGGCGGGGGCGAGGAGGGCCCCGGCGAGCACGGCGGTGGCGATGGCGGTGCGGGCGGCGGTACGCATAACGACTCCTGGGAGCAGGGTTTCGGAAGAGAAAGAAGAGCCGCATGCCGCGTTTGTCTCTGTCGGGTTTTCGTCCGGGTGAGGTTCTGGCGGGCTGCTGAAGAGAAATCTATTGATCTTGTAAGCGCGGAGGATGCGCTTCCTGTCATGGCCGCGTAACAGAGAACGGAAGTGTCGATTCCATAGCGGATCCGGGGGAGGGGGTGACAGGCCGCTACGCGCGTAGATATGCTCATCTGGTGACCATGCCCACCACCCTCACCGCATTCGCTGACGTGACGACGTCCGACAGCGCGCTGCGCCGCTTCCTCCACGGGCTGCCCGGCGTAGACGCCGTCGGCCTGGAGGCCCGCGCGGCCGCCCTCGGCACCCGTTCGATCAAGACGACGGCCAAGGCGTACGCCATCGATCTGGCCATCTCCATGATCGACCTGACGACGCTGGAAGGCGCGGACACCCCGGGCAAGGTCCGGGCGCTCTCCGCCAAGGCCGTCCACCCCGATCCGACCGACCGGACCACGCCGATGACGGCCGCCGTCTGCGTGTACCCCGACATGGTGGCCACCGCCAAGGCGGCGCTGAACGGCGCCGACGTCAAGGTGGCCTCCGTCGCCACGGCGTTCCCCGCCGGCCGCGCGGCGCTGCCCGTCAAGCTCGCGGACACGGCCGACGCCGTCGCCGCCGGCGCCGACGAGATCGACATGGTCATCGACCGTGGCGCCTTCCTCGCCGGCCGCTACCTGGAGACGTACGAGCTGATCAAGGCCATCAAGGAGGCCTGCGTCCGCCCCGACGGCTCCGCGGCCCGCCTCAAGGTCATCTTCGAGACCGGCGAGCTGTCGACCTACGACAACATCCGCCGCGCCTCCTGGATCGGCATGCTCGCGGGCGCCGACTTCATCAAGACCTCCACCGGCAAGGTCGGCGTCAACGCCACCCCCGCCAACACCCTGCTCATGCTCGAAGCCGTCCGCGACTTCAAGGAGCAGACTGGAATCCAGATCGGCGTGAAGCCGGCCGGCGGCATCCGGAACACCAAGGACGCGATCAAGTTCCTGGTCCTGGTCAACGAGACCGTGGGCGAGGACTGGCTGAGCAACCACTGGTTCCGCTTCGGCGCCTCCAGCCTGCTCAACGACCTGCTGATGCAGCGCCAGAAGCTGAGCACCGGCCGTTACTCCGGTCCCGACTACGTGACGGTGGACTGATCACCATGGCATCCCTCTTCGAGTACGCACCGGCTCCCGAGTCCCGCTCGGTCGTCGACATCGCCCCCTCCTACGGGCTCTTCATCGACGGCGAGTTCACCGACGCCGCCGACGGCAAGGTCTTCAAGACCGTCTCGCCGAGCAGCGAGGAAGTCCTTGCCGAAGTCGCCCAGGCGGGCGCCGCCGACGTGGACCGCGCCGTCAAGGCCGCCCGCAAGGCCTTCGAGAAGTGGTCCGCGCTGCCCGGCTCCGAGCGCGCCAAGTACCTCTTCCGCATCGCCCGGATCATCCAGGAGCGCAGCCGCGAGCTGGCCGTCCTGGAGACCCTGGACAACGGAAAGCCGATCAAGGAGACCCGCGACGCGGACCTCCCGCTGGTCGCCGCGCACTTCTTCTACTACGCGGGCTGGGCCGACAAGCTCGACCACGCGGGCTACGGCGCCAACCCCCGCCCGCTGGGTGTGGCCGGCCAGGTCATCCCCTGGAACTTCCCGCTGCTGATGCTCGCGTGGAAGATCGCCCCGGCGCTCGCCACCGGCAACACGGTCGTGCTGAAGCCGGCGGAGACCACCCCCCTCTCCGCGCTGTTCTTCGCGGACATCTGCCGCCAGGCGGGCCTGCCCAAGGGCGTCGTCAACATCCTCACCGGCTACGGGGACGCGGGCGCGGCCCTCGTCGAGCACCCGGACGTCAACAAGGTCGCCTTCACCGGCTCGACCGCCGTGGGCAAGAAGATCGCCCGCCACGTCGCCGGCACCGACAAGAAGGTCACCCTGGAGCTGGGCGGCAAGGGCGCCAACATCGTCTTCGACGACGCCCCCATCGACCAGGCCGTCGAGGGCATCGTCAACGGCATCTTCTTCAACCAGGGCCAGGTCTGCTGCGCGGGCTCCCGCCTGCTGGTCCAGGAGTCGATCCACGACGAGCTGCTCGACTCCCTCAAGCGCCGCCTCTCCACGCTGCGCCTGGGCGACCCGCTCGACAAGAACACCGACATCGGCGCGATCAACTCCGCCGAGCAGCTCGCCCGGATCACCGCGCTCGCGGAGACCGGCGAGGCCGAGGGCGCCGAGCGCTGGTCCCCGGCGTGCGAGCTGCCGTCCGCCGGCTACTGGTTCGCCCCGACGCTGTTCACCAACGTCACCCAGGCGCACACCGTCGCCCGCGACGAGATCTTCGGCCCGGTGCTGTCCGTGCTGACCTTCCGTACGCCCGACGAGGCCGTCGCCAAGGCGAACAACAGCCAGTACGGCCTGTCCGCCGGCATCTGGACGGAGAAGGGCTCGCGCATCCTCGCGGTCGCGAACAAGCTCCGTGCGGGTGTCGTCTGGGCCAACACGTTCAACAAGTTCGACCCGACCTCGCCCTTCGGCGGCTACAAGGAGTCGGGCTTCGGCCGCGAGGGCGGTCGCCACGGCCTGGAGGGCTACCTCGATGTCTGAGTCGTCGACGGCGCGTCTGAGCGTCTTCAAGACCTACAAGCTGTACGTCGGGGGCAAGTTCCCCCGCTCCGAGAGCGGCCGGGTGTACGAGGTGACTGACTCGAAGGGCAAGTGGCTGGCCAACGCCCCGCTGTCCTCCCGCAAGGACGCCCGTGACGCGGTCGTCGCGGCCCGCAAGGCCTTCGGCGGCTGGTCGGGCGCGACCGCGTACAACCGCGGCCAGATCCTCTACCGCATCGCCGAGATGCTGGAGGGCCGCCGGGAGCAGTTCGTCCGCGAGGTCGGCGAGGCCGAGGGACTGTCCAAGTCCAAGGCCGCCGCCGTCGTCGACGCGGCGATCGACCGCTGGGTCTGGTACGCGGGCTGGACCGACAAGATCGGCCAGATCGTGGGCGGGGCCAACCCGGTCGCGGGCCCGTTCTTCAACCTCTCCACCCCCGAGCCCACCGGTGTGGTCACGGTCGTGGCCCCGCAGGACTCGTCCTTCCTCGGCCTGGTCTCCGTGGTCGCCCCGGTGATCGCGACCGGCAACACCGTCGTCGTGATCGCCTCGGAGAAGTCCCCGCTGCCGGCCCTGTCCCTGGGCGAGGTGCTCGCCACCTCCGACCTGCCCGGCGGCGTGGTCAACATCCTCTCCGGCAAGGCCTCCGAGATGGGCCCGCACCTGGCGTCCCACCAGGACGTCAACGCGATCGACCTGGCGGGCGCGGACACCGCGCTGGCCAAGGAGCTGGAGATCGCGGCGGCCGACAACCTCAAGCGCGTCCTGCGTCCACAGCCTGTGGACGACTGGAGCGCCGACCCGGGCATGCACCGCATGACGGCGTTCCTGGAGACCAAGACCGTCTGGCACCCCACGGGCTCGCTGGGCGCGGGCGGCTCCTCGTACTAGCCGCCCCTCGCGAACCGGCCCCGACAGCGAACCCCCGCGCTGTCGGGGCCTTCGCGTGCCTACTGCTTCGGGAGCACCGGGCCGAGCAGCGAGGACACGGCCGCGGTGGGCAGCTCGCCGACGGAGGGCCCCTGGGTCAGGATGCCGGTGACCGCGCCGGTCCCGACGGACGGGAAGTCCGCGACCTGGGTGGCCACCCCGTTGTCCAGCGGGTCCACCCCGGTGTTCGCGAGCGGGTTCACCTTCAGGTTCGCGATCGGGTTCGCTACTCCGGCCAGTGCGGCCGGGACGTCGAGTTCACTGGCCTGCGCCCCGCCGGCGGCCATCGCCAGGGCCGCGCCGGCCATCGAGACGCTCAGGCCCGCGGCGCGGAGCCGGTTCGGTCCGGAAGGAGCTGCGTGACGTGCCATGGGAATCCTCGCCTGTGGTCGTAGTCGCGTGCGCACGCAGCGTAGTTGACGTGTGATCCTGGATACCAACCGGCCACCTGGAGGATCCCCTACCCGGGGGAATGGTTCAGACTGGTGTCCCGTGAGCTCCTCCTCTCCTTCACCGACCCGCGTCGTCCTGCTGACCGGTCCGTCGGGCTCCGGCAAGTCCTCCCTGGCCGCCCGCTCAGGGCTGCCCGTGCTGCGCCTCGACGACTTCTACAAGGAGGGCGACGACCCCACCCTCCCCCTGGTCGAGGGCAGTTCCGACATCGACTGGGACTCCCCGCTGTCCTGGGACGCGGACACGGCGGTCGCCGCGATCGCGCGGCTGTGCGCGACGGGGCGGACGGAGGTGCCGGTGTACGACATCGCGACGTCCTCGCGGACCGGCACCGAGACCCTGGACATCGCCCGGTCCCCGCGCACCCCGCTGTTCATCGCGGAGGGCATCTTCGCCGCCGACATCGCGGCGCGCTGCCAGGAGCTGGGGCTGCTGGCCGACGCGATCTGCCTGCGCGGGCGGCCCTCCACCACCTTCCGCCGGCGGCTGGCCCGCGACCTGCGCGAGGGCCGCAAGTCCGTTCCGTTCCTGCTGCGCAGGGGCTGGCGGCTGATGCGGGCCGAGCGGGGCATCGTGGCCCGGCACGTCGGGCTGGGCGCACACGCCTGTGCCCGTGACGAGGCCCTCGGCCGCCTGGCCGCCGCCGCGGCCGGGCGCCACCGGGCCGGTTCCGCTCGCGCTCGGGCCTAGCTGGGTCAGTCCGGCTGCCGCGCCACTGCCGGGGCTCCGTCCCGGACCCCGCGCCTCAATCGCCGGCGGGGCTGGGTTCGGCTCCGGCGGGGCACCATCCAGCCCCTCCGGCGTTTGAGGAGCGGGGTCCGGGGCAGAGCCCCGGATCTTTGAGCCGCACCGGCCGCGCACGCAAAAAGGCGGGATCACGCGGACCCCCGACCGCTTGATCCCGCCTCTTCGCCCCCCCGCGAGCCCCCGTCCCACCCCCGTAGGACGGGCCCCCCGGCCCGATGGTTCTCGGTGTGCCGCGTTACGCGACGAGCTCCTCGAAGGACTCCGCCTCGTCGTGGCCGAAGCTCAGCGCCTCGTCGTCGCGAAGGCGGCGCAGCGAACGCCAGATGCTCGACTTCACCGTGCCGACGCTGATCCCGAGGATCTCGGCGATCTCCGGGTCCGTGCGGCCCTCGTAGTACCGCAGCACCAGCATCGTGCGCTG